>JAJEFO010000104.1 GCA_022820365.1 Silicimonas sp.
GACGTACAATGCGGAATTCACGGGAGAAGGCATGACGGCCAACGGGAATCACTTCTCAGGGGGCGCATGACTGAACGGCGCGCAGCGCATTGGCGTGGTCCGGATTGCCCGGAAACGCCACCTCGTTCAGCGTCAGCGCGGCAATGTCGCGGGTTCTGTTCTCCCGCAAGTTCGGCAGGGCCAGGATTCCGTGGCGTCCGGCACCTCCAGCGTCTCGAGGCAGGCCTCGACCTAGTTGCCGCCTCATCCACAAGTCTCGGTGCGTCATTTCACTCTTGCGGGTCTGTGCAGAGAGAGAATCATGACGTTTCGCTTGGATCCTGCCATTTTCTTGAACTGAAAACCGGCCTCCTCGAATGCAGGCACCAGTCCCATGTATCTGTATGTCGTGGATTTTGGGTCAACCGGATAGGCCTCGACATATTTGGCCCCGTTGTCACGCGCGAATTCTATGGCGGCAGAAAGAAGCACGCGCGTTACGCCCTGGTTTCTGAAAGGCCTCTGGACAAAGAAGCAAACCAGCGACCAGACTCCCTCGACAGATTCATCACCGCCCAGCTTCCGATAGCTTCCTCTTGGTGCAATCGAGCACCAAGCGATTGCTCTGCCATCATGATAACCTAGAATGCCTGTCGGAGTTCCCGAAGCTACCCGGGCCCGCATTGATGCCTTCTTGCCCGACTTTCCTGGGATCCGCGTCCTGTTCTCGTTCACCCGCCATGCCATGCACCAGCAATAATGCGGGCTGCCCCGGCTCTCGAACATGGTCTCCAGATCTTCCCAAGTATCGATCCCGACGGGCCTGGTTTCAATTTGGGGATTCACTGGCTGATATCCCTTGCCAAAGAAAACTCTTTCATCAGGGCTTCATATTCATCAAATTTCGGGAACGTTGGAAACCGGTGCCTCGAAGTCAGCTTTACCCAATCCTGTTTTTTGCTCACCATCGTTTCGATGAACGGCTCAACCCAGCTGCGATCACCGAAGATCGAAGAGCGGACGTTGACCATGAACTCCAGCTTGAGGATTTTCGTAAAGAGCCGGGTCAGGCAGGAGGGGCAAAAATAGCGGTGTGAAATACACGAGCCTAGGAACACCGAATTGAGCGAGGCACGCACCATACAAATCGTGGCCAGATCCTCCCAAAGAAATTTCGCCCGCAAACCGATCTGTGCGTGTGTCAAACGCTTGGGGCGTTTCCTGATGCGTCAGGAATAGGCCATCGAGCAGAGATGCGGCGACAGCTGGCAACCGGTCGCGGCCCTTGAACCGTGATCGGAACAGGGCCAGCAGCAACGCTGGTCCTCGCCGTGACATTTGCACTACGTGGTTTGCGATGCCGGATCCAGCACCCGGGTGAACTGCCAGTGGGAAAGAACCCGCGCCAAAACTGTTGCATTCTCATTTGCCAGACGCGCTCGTCACGGTGTCGGCGAGCGTCACCGTCGGCGCCAGGATCATTTCCGCGAGGCTGCCGGCCAGCTTGGCCAACTTGTTGGCGAAGTTCATCGGCATCTTCGGCAGGTCGCCTTCGTGCGCGTCTTTGAGCGCGCTGTCTCTGCGGACCGTGAACGGGCGCGTCATGGCGATCAGGTTGAAGTGCTTGCCATAGTTCCATGTTGAAAGACGGTTTCATCTTGGGGCCGGGTCGGCGCGCACGGAATTTCGCCTCAGCGACATGGCCCGGTCTTCCAGGATCCCCTTGCTTCTGCGGGAGAACCTGGTTGCCATCGCGATCGTCTAGGGAATGCCCCCGGAGCTTCGCCCGCAAAGCGGGGCCTTGTGCTGTTTCGGTATGCTGTATTACATGGGCGGGTCGCGCGACGCGCGTGCACGCCTGAGGAGGAAGCAATGAACTCGCCCGTCGTCGGGATCATCGGCAACGCACATCTCATAAATCGCGAGTACCCCGTTCATTCGGGCGGGCGCATGATTTCCGTTGCGGTTCGGGATGTAGCTGGGGCCGTGCCGCTGATAGTGCCAGCGGATCCTGACCTGGTCTCGGTTGCAGAGCTGATGTCCGTCTGTGACGGGTTCCTGTTTCCAGGCGGACGCGCGAACGTTCATCCGGAAGAATACGGAGAGGAACCGACGACGGCTCATGGCGACTTTGACCGCGCCCGCGACAAGATCACCTTGCCGTTGATTCGCGAATGCGTGGCTGCCGGTCAGCCGATTCTCGCAATTTGCCGAGGATTCCAGGAACTAAACACGGCGATGGGCGGTTCGCTCCATCCGGAAATCCGGGAGTTGCCGGGCCGCATGAACCACAGGATGCCGCCCGATGGGACCTTGGACGAAAAGTTTGGGCTTCGCCACGAGGTGGCGCTTTCCGAGGGCGGCGTGTTCCATAGACTGTTTGGCGCCACGACGGTTCTGACCAACACGCTTCACGGACAGGGAATCAAGGAAGTTGGCGAGAGGATCGTCATCGACGGGCGCACGGAAGACGGTACGGAAGAGGCCGTCTACGTTGAAGGCGCAACGGGCTTTGCGCTCGGCGTGCAGTGGCACCCAGAGTACAAGGCGGCGGAAGATCCGGTCTCCCGGGCACTGTTCGAGGCGTTTGGCAAGGCGGTCCGGAACTGGGCCGCCGGGGAGAGGCCGGCACGGCTCAGAAGTGCTTAGCGGTCTGTCAGGCCAGTACAGCACCTTCGAAATGCCTATCCGAAATTGCATGACGCTTTTGCGGGTCTGGACGTCAAGTGTTCAAGCTGCCACGAATCGCATGACTTTCTTGCCACGAGGAACCAGATGAAACGCTCTAGCATCAACGACATCATGGCAGCCGCGGACGAGATGATGCGTTCGTTTGGCTTCACGTTGCCGCCATTTGCCTATTGGCAACCGGAAGAATTTCGCGCCCGTGTGAACGACGGGTCGGCAAGGCGCATCGCTGACGCGCGTCTCGGCTGGGACATCACGGATTACGGGCAAGGGGAGTTCAACAAGCTCGGCCTCTTCCTGTTCACGTTGCGAAACGGCTTTCTTGCCGATCTGGAGCGCGGGAGAGGCATGGTTTACGCGGAAAAGCTCCTGATCAGCCGGCAGGACCAGGTCAGCCCGATGCACACCCATTTCATCAAGTCCGAGGACATCATCAACCGGGGCGGCGCTGATCTTGCAGTGGAGCTGTTTGGCTCTGACGCGGAAGGGAACTTCGACGGGGAGAAGGGCGTTACTGTCCTGACTGACGGCTTGGAACGCCAATTGCAGCCTGGCGAAGTTCTGAAACTGGCTCCGGGCGAGAGCGTCACGCTGAACCCGGGTGACTGGCACGCGCTCTGGGGCGAGAACGGAGACGTTCTGATTGGCGAAGTCTCGACCGTGAACGATGACGTGACGGACAACGTCTTCCGTGAGCCGGTCGGACGGTTCGCCGACATCGAAGAGGATTCTGCGCCGGCGCATCTATTGGTCAGCGACTACGACACTTGGTTCGTTTGAAACTTGCGATGTGGGCACTGCTGCGCACGGCGTCGTGCGATGTCCAAACCGGGACTTGCGGGAAGCCGGATCAGGCGCGTCGCAGGCCTGACGGTGAACGAGTCCTCAAGGGCAGGATTCCGGAATTGGATTGCTTGGAGAATTGGCTGGCGTGACCCTGTCTTGAACGCGTATTCCGGATGATGTAAGGAGAAAGGCCCGGCAAGTGAGTGAATCCAGGGCCGACAGGCGTGACAAGCGGAGCGTTTTGACGGATGGCTTTCAAATCTCCAATTCGGGATCCGGATCGGATCGAGCCGCGCCTCGATCGCCAGGCTCCGTTCATCCGATTCCAGTGTTTGGTCCGGCAACTCGCCCGTCCGGAAGCTCAAAGAAGGTTCGTGTTTGCCGATATTCACGACTTGCTGGCGAAACTCCGCCCGGAAGAGTTCAGCGACGCTGTCAGGCACTGGCCTGATGTGACCCTGTCACCGTTCAGGGCGAATTACCTGTGCGGCATGGTGGAATACGCAGCAGGCCTGAAACGTGTCCGTCCGCCATCTTGGACGGCAGATGTGGCGCCATTGAAGGAGCCCTGGTTCGGTTCGAACCTGAAAAGCCTGCGACTGCATCTCCTCACGAACTCGCCGGCGCCGTTTCGGCGGCGTAACATCTTCATTGATGCCTCCGTCGGCACCCGGGTTTGAGCTTGTCCCTTACGGCACAACAAATCGACACCCTCTTCGGGAAGCTGAATCAGGAACTGGCGCAAACCGGCGTGAGAGGTGAAGTCTATGTTGTGGGCGGCGCCGTCATGTGCCTGGTGCTTAAGGTCCGCACAGCCACAAGGGACGTGGATGCCGTGTTCCGTCCTGCCACCGAAATCCGCAAGGCGGCAGAGATTGCAGCCATCCAATCCGGATTCGATGTCCCGCCGGACTGGCTTAACGACGCGGTGAAGGGTTTTCTCAGCCCCCAAGGCAGTTTTCGAGACTACCGGGAGATGTCAAATCTGCGCGTGATGACCGCGGATCCGGAGTATCTATTTGCAATGAAGTGCATGTCGATGCGCATAGGGGAGGAATCACACGACGTGGACGACACCTGTTTTCTCTTGGACCATCTCGGGATCGGGAGTTACGACGAGGCCCTGTCCGTGGTCGCAAAATACTATCCTGTCGAACTGATTCCGCAGAAGACCTTCTACGCTCTTGAAGAGATCATCACGGATAGCAAGGACAACGAATCCACGCTCAGGTGATACTGAACATTTGCGGGCTATGGGCAGTCTTTGGCAGGTTACACCCATGTCCCGTACACGACAGTCCCGTGCAGCCACGGCTCACGACCAGGGCGCGGCGATCCTTGAGACATGCATACGGTTTGCATCACGTTTCGATATCGTGATCGAGGACGAAGGTGTTCCGCTTTGCAAAAGTGGCAATCCGAGTGCATTTCACGCTGCTTGGGGACTGGCCCATAAACCGCAACGTCGTGGGGCTAGTTGAGGCGTATTCACGCGCAGTGATGAACTGGAGCCGACTGCAAGGCCATCGGATGGACCCGTGTCGAGGTAACGCAAGGTTGGGCTGGCATGATCGGTTCTGGAAGCGCGACAAGCCCGGGAACGACGCCTGACACAGGTTGCCCCGATATTGTTGGAAGCGCCCACTGAATGGTTGGGCGTCTCGACAGAACGTTCCCGTACTGTTGCGACATATGAAGCGGTTGTGCACAGCAGGTGCGCCAACTAGACACGCCGAATGATGATTCAGTCGTTGTGGACGGGAGC
The DNA here is from genome assembly GCA_022820365.1 of Silicimonas sp. Classification (GTDB taxonomy): domain Bacteria; phylum Pseudomonadota; class Alphaproteobacteria; order Rhodobacterales; family Rhodobacteraceae; genus JAJEFO01. Next base: position 5,219 of record JAJEFO010000104.1, read on the forward strand.
TGGCGATGAAAGTCGGAGTGCCGAAGGAAGTTGCCTCGGGCGAGGCGCGGGTGGCGATGACGCCAGCGAGCGCAAGAGACCTTCAGAAGCTTGGATACGCATGCCTGGTTCAGGAGGGAGCAGGCGTGGCTGCAGGATTCGGCGACGCCGAGTACAGTGAAGCCGGTGCCAAGGTCGTAACAGGAGACGCCGTCTGGGGCGATGCCGACGTCGTGGCCAAGGTGCAGCCTCCGACCGAAACCGAAGCGGCAGCGCTTTCGCGAGGCCAGACGTTGATCTCGTTCGTTTACCCGGCAGCAAACGAGAAGCTGCTGGAAATCGCCCGGGACAACGGCGCCAATGTCATTGCGATAGACATGGTGCCGAGGATCAGCCGGGCACAGAAAATGGATGCGCTCAGTTCGATGGCGAACATCGCCGGCTATCGTGCGGTCATCGAGGCAGGGAGCAATTTCGGACGGTTCTTCACGGGCCAGATCACGGCCGCTGGCAAGGTGCCGCCGGCAAAAATTCTCGTCGTGGGGGCGGGCGTTGCCGGTCTTGCGGCGATCGGCACGGCCACGAGCCTTGGGGCGATCACCTACGCTTTTGACGTCAGGCCGGAAGTGGCCGAGCAGATCGAGTCGATGGGAGCGGAATTCGTGGCGCTGGAATTCGATGACCAGCAGCAGGATGGCGCTGCCACAGGCGGCTATGCCGCGCCGTCAAGCCCGGAGTTCAGGGAGAAGCAACTCGAGAAGTTTCGCGAACTTGCGCCCGAGATGGACATAGTCATCACTACAGCCTTGATTCCGAACCGGGACGCACCGATCCTGTGGACCCGCGACATGGTCGAGGCAATGAAGCCAGGCAGCGTCATCGTCGACCTTGCGGCCGAGCGGGGCGGCAACTGCGAACTGACCGAAAAAGACGAGAAAGTCGTGACGGATAATGGGGTCACCATTGTCGGCTACACCGACTTTCCCTCCCGAATGGCCGCGCAGTCATCGCTGCTTTATGCAACCAATGTCCGGCACATGATTGCAGACCTCACACCGGAACGGAACGGTGAGGTCGTCCACGACATGGAAGATGACGTCATCCGCGGGGCCACGGTGACCTTCGGCGGCGAAATCACCTACCCGCCACCGCCGCCTAAGGTCCAGGCGATCGCGGCACAGCCCGCGAAGGCAAGTCCGCGCGAACAGACTCCGGAGGAGAGAAAAGCCGGAGAACTTGCCGCTTTCAAGGAAGCGACCAAGCGGCAGGTCGCGCTGCTCGTGGTCGGAGGCCTTCTCATGCTCCTTGTCGGGTCGTACGCACCTGCGAGCTTCATGCAGCACTTCATCGTCTTCGCGCTCGCCGTATTCGTCGGATTCCAGGTCATCTGGAATGTCCAGCACGCGCTTCACACGCCGCTGATGTCGGTGACAAACGCGATTTCGGGAATCATCATCGTCGGAGCGCTGCTCCAGATAGGGGCCGTGCATTGGGTCGTCGTATTCCTGAGCTTTGTCAGCGTGTTGATCGCTTCAATTAATGTCGTGGGAGGCTTTCTGGTGACGCGCCGGATGCTTGCCATGTTCCAGAAGTCGTAAGGGGCTTGGACGATGTTGTCGAACGGACTTGTCTCGGCCGCCTACATCGCGGCGTCGGTTCTCTTCATCTTGTCGCTTGGCGGCCTGTCGAACCAGGAAAGCGCCAAGCGGGCGATCTGGTACGGAATCGTCGGCATGGCGATTGCCATCTTGGCGACCGTGCTGTCACCGGGAATCCAGAACCTGGCGCTTATCGTCGTCGCCGTAGCGGCGGGTGCCTTCGTGGGCCAGTACGTGGCTGCGCGGGTGAAGATGACGGAAATGCCGCAGCTGGTAGCGGCGCTTCACTCATTTGTCGGGCTGGCGGCGGTATTCATCGGGCTGAACGCCGACATCATGCTGAACGCGGTTACCGAGATGCGTGAGGCGGGCATGGCGCTCGAGGAGGCCGGTCTCACCGCCTTCGGCGAAAAGCTCTGGAAGAAAGACGCAACCGAGATCGCGATCCTGAAGGTCGAGGTCTTTCTTGGCATCGTGATCGGGGCGATCACGTTTACCGGTTCCGTCGTCGCGTTCGGGAAGCTTGCCGGAAAGGTCAGCGGCAAGCCGAAGAAGCTCATGCTTCCATCCGAGAAAATGCCCTTGCCGGTCATTTCCGGACACTGGCTGAACGCGATCGCAACCGTTGCATGTCTCGTCCTCGGGTTTCTCTATCTCGACGGGTCCGGGATCTGGACGATGGTCGTGGTTTCGCTTGTGGCGGGTTTCATCGGATGGCACCTGATCATGGGGATCGGCGGTGCCGACATGCCGGTCGTCGTCTCGATGCTGAACAGTTATTCAGGCTGGGCGGCGGCGGCGATCGGTTTCACCTTGGGCAACGACCTGCTGATCGTCACAGGCGCCCTCGTGGGTTCTTCCGGCGCGATCCTGTCCTACATCATGTGCCGAGCGATGAACCGTCATTTCGTGAGCGTGATTCTTGGCGGCTTCGGCGGTGATGGCGGCCCGGCAGCGGAAATCGCGGGCGAGCAGATTGCCATTGATGCAGACGGAGTCGCGACTGCCTTGGGCGAGGCCGAATCGATCATCATCGTTCCAGGCTACGGCATGGCCGTGGCGCAGGCGCAGGCATCGGTCAGCGAACTGACGCGCAAGCTGCGGGCTCAAGGCAAGGATGTGCGCTTTGCCATACATCCGGTCGCCGGGAGGTTGCCGGGCCACATGGACGTGCTGCTGGCTGAAGCCAAGGTGCCGTATGACATCGTGCTCGAAATGGACGAGATCAACGAGGACTTTCCGGACACCGATGTGTCAATCGTCATCGGCTCGAATGACATCGTCAACCCGGCAGCGCAGGACGATCCAAACTCGCCGATAGCTGGCATGCCGGTGCTTGAAGTCTGGAAGTCCAAGCAGGTCTTCGTTTCCAAGCGAGGGCAGGGCACCGGATACGCCGGCATTGAGAACCCGCTGTTCTACAAGGAAAACACGCGCATGTTCTATGGCGATGCCAAGGACAGCGTGAACAGCCTGCTGCCGAAGATAGAGTGAGTGCTGGCCTGTCCGTGCGCGAGTCGACGGGCGTTCGTCTCGCGTGATGAATCAGCCGCGACTGGCCGTGACCTCGTGGCCAGGCTCTTCAGGTTCGTCATCGACAATTTCGGAGGGGAAGCCCGGTGCACGGACATCGAGGCCGGTCGACTCCTCGTAGCGCCTGATGATGTTGGGTGAAAGTTCACGCGGACCGTAGGATGCGACTGCCTCCCGAAACAAGTCGACGAGCAGCGGGGAAAGCGCGAGCGGAACTCCCTTGTCGGCGGCGATCTGGTCGAAGAGACCAACGTCCTTCAGCACGAGATCCATCGTGAAGTTGATGTCCCGCGACCCGTTGAGAATGACCTGGCTTTCGGTTTCGTGAACGAAGGAATTGCCGGACGAGATTCGGATTGCCTCGTAGGTGGTGGCAAGATCAATGCCAGCCGCTCTCATTGTCGTAAGTGCCTCGACGAGGCTGACGAGATTGGCGGTAGCAAGATAGTTGGTCATGACCTTGAGGATCGACGCCGACCCGACCTCGCCGGTGTGCAACACCCGCCGTCCGAGTGTCGTGAGGACCGGAAGGGCCCTCTCGAAGGTTGGCCGGTCGCATCCCGCAAAGATTGAAATGTTGCCGGTCGCTGCACGATGGCAGCCGCCGGACACCGGGCAATCGACCGCGTGCGCACCTCTCTCTTCGACGAGGCGTGCCATGCGCCGGACTTCGTCTGCATCCGTAGTCGACATTTCCGCCCAGATGGCGCCCGGACGAATTGCTGTGAGAATGCCGTCCTCGCCCTCCATGACAGTCGAGCAGGCGGACGGTGAGGGCAGACAGGTTATCACGTAGTCGCAGGCGGCGGCCATTTCTGCTGGACTCCCGGCCCACCTTGCGCCGTCCGCAAGAAACGGTTCGGCCATTTCGTGATCAATGTCGCGGACGGTCAGGTCGAGGCCGTTCCGCAGCAGGCTGCAGGCAAGTTTGCCGCCGACATTGCCAAGCCCGATGAATCCAATTTTCATGACAGTTCTCCCTGCGAAATGCATGCCCTGTTCCTTTTGGAATGGACAGTTCATTTGCGGCATTGAGAGGGCGTTTTTGCAGGGCTTGTCAGCAAATGAACCGCATGCTGAATTCGGTGCGATGAAACGACCATTGGAAACCCCGCTTGCCGACAGTCTTCCGGCGACCGTGCCGTTTGTCGGTCCCGAAGCCATCGAGCGTCGTCTGGGCCACCGATTCCGGGCACGGATCGGTGCGAACGAAAACGTGTTCGGACCTTCCCCCAAGGCCATCAAGGCAATTCAGGACCAGGCTGGCGATGCCTGGATGTACGGAGATCCGGAGAGTTTCGAGTTGCGCGAGGCACTCGCCGCTCATCTGGGAATCGCCCGAGACGAAGTCGTCGTGGGCGAGGGAGTCGACGGGCTTCTCGGCTATGCAGTGAGACTCTTCGTCCAGGAAGGCGAACGGGTCGTGACCTCCGACGGGGCCTACCCGACATTCAGCTACCATGTGGTGGGATTTGGCGGCGCGCTCGTGAAAGTGCCATATCGGGACGACAGGGAAGACGTAGCTGCCCTCCTTGAAGCCGCGCACGCATCCGGGGCGAAAATGATCTATCTGGCGAATCCTGACAATCCGATGGGGACCTGGCAGGATCCGGCCTGGATTGAAGGCATGATCGCGAACCTCCCCGAGAATTGCGTTCTGGTCCTTGACGAGGCGTATTTGGAATTTGCGCCTGACAGCATCGTGCCAAACGTGCCGATTGACGATCCCCGAGTGATCCGCATGCGGACGTTTTCCAAGGCCCATGGAATGGCGGGAATGCGGGTGGGTTATGCCTTTGGCGAGCGGAGCGTGATTCAGAGCTTCGAGAAGATACGCAATCACTTCGGCATGAACCGGATCAGCCAGATTGCTGCGCAGATTGCCCTGTCAGACCGTGATTGGCTTAGCCACGTAAGGAGCGAAGTTGGAAAGGCGCGTGAACTGATCACGGAGATCGCGGAGGACTGCGGCCTGGTTTCGATTCCATCGGCTGCGAATTTCGTGGCTGTTGATTGTGGCAGGGATGGTGACTTCGCGCGCCGTGTTCTTGAAGAGCTCGAAGCGCGGGATATCTTTGTCCGGATGCCCGGCGTCGCGCCTGCCAACCGGTGCATCCGGATCACCGCAGGACGTCCGGCTGACTTGGATCTCCTTGCACAGGTCCTGCCAGACGCACTCGCCGCTGCGAGGCGCTGATCATTGCCGGTCGCACGATTTCCAAGGTGCCGCGATCCGCACCAGGATGATCAGTCCGCACTGATGCACAAAGACGCACGCGATGGCCGGACCTGCTGGCGTCAGGCGATTGCCGGAACTTCATCGGCCGGGAAGACGGTTCCGGCCAAGCATGACTGGGGATTCGGCCGGAATCAGGTTGTCACACTTATGTAAGCAGGGTGGTCCGGACCCATGCGTGGCAACTCGAACGCCCTTGCCCGCAGGACGGTCGGATTTGAGGCCAGCAGGAACTGGCTGTCGGGCCGTTTGGAATAGGGACTGGTCATTGTAGAACTGTCGGCTGCGCCGTACAACCTGTCAGGTTGGGAAGCAGTCACCGACAAAGGAGTGTCCCATGCGCGAATTTTCTTCCACGGACCTTGGCAAAACGACTGGCGACGTGTTGGACGCAGCGGCCCAAGCGCCTGTCGCGATCACTCGCCACGGCAAGGCGCGTTTCGTCGTGCTCAGGACCTAGAAATTCGAAAGGATTCGGGCATCGGGAGACCCAAGGATCGCCCGCCGCACCGCCGACATTCCCCCGAAGAGGGGGCGGAGCTGGTCGCCGCGCTGACCCGCATCATCGAATCCAATGACTGAAATCCTGGCAGGCGATGCCTGGCGCTACCCCTATCTCTGGGCGCTGCAGACCAAACGCGGAGAGGCCGAAGTGCGCACTACGAGCCGGTCACGCATGCGACCTGGAAAGCAATTGGAAAGGAGAGGCCACCGTTCGGCCGGAGGGCAACAAAGGCCGGATTCCCAAGCCGGGCGATGTCCGAAAGGGCGAGCCTCGCCGTCGGCTCGAACAGATCAGGAACTGCAAAGTGCGTTGGGAAATTCAGGATGAGCAATCAGGCTTGCGGAGAAAGCTCACAAGAGTTCCGGCCGTAGTCCAATTCCGCGACGGATCGACCAAACAATCGTACCCTGAGGTATGCCAAGCAGCGAAATTGCGAAGAAGAATTGCGAAAGCTGGTTCTACCGTTGATCCCGCAAAGCGAATTTTGCCGTCTTGGAGGTCGTGTGACAGACAATCATCCCTATTATTTTGTGGCGAGTCACAAGGTGCTCAACCGTTCCACACTCAACGACGTCTACGTGCCTAAGGCGGTGGCCTGTCTTAACAAGTTTGACGTCGAGATTCTCGCTGTCAACGAGACGACAGAAGTGATCGAGGGACAGACGGGACACGATCGGCTGGTGATCCTGCGCTTCCCGAACCGCGATGAGGCAATGCGCTGGTACAATTCGCCCGAGTACCAGTCCATGATCCATCTGCGGTTGGATTCGGTTGAAGGGACATTGATTCTGGCTGAGGGGCTGAACGCGCAGGATCTCGCTGCGGCCGGGGTAACGGGACGCTCCAATGGTGGTGCACTTGCCGCGCCCGCGCACGCAGCCCAGCCGCAATCAACGGGTAACCAGGGGTTTGCGGACAGTTTCCGGTCAGGTGAGCTTACAACAAGCGGGTTCCAGGGGTGGACCGACAGCGTCAAGAGAGAATTCAGTGCCAATGCCTATAACGGCAAGATTGGCACCGACTTGGTATTCGAGAACGACTCCGTTCGGGTTTGGCACATAACACTTGAGCCTGGCGAGAAAATGCCGGTCCACCGCCATGTCCTGACGTATTTCTGGACCGCAATTACTCCTGGGCGCTTCTTGCAACGGACCTATGACGGGACGACCTACGAAAGCGACTATCAGGCCGGGCTGACGCACTTCTACCACGTCAAGTCGGGTGAGTTCGCGTTGCACAATCTGGAAAACGTCGGCGACACGAAGATGGTATTCGTTGCGGTCGAATTGAAAAAGGAAAGCGCAAATTTCCCGCTCTCGCTCTTTGAGAGCCAGCCAATGCCCCGTCCTGAGGAAATTGATACTAGCAGGCATGCAGACAGTTTCAGATCGGGCGAATTGACCACTTCGAACTTCCAGGACTGGTCCGATGCCATCCGGCTTGAGTTCAAGAATAACGAGTTCAATGGTCGCATCGGAACCGATCTGGTGTTCGAAAACAACTCGGTTCGGGTCTGGCACATGACGTTGAAGCCCGGCGAACGCATGTCGGTCCATCGTCATGTCCTGACCTATTTGTGGACCGCGATTACGCCAGGTCGTTTCTTGCAGCGGACCTATGACGGGACGACCTACGAAAGCGATTACGACGCCGGGCTGACGCACTTTTATGACGTTGGCGAAGGCGAATTCGCGCTTCACAACCTGGAAAACGTTGGCGATACCACCATGGTCTTTTGCGCCGTCGAACTGAAACGCGAAAGCGCGAACCAGCCCTTGCCTCTCTGACCGCGTGCTCCGGCTTCGACGCCTGCGCGGCAGTGCTCAACAAAATAAAAGCGACTAACGGGTATACGCGACGGCGGCGCGGTTCAGTGCATTTGCATCTGCCCGGTCATGTTAGGTGCAGGTGGCCACCCTGTGCGGCACCGGATTACAGCATACCTAGGGAGGTAAGTGATGAAGAAACTTCTTGTGACCACCGCGGTGGGCGCGGCACTAGTAGCCGTGCACGGCGCTCATGCGGACGAGCACACATTCAAGATTGGCACGATGGCGACATTGGAAGGCACTTACACTGTGCTTGGCGAAGATGGCGTTCGCGGAATGAAGACTGCATTGGCGGCCTTTGGCGGCAAAGTTGCCGGCAAGGACGTGGAACTTGTCATTCAGTCCACCGACGCATCGCCTGACAGTGCCGTTCGCGCCGCACGCAAGCTTGTGGAACAGGATGGTCTTCCCGTGATCGTAGGCCCGCTTTCGGGGTCTGAAGGGATCGCGATCCGTGACTACGCCAAGACTCAGCCTGCGACGACCTTTATCAACGGCTCGTCCGGCGCCCAGGAAACAACGTACGTGAACCCGTCCGAAAACTTCTTCCGCTTCAACGCAGACGGGGCGCAGTGGTCGTGGGGCCTGGGTTCCTACGTGTACAACGAAAAGGGATACGAGACGGTCGCAACTATCGGCGAGGACTATTCCTTTATCTACACGCAGGTCTTCGGCTTTGCCCTGGACTACTGCCAGGCAGGCGGCGAGATTACCGAACGCTTCTGGGTACCGTTGGGCACCAAGGACTTCGGCTCGATCATCGCGTCGCTTCCAGATGACGTCGATGCCATCTACCTGGGGCTTGGAGGTGGCGACGCTGTCAACTTCCTGAACCAGTATCAACAGGCGGGCGGCGACGCGAACCTGATTGGCGGCACGATCATGGTCGACGGGACGGTCTTGAACTCGAAGGGCGATGCGAAACGCGCGCTGATCGGCACACCGTCTTCCGGCCCGCAGGCTGACACCTGGGACGACCCGGCGTGGACCGAGTTCGTGAAGCTCTACCAGGACACCTTCCCGCCGGAAGAGCGTTTCCCGGCTCCATCGCTTCTGGCGACGCTCTACTACAACAACATGTCGGCCACGCTGACCTGTCTGGATGAAGTGGGTGCCGACCTGTCGGATGGGCATGCAGCCTTCCGGTCCTGCCTGGCGAACCTCGAACTGGACAGCCCGGTCGGCAAGATCACGCTGGACGAAAACCGTCAGGCTATCGGCGCGACCTTCATCTCCGAAGTGATCGAAGATGACAACGGCAACCTCGTGAACCAGTTCATCTCGATGGATCCGGGCGTGCCGCAAAACCTGCGGATCGATCCGGCCAAGTTCGCGGCGCTCGGCGCTCCGAGCCGCGAGAACCCGCCGTGTCAGACGTCGTACTGATTTCTCACTGAAGCTGGTCCGGGCGTTCGCGCCCGGGCCCCTTAGAACCGGGCCCTATACAGAATTGGTGCGGTCATGACACTGATCAACTTCCTCACACGGGTCCATTTCGCCGATGGCGTATTAGAGGAAGCACTGCATTCTGAGATTGAAGCGAACAGAAAACGGCGCCCGCTCGTTGTCGCTGCCGACGACAGGATGTCAAATTTAGGGGCGGACCGGTTTTTTTCCGGCTTCCCGATGCGTGCCGAGCCGGTGATTTTTTCAGACGTTCCGCACCTGCCGACCGAAAGCGCAGCGCGTGCCGTGGCAAAGCTCTATCGGGACAACGATTGCGACGTACTGGTTGCATTTGGTTCGAACCGGGTAATCGACCTGGCTAAGGCTGCCAGGATTGCCATCGCTCATGAGGAGCCGCTCGACATGCTGTCGGTCGACGAAGGCGGGTCGCGGCGAATCAATGGTCACCTCCCGCATCTCTACGCGGTCCCCGACATTCTGGGCTTCGCGTCTGCGATCAGCGACTATGCCCGCCTTACGCTGGACGATGAAAGACACATTCTGCTTTCTTCCCGCAACCTTGTCCCTTGCATCACGATATGCGACCCGACCCTCACGCTGGGTGCAATGGCAGAGGACTCGGCGGTTGCTGCGGCTGGAGTGATGTCGCGGGCGATCGACAGCTATCTGTCTCCCCGATACCATCCGCCTGCTGACGGACTGGCACTGGATGCGCTGAATCGAATCTGGATCAATATTGGCCCGGCCATGAACGACGATGACCTGCCAGCGAGGCGTGAACTCTTGGCAGCGGGTCTGAACAGTTCGCTTTCGCTTCAGAAGGGACTTTGCGTTATTCACGCCCTTTGCAACGCCATCACCGCGGCGTCTGCGTCAAAACCAAATCCCAGCGCAGTCGGGGGCGTTGTGATTTCCCACCTCGTGGAGTTCTACGAACGACGTCCCGATGGCCGCTGCGATCCAATAAAGCGGGCACTCCGTATCGATGAGGAGCGCACGTTGGCGGATGGTCTTCGAGACATGTTGTCAGAATGGCCGATTCCGCGGAAATTGTCGGAGCTTGGGGTCGAGGTGAGCGCCCTGAGCAAGGCCGCAACGATTGCAGCTTGCGACCGTGCGATAACCGGCGATCTGCGGAGTTTCGAACGCTCAGAGATTCGGGAGTTGTTTGCACGAGCCCATTAAGGCCCGGTGACGGTCGGGTCGTGCCTCGAGTGGATCAGTGCAACTTGACGTCGCTTGCCAGTTTCGCTGGAGCGGAACTGGCGAAAATTTCCTGAAGCGGTCAAAGAAGGCCACCCGAAGCTCCCGGAAATGGGGTAAAATGATTGAAACGAACCTCTGGCGCATATGTTCGAGGGATTTCTGCAACGCTAGATTTAGTATCCAAAACAATTTTAATATACCCCAGAGTATCAAATGGCCGCGTATTCCTTGATCACGACTGCGACTTGCCGCGATATATCGGCCGATTGGCCGAAGACCGAAAGGACGACCGCAAGGGAGAAGAATCGTAATGGCCAGGGCAATCTCAGTTCATCACGGTTCATTCGGACGGGCGACACTGTACGAACTCGACCGTCCTCTTACCACACATGCGCACCGCGAAGGGCACCTGATATTCTATCTCGGGGGTCCCGATGCATCAGCGACCATCAATGGAGACAAGTATGCCATCTCGAAGACCGAAGCGGTTGCGATCAGCCCCTGGGAGCCACACAGTTTCGAGCCTTCGCCCTGCGGTCAGAAGCATTTCGTTCTAACGCTTTACATCAAGCCGATGTGGTTTCTTGAGAACAGCCAAAGCGCGGAGTTTTCGCTTGGATTCGGGACACCCCAGGTCCGGGTGACGCCGACGGTCGAAATGTGGATCGGACGCCTTACATCCATTCTTCTCGATGACCAGCCGTCCGAAAGGTTCGACGGCTTTCTCTTCGAAACCACGCGTCAATGCGTCGACCAGACTTGGAGGAGCGCCAAATCTCGTCCGCTGCTTCGCAACATGCAGTTGAAATTCAATGACTTCCGCGTCCGACGTTCGCTCAGACTCATGCAAGAGCGGTTTGCCGAGGAAACCGCAATGGATGATCTGGCGCGCGAGGTAGGTCTTTCGCGGCCGCATTTTTTCAAGCTCTTCAAGATGCAGATGGGAATTACTCCCAACCTCTACCTGAACACGCTTCGAACTGAGCACGCCATCGACGAATTGGTGACAACCGACAAGTCGATCACTGACATCGGCCTTGACCTTGGATTCGCCAGCCAAGCCAGCTTCACGCGTTTCTTCACGTCAAACGTTGGAATTCCACCGACGGACTACCGGCGCGTCGCACACTTCGTCTAGGTGATTTTTACGCGATCCAGCGTCACCCGATCAGACCTTGGGATACGCGGAATTGCAGTCCGGGCAGTAGCGTCTGTGGGATGCAACTGGACCAAAAGCACAATTGGCGGGTTGCGGCGAAGGATACTCGTGCACCAGAGAAGCCTGCACAATGACAGACTTCGCGCGCCGCCATCCCATTTGGGCTGCTGTGATTGCGATTCTGGTTGCGATCCTGATCTGGATGATTTTTGCGTTGTGGCCGTCTTGGCTTGTCGACCTCATTGGCAAGAAGAAGGTGTTCCTGAACGCGTTGTTCAACGGCATTACGCTCGGTGGCCTGTACTTTCTGGTTGCCTCCGGCTTCACGTTGATCTTCGGCCTCATGCGCAACGTGAATCTCGCCCACGGCTCCTTGTATCTGCTTGGGGGGTACGTGGGGTATGAGTTCGCCGAGCTCACGGGATATTGGCTCCTTGCATTTCCTGCAGCATTCATCGTGGTCGCCCTCTTCGGCATTCTGCTGCAACTTGGCGTGTTTCGGCGAATGGAAGGTCAGGATCTTCGACAGACCCTCGTGACGATCGGGATCTCGATCATAATGGCCGATTTGATGCTTTGGGGTTGGGGCGGCGACTTTTACAACATCAGCGCCCCGTCCTGGCTGTCGGGTCCCTTGGAGACAATCCTTGTCACGACGCAAAAGCGCTCTGGTGATCTTGTCTATCTGAAATACCCGCTGGTCCGCGTAGTGATCTTCCTCGCTGCGGTAACAATCGGCGTTGGCATGTGGCTCCTGCTGAATCGCACAAAGATTGGCATGTTGATACGAGCAGGCGTCGACGACCGCGACATGCTGTCGGCCACCGGAGCGCGCATTCAACTTGTGTTCTTGGGCGTCTTTGCATTTGGGGCAGGTCTCGCCGGCATAGCGGGAGTGGTCGGAGGTACATTCCAGTCGGTCGCGCCTGGCGAAGACATACGGTTCCTGCTGGCCTCGCTGGTCGTGGTCATCGTCGGAGGAATGGGCAGCATTCCAGGTGCCGCGCTTGGTGCGCTGCTCATCGGACTGGCCGAGCAGTTCGGCTCCGTGTACATGCCGACGTACGCCGTCGTCCTGACGTTCCTGATCATGGTGGGTGTTCTCGCGTTCCGCCCGCAAGGCTTGATGGGGCGGTCCTGAAATGTCGATCTTCGACCCAGCTGAAACGAGCCTGGCGGCACCCAGCGACGGGCGAAGCTGGCTGGAGCGCGTTCCGGTCGCCTATTGGGTCGTTGGCCTGATCTTGCTGATCATGCCGGCAATTGCCGGTGACTTCATGCTGTTCCAGATCTTTGGCTGGACATTCATCCTTGGCCTGATTGCTCTCGGGTTGATGTTCCTGGGCGGTTACGGCGGAATGGTCAGCCTTGCCCAAATGTCGATCGCGGGTGTGGGCGGGTACATGGTCGCGATATTCGGGGTGTCTGCCATTGACACGATTTCACTTGGCTGGCCGTGGTATGTCGCGATCCCGATCGCTCTGATCATCGCGATGCTCTTCGGCACCCTGACCGGATGGCTCGCGGTGCGAACCGAGGGAATCTACACGATAATGATCACCCTCGCGATTGCGGCTGCGTTCTTCTATTTCGCCCGGCAAAACTATGTGATGTTCAACGGGTTCTCCGGGTTCAACGGTGTCCTGCCCCCGATGCTGTTCGGCGTGGACTGGCGCGGTGCGGCCGCGTTCTACTATCTGACCCTGTTTTGGGCTGCGCTTGGCTATCTTGTTGTTCTCTACATTTCCCGCGCCCCGTTCGGATTGGCGCTGCAAGGTGTTCGGGACAACCCGCGCCGCATGTCAGCCTTGGGATACAACGTTACCGCGCACCGCGTGGCCGCCTACACCTTCGCGTCATTGCTCGCGGCAATTGGCGGCATTTTGCTCACCTGGCAGTCGGCGCAGATTTCTCCGGGCACAGCCGGAATCGGACCGGCAATAGACATCTTGGTCATCGCGGTGATCGGGGGCATGCGCCATCCGGTCGGCCCCTTCATAGGTGCATTCATCTACGTCATCCTGAAGACCTACGCGATCGACGCCCTGGTCACGCTCGGGCTTTCAGGCGAACGATTCCAACTGCTGATCGGCATTGCCTTTCTTTCCATTGTCTTCTGGTCGCCAGACGGCATCATTGGCCTGTGGGACAGATTGCGTGAAGACCGCAAACGCGATCCACTGACCGGTCGTGGCGGAGAAGAGCCATGAACGCCGTTCTCGATGCCGGTTCAACGATTTCCGAACGCCTCGGAGCGACCGGGACGGCGAACGCGCTGGAACTGAAGGGCGTGTCAAAGTACTTCGGGGCATTGGCTGCGCTCATTGACATCGACATCACGGTTCGGCCCAGCGAGCGGCGCGCAGTGCTTGGGTCAAACGGTGCCGGAAAGACAACGCTCTTCAACTGTGTAGCAGGGGACTTTCCTGCCACCACAGGCTCGATTCGGTTTTTCGGCGAAGACATTACCCGGTTTCCTCCGCATGAACGCATCCGAAGGGGGCTGCGCCGGACCTATCAGATCTCCTTGCTCTTCACCGGCCTCACCGTGCTGGACAACATTTTCCTGGCCTGTATTGGCGTCTCGCGCAGCCGTTTTTCATTCTTGCAGCCGGGGCGCGATGACGCCTTGATGGCGAGCGCTGAGAACCTTGTGCGGGTGGTCCACCTCGAGGACGCCAAGGACGAGCAGGTCGCGACTCTCTCATATGGCCAGCAGCGGCAGCTCGAAATCGCCATGGCCTTGGCGGGTGCGCCCCGGTTCATCCTCTTCGATGAGCCTGCTGCCGGGCTGTCGCCAGCCGAGCGTTCCGAACTCATCGAAATCCTCGTAGGGCTGCCAACTCACATGGGGTTCATCATCATCGAACATGATATGGACGTCGCCCTGCGGGTCGCCGAGTCAGTCACGATGATGCACAACGGGCGCATCTTCAAAGAAGGCAGCCCTGCTGAAATCGAGGACGATCCCGAAGTCCAGGCCCTCTACCTCGGAGGTGAAGTTGGCTGAGGGCACGCCAATCCTCGAGGTCAGGGACCTTAACGTCTACTACGGACAGAGCCATGCGCTGCAGGGCGTGAACATGACGCTGCAGTCCGGCGTTCATTCGGTCGTCGGACGCAACGGGATGGGCAAGACCACGCTTTGCAAGGCGATCATGGGGCTGGAACCCGTCGCATCCGGAACGATTTCCTTCCAGGGACAGGCGATCAACGGGCGCAGTCCCGCAGACGTTGCGCGCATGGGTATCGGTTACGTGCCGCAGGGTCGGCGAATCTGGCGCTCGCTGTCGGTCGACGAACACCTTCGACTCGTCGAGGGGCAAGGTGGCGTCTGGACCATAGAACGCATCTACGGGACATTTCCTCGCTTGGCTGAACGCCGCACCAACCTGGGTTCGCAGCTTTCGGGCGGTGAGCAGCAGATGCTGGCCATCGCGCGAGCCCTGCTTCTCAATCCGCGCCTGCTGGTGATGGACGAACCGACTGAAGGGCTTGCCCCGGTCATTGTCCAGCAGCTCGAGAGCATGCTCATCCGCCTTGGGGAGGAGGGCGGCATCAACGTCCTGATGATCGAGCAGAACATCGGCGTCGCTTGTGCAGTTGCATCTGACGTCGCCATCATGGTCAACGGACGGATCAACCGCGTGATGGACTCAGCCCGCCTGGCGGGCGACCGCGACCTGCAACAGGCACTGCTGGGAGTCGGTCGCCATGCGCATGATGAGACACCCGAGCCGACAGCGCGCACGGAAGAGCGCGATGCGCAGGAAGCGCCCGTCACCTTGGCGAAGGTCTACAACTCCAATCCCAGTATCCCGACCCGCTGGTCGCGCCCCGCCCCGGTTCATGTCATCGAAGGTGCAGCGCGTACCGTTACACCGACCTCCCGCGAAGCCGAGCAGATCAAGCCGCTTTCACGGACGCGACCGTCCGGCCGGTCGGGCCAGGTGCTCGTCGCAGGCACTTTGGATACAAAGTCCGAAGAGTTGAGATTCATCCAAGACGTGCTGAAGGACGAGGGGATTGATGCGATCCTCGTCGACCTGTCAACTTCCGGCAAGCCATCCGGAGCGGAGATACCGCCGCATGCAATTGCGGCGTTTCATCCGCGAGGCGTCGCCGGGGTCTTTACTGGCGATCGAGGCACTGCGGTGTCAGGGATGGCCCTGGCATTTGAGCGGTGGATTGCGCGGCAGGATGGGATAGGGGGGATCATTTCTGCGGGGGGTTCCGGCGGGACGTCGCTAGTCAGCCCGGCAATTCGGGCGCTTCCGGTTGGGGTGCCGAAGGTCGTGATCTCGACCGTCGCCTCGGGGAACACCAGCCAGTATGTCGGGGCTACAGACATGTTGCTGCTGAATGCGGTCGCCGACGTCCAGGGGCTCAATGTCATTACCCGCGAAGTGCTTGCCAATGGTGCCCGGGCGCTGGCGGGCATGGTCGCTGGCAGGCGTGATGCGACGCCCGTGGCGGAACTGAAGCCGGCTCTTGGCCTGACAATGTTCGGGGTAACAACGCCATGCGTCCAGCAGGTTTCGGCCGCGCTTCAGCCGGAATACGATTGCCTGGTCTTTCACGCGACCGGCACTGGCGGAAAGGCCATGGAAAACCTGCTGGCATCGGGCAAGCTGTCCGGCGTCCTGGATTTGACGACAACCGAGGTCTGCGACATGTTTGCCGGCGGTGTCTTTCCCGCCGACGAAACCCGCTTTGAAGCATCGATCGAAGCGGGCTTGCCCTATATCGGCGCATGCGGCGCACTGGACATGGTGAATTTTGACAGTCCCGAAACGGTTCCCGAGCGCTATCGCAACCGGAAATTCTACCAGCACAATCCGCAAGTTACGTTGATGCGCACAACGCCGGACGAATGCGACCAGATAGGTCGCTGGATCGGTGCGAAACTGAACCGAATGACGGGTCCTGTTCGCTTCTTTTTGCCCGAGGGCGGCGTTTCGGCGCTGTCCGCGCCCGGGCAGCCGTTTCATGACCCGGCCGCCGATGCCGCGCTCTTCAACGCCTTGGAGGATGCCGTCCGACAAACCAGTTCGCGACATCTGCTTCGCGTGCCCCACAACATCAACGACTCCGATTTTGCGGCGTTGGTGGTCGCCGAGTTCCGAGATCTGCACGGAGAGGTTCCCCGTGTTGCCGCACAAGGATAGGCAGCGTGTTTGATCGCAGTGACATGATGAGCAAGTTCCGCGCGATGCGAGATCGCGGCGAGCCGATCATCGGCGGTGGCGCCGGGACCGGGCTTTCTGCCAAGTGCGAGGAAGCTGGCGGCATCGACTTGATCGTCATCTACAATTCCGGGCGCTACCGGATGGCCGGTCGCGGTTCGCTTGCCGGGCTGATGCCTTATGGCGACGCGAACGGCGTGGTGATGGAGATGGCGGGCGAAGTTCTGCCGGTGGTCAAGAATACGCCTGTGCTCGCCGGGGTCTGCGCGACCGATCCATTCCGGCTGATGGGCGCCTTCCTGGACGAGGTCAAGTCCGCCGGGTTCTCGGGTGTCCAGAATTTTCCGACCGTCGGGCTGATCGATGGAACCTTCCGGCTCAATTTGGAAGAGACCGGCATGGGTTACGGCCACGAAGTCGAGTTGATCCGCATGGCCGCTGATCGCGACATGCTGACGACACCCTATGTGTTCTCGGCCGATGATGCGCGCAACATGGCGGCGGCGGGTGCCGACATCATTGTCGTGCATCTTGGATTGACGACCGGAGGCTCAATCGGGGCGGAGACTGGAGTGGCACTGGCCGATGCCCCGGCCCTGACCGACGAATGGGCTGCTGCTGCACTTGAAATGAATCCTGATGTCCTTGTGCTGGTTCACGGCGGACCGGTAGCAATGCCCGAGGACGCGGCTTTCGTCCTGAAGAACACCGAGAATTGTCACGGATTTTACGGCGCCTCTTCGATGGAGCGCCTGCCGACGGAAGTCGCGCTGACGGAACAGACGAAGAAATTCAAGGAGATCGACCTCTAAGGCCGAAAGGGAGGCTCACATGACTGGCGAACTGTTAGGACAATTGATCCTTTGGCTCATCGCGGCCGTCATCGTCATCTTTGTTGTCTACTGGGTGATGTATTGGCTTTATCGCCGCTCGACCAAGGAAGTCGCATTCGTGCGTACGGGTTTTCTTGGCGAAAAGGTCGTCATCAACGGTGGCGCATTCGTCTGGCCGATCATTCACGACATCACGCCAGTAAGCATGAATTCCCTGCAACTTGCGGTGACTCGCGAGAAGGACGAAGCGCTGATCACCCGTGA
The DNA here is from genome assembly GCA_022820365.1 of Silicimonas sp. GTDB lineage: Bacteria > Pseudomonadota > Alphaproteobacteria > Rhodobacterales > Rhodobacteraceae > JAJEFO01. Next base: position 22,954 of record JAJEFO010000104.1, read on the forward strand.
TCGGATGCGCATCGACGTGGACGCGGAATTCTACGTTCGGGTGAATCAGACCAGGGAGGCGGTTTCGCTCGCTGCATCAACCCTCGGCCGGCGGACACTGGAACCCGAGCGCATCCATTCGCTCTTGTCGGGCAAGTTCATTTCGGCACTGCGTACCGTTGCGTCACAGATGACGCTCGAGGAGGTACATGAAAACCGCAACGAGTACGTGGCCCGCGTCAAGGAAATGGCGCAGGAAGGACTCGACAAGAACGGACTGGAGCTGGAAAGCGTCGCGGCGACGGACATCGACCAGACCGACATTCAGTATTTCAACCCGTCCAACAAGTTCGATGCGGAAGGCTTGACCGCCGTCATCGAGGCTGTCGAGCAACGCCGCAAGCTGCGCAACGACATCGAGCAGGATGCGATGATCAAGATTCGCGCGCGGAATCTTGAGGCTGAGAAACAGGCGCTGGACATTGAACGCGAATCTGAAGAGGCCCGTCTTGACCAGGAGCGGGAGGTTGAATTCCGGCGCGCGCAGCAACGCGCAGAACTGGCGCGGGAACGTTCCGAGCGGGAAAAGGACGCCGAACAGGCGACGCTTCTTTCGCGCGAAGCCATTGAAACTGCCCGGATCGAAAACGAGCGTCAGATTTCCGAGGTGCGCATCGCGTCCGAACGTGAAGTCAGGCAACGCGAAATCGAGTCGCAGAAAGTCGTCGATGAAGCGGACATCTCGACCCGTGAATCCGTTGAGAGGGCGCGGATCGCGCAGGAAAGGACGCTGACCGAGGAACGGATCAAGACGCGGCAGCGGACCGACGCTGCGGAAATTGCAGCGCGCGAGGCGATCGAAAAGGCCCGTATCGCCCAGGAAAAGGCCTTGGAAGAGGCGCGCATCGCGAAAGAGCGCGAAACCCAGTCAAAGGAGATAGAACGTCAGCAGACCATCGATGCAGAAGGCATCACCGCCCGCGAAAACGTGGAGCGCGCCCGCATCGCACAGGAAAAGGCCGTGACCGAGGCCCGGATCGAGTATGAGCAAACCACGCGCGAGCGCGAAGTTGCCCGCGATCTGGCCATCAGCGAAGCCGAAATCGCTCAGCGTGAAGCGACCGAAAAGCTTCGGATCATGCAGGAAAAGGCCGTGGCGTCGGCCCGCATATCCTCTGACAGGGAGACCCGCAGCCTGGAAATCGAGCGCAATCGGGCGGTCGACCAGGCCGAGATCGATGCGCGCGAGGCCGTCGAAAAGGCCCGAATCGCGCAAGAACGCCTGCTGGCCTTCGAGCGCATCGAGGCGGACGAAAAGACCGAAGAACGAGATCTATTGAAGGCGGAAGCGGTCGAGGCTGCGCGCATTGCGCAAGAGAAGAAGGTCGCGGCAGAACGCATTGCCTCGGAACGCGAGACCCGGAGATTGGAAATCGAGCGCAACAAGATGCTTGAAGAGGCCGAGATCGAGTCGCGCGAGGCCGTCGAAAAGGCTCGCATTACGCAGGAAAGGCTGGTCGCATTCGAACGGATTGAGGCCGATGAAGATACGGAGGTCCGCGAACAGTTAAGAGCCGAAGCGGTCGAAGCAGCCCGAATCGCCAAGGAAAAGAAGCTCGCTGCCGAGCGCATTGCCTACGAGCAGGACATGCGGGAGCGCGAAATTGCCCGCAACCGGGCGGTCGACGAAGCCAACATCGCCGCTCAGGAAACGATCAATGCAGCCCGCATCGAGGAAGAAGCCAAGACCCGAGCCGCCGAGATCGAGAAAGAGCGCGCAATCGAGGCCGCAAACATCGAGCGCCGCAAAGCGTTGGAGCACCTCGAAGTTGAACGGACAAAGGCGCTGCGCGAAGCCGAGATCGCTGCAAAAGAGATCGTCGAACGCGTGCAGATCCAGTCCGAGGACGAGCTTGATGATGCGCGAATTGCGCATCAGAAGAAGCGCCGCCAACTGGAAATCGAGCGTGAAAGGGCGGTCGAAGAAGCGGCGATGGAGAAGGCGATTGCACTTTACGGCAAGTCGCTCGACGAAAGCGCCGCAGCAATCGAGGCCGATGCAGCACGCGCCCGTGCAGCCGAAGCTGCGGCCAAGGTCGATACCGCTGCCGCGCTTGAGGAGGCGTCGCGCGACAAGCAGGTTGGCGTTACCGCCGCCGAAAGGGAGGCCGAACGCGCCAAGCTCGCCGCGCATGCAGAGGAAGTTGTTTCGGCTGTCCGCGCTGAGGCCCAGCGGCTTATCAACGAGGCCGAGAACATCCTTACCGACGAGGCCCGCGCATCGCTCTTCAAGCGCAACATGCTGGAGCGGCTCGAAGGCATCATTGCAGCGCAGGTCAAGCCGCTCGAGAAGATCGACGAGATCAAGATCATGCAACTTGGCGGTGGCGGCACGACCGGGCTCAACTGGGCGGACGGCGGTTCCGACGGCGGCGGCGGTGGGGGCGGTGCACCAAGCCCGACCGACGAGGTCATCAATTCCGCGCTTCGCTACCGTGTTCAGGGGCCCATGATCGACAGCCTGATGAACGACATCGGAATTGACGGCTCAAACCTGGCGAGATCTGCGATCTTCCAAGATGCCAGCAACATGGCGCGCGCGATGAGCGAGAGCCAGAAGGTCAGGGCCGCAACGAAAGCCGAAGAGGAGGAGAAGAAGAACAGGGACGGGGAGGCGAAGTCCTGAGATGGCCCGTGTCTACGCTTCGTCCGTCATTCCCGCTCCGCCGGGCCGCGTGTGGGACCGCATCCGCGGATTCAACGACCTGCCGCGTTGGCACCCCATGATCCGCGAAAGCAGGATTGAAGAGGCGCTTCCGGCGGACAAGGTCGGGTGCATTCGGAACTTCAACCTGCAAAACGGAGACAAAATCCGTGAACAGCTGCTGGGTCTGTCGGACTACGACATGTTCGTGACCTACTCGATCCTCGAAAGTCCGATGCCGCTCGAAGACTATGTAGCCACGCTCAGGCTGACACCCGTGACCGAGGGTGACCGGACCTTCATCGAATGGACGGCGGAGTTTTCATGCGACCCGAGCGGCGAAGACGAATTGGTAACCATGATTGGCACGGACGTTTTCCAGGCCGGTTTTGACGCGCTCAAGCGCCAGTTCGGAGGTGGCTGATGCCGCATGTCAAGAAGAGCACCGTGCTTGACGCGCCAGCGGATGCAGTCTGGGATGTCATTCGCGACTTCAACGGTCACGACCATTGGCACCCGGCGGTCGCCGAAAGCCATATTGAGCGCGGATATCCTTCGGACATGGTTGGCTGCGTAAGGAACTTCCGCCTCGAGGGCGGTGCCAATCTGCGAGAACAGCTTCTCACGCTTTCGGATTTGGAGCAGACATTCAGCTACTGCCTGCTCGACACGCCTGTTCCGCTCTTCAACTACGTCGCCCACGTCCGACTGTTCCCGGTGACGGACGGGGATCGAACCTATTGGGAATGGGAAAGCCGCTTTGACACGCCCTCGGGGCGTGCAAGCGAACTGTCGGATCTGGTCGGCGAAGGCATCTACGCTGCGGGATTCGAGGCCGTACGGGGCCACATGGGAATTGGTCATGCTTGAAGTCGAGACGTACCCGACCGTTGGCGAAGCCGCCAACGCGATGGACGATCAAGCCCGATTTCTGGGCGGCGGGACATTGATCATGAACCGGGTCAACTATGGTGACCGTCGGTTCAATCGCATCGTGCGGACGACGGATGCTTCGCTGTCCGAAATTCGGGCTGAGGGCGATCGCCTGGAGGTCGGGGCAGGCGTCACGATGGCATCGATCATGGCATCGCGTGATTTGGAATTCCTGTCTTCGGCTGCCCGTGCCGTGGGTGGCCCCGCCATCCGCAACATGGCAAGCGTGGGCGGGAACCTGATGGCGCCTCATCCTTATGGTGACATGGCGGTTGCGCTGCTGGCGCTTGACGCCGTTGTCCGGATGGTCAGGGGCGAGGAACTGAGCCTTGAGGACTTTCTGGCCCGCCGAAACGGCGTCGTTCGATCGCTGCTGATCCGTCGCCCGCAGGGCGATGAATTCCGGTTCAGAAAAGTCTCCCGGGTCAAGCCCAAAGGTGTTTCGGTGATGTCGATGGCCGCGCATCTCACCCGAAGCGCGGGCCGGTTGTCGGGCGTTCGCATTGCCTATGGCGCGATGGCGCCAACGCCGGTGCGGGTCCGGGCGGTAGAGAACGCGCTTGAAGGGGTCAGCCTTGATCACGCAGGCATCGCGGCCGCGCTTTCTGCCGCGACCGAGGGGCTGGATCCACCGGACGATCCAATCGCCTCGGGATGGTATCGCCGCGAGGTCGCGCCGGTCCATCTTCGTCGCCTTTTGCTTGGGGAGGATGCTCGGTGAAGTCCCCCGTCACTTTCACGCTGAACGGCTCCGAGAGTGCAGTCTTCGTCGATTCCGGGGCCAATCTCCTGGACGTGCTTCGCCGGGGCTGCGGAGACCTGTCGCCCAAGTACGGTTGCGGACAGGGCAGCTGCGGTGCCTGCACGGTGCTCATAGACGGAGAACCGCATGTGTCCTGCCTGGTGCTGGCCGAGACCGTCGCCGGGCGGTCCGTCGAGACAACCGGGGGGCTGGCAAGCGGGCCGGACCTGCACCCGCTGCAAAGAGCGTTCATTGACGGCTTCGCTGCGCAGTGCGGGTACTGCACGCCGGGCATGCTGATGGCGGCCAAGGCGCTCCTTGACCGAAATCCAAGCCCAACCCGCTCGGAGGTCGAGGAAGCCATCTCAGGCAATCTTTGCCGCTGCACCGGCTATGAACCGATCATCGATGCAATACTTGAAGCCGCCAAGCAGCGAGGTGCCGCGTGATGAATGCGGAGTATCGGAAGGACCTGTTTGCCGACGAACGCTCTGACGATTTCGATGTCGTCGGAAAGCCGGTCCTCAGGCAGGACATCATGGGTCATGTAACCGGGCGCTCGAAGTTCTACGACGACCATGCTTTCGACGGGCTCCTGCACATGCGTTGCGTGCGCTCGCCCCACCATCACGCACGCATCCGGTCAGTCGATTCCTCGGCTGCCGAACGGCAGGACGGCGTTGTCCGCGTGCTTGGCGGCCGCGACGTGCCCGTGAACACCAACACGCTCTTGTCGCTGATCAATTTCGGGCGGGACGATGAGCCTCTTCTGGCGACAGACAAGGTCAGCTATGTTGGCCAGCCGGTCCTTGCAATCGTCGCAACCTCGGTTCGCGCCGCTCAGGAAGCGGTTGATGCCGTCAATGTGGATTACGAGGAACTGCCCCATGTGCTGGACGTGGAGAAGGCGCTGAAGCCCGAGGCGCCGATCGTCAACGACGAGTATCCCAACAATACCTTCGACTATTTTGACACCTATGATCACCAGAAGCTGCGGTTCGGTGACGTTGAGACCGCATTCTCGAGAGCCGATCACATCGTCGGGGGCGAATACCAGATGTCGCCAATCGAGCAGGCGCCCATCGAGACCTGCGGCGCCATCGCGGCGCCGGAAACCAACGACCGGATCACCGTTCATACATCGACCCAAGCGCTCTTCTTCTCGGTCGGCGTTACGGCGAAGCAGCTCGACATCAGCTCTGCGCGCCTGCACTTCATCGGCGGCACCGTCGGTGGAGGATTCGGCGGCAAGGTGGACAGCCATCACGAGCCTTTGGCTGCGCTCGCCTGCCTGGCGACGGGCAGGCCTGTGAAATACATGTGGGACCGCGCCGAAGAAATGCAGGTTGGCGGCCCGCGAGGAGGTGAACGCTGGCGGATCAAGGACGGGGTGATGCGCGACGGTCGCATCATCGCGCGTGCCTTTACCGGGTTCTTTGATGCCGGGGCATACACGCGGCTGTCGTCCTATGCCGTGCAGAAGTCGACGGGTCACTTGCCCGGTCCCTATTCGATCCCGAACGTCGCATCCAATGTCTACTGCGTCTTTACAAATCGGACCCCGTCGACGGCCATGCGCGGCTTCGGAATTACCGCCGCAGACTTCGCGATTGAACGTCACATGGACAAGGTCGCGCGCGCGGTCGGCATGGACCCGATCGAGCTGCGGATCCTGAACGCATACCGCGATGGCGACATGAAGGCACATCGGCGCGAGGCGAAGAACTGCGCCTTGATCGAAAGCTGCCAGGCGGTCGCCCAGAAAACGGGCTGGAGCCTGTCCGGCGACGCGGCGCGCGCATCAAGCAAGACCGGCGGCGGAGAAGGGGCGCTGGGCGTCATCCCTGCGACTGTCACCGATGACGAGGGCAGGATAGGCGAACGAAGACGTTCGGGGCTCGCCCCGGAGCCGTTCTCAGGGAAGGGGACCCGCGGGCTGCTTCCTGAAGGCCATTCCTCCAACAACAGTTCGGCTTTCGGCAATGCACCCCAACGGAAGGACATGGAGGCAGAGGTCGAGCGGCTCGGGTTCAAGGGTGCGACGGGCGTTCCGGCGACGCTCCAGGAACCCGCGGATGAAGCGACATCCAGTGCGCGTCCAACCGTGCCAAGGGAGACAGCGCAAACAACTCATCCCGCAGGTGCCAGAGGCGGTCCGTCCCTCCCTGCAGCCTACACTCAGCGCCCTGCAAGCACGATCAATCAGCCTATTGCGCAGCCGCCTGCACAGGCGTCAGGCACTCCAGCGGCGCAGCAGCCGGTGACGCCGCCGGCTGCCGCTGAGACCGAGAGTGAAACCGCCACGACCCACTTCCAGCGCGGCGTGCGGCGACCAGGCGTTTCGCGGTTCATCTCCGGGTCGAGGAGGCGCTGATGGCCATTCACCATGGACGCGGCTTTGCCTGCATCAACTACCCGATCGGCATGAACCTTGGCGGCGACCCGAGCCAGGCGCTGGTCCATTCGACGCCTGATGGAAAGTTCAAGGTCACGCTCTCATCGATCGATCTTGGACAAGGCATCAAGTCGGTTGGTCGCCAATTGGCTGCCGAGACGCTCGGCGTGCCGGTCGAGGATGTTTTTGTCGATACTGCGGACAGCGACACCGGTCCCCATGACATGGGCTCATTCGCATCGCGCGGAACGCATAGAATGGGCAACGCGATCATCCGTGCAGCCACGGAGGCCCGCGCCCAGCTGCTGGAAGCCGCGGCGGAAGAGCTTGAAGTCGACGCGCCCGATCTTGTGACCGACGGACGCGGGAACATCCATGTAAAGGGTGCGCCCAGCCGGTCAGTAACAGTCGAGGCGACGGCAACGGCCGCTCAATTCAATCAAGGCCGTACACTTGCGGGACGCGGAATATTTCTTGTCCCCTTGTCCGAGGTCGACAGCGACACCGGCGAAATGACCCCGGTGTCGTCCTTCGCCCACGCAGCGCTGATCATAGACTTGACGGTGGATGACGAAACCGGCGAGGTCGAGGTCCAGCATATCAACTCTGCTTACGAAGTTGGACGCGCGCTCAATCCCCGACTGGTGGAACAGCAGTTGATCGGGGGCGCCTGGATGGGCGTAAGCCACGCGCTGTATGAAACGACAGAGCCTTACTATCCGGACCGGTCGCACGGACCCATCGATTTCAATCACTATCTTCAGCCGGGGCCGGGCGACGCTGTGCCTCACCATATCTCGGTTCTCGAACGTCCGGCGCCGGATGCGCCCTTCGGTGGCAAGGGGCCGGGCGAGATGTGCGCTAATCCGGTGCTGCCTGCCATCGCCAATGCCGTGTTCAACGCGGTTGGCGTGGAATGCGACAGCCTTCCGATCACTCCGGAAAAGGTGTTGCGCGGCATTCGCGCGAACGGCGGCGCACGTCCCCAAGGCAGACCGGGCGCCTGATGCCGGTACGGGCGGACATACGCGGGATCGACAGCCCCGGAGCGCTGCAAGGCGCTTTGACAGCGGCGCAGTACCTCGCCGATGACGCGCTGTCGACCTCGGCCTATCTCGCGCTGGCGCTCGGCAAGCCGCTTCTTTTGGAAGGCGTTCCGGGCGTCGGCAAGACCGAGGCTGCCAAGGCGGTAGGCGCTGTGCTGGGTCGGCACGTGATCCGCTTGCAATGCTACGAGGGAATCGACGCCGCTGCGGCGCTCTATGAATGGAATTATCCGCGCCAAATGCTGGCGATTCGCCAGGCCGAGAACAGCCAGCTCAACGTTTACGCGGATGAATTTCTCCTTGCGCGCCCCTTGCTGGAAGCGTTGCGAGCACCGGATGAGTCCCTCTTGCTGATCGACGAAATCGACCGCTCTGATCACGAGTTTGAGGCGTTTTTGCTCGAGTTCCTGTCGGACTTCACCATCTCGATACCCGAGACCGGCACGGTCCGTGCGACATCTCACCCGATTGTCGTTCTGACTTCGAACCGCACCCGCGACCTTCACGAGGCCCTCAGGCGACGATGCGTCTATCATTGGATCGATTTCCCTGATCCTGCACTTGAAGCCCGCATCGTGATGGTTCGAGCTTCGTCGGTTGCCGAGGCGACAGCGGAGGCTGTGGTCGCATCGGTGGGGCTTATGCGGGAAGAGCCATTGGTAAAACTGCCTGGCGTTGCCGAGACTGTCGAGTGGGCGGAGGCCGCAACGCTATTGAATGCGCAAGGAGAGCCATGGCCTGCGGCTTTCCGGCGCTCGATTGGCGTCGTGCTGAAAGACCAGGACGATCTAGCGCAATTGTCTCCGCGACTGGACGCGTTCCTGCCAGGAGAAGCGGCATGACGGATTCACGCCCGCTGCCTCGCGCCGCCGAGCCGTTTGTCGAGTTCTCCGCCGTCTTGCGCACCCATGGATTTTCCGTCGGGCCCGATCAGACCATCGGCTTTCTAGAGGCAATCGAGTTGCTGGGGCCTCGCAATGTCGAGGATGTCCGTCGCGCCGGAATCGCCATGCTGGCGATTCCCAAGGACCGGCAGGATGAATTTGACGCGCTCTTCCGCGCCTATTTCCTGGGGATGACCGCGCCAGGCGCGGTTGAATCCGAAGACGAAGCGGTTTCGGCCCACGAGCCGACCGGCGCACGCGAAGAGCGGGACGCGGTTGAACCCGATGCCGAGACCGGCGAAGAGGCCACGGCCGTTGAGCGTCTGTCACGCCGCGAATTCACGGAAGAAGACTCAAGTTCGGTCCTGGCACGCTTTCAACGCCTTGCGCCCGCCCGACTGCCGCGTCGACTGTCGTACCGCTTTGCACCGGATCGGGGCGGCAAGCTTCTGGATATGCGTCGGACCCTGCGCGATGCCGCAAGGCGGGACGGCGAGGTCTTCACCCTTGCACGTCGTCGCCGCAAGAACAGACAGCGCAGGATCGTCCTGCTGATTGACGTTTCCGGATCGATGAAAGATCGAACAGAGGCTGCAATGACTTTCGCGCACGCGTTGACCGGCGCGGCTGACCGCGCGGAGGTCTTTACGCTTGGCACGCGATTGACACGACTGACATCTGCGCTGCGCGTACGCAATCGGGAAAGGGCGTTGGAGCGCGCCTCCGCACTTGTTGCCGACGTTGATGGCGGCACGCGGATCGGCGAAGCCCTGACCACTTTCCTTGCGGTGCCGCGCTATGCCGGCATTGCACGCGGCGCGGCGATTGTCGTCTTGTCCGACGGCCTCGAACGCGGGTCGCCAACGCTGATGCTGGAAGCGGTTCGGCGGCTTTCAAGACTGGCTTGGCGTCTGGATTGGCTGACGCCGCTGGCGTCGGATCCTGACTACCTGCCTGCCACCGGCGGCCTGAGCGCCATACTCCCGAGCCTCGATGCACTGGCCGATGGATCGACGAGCGAAGCGGTGGTGAGCCATCTTCTGAGCCTGGCATCCCAAGCCCGTCAGGGAGGTGCTGCATGATAGACGCCCACCACCATGTCTGGCGGCAAACAGACCTGCCATGGCTGCTCGGCCCCGAGCGACCGAGGATCTTCGGTCCATATGCAGCGATCAAGAGGGATTATCCGGTCGAAGAATATTGCGCCGACATCAAGGGTACCGGGGTCAAGAAATCGGTCTATGTGCAGGCAAACTGGGCGCCGAACTGGTTCAAGGACGAAATCGCCTGGGTTCAGTCCGTTGCCGACAGGAGCGGCTGGCCCCATGCAATCGTCGGCTTTCTGGACTTCACGAAAGGCGATGTCGGTCCCGCGCTGAAGTCGCTCAGGGACTATTCGCTGCTGCGAGGTTTCAGGCAGCAATTTCACTGGCACGAGAATCCGCTTTATCGATTCGCCCCCGACCGCAGGCAGGTTTCGGACCCCCGCGTCGCCGAGAACATCGGAAAGCTCGCGGAGCACGGCTTCACTTTCGACCTGCAGGTATTTCCGGGCCAGATGGCGGACGCCGCAAAGCTCGCCGATGCGTGCCCGGACGTGACTTTCATCCTGCAGCATGCCGGCATGCTGGAAGATCAATCCCAGGTCGGCTGGAAGGCTTGGCGCGCAGCCATGACCGACCTCGCGAAACGGAATAACGTGGTCACGAAACTATCGGCGTTCGGAACGTTCATTCATCGGAACGACCCGGACTTCATCGCCGACATCGTGAAGCAGACGGTCTCAATCTTCGGGGCGGATCGCTGCATGTTCGGATCAAACTTTCCGATCGAGAAGCTCTGGACCAGCTATCGGGATCTCGTTGGCGCTTTCAGGAAAGCGACCGCGAGTCTCACCAAGAAGCAGAAAGCGCAAATCTTCAACGACACCGCAGCGCGGGTTTACCGCGTCGAATAAGGGAGTACCCAATGGCCCTCACTATCCACATTCTTGATTTTGGAGACATCGAGCTCGAAGCCAGCTTTCTGGTCCTTGGCCACGACTGCGGCCGCGTTCGCCGTGTCCCGACCTACGGGTTCCTCATCCTCGGCGGGCAGTATCCGGTTTTGATCGACACCGGGTATCGAGACAACGCGATCATGGAGACCCTGGGCATGCGCGGGCACTGCTACCACGAAAACACCGTGGACCAGCAACTGTCAAAGCACGGGCTCCGTCCGGGCGACATCCGCTACGTCCTGCATACGCATCTGCACATCGACCACGCTGGAAACGATGACGATTTTCCTCTAAACACGACGGTCGTGCTGAATCGCCGGGAAATGGAGTTCTCGGTCTCGGGCATCATGTATCCGCAGTATCCAAAGCCGGACATCAAGCACCTTGTCGACAGGATCTACGAACCCGAAGCCATTCGTTTCCTGGACCTCGAGATCTCGGGAGCGGAAGAGATCATTCCGGGCGTCTGGTGCGAACCCGCGGGCGCGCATACTGAAGGATCGATGAACGTGATTGTCGAAACCGCCGACGGGCTTGCCTGCATCTGCGGCGACGTCATCTATGACTTCAACGATCAGGTCATCAACCATGTCCGGGTCAACAACTACATGGAACCGCAGGTCACCGGGAATCACGCCGGATCCAAGCGTTCGGAAAAGGCGCAGATCAAGAAACTGCTCAACAACTATCGGTACCTGTTGCCTGTGCACGATCGTGGCGCAGTAATCGAACACGGGCAGGTCGTGGGCCGACTTGGCATGAATTGCCCAGGTTCCGTTGTAGAAAGCCTGCCGGCCCGCAATTGGTTCCCGGCCTGAGGAAATTGCCATGCCCCATGTTGCGACCGACCCAAGGTTCAACGAACTGATCGACTTGAGTGCGCCGGTGCGTCAGATCGGCAGCGGCTTCACTTTCACCGAGGGACCGCTTTGGCATCCGCTTGAGCAGCATCTGGTATTTTCGGACATGCCCGCAGATGTCCGGCGCAGGTGGTCGGAGACAGGCGGCGTCGAAGAGGTCATGCGCCCGTCAAACAAGGGCAACGGAATGACCTATGATGCCGACCTGAACCTCCTGGTCTGCGAACACGCGACGTCGTCGGTCGCGCGGTTCAATCGCGATGGCACGCGAGAAGTCCTCGCCAGTCACTTCGAAGGCAAGGAACTGAACTCCCCCAACGACATCTGCGTGCGCTCGGACGGATCGGTCTATTTCTCTGATCCGACCTTCGGTCGGATGGAACACTTTGGAGTACCAAGGCCGCTTCCGCAGGGGTTTCAGGGAGTCTACCGGCTCTCGCCCGGGCATCGCCCCGGCGATGAACCGCAGCTTGTGTCAGACAGGTACATGTTCGGGCAGCCAAACGGACTTTGCTTCAGTCCCTGTGAACGGTTCATGTGGGTCAACGATACGGATCAGGCAAACATCCGGATGTTCGATATCGGCCCCAAAGGCGAACTGGTCAATGCCAGGCTCTTCGCAAGTGGCATTAAGGAGGATGGCCGCGCCGGGCTGCCCGATGGAATGAAGGCCGACACCAGCGGCAACGTCTACGTGACCGCCCCAGGGGGCGTCTGGGTTTATGATTTCCACGGCGTGAAGCTGGGCGAGATTATCGTGCCCGAGCAGTCGGCTAACCTGCACTGGGGCGGAGAGCACTGGCAAACGCTCTACATTTGCGCGACGACCGGCGTCTATGCCGTGAACCTGAAATCTCAGGGGCGGGAGGAGCCGTTCATGCGTGCTCAACCGGCACCTTCACGCGCTTCGACGGGTGTCCTTGCGGCAATCGATCCGCGCAAGACAGCCCTGATCATTCAGGACATGCAAAACGATGTCATCATTGATGGCGGCGCCTTCGCCGAGAGCGGATCGCCCGCGCACGCCAGGTCGCAGAACGTTGTGGCGAATTCCCGGCGACTGGCCGATGCTTGCAGGCGCGCAGGCGTGACAGTCATTCACGTGCATTTCATTTGCGAGCCGGGGCATCCCAAGATCGGCCCCAACGCGCCTCTCTATTCGGGTCTCATCGATGCAGGAGCGATGGTTCGCGGCTCTTGGGGCGCTGCCCCGGTGGCTGGACTAGAGCCGCACGGATCCGATCTTGTCGTTGAGAAAATGTCGATGAGTCCGTGGGAAACCTCGCGCCTGCAAAGCTATCTCAGGCACGGCGGGATAGACACGCTGATTAATACCGGTGCATGGACCAACATGTCTGTCGAACACACCGCCCGCACGGGTGCGGACAAAGGGTTCCGCGTGATCGTGCCCGAGGACGCCTGTTCGACCATGAATGACGAGTGGCACAGGGCGTCGATTGACTTTGCGATGGCGAATGTCGCTGAGGTCACGAGCGTCGACCGCGTTATCGCTCGGCTGGGGGCAGGCGGATGACAACGGAGAACCGCCAACGCTCAGAGAGGTACGAACTCGCCGTTGAACGTCCGGTGGCAATCATTGCGACTGCGATGAGCATCATTCTTGGCGTTGCCCTGGCAATTGCCCTTGTCCTGAAGATCTACATGCTGATTCTCACCGACTACGTTTGCGAGGCAGATGGCGCGACGCTCGGAAACCTCATACGCTGCACTGCGACGCTTGACCTAGTAGCGACATTTTTTGCGGCCGCCGCAACCATCAACGCGGCGACAATTCTCATTGTGCCGCGCATTGAATACTTCTCGCGGACGCTTGGGTTCGCCGCGGCGGCGGCATTTGTCGCGCTGATGGGCGCATACGTGGCTGGAGATTACGACTGGCGGATGACCTTGGCGTCGACCGTGCTGTTTGCGATCGTCTTTTCGGCGATGTCATGGAGGCGATTGTGGAATTCGGTGCTTCCGTCCAGTGCACCGAAGGTCCCGCCAAGTCAAAGACCGGAATCTGGCAATGATCGTGCCGCGAATTCTTCGTGATGTGGCACTTCAGGAAAGCTCTGCATCGACGCCCAATTGAGGCGTGCCTGCATCATTGGGTGAAATTCCGAAGTGCGGTTCAATCTCGCGCGACTCGACCGGTCGCGTGCCTGCGCCAATTCTGCATCTGAGGCCGTGCGAGCCTGCTTCGCTGACGCTCATGCGCGTGCGGCGATCAGTTCTGATGCCTTCAGTGCGCCGCCTGGGTGGTGCGGGAGATCGACGGCCTTCAGGCCTGCCTCAATTGTAGCCAGGGCACCTAGAATCATCTGGGCGTTGACATGCCCCATATGGCCCAGCCGGAAGAAGTGGTGCCACTCAGGCGCGGTACTTGCCGCCATGCCGAGGCCGATTCCCAAAGTCAGCCCCGCCCGGTGTTCGCACCATTCCCTGAGCGCGGTCGCCTTCTCCGATCCAGTGCGCAGAGCGGTGACGGAATGTGATCGTATCGAACGGTCCGGCGCATTCACTTCCAGCGGGCCATCCTTTCCCCAATGGTCGAAGCTGGCCCAGACGGCTTCGGCAATGGCTGCGTGCCTTGCCCAGATGTTCTCGAGACCTTCCTCCTCGATCATCAATAGCGCTTCGCGCAGACCATAAAGATGGTGCGCAGGTGCCGTTCCAGCAAAAAACTGGTAGAAGATCTCAGGCGCGACGCGCGTGCGCCAGTCCCAATAGTAGGTGACGAGACCGGCACCGTTCCTGGCCTGGCTGGCCCTTTCGTTGAAAAACACGAAACCGAGCCCGGGCGGAGTCATCAGTCCCTTTTGAGAGCCTGCGACCATAACGTCCACTCCCCATGCATCCATCTCGAAGCGGTCGCATCCCAGGGACGCTATGCAATCGACCATGAGAAGTGCCGGATGGCCAGCCTCGTCGATGGCAGAGCGTATGGCCTCAATGTCATTGCGAATGCCTGTCGACGTGTCCGTGTGGACGGCAAGGATGGCCTTGATTTCGTGATCGTGGTCCTTGCGAAGGCGGTCGACCAGTCGCTCAGGGTCGACTGCGCTGCGTTGCCCGAAGTCCAGAACTTCTGTTTCGACTCCCATTCGCTGGGCCACTTCGGACCAGCCATGAGCAAATGTACCCGTGGCAAGCGCAACTGCGCGCTCGCCTGCGGACAACGTGTTTGAGATTGCCGCCTCCCAGGCTCCGTGACCGTTGGCAATGTAGATTGCCACGTCCTGCTGCGTGCGCGCGACCTGCTTCAGGCGATCGACAAGATCGGGCACCATGTTCACAAGTTCGCCCTCGTAGATGTTGGGCGCACTTCTGTGCATCGCCATCAATACCCGCTCCGGCATGACCGAAGGGCCGGGTATGGCAAGATAGGAAATGCCGCTGGATAGGTTCATGAAATTCGCTCCGGATTCTTGGCCGGACATATTCACATTCCGGTGCCGGAGACAATGCGTGTCGGGTGAGGAAGATGGATGGTCCCGGACTGCGCGCGTTGGCGCGAGGTGGCGCCAGACCCCGCCTGGAGTGCACAATCCCTGAGCCCGGACTGCACGATATCCTGCGAAGCCGGGCACACCCAATGCGAACATGTCGAACGGTGCCAGTCGCGGACCATGTGCGAGTATCACGCAATGGGACGGAATTCACTTTTGTCCGTTGACGGCCAGGTCCTTGGAGAAACGCCCCTTGGGTGCCGCCCTCGGTGCTTCCGAGGACTCACGAAGCTGGGTGCGGCGGCGAGGTAGCACGCGAATGTCCCCTGGCCCACGCTTTCGCGCTCCAGAAGACCACGGAAGGTATTCACGTTGCCTTTCCTGTCCAGGACAAGGATAGTCTCGTCGAACTTCTTCATGGTGTGCCTGGGGTCAGACGTCAGTCAGCAGGGCAACGAGGCCGGATGTCGGCCTCCAGAGACGTCCGCAAGCAGATTGAACCGCCGGGTTGCCAAGAAAATTCTGACCGGGCCAGATCCTGATCGGAGAAAACGCCGCGCCAGCTTGTGCGCGCTGCATCGGCGGGCTAGCTAGTGCGGCGAGGTGGTCCGAGGAATTGAGGGCGTGAGCGAGAATTCCCAGACTTCTGCCGACTGGTCCGGCCCGCACCGTGCGCATTCCAATCGTGAACTGATCGGGTGGGTGTGGCGCAACTACCTGAAGGGGCATTGGCCCAAGATTGCGGCTGCGCTTGTGCTGATGGCAATCGAGGGGTCCATGCTCGGCGCGCTCTCCTACATCGTGCAGCCAATGTTCGATCTGGTTTTCCTGGCCGGGAATCGGGCGGCGGTCTATTGGGTGGCGGGCGTGATCGCCGGCATCTTCCTGATCAGGGCCGTGTCGGATTTCGGGCATCGGTTGCTCATGAACGGCGCCGGCCTTGCGGTTACGTCAAGCATGCAGCGTGACATGTTGGGTCATCTCCTGACGCTGGACAGCGCCTATTTCCAGTTCAATCCGCCAGGCACCCTGATCGAACGCGTTCGGGGAGACACGACTTTGGCCAACCAGATCTGGATGCAGGTTCTGGGCACCGCCTGGCGCGAGGTCGTGACCGTCATTGCACTGCTTGGTGTCGCGATTTCAGTGGATTGGCGCTGGACGCTCGTGGCCGTCGCCGGCGTGCCGATCCTAATTGGCCCGGTGCTCGGAATGCAGCGATACGTCCGGAAAAAGGCACTTGCAGCGCGCGAGTTCGCTGCGCGGCTTTCGACCCTGCTTGACGAGACGTTTCACGGCATGGACACGATCAAGCTGAACAACAGCGAGGCGTTCGAAGACGTACGCTTTGGTACGGCTGTTGATCGCTACCTGGTTCAGGAAATGAAGACCCGGATCGGGCAGGCGGGCCTCCCCGCGACAACGGATGTGGTGGCAGCAATCGGCTTCGCGTGTGTCGTGATCTACGGCGGCAGCGAGATCATTGACGGTGACAAGACAGTTGGTCAGTTCATGTCATTCTTCACCGCGATGGCGCTCCTATTCGACCCGCTCCGTCGGCTCGCGAATGTCGCTGGCGCATGGCAGGCAACGCGCGCCAGCCTGGAACGAATTCGAAACGTGTTTCATGTGGCGCCTACTATTCATACGCCAGCTAGGCCCGATGCTTTGCCGGACGATCCCCGCGCGGCGGATATACGGTTTGAGCATGTGGCGGCATCCTATGGCCACGTCCCAGCGCTCACGGATGTGACCTTTGTGGCCAAGGCTGGGAAAACGACTGCGCTTGTCGGAGCTTCCGGGGCTGGAAAGTCAACTCTTTTCAGTGTATTGACACGCCTTCTTGATGCCAGTGGCGGGGAAATAACGGTGGGAGGGATACCGACCACCAAGCTTGATCTCGCCAATCTGAGGCAGCTGTTTTCGGTGGTGACGCAAGACGCACCGATGTTCGATGAGAGCCTTCGCCACAATATCGTGCTCGCCACGCCTGACGTGACGGAGGAAAGCATTCTTGCGGCGGTTGATGCCGCGCACTTGAAGGACTTCGTCGCCGGATCACCCGAGGGGCTGGATACGCCGGCGGGCCCACGTGGCACGGGACTCTCAGGAGGGCAGCGGCAGAGGGTGGCAATCGCACGCGCACTTTTGCGCGATGCACCAATCCTCCTGCTGGATGAGGCGACCTCAGCCCTTGATGCGGAAAGCGAAGCCCATGTCCAGGAAGCCCTTGACCGGCTGGCTGCGGAGCGCACGACGTTGGTGATTGCCCACCGCCTTTCGACCGTTCGAAACGCGGACAAGATAGTTGTCATGGACAAGGGCCAGGTCGTGGACGAGGGACGGCACGACGAGCTTCTTTCACGCGGCGGGTTGTACGCGAGATTGTACGAACTTCAGTTTAGCGAAGACTGACGCGACTTGAGTTCGATCAGTCCTCCGTTTCGGAAATGCCTGGCCTGCCTGGCCGGGAACTTTCCGGACAGGCATGGAACGCAACTGCAATTCGATTGACCTGCGCGCGCTGCGGTCTTTCAGTTCTTGGCATGATCCACGAGTTTGCCTTCCGAAATCCAGGGCATCATGGCGCGGAGCTTTTTCCCAACTTCTTCAATCTCATGTGCGTCGTTGTTCCGGCGCGTCGACTTGAAGAATGGCTGGCCCACGGCGTTTTCGGTCATGAATTCCTGGACGAACTTTCCGGACTGAATGTCCTTCAGGATGGCCTGCATGCGGGCCCTGGTCTCGTCATAGGGGAGAACGCGTGGTCCGGAGACGTATTCGCCGTACTCGGCCGTGTTCGAGATCGAGTAGTTCATGTTGGCGATGCCACCCTCATAGATGAGATCGACGATGAGCTTCACCTCGTGCAAGCACTCGAAATATGCCATCTCGGGCGCATATCCGGCTTCGACCAGGGTCTCGAAACCCATGCGGATAAGCTCTACGAGGCCGCCGCAAAGAACGGCTTGTTCACCAAACAGGTCGGTTTCGCATTCTTCCTTGAAGTCGGTCTCGATAATGCCGGATCGCCCGCCGCCAATGGCCGAGCAATATGAGAGGCCGATTTCGAGGGCCTTGCCGGACGCGTCGTTGTGAACGGCGACAAGACAGGGCACGCCCCCGCCCTTGACGTATTCGCCCCGCACGGTGTGGCCAGGACCTTTCGGAGCCATCATGATGACGTCGATGCTGTCAGGTGCCTCGATCAATCCGAAATGCACATTGAGGCCATGTGCAAACGCTATCGCGGCGCCAGGGCGAATATGATCCTTGACATGGGTTCTCCAGGTTTCGGCCTGCAGTTCGTCGGGCATGGTGAACATCATGAGGTCGCACCACGCTGCTGCGTCAGAGATGCCCATGACCTGGAGCCCTTCTGCTTCGGCCTTCTTTGCGGAGGGCGAGCCCTCACGAAGCGCCACGGCAACGTTCTTTGCGCCAGAATCACGCAGGTTCAACGCGTGCGCATGGCCCTGGCTTCCGTAACCAAGTATGGCCAGCTTCTTGTCCTTGATCAGGTTGATGTCGCAGTCGCGATCATAATATACGCGCATCGGAGCTTCCTTTGTCGCAGGTTTCGTGAATCCCGAGAGCTTCTAGCGCAGATTCCCGGGGATGCAAGTGACGGTGGCTGTGCGCACAGAGTTCAGAACATGCAAGGATTCAGGGCGTGTACGTCCTTAGCCGATGGCATGCAGTGATTGACAAATTCCCCTCTCTCTCAGTCCACGCATCTCTGAAATCGGGACCGTGGCATAGGGCGGGCGAACCGGCCCTTGGTTCCAAGGCTTCGCCACCGACGCAAACCGCGCGAAAATTCAGCTCGCCAAGCCGGCCCGCATGATTGCGCTTCGCAGCGGTGCCCAGTCGCCTGCCAGCCGCAGTCCGGCAGAGCGGAGGAGCTGTCCTGCAGGCGTGCCGTCGCGACAGAGCCGATTGTAGAGGTCGATGATCCTGGTGCGGGCCAATACATCCCGCCGCCGGAGTCGGGCAAAATTGCCGAGTTGCGTGGACGTTCCGAGTTCTCCTGGTGTATCGCGAGCAATCTTGAGCAGGCACCAAATGTCTGCAAGCGAGACGTTGAGGCCCTGTGCGCCGATGGGCGGCAGCACGTGCGCCGCCTCCGCAATGACCGCGACGCGCTGCGCGACAAACCTGTGCGCTCTCTGGGTAATGACGGGCCACACTTGACGACCAGATATTGGGGAAAGTGGGCCCAGCACGTTGCACGAGCGCTCCGTGGCGGCTGCTCCAAGCACCGCATCGTCAAGTTTGGCGAGTCGCAGCACTTCAGGACCATCATGCATCCAAACCACTGCAGAGGTCGGGACGCCGTTCTGGTCTGGCAATGGCACCAGAACGAAGGCTCCGCGCGACAGATACAGTTCGGTGGAAGTCGCCTTGTGCGGCAACGGGTGCGACACTGCAAAGGCCAAGGCCTTCTGTCCGTAGCGAGTGGTCTCGACTTCAATGCCCGCCGCCTCGCGCAGGGGCGACGCACTTCCATCGGCCGCGATGGCCAGCCTTGCACGGAGCCTCGAGCCGTCGGTCAGGCCAACAATCGCTTCGCTTTGGCGTGTAAGAAGCGAAGAGAAGCCGACGCCGAGCTTGAGATCGATGAGTGGGCTGGCTTCGGCCAAGTCGGCAAGCCTTCGTCGTGTCAGGGCGTTGGGGAGGTTCCATCCCAGAGCAGGAACGCCAAGGTCGGCGGCACGGAATGAGCGTTCAGTTTCGATCCTTGGCGGGTCACCTTTGCAGTTTGCTACGCTAAGGACCTCAAGCGGCGTCGCGGCGTCATGCAGCGAATTCCAAATGCCTATCGCTTCCAATTGCTGCCGCGATGGCTCTAGCAATGCGGTGGAGCGCAGGTCGGCATTCCTGCCTGTGGGCGGCGGCACGGGGTCGGCAAGCGTTACCGAGAAACCGGCGTCCGCAAGGCCCAGGGCCGCCACCAGTCCGGCAATTCCCCCGCCGGAAACGAATATGTCGGTCTTCTCCGCGCGCATGACAGAAACCATATCTCCCTCTTCTAGTTTCTTGTAGATGGGCTCGGAATTCTTCAGACGAGGCTCTTGAGGAATCTGGCAAGATCGGACGCATGGTGCTGGACATGCGGGGCGACATCGGGTGTTCTTGCCACCAGGATCGTGCGCATGCCGAGCGCCTGGGGAGCGACGAGATTGCGTGCATCGTCTTCGAACATGGCCGCGCGTTCCGGCGCGAGACCGTCCCGGGCGATGATGGTATCGAAAGCGACACGTTCGGGTTTCGGAAAATAGTTTGCGTGCTCGATACCGTAAACGGCATTGAAGATACCCGACAGACCCCGTGCCTTGATGACCCGGCGGGCATAGGGCTCCGAGCCGTTGGTATAGACGATTGCCCGCCCCGGAAGGGCATTGATCGCATCTGCAAGTTCAGGGTCTGGCTCCAAATGATCGAGAGAAATGTCGTGGACGTACTCGAGATACCCCTCGGGATCCACGTCGTGTTCACGCATGAGCCCGCAGAGGGTGGTGCCGAATCGGGACCAGTAGCGTTTTCGGATCTCATTTGCTGTCGCCCTGTCCACTCTCAGAGCATCGACGACCCAATCGGTCATCCTGACTTCAATCTGATCGAAGAGCCGCGCCTCGGGCGCGTATAGCGTGTTGTCGAGATCGAAGATCCAAGTGTCCACGTCTTTGAAGGCGGCAGTCATCTGTCCAACTCGCAGCAAGCCCCGTCTTCAAGGAGAGGTCGCCGACGCACCCTGAATGGTGTTCGCCGATGCGCTGAATGCCGGAAAGACATTTCGCGCTTTTCGCGGACTATCCGCCGGAGCACAAGCGCTCCCCGCATGCATGATGTGGCGCGCAATTCAAATTTCGTCGTTGATGTTGTCGGCGCTATTGTTGGATGATGGCCAATATTCGTGCTGACCAACGCTGCGCTCGGTCGCAACTGGACCCGGAACGGGCAATGTGAAATCGGTCTCGGATCGGCTTTGCACACCGAATCGCTGGCCGTCGGCAGCCATGGCCCTGTCCTGCCGGCTGGCGGTCTGGGATACGCCGAAAGGGGAAGGGCGTCGCAGTGAATGTGCTTGTTGCAGGGGGCGCGATGACGCCGTTCAATCGCCGCAAGGACGGCAGTTCCTGGCGTGATTGGTGCCGCGATGCGTTCGTGGGAGCACTTGCCGACGCGGCGCTCGAGAAGTCCGCGATCGACGCGCTTGTCGTCGCTTCGGAGAGCGACTTCTTCACTCTGCAACTCAATCCGGCGAGCATGATTGCAGACACGATTGGACTTGTCGGCTGCCGGTCCTGCCGAGTTGAGGGAGGGGGTGCGTCCGGGCATCTGGCCGTTCATGCGGGAATGGCGATGGTGCTTTCGGGGCAGGCGCGTCGGGTTGCCGTAGTCGGAGTCGAGGCCTCTGCGTCTCACCTTGACGGAAAGACTGTAGGAATCCTCCTCTCGCATTCCTTCGATTCTTGGACAGACGGATTCACCGGTGTCAGTTCAACTTCCATATATGCACTTTCGGCAATGGCATTCATGGAACGAACCAAGGCAACGGTGAATGACTTGGCAGCTGTCGCGGCCCGCAACAGGCAAAACGCGCGGGCGAACCCAAATGCACATCTGCCGCTGGACATCCGTGAAGAGGATGTCGCCGTCTCCCCGGTCATATCCTCGCCATATCGCCGGCTTGATTGCTGTCCTCTAAGTGACGGAGCAGCCTGTGTAATCCTGTCCCGACCGGAGGATCTTCCGAACACTGGCGTGGTGCGCGTTCGAATTTCTGGAACCGGCGCGGCCAGCGATCGGGCACGATTGGGCGACCGGGCTGACCCGGGTCGGTTTCGCGCCAAGGAAACCGCGGCAAAGCGAGCGCTCGCGGCGGCAGGAATCACGGCTGAGGCGATCGGAGTGGCCGAGGTCTACGACAGCTATTCGGGAGCCCAGTTGCAGGCTTTGGAGGCACTCGGTCTCACTCCCGATGTCGTGGCCGACGAGCGCGTCGGGAGGTTCGCAAGCTGTGGCGAGTTGCCCGTGAACCTGTCCGGTGGGCTGCTTGGCCAAGGAGCACCTGTCGGAGCTACCGGCGTCGCACAGGTGCTGGTGACGGCGCAGCAACTGCTTGGGTCGTTTCCGGGCCTGAACCCTCGATCGGGACCAAAATACGGGTTGGTTGATTCACATGGCGGCATTGCAACGACCTGCGCCGTCAGCGTACTGGAACTTCTGTGACAAAGCACCGCCTGACACTGGACCACAGCTTGCCGAAGGGCCGTCTCACTCCCTATTTCGAGGCACTTGCCCAAGGCAGGGCCCTGGCTGAATGCTGCAGTTCCTGCGGTCGCGTGCAATTTCCGCCCGGCGGCATTTGTGGGCGGTGCGACGCAGCGGAACTCGCATGGACCTCCCTTTCGGGCAATGCTGTCGTGATCCACAGGACTGACACTCCAGATCGGGCATTCGCGCTCGTTCGCTTCGAAGGTGCGAAGAACTCGGCAGTCGTCGCGATCGCCAATCCCGATGTCAGGTCCAGCTGGGGCAGACTGGTGATTTCGCCTGCAAGCGCGCAAGGGCTGACCATTGAGCTGAATGACAAGGGGAACGAGCATGTTTGAGGACTGGTCGAACGAGCGGCTGTCGCGAATCGGTCTGAAGCGGGGCGCAGGCCGAATCGAGATCCACATTCCCGGCGACAGCAACCTCTATGGAATGACGGTTGGTGCACAGATTGAAGCCGGACGAGGCCTTGCCCCGGCAATGGTCTTCGAGCGCGATGACGGAACCCTGGAGCATTGGAACTTTGCCGATGTGGATGCCGCGGCAACCGCTCTGGCCGCGAGACTTCGGCATTTGGGCGCCGGTCCCGGGGAGCCGGTCGGCATACATACGGGAATGCGTCCCGAAACGGCAATCGCTCACATGTCCGTATGCAAACTTGGCGCGGTGGCGGTGACGTTGTCACAGCTCTACGGCCCGGACGCATTGGCACATTCACTGAACGACTGTGGCGCAAGGTTCCTCCTGACAACGGAAGATGGCTGGGCAACTCACCGGACGTCAGCACGGACAACATTGCCACAGCTTGAGACGGTGCTGGTTTCCGAGACGCTCGGAACAGAGGAAGACTTGCGTGACGTGATATCCAATAGGTCGCCGACGCCATTCGAGCCAGACTTCGGCAGGGCCGATGATCTGGCATTGTTGATGTACACCTCGGGGTCTACCGGAATGCCCAAGGGCATAAGGCACGCGCACAGGGTGCTGGCTTCCTACCGCCCGTCAATCAACCTCTTTTATAACCTTGCGCTTTGCGACGCGGACGCGGTTTTCTGGTCACCTGCTGACTGGGCTTGGGTGGGCGGACTGCTCGACATGTTGTTCCCGGCTTGGCTGGCCGGGAGGCCGGTGGCAACCTCCGAAGCACGCTATAGTGCCGACTGGGCCTTTGATTTCATGGCGCGGCATAAGGTTACCCACACCTTCTTGACGCCTACGGCGATCAAGCGGTTGGCGGAGACACCAGATCCGCGCGCGCAACACGATCTCGCCCTGCGCGTGATCTGTACTGGCGGAGAGGCCTTGGCCGCCGACACGCTTTCATGGGCGGAAGACCGTCTGGGCGTGGTCTGCAACGAGTTCTACGGCTTGACCGAGGTCAATCACCTGATCGGCAATTGTGCGGCACTCTACCCGCGTCGCCCCGGCAGCATGGGCCTCGCCTATCCGGGCCACAAGGTTCTGCTGGTGGATTCCGAAGGCAGCGAAGTGAATCCCGGCGAACCCGGAGAGATCGTGACGCCGGCAAACGCACCCACCCGTTATCTCGGCTATCTGAACGCGCCTGAGAAAGAGGCCGATTTGCGGCTCGGCCCATGGATGCGGACACGCGATCTCGCGGTTCAGGACGAAGACGGCTACTTTTGGTACAAGGGTAGGTCCGACGACCTGATAAAGTCCTCGGGCTTTCGCATCGGACCAACCGAGATCGAGGAGTGCCTGATCGCCCATTCAGCCGTGGCGGAAGCCGCGGCGATCGCCAAGCCGGATGCGGACCGTGGCTCGATCGTGAAGGCATTCGTGCGCTTGTCGAAAGGCTATGGGGCGAGCGAGGAGCTGTCGCATGCGCTCAAGGCGCATGTCCGTGAGCGGCTTGCCGCCTACAAGGCCCCACGCGAAATCGAGTTTGTAGAGGAGTTTGAGATGACCTCGTCAGGCAAGGTCAACCGCAAGGTATTGCGCCTTCGCGAGCAGGCATTGGCCGCCAAATGATTTGACATAATCAATCTGTATCTACTAATCTTTTCGAAAACAGGAAGGAATTCATGAAATTCGGAATTCACGCCGGGATTTGGATGAAAGAGTGGACCGACGATCCGGTACCTCTGTTCGAGCGCGCCGCCATGATCGGATTTGACGGCGTCGAAGTGTCGCTTCTGGGAATTGATCTGGACGAGGCGCCCGTGCTGCGCGGGGCCGCGGAACGGGCCGGCATATCGCTGACCTGTTCAACAGGCCTTGGCACCTCCGAGGATCCGACTTCAGGCGACCCCGACGTGCGCGCCGCCGCTCGTGCAGCATTGCGTCGGGCGATCCAGATCACGGCCGAACTAGGTTCGCCGTCCTTGGCCGGAGTGGTTGCCGCTCCTTGGGGCGTATTCGATCCGCTGCGCAAGCCGGAGCGAGCCCGGCGCGCCGCCGAGACACTCGGACGGATGCAGCCGGTGCTGGAGGAAATGGGCGTTGTCCTTGGGATCGAGGCGATCAACCGGTTCGAAACCGACCTGACCTGCACCGCCGAGGAGGCCGTGGCAATTGCCGAGGTAAGCGGTGCGGAAAACGTCGGCGTGTTGCTGGATACCTTCCATATGAATATCGAGGAAAAGAACCCGCCTGCCGCGATCCGTGCCAGCAGAAATAAGCTGGTGCACTTCCATGTCTCCGATTGCGACAGGGGTGTGCCGGGAAGTGCCAGGTATGATTTCAATGCCGACGCGGAGGCGCTTCGGGACATCGGCTACCGAGGCTGGATCGTGGCGGAGATGTTCGTCCGCCCAGGCCATCCCAGCAGCCGCGACCTGAACATTTGGCGGGACATAGAATCGGATGCCGACCGCGCCGCCACCGAGGCATTGGATTGCATGAAGAGAGTCTTTGCCGATGTCGGCTGAAAGGTACTTTCGTGCCCTTGACGAGGCAGCAGGTCCCAGGATGCAGGAGTTGAACGCATTAGACGCTGCCGTTGGCGATGGCGATCACGGATCAACGCTTGTGCGTGGCCTGGCGCGGGCGGCCACGGCTGCGGACGGAAAGCGCGCAAAGGCGTTCATGCGGGCCTCGGGCGGCGCTTCTGGAACGCTCTTCGGATTGGTTTTGCATGAAATCGAACGGCACTTGGATGACGGCGACGATTTGGCCAAGGGACTGGAACGCGCCTGCGCTCGGATCTGCGATCTAGGAGAAGTTCGGCCCGGCGACAAGAGTTTGGTCGATGCACTCGCTCCGGCAGCCGGGGCACTTGCGGACGGAAAGTCTTTTGCCGAAGCCGTTTCGGCAGCTGAAGCGGGCCGGGACGAGACCCGCGACATGCGCGCCAAATGCGGCCGCGCGCAACATGTCGAGGGCGGTGGCGTAGGGCATCTTGATCCGGGCGCGGTCTCCCTGGTCCTGATACTTGGGACGCTCGCCCGGGAGTCCGTTTCGTGAAGAAGCTGTTCAACGATCCGGCAACAATGGTCGACGACATGATCGACGGTTTCGTCATCGCCTGCCCGCACGTGCGTCGGGGCGCACTTGACCCGCGCATTGTCGTGCGTCAACGGAATCGGAAAGATCCGGATGAGTTGGTGACATTGCTGATCGGCAACGGCTCCGGTCACGAGCCGATCGCGATGGGATTCGTCGGCCAGGGAGTTCTTGATGCCAACGTGGTCGGAGACGTGTTTGCAGCTCCTTCAGCCGACCTGATCCTTGACGGAATTCGCGAGGTCAACGGGGCGGCCGGCACAATTCTGCTGATTTCCCGACACTCCGGCGATGTCATTAACGGCCGTGCCGCAACGATGCTGGCCGAAGAAGAGGGCATGAAGGTTGTGCCCCTCCTTATGTATGACGACATTTCGGCGGCCCCGCCCGAACGGCGGGCTGACCGGCGTGGCGCTCCGGGGACGATGTTCATCTACAAGATTCTTGGTGCGGCAGCCGAGGCGGGATGGCCCTTAGAACGCCTGACGCGACTCGGTGAAGACGTGCGCGAACGCACCGTCACGCTCGCTGCAGCGGTCTCACCGGGAATTTCTCCTCTGACCGGGCAGCCGATGTTCAGCCTGCCGGATGACGAGATCTATCTGGGGATGGGCGTGCACGGTGAGCCTGGCATGGGAAGGGTCAAGACCGGGCCTGTTCGAAACCTGGTCGAAGAGATGATCCGACGCCTCCTGGATGACCGGCCCATCGCGGCGGGTGGGCAGGCAGCCGTCATCGTCAATGGCATGGGCGGGACGACGATTATGGAGTTGCTGACAGTATGGGCGGAAACCGTGAAGTCACTGGCTGCGTGCAACGTACGGGCAGTTGCGCCGATGATCGGCAGCTTTGTGACAACGCAGGAAACGGGCGGTTTCTCGATTTCGCTGTTCGAGCCGGACGACGAGATGTTGAGGCTCTGGTGCGCGCCGTCGGACACGCCGGCATTTCCGAAAATCGAACTGTCGGACGAGTGCCCGGCATGACCTCCGCGCTGGCCCTGACCGACCATCAACCGATCTGCGGCATCGCGGTGGACATGGGCAGCGGTCTCGGAACTGCACTGCGCGATGCCCGGGGTGATGCCGCGCAGGACGACGATCTGTTCACCTTCAAGCGCATTGTTGCAGATACGATGAGCCGCGCCGCAACGACGCTGCTGGTGGACGCGGAATACGGACCCGATCTGCTGGCGTCCATTCATGCGCCCTGTCTGCCGATACTGGCCTACGAAGCGGACGTCTACCGGATCGCGGAAGAAGACCGGATCACGGTTCTTCCGGATAACTTGAGGATATCGGACTACGCCAGTCATGGCGTCAGCGTGTTGAAGTTCTTTCTCTACTACGCTCCCGATGATGAACCCGGGATCAATCTCAGGAAGCAAGCGCTGGTTCGGCGGATTGGAGAGGAATGCAGGGTCGAGGGAGTCCAGTTTCTGTTCGAACCCCTTGTCTATGACCGCTCGGTGCCTGACACCGCTTCTGCGGCGTTCGCGCAATTGAAGCCTTCGCTGGTTGAGCGCGCGACCCGCGTCTTTGCGGCCGCTGAGTTCTGTGTTGATTTTCTCAAGGTCGAGTTTCCAGTGAGCTTGGGGCATGTGGAGGGGATCGGGGAACCCACCATGTCGGTGGCGGAGGCGGACCATGCCTTTCGCGCTGCTGCCGAGGCCGCCGGAAACATCCCGATCCTGTATCTGAGCGCAGGGGTGACATTCCGCCAGTTCGAGGCCGGCCTGAAGATGGCACGGAGTGCCGGCGTGAGACCGGCCGGTTTCATGTGCGGTCGCGCCGCTTGGAGCGATGCGATCGAAGTTTTCGGAACCAAGGGGAAGGACGCCACGACGCGCTGGATGGCGAGCGAAGGCCTGCGGCGGCTGGAGCGTCTGGCGGAGGCGGTGCGATGACCATGCCGATGTCCTCTCGAAAGGCGGCACAGTTCGCGGCAAAGTTGGCGATGCCGTGGAATTCCTTTGTTGATTCTTTCGACGGCGCGAAGCAAGCCCGAAACGGGCAGGAAGCGGCGTACTTTGATGCAAATCGCTCCCGGTCCGGAATGACTTTGCGAGGACGGAGAGTCCCTGTCTGATGAACTCGACCGGTCACATTGCAGGTGCGGAGACATGAACAAGCTCGTCACTCCGAAATACATGGTCGTCCACGATGAAATATTGAAACGTCTGAAGTCGAACCACTACTCGGTCGGCACTAGGCTGCCGTCGGAGGAATCGCTGGCCGGAACCTTCAAGGTAAGTCGAGTAACGATCCGCAAGTCCTTGGAAATGCTGGTGGATGCCGGGTACCTCGCCTCCCGGCAGGGCAGTGGCTATCACGTCGACTGCCTGTCACCGCAGCGGGAAACGTGCCTTGCGTCCTTTACCGACGCGGTGCTGCGCAAGGGCCGGGTTCCAGGTGCGAGATTGATCAGCATTGACGTGCCCCATCCTGATCCGCCCGCTGACGTTACGGAAGTCTTCGACGCTCCAGTCGCGCGCATTCACCGCCTAAGGACTGTAGATGGCGAACCGGAGTTGCTGGTCAGCACATGGGTTCCGACGAATCTGGTTACGGGCCTCGCACCGGATGCGTTCCCCGAACTCGGACCCGACCAGTCGATCCTGCGCATCCTTTCCGACCGTTTCAACCTTGCCTGGTCCCGTGCCTGCGAGACCGTTCACCCTTGCGCTGCGTCGAATGACGTCGCAGAGCATCTAGGCATCGAGCCAGGAACCCCGATTCTGTCTGTGGCCTGCACGGCATATGACGACACGGATTTGCCAGTCTTCCACGATCAGGTGTTTCGCGCGACTCCAATAGTGTTCAACCTTTCAGGGTCGGCCAGGAAGACCGATCCGATCTAACCCCGGAGAAACAATGACACTGACAGTCGGAATCATTAGGGCGTCATTGCCGAGCTACTTCCCCGAACGACATGGTGTCTTCGAAGCCTGCCTCGGGGCCGTCGAGGAACTCGTGACCGCTGTGGACGGTCAGGTGGCTGTTGCGCCAAACATCCCGATGGACGGCGCCGGTGCCCGCGAGGCCTTGGAATACTGTCGGGCACAGGGGGCTGGATTCGTACTTCTGATCCACGGTGGCTTCACCATGGGTGACGTGGCGCGGGAAGTCGCGATGGGTGAAATGCCAATGGGGGTGTGGGCAACTCCCGAGCCAACGCATGAGAACGACATCCAGCTCAACAACTTCGTTTCGCTCAATATGAGCCTGTCAATCGCGCGTGGCGTTCGCGACCTCTCCAGGAATCCGGTTCAGTGGTATTTTGGCGCTCCAGAGGGTCCCGCCTTACGCGATCGCCTATCGCGCAGCCTTCGGGCACTGTCTGCCAGGGAACGGCTGAAGGGGGCACGAATCGGGGTGGTCGGCGGATTGGCCCCGACCTTCTACAACATGGACGTGTCCTGCGATGCACTGGCTCGCCAACTTGGAGTCGAGCCAGTGCATGTGGACATTCATCGAATGGTCGAAGCCATGGCCGCCGCGAATGGCAGTGAGGTCGAGACCGAGATTGCGGCGATGGGGGCATGCGGCGAAATTCAGGGCGTGTCCGATGAGCAGATGGCACTGACCGCCCGTGCGGCGTTGGCACTGCGCAAGATTGCCGACCTGGACGGCTATGACGGCCTGGCGGTGTCCGACTGGCCCGCCCTCCAGGAAAATCCGGGCATGCATCCTGGTGCCGCCTTCAGCTGGCTTGAGGAGAAAGACAACATGGCCATCGCGTCGGAAGGCGACGTGCTCGGGACGGTCACTCAGATCGTGGTGCGATCGATTTCCGGAAGGGTTGGCAGTTTGCTGGACATGACCTCGCCGCAGTTTTCCAGCGACCGCATCCTGATGTGGCATGGCGGTGGCGGGCCGCTCTACATGGCCGACGCCGGTCGGGTCGCGTGGATAAATCATCCGATGATTGGGCGAGGCACACAGGAAGGACCGAAATTCGGAGCGATTGCGGACTTCGAATTCGTCGACGGGCCACACTCCGTGCTGCGCGTTGCCCGTAGCGGAACCGCTGCCTTCGCCGTCGAGGGCGAGGTCAGGGCAATGGGCGAGTCAGGCTTTACCGGGTGTCGCGGTTGGGTAACCGGGTTTTCTGATCGCGGTCAGGCCTGCAGTGCGGAAGACGTCGTGACGAGCGTCATGGAGCACGGGCTGGAGCACCACTTCGTGCTGGTCCCGGGATCTTGGGCGGACGATTTTCTGGAATTCGCCACGTGGTGCGGAATGGAGCTATTGCCCGTGATTCAGGCACATGGCGGATTGTCTTCACGCACTGCCCGAAAATGTTGACTCGAACCCCGGCCCATGTAGATTTGTCGATACAAATTGAGATATACAGAAATTCTCCCGGGAGAAATGGGTGACCCAGGTCCGGCTAGACTCGGTCAGGAAGCAGTTCGGCAACTTCGTTGCCATCGAGAACCTTGATCTGGACATTTCCTCAGGCGAGCTCGTTGCTTTGCTCGGACCTTCCGGTTGCGGAAAGACGACCACGCTCAGGATGATCTCAGGGCTGGAACGACCCAGCAACGGCGCAATCTTTTTCGACGGCAAGGATGTGTCCGAACAAGCCGTTCAGGATCGCAACGTGGGCATGGTGTTCCAACGTTACGCGCTGTTCCCGCACATGACCGTGGAAAAGAACGTCGCCTTCGGCCCCAGCGTAAGAGGCGAGTCAAAGGCAGAGATCGCCAGAAGGATCGACGAGATACTGGAGGTGGTGCAACTAACCCCGTTCCGGACCAGGTTTCCGGCACAGTTGTCGGGCGGGCAAATGCAAAGGGTAGCCGTCGCACGAACGCTGATCACCAAGCCATCAATTCTCATGATGGACGAGCCGCTCGCAAATCTTGATACCAAGCTTCGAGTGGAAATGCGGCGCTTCATTCGCGACCTGCAACAGCAATTCGGCATCACGACCATTTTCGTTACGCACGACCAGATCGAGGCAATGGAACTGGCTGATCGTGTGGCGGTCATTTTTGACGGGCAACTCGCGCAATACGACACGCCCGAGCGCATATATCGCTACCCGAGATCACTTGATGTTGCGGATTTCATGGGCGCAACGAACATTTTTCCCGGCAAGCTACTTTCCCGGAAAAGGGTCAGTACCGCCCTGGGCGAATTAGACTGCCCGCATCAGAACGACCGGTCCGTCGGTGACCCGGTGCATGTCCTGCTCAGAGCCGAGGCGCTGGACATAAACACGGGGCCATTCACCTCGGAGGGCTCAGGATTGCGGGGCCGCATCAGGGCACGGGATTTCTTTGGTGCCAGTGTCACATACAGGGTTACATGCAACGATCAGGAAATCGATGTCACCGAGAATGCCCGTCGAATGCTCGACGTTGGCGACGATGTCCAGCTTGAGATCGCGCCGGAGCAAGTATGGCTGCTAAGTGCGTGAAACCAGAGAATAGACAACTTCAAATCCTGAGGAGGAAAATGATGAAACCAAATGTCTCGATATTCAGCCTTGTCGCGGCCTGCGCCGCCACATCTGTCTGGGCCGCTGACCCGGACGACGCGGCGTTTCGCGACGCCTTCTTGTCCGGCAACGCCGATTGGGCGGCGGTCGAGGCTCGCGCCGCCGAAGAAGGAGGGGTCAACATCTACTACTGGGGCGGCAACGACCTTCTGAACATCTGGATGGACCGCGTCGTCGCGCCAGCCATGGCCGAAATGGGCGTAACGCTGAACCCGGTACGGATCACAGGCACCAAGGATGCCGTTGACCTCGTGCTGGCCGAAAAGCACTCCGGCAAGGGCATTGGCCAGGGCAGCGTCGACATGATCTGGATCAACGGCGAGAACTTCGCCACTCTGAAGCGTCAGGATGCACTGTTCGGCAGCTTTGCCCAAAGCCTTCCGAACTCGGTGAATCTGGAATGGGACGAGAGCGATCCGAGGGCAATGCTGAACGTGCGTGACTTCGGCGTTCCCAACGACTCGGCCGAGGTTCCCTGGTCAGGCGAGCAGTATGTCTGCGCCGTCAATTCGGCGCGCGTGGCGGACGAGGACGTGCCATCGACATTTGCCGAGTTGAAGAGCTACCTGGAGGCCAACCCGGGCAAGTTCACCTATGTCAAGCCGCCACACTACCTAGGCAACACCTTTGTTCAGGAGGCGATTTACGCACACAACCCTGACGGCACGGGTGCCACGCCGTTCCAGCAGTCGGTCGACGACATTGCGCCGGAAGAACTGGCGAGGTTGATCGCTCCGGGGATCGAGTATCTCCAGAGCATCGAGCCCAATCTTCTTGATGCCGCCGGTGGGTCGCCCCGGTATCCGGAGGACAACAAGGCACTTGATGGGCTGTTCCTGAACGGCGAGATCGACTTCAGTTGCAAGTTCGGCCTGTATGCCGTCGCCAAGGGCCTGGAAATCGGCACGTATCCGGAGGGCGCAAAGCAGTTCGTGTTTCCAGAAAACACGATGATCAAGAACAAGAACTACCTCGTCATTCCGGGCAACGCGCCAAACAGTGCGGCCGCGCTTGTGCTGGCGAACTGGATGGCTTCGGTCGACAGCCAGGTCTCCAAGCTCGAGAGCGTCGGAATGCCATCTGGCATCGATGGGTGGAAACTCAGCGCCGAAGATGCGGAACGCATCGTCAATGCCTCTCCGGGCCTGATCGGCGTAACGCAGGCTGATCTGGACGCCAATGCCGCACCGGACACAAACGCCACGCTGGTCGACGTGATCGAGGCAACTTGGCTTGAGGTGATTGAGCGCGACTCGACGGCATCGATCGAGGAGGTCGTGGCAACGGCCTACGCGAATCTCGGGAAATAGTCCCCTGTTCAGGGCCGGCTGCCACGTCGGCGGTCGGCCCTGATTCCACCAATGACAAGTCGAAACGTGCCTGCCGAAGCCGAGCCAGTTGGCATGACGGCGCGCGAGCGCCGCACCCGAATCCTGCAGTTGCTCCAGCTGATACCGATTCTGTCAGTGCTGGTGATTCTGTTCGGAGGCGCACTGGTGATGGCGCTGTTGCAGTCGCTCGGCTTCGCGCCCTGGTTCGGGATCAACACTTTTCCGGACTTCTCGTATTTCGGATCGCTTTGGGGATCGCAGACCTTCTGGGTGTCCCTTTGGTTGACGCTGTATTACGCGACTGTCTCGACCCTTTTGGCGCTGGTGTTCGGCACGATGCTGGCGCTTGCGCTGATCAAGGCCTTCCCGGGCAAGTGGCTGTACAAGTACCTCTACAAGCTGCCGCTGATGATTCCCTATACAGTCGGCATCGCGCTGGCGGTCATCATGCTCAGCAGTGGCGGAGTGCTTTCGCGGATTGTCGCGTTCGCCGGGCTGATCGATGACCCTGGTCAGTTTCCGCAAATCCTGAAGACCCACTACGGCTGGGGAATCATCGCGGTGTATGTCTGGAAGCAGACGCCGTTCATCACGCTCGCCGTCTATGCCGTATTGCTGGGCATCGGGCGGGAAACCGAGGAGGCGGCCGCCATACTCGGTGCACGGCGCGGCGCGATCTTCTTCCGGGTAACGCTCCCGCAGATTCTGCCCGGGATCGTGTCATCGACGCTGATCTGCTTTGCCTTCAACGTCGGTGCGTTCGAAGCGCCGTTCATCCTGGGCGGCGGCTTCCCGGATACGCTTCCGGTGGTTGCCTGGCGCTATTTCAACGACGCCGACTACACTTTGCAGCTCCAGGGCATGGCAACAGTCGTGTCAATCGGGATAGTCGCCGGGGTGATCCTCTTTGCCTACCTCTGGGTGTACCGGCGTTACGAACGACGCATGGGGCGACACTGACATGGCAGGCGGGAATGACACCCTGAGCACGCGCCTGTCGCCGTTCCAGAAGATCTATCTTTTGCTTGTTGCCGGCTTCATAGTCGGCCCTTTCCTCCCGGTGATCATCCAGAGCCTTGCCTTTCGGTGGGCCTGGCCTGAGCTGTTGCCCGGCACCTGGTGGCTTGAGCAACGCGGAAAGTCGATGCTCCCGTTGGCCTGGGATTACGTGCTGTCGCCCTACAGCCGAGTTTGGGAGGCAACCGTGAACACCGTTTTCATCGGCTTGGTCGTGACCGCAATCTGTCTGGCCATCTGCCTTCCGGTGGCGCGGCTGCTTGCGCGGGAGAGCTTCGCAGGGAAGAGTGCCTTCGAGTTTTTCTTGACGCTGCCCCTGATCGTGCCCGAGGCGGCTATTGGCATTGCGCTTCTGATGATCTTCATACGGTTGGGCCTCGCGGGCAGTTACGCCGGAATCATCATTGCCCACCTGATTCCGACAATCCCCTACATGGTCCGGATGCTGACGGCGGTCTATCAGGGACTTGGGCGCGACTTCGAGGAGCAGGCCATGATCCTCGGAGCCAGGCCATTGCAGATTCTCTGGCGGGTGACCCTGCCGATGCTTCTGCCCGGCGTCGTTGCGGGTGCGCTGTTCACCTTTCTGGTCTCCACCAATATCTTTCTGCTGACCTTCTTTCTGGGTCAGGGTCAGGTCATCACGTTGCCGACACTTCTGTTTTCCAAGATTTCCGGCGGCAACCTCGATACTACGGCAGCCGGGATCACACTGATTGTCACCCTGCCTGGAATCATATTGCTGATCATCTCCGAGCGATTCATCAAGGAGGAAGCGTTTGGAAAGGGCTTCGGCAGCTGAGGAGAGAAAATGCCTACACCTGTATCCGTCATAGATCGGTTTCCGAAACTTGATCACGACTTTATTCGCGCTCGCCTGGGACGTCCGGAGGCGAAGCCACGGGTCATCATTGATACCGATACGGCCAATGAAATCGACGACCAGTTCGCCGTTGCCTGGTCGCTGCTGTCGGAGGAGCGGATGACCCTTGAAGGCGTGACCGCAGAGCCCTTTTCCTTTGCTCACCATCGGGATGGTCTGATCAGATCAACGGAGATACTCGAGCGCGGCGGCCCGGCAAATGCGGAAGAGGAACGTTTCATGGGAGGTCTCGGCGGATGGGCTGCGAGGCTGGTAGAGCAGGGGATTTCGGCCAAGGACATCGCCTTCGTCGGCACGGAAGAAGGAGAGCAGCTTTCCTACGAGGAAATCCTGAGAGTGTTTGAACACTGCGGGGTCGATTCGACAGGCAAGGTGTTCCACGGTTCACCACGCTACCTGGACTCGGCCGATGATCCGATCGACAGCTCGAGCGCACGGTTCATCGTTGAGCGAGCCCTGGCGGATGACCGTCCGCTCTATGTTCTGGCCATGGGCGCCGTGACCAACATCGCTTCGGCACTTTTGATGGAGCCAAGCATCATCGAGAAGATCGTCGTGGTCTGGACCTCGGCGTTTCCTTCATACTCGCCATTCTGCAACCGGCCTTCGCTCAACTTGGTGCAGGACCCGTCCGCGTCCCGGCTTTTGTTCGACAGCGGCGCGCCGCTAGTCTATCTGCCCGGCTACCACGTCGGCGCACAGCTTAAGGTCTCGCTTCCCGAGATGGAGCGTTTTGTCAGGGGCAAAGGCAATATCGGCAACTACCTGCACCACCTCTACGCCAACAACCCATTGCACAAGATGTTCGCGATCACCGGAACCGAGACCAAGACCTGGGTGATATGGGACATCATCGATGTCGCCTGGCTGTTGGATTCAGGATACGTTTCTACGTTTCTGACGACCTCCCCGCAACTCGACGACGATCTCTATTGGCAGCATCCGAACGGCAGGCACCCGATCCTGGAGGCATATGATGTTAACCGGGACGCCATCTTTGAGGACTTTTACCGAACGCTCGAGAGTGCACCGTGACGCTGCAAGCATAGGCACTGCCCAACGACTGGGCTCGGGCAAAGAGCCACGCTCAAATTCTTTCGCAAGGCATTGCGACTGTTGAGAACCGAATCGCGCTCCTTGCGTTGCGCAAGAACGATGATCGCGGGATTTCTGAATCCATGCGCGACAGCGGAATTTCAACGGGTTCATCCCGAACGCGAGACGTAATCGGCAAGACCTGCTGCATTGCGCGCGACCGACGAGCACCGAAACCAGATTGAAGGTCCGGTGGCAGGCACGGTGGCCAACCTACGGTTGCACCAGCCTGCCATCTGGCCTCACGAATTCGGCTCTTGCCGTGCCATCTCGATCCCCGCTGTCGTTCCGTGATGCACGCGATTGCGATGATCCGTTTGGTTCAGGGCTGTTGTTCGGCCTCAATCGCGGCGACGAAGCGTTCGAACAAGTACATGCTGTCAACCGGCCCTGGGCTTGCCTCAGGGTGATACTGGACCGAAAATACCGGACGGTCCGTCATTCGAATGCCGCAGTTCGATCCGTCAAACAGGGAGACATGAGTTTCCTTCACGCCATTCGGCAAGGTCTGGCTGTCGACCGTGAACCCGTGGTTCATCGACGTGATTTCGACCTTGCCGGTCTCAATATCTTTCACGGGATGGTTCGCGCCGTGATGCCCGTGATTCATCTTGACCGTCCGGGCGCCGAGGGCGAGGGCGAGCATCTGGTGTCCAAGGCAAATGCCGAAGACGGGAATGTTCGAGCGTGCAAGCACGCCCTGGATCATGGGTACGGCATAGGAGCCGGTTGCCGCAGGATCGCCCGGACCGTTCGAGAGAAACAGCCCCTCGGGATCAAGTGCCAATACGTCGTCTGCAGTGGCGGTCGCCGGCAGGACCGTGACGTCACATCCAACCGTGGCAAGACAGCGGAGGATGTTGCGCTTGGCTCCGTAGTCGATGGCGACGACCTTGTGCTTCGGGACGTCCTGCTTGCCGAACCCATCCGACCAGGTCCACCGGGTCTCCGACCAGCGATAGCTTTGCGCACATGTCACCTCCTTTGCAAGGTCGAGACCTTCGAGGCCGGGGAACTTGCGGGCTGACGCAACAAGTGCCTCGACATCGAATTCGCCGGACGGGTCATGTGCCAGCGCGACATGCGGTGCGCCCAGTTGCCGAATCGCGCGGGTGAGGCGCCTGGTGTCGATTCCGCCTATGCCGATGCGACCCCTGCGCTCCAGCCACCCAGACAGCGAACTGGTGGACCGCCAGTTGGACGGTGCTGTCGGATCCCACTTGACGACGAGACCTTCGGCCACCGGGTCGACGGCTTCTTCATCCTGGGCGTTGACGCCGACGTTGCCTATGTGGGGGAATGTGAAGACCACGATCTGTCCGGCATAGGACGGATCGGTCATGATCTCCTGGTATCCGGTCATTGCCGTGTTGAAGCACAGTTCTGCCACGGTCGTCCCGGCGGCACCGAAACCCTGGCCCCAAAATACCGGTCCGTCGGCCAGGGCAAGGCACGCGGTTGGGGTCTTGGCGGCTTCCGGCATTGGGTACCGTGGAGGTGAAGTGACGATAAACGGTCGTGGGTTTACGAGGTTGCCTGAGAAGGGTCAAGGGGTAGAAAAAAATGACAATTTGTTTGAAAACAATGCGTTAAGTGTAATGTCGCTTGTTGCAGTGAAGGCATGGGTGGGGTAGTCTTGTGACTTGCCACGGAACGTGGGGCTCGAGATGGAACTTAGGCAACGGATCGATGCCGCATTGAAGCAAGCCATGCGCGAACGGGAAGCGGTCCGGCTCTCTACGCTAAGGCTGATCACCGCCGCCATCAAGGATCGCGACATCGCATGGCGGGCCAAGGGAGGAGACGCTGCGGATTTCGGTGTCGACTCCGAGGGCATCCTCGAAATACTCGGCAAGATGGTGAAACAGCGACAGGAATCTGCGCGTGCCTACGAGGAAGGCGGGCGAGTGGAACTGGCGGAAAGGGAACGCGCGGAAATCTCTGTCATCGAGGAATTCCTGCCAAAGCAACTGGATGGAGTCGAGACGGAAGCAGCAGTGGAGGCGGCAATTGCCGAGACAGGAGCCAGTTCGATCCGGGACATGGGAAAGGTCATGGGGACCTTGAAGGCCAGGTACGCTGGCCGGATGGATTTTGGCGTCGTTGGACCAAAGGTACGGCAGCGCCTCGGGTAGCTGAACGCGCCACGCGGCTGTGCGGTGGATGCCTCGGCCGCAGATGGCTCCGGTTCAAGTTCGGATGAGCCTCTGAAGCTCGGCATAGAGGTCCTTGCGCTCTGCAGGGGTCAGAAATGCGCCAAGCTCGACTTCTCGCCCGCCGCCCCGGAGCGTCAGGTAGTCCTCGACGGGCCCTTCGCTTGACAGGTGCACCGTGACCCAGTGGGGCATGGCGTCCCATGTTCTTGCAGGAAGCTTCGGCGCCTTGTGTTCGAGGCGGACCCGTTCGCGTGAAAGCGTCAGTTCTTCATGAATCTGCCTGTCGGCGCGGTTCGCCATGAGCGCTCGCCATACGCCGCCGACGGCCACGAACATGAATGCCAGCAGGATCCAGACCATTGGTGTCCCCAGTACCGCGAGGAGGGGCAGGGAGAGGAGTGCCGCCGTTGTCCCGATGAACCATGCGAAGCCTTGGGCCGTCATTGACTGCTGCGGCCAGAGGTCAAGCTTCCTTCCATGTGTGGTTTCGGTCCAACGATAGGGCATTTCCGCAACCGTGTTCGTCCCTCCAGCCCGCCGAGGCGGTTGGGACGGATCTTCAGGGTTTGGCGCGACAGCGGCACGGCACCGGCTGCAAGGGTGCAGTTGGACCGCTGGTCACATATGGCAACGGCCGTGCACTAGTGCGAGTGACCTCGGTCCCAGTCCTCGCGCCGTGGCAAGGTCTCGAAAGTGTGTGCTGGCGGCGGGGTCGGAAGCGTCCACTCGAGTGTGTCCGCGTGCTCGTTCCAATAGCTCTTCTCCGAAATGGGCCGCCCGGCGAGGATTGTGTAGACGATGATTCCGATAAACAGCAGGAAAGAGGAGAACGCGAGGAAGGCGCCCCAGCTGGAGACCTCGTTCCAATAGGCGAACGCTTCGGGATAGTCGATATATCGGCGCGGCATGCCCTGACGACCAAGGAAGTGCTGCGGGAAAAAGGTGACGTTTGCGCCGATGAACATCGTCCAGAACTGGATCTGGCCGAGCCATTCAGGATACTGGCGACCGGACATCTTGCCGATCCAGTAGTACATGCCCGCGAAGATCGCGAAGACGGCGCCGAGCGACATCACGTAGTGGAAGTGAGCAACGACATAATAGGTGTCGTGGTAGGCCCGGTCGATGCCAGCCTGCGCAAGGACGATGCCGGTAACTCCCCCGACAGTGAAGAGGAACAGGAAGCCGAAGGCATAGAGCATCGGTGTCTTGAACTCGATCGAGCCGCCCCACATCGTGGCAATCCACGAGAAGATCTTCACGCCCGTAGGCACCGCGATCACCATTGTCGCCAGCATGAAATACGTCTGCTGGGTCAGGCTCATGCCCACTGTATACATGTGGTGCGCCCATACGACGAAGCCGAGCGCGCCGATTGCGATCAGCGCCCATACCATCGGCAGGTAGCCGAAGACGGGCTTGCGGCTGAACGTGGAAATGACGTGGCTGATTATGCCAAAGCCCGGCAGGATGATGATGTAGACTTCAGGGTGCCCGAAGAACCAGAGAATGTGCTGGTACAGAATGGGGTCGCCCCCGCCTTCGGCCTGGAAGAAGGTCGTGCCGAAGTTCCTGTCGGTCAAAAGCATGGTGATTGCGCCGGCCAGCAC
Organism: Silicimonas sp.; assembly: GCA_022820365.1. Taxonomy (GTDB): domain Bacteria; phylum Pseudomonadota; class Alphaproteobacteria; order Rhodobacterales; family Rhodobacteraceae; genus JAJEFO01. Next base: position 62,294 of record JAJEFO010000104.1, read on the forward strand.
GGGCAGCGACAGCAGGATCAGCCAGGCCGTCACGAAAATCGACCATGCGAAGAGCGGCACCTTGAACAGCGTCATTCCAGGAGCCCGCATGTTCAGGAACGTCGTGATCATGTTGATCGAACCGAGGACCGATGACGCACCGGAAAGGTGCACCGCAAAGATCGCCAGATCCATCGAGAATCCCTGTTCGGATGTCGAGAGGGGCGGATAGAGGACCCACCCGACGCCGGAACCCATCTGGCCGTTGCCGCCGGGAGAGAGCACGCTGGCAATCGCGAGTGACGATCCGGCAACATACAGCCAGTAGCTGAGATTGTTCATGCGCGGGAATGCCATGTCCGGGGCGCCGATGTGCAAAGGCATGAAGAAATTGCCGAAGCCGCCAAACATGGCCGGGATGACAACGAAGAACATCATCAGGATGCCGTGCGCGGTCACGAGGACGTTCCAGAGGTGACCGTTTGGCGCACAGGTGCCGTCCGCGAACAGCCTTGCTCCCTCGGCACACATGAACTGCACGCCGGGATCCTTCAGCTCCATCCGCATGTAGACCGTGAAAGCGACCGCGACGAAGCCAACGATGGCTGACGTGAACAGGTAGAGGATCCCGATGTCCTTGTGGTTCGTCGACATGAACCAGCGTTCGAAAAATCCGGGCTTGTGATCGTGCTCGTGTACGGCGGCGTCAGCCATCCATGCCTCCTGAAGTCGCGTTTGTGCAAACCGGCGGCGGGCCGCCGCTTCATTGAGGCCTTTTTACGGCCATGATCCGGCTTGGGCAATGGCGGAAGGGTGTCAGGCGGCGAGAAAAATTGTCTCAGTTGTCGCACCTGCGGCACGCGCGCGTTCCTTATCGGGCTGGCACGGATGGTGCGCGCAAGACTGAATTTCGACATGCCATGTCGCATTTCGTTCAGCACGGTGGGAGAGTCCCGGCAAATTTGGCCTCAAGGAGAATTGCCATGACCATCAAGCTTGAGAATGGCCGTTTGGCAGAGGAAGGCGTCGCACAGTACTGGCGAGACGGGTTTCTCTTTCCGATCCCTGTCTTCAGTGCCGACGAAGTGGCAGCCATACGAACTTCTCTGGAAGACATGGAGCGAGACTGGCTGGATGCGGGCCTCCCCTTGCCCCTCAACACTTACAAGCGCGTGAATGCGCAGGTGGTCATGCCGTTCGTGGTAGACATTGCTCGCCACCCTGCGGTTCTGGACGCAGTCGAGGGAATCCTGGGTCCGGACATCCTGATCTATGCCGCGGAGTTTTTCATCAAGGAGCCCAGGACGGAGTCGATCGTCAGCATGCACCAGGATCTCACCTACTGGGGGCTGGGAGCGATCGACGGTCTCGTGACGGCCTGGCTGGCTCTATCGCCCGCAACCGTGGAATCTGGCTGCATGGACTTCGTGCGGGGCAGCCACAAGCAGCCGATCCTGCCGCACGAAGACACGTTCGACGCGAATAATCTCTTGAGCAGGGGACAGGAGGTCAAGGTCGACATTGCCGACGAGGAGAAGACGCCGATCATGCTGGAACCCGGGGAAATGAGCCTCCATCACGGACTGACTATACACGGCTCAGGACCGAATGGCTCGGACGACAGGCGCATCGGTTGCGTGATCCGCTACGTGCGCCCCGACATGGAGCAGATTGTCGGGTCCAGTGACTATGCGATGACGGCCCGTGGCGAAGACCGGTTCGGGAACTTCATCCACACGCCCGCGCCGAGCTCGTTCTTTGCTCCCAAGTCCTTAAAACTCTATGACAATATGCGAGCCGATCAGGCCAAAATCATGATGAAAGACGCCAAAAATTCGACGGAGATCTATTCCTGATGGAGCAAGTCAAGTTCACGGCCATGATAGATGGCGACAAGGAAGATTACGAATTCCTGTCGGTGCATGAGGTTGAATACGCCAAGGGCACAGCAGATCGGCTTCTTAAGGCTCTTGTGCAGCTGGACGAGAGCCTGTCCGGCTATCAGGTCACGCGGCTCGGACATTCGCTGCAGACCGCGACGAGGGCCTGGCGCGACGGTGGCGACACGGACTGGGTGGTTTCCGCCCTCCTGCACGATGTGGGCGACATTTTTGCGCCCTACAATCACGACGAGTACGCGGCAGCGATACTTAAGCCTTTCGTGCGCGAGCAGTGCACTTGGGTGGTCAAGACGCATGGTGACTTCCAGCTCCTGTATTTTGGCGAGCATGTCGGGGCGGATCCCATGAAGCGCGACAGGCACAAGGGTCACGTCTATTACGACGATTGCGCAGAGTTCTGCGAGCGCTGGGACCAGTCAAGCTTTGACCCTGACTACGACACGAAGCCGCTGTCGTTCTTCGAGCCGATGGTGCACGAGGTGTTTGGCCGGGAAGCCTACGACACGGCGGTCCTGCGACAGGGCGAGCGCGAACCGCTGGTACATTCGGAGCGGGCGGCACTGAGAATTTGAGGACGATTGCATCGTGCAGGACAGGCTTGACAGTGGAAAGGCGCTTCCGGCTGTGACTGGTCGGGAGGCGCGCCGTCGGAGCGGGGCTCAGCCAGCTCCAGGTACCCGTATTGAGACGGGTTTGCGCCGGTTATCAGGCTTGGCCTAGTGCGCCGAATGCCTGACTGAACGTTTTTTTCAGCGCGACATCCACGTCCGCCAAGGTCACGGGCAAGCCGAGGTCGACAAGCGAGGTCACGCCGTAGCCAGAGACGCCGCAAGGCACGATGCCGTCAAAGTGAGACAGGTCTGGATCCACGTTGATTGAAATGCCGTGGAAGGAGATCCACTTCCGCAATCGAATCCCGAGTGCCGCGATCTTGTCCTCTCTGGGCGTGCCGTCCGCGAGAGGGGGCTTTTCCGGTCTTGCCACCCACACGCCGACACGGCCCTCCCGGCGTTCTCCGGTGACGTTGAACTCGGCCAGCGTGGCGATGATCCACTCCTCCAGGTCGCGAACGAATTTCCGCACGTCCCGGCCGCGGGCTGCCACGTCCAGCATCACGTAGGCAACCCTTTGGCCGGGCCCATGATAGGTATACTGGCCGCCGCGCTTGCTTTGATGAACCGGGAAGCGAACTGGGTCCTTCAGGTCGGCGTCGTTGGCGGAAGTGCCCGCAGTATAGAGCGGGGGATGCTCAAGAAGCCAGATTGCCTCGTGCGCTCCGCCCGCGCGGATACGGGACGCGCGCTTCTCCATGAAAGCGACCGCCTCCAGGTAGTCTTGCAATTCGTCCGACTGAATCCACTCAACCATTGTGCCAGCTCCGACAACAAGTCGGCTTCAATCATTGCGCGAGTGCCGCCGACAATGCCTGTCAAGTGCACGTGTAACCAATGGGCTCGTCAATGCCAACGCCGGGATCCGGGCGCATATGGCAAGAGCAAGGGTGCCGGCGATCGTCGCAGCAATTGGCCGACTTGGCCCGCCGGGCATTTGGCGGTCGTATCCTTTTTTGGCTGTTCGCCTCTTCACAAGTCCGCAATCGCTCGCTAAGAGGCGAAAGTTCCAAGCCGGTGCGTGCGGTCGTGGCGGAATTGGTAGACGCGCAGCGTTGAGGTCGCTGTGGGGTAACACCCGTGGAAGTTCGAGTCTTCTCGACCGCACCATTTCCAGCTGACTACAACAGAGCTGGTGTGGCTGGCATGCCGTTCGGAAAATTCTCCTTCATTTGTCGCTTTCGTTCCCCTGTCAGGAGATGCGGATTCCTTTGCTCAACCTGCCATGGGCATGGATGTAGTGATTTGAAGGGCGAATGTCGGCGCCAAGTCTCGGACCCAAAGCGTTGCAGCACCACAGCCAAAGGGATAGGCCCGTCGGCAGATCGGAGAGCGAAATGGAACTTTCGACTGGGTGCAAGGGAAAGGAACAGGAAGTCATCGACTTGCTCGCCGCGACCTTTGCCGCGTCGGAGGGCGCTGAGGAGGGCGCGCTGATCGGTGACCTTACGCGCAACTTGCTGGTCACGACAGCGGATGCCGATATCCATGTCTTCACTGCACTTGAGGAGCGGGCTCTGATCGGGGCAATCATCTTTTCCCGACTGACCTACGATCAGGATGACCGAACCGTCTTTCTGCTGGGCCCCGTAGGAGTAGCGACCTACCGCCAAAGCGCAGGGATCGGGCAAAAGTTGCTGGCCCACGGCATCGCGGCCCTGCGGAAGAATGGCGTTGACGTTGCTGTCACCTATGGCGATCCAAATTACTATTCCAAGGTAGGATTTCGACCCATCACCGAGAAATTCGCTCGGGCACCGTTCAAACTCAAATATCCGAAGGGCTGGCTCGGCCAATCCTTGACCGATGGGCAGATGACGCCGCTGAACGGTCCATCCCGCTGTGTCGAGGCGTTCGATAGCCCGGACTATTGGTGATGATCAGTGACCCAATTCGTAGGGCGGGAGGGTCGAGAGACTCGCGTGTCGGATATGCAAGGCAACCCGTTCGACTCAAGCTACATGCACTTTTTGGTTTTGTTGGGCGAAAGCGAGCACTCGCAGCCTGATTGTTGGTTCTGTTTCTCTACTGAACTGCTGTCAGCATTCAAATTGTGATGCCGCCGTCCACTGAGAGGATCTGGCCAGTGATGTTGCGTGCGCCGTCGCTGCAAAGGAAGGCGACGGTGTCCGCGATTTCCTCAGGGGTCTGGGGACGTCCCATTGGCACAAGCATGTCGATGCGCCCTTGGAAAACTTCCTGAGCGTTCTTGCCTTGTGCACCGCCCGACGTCTTGGCCATGACCTCGCCGAGGTCCTCCCACAGTGGCGACCAAACGAAGCCGGGACATATGGCGTTCACGGTTACACCGTACGATGCAAAGTGACGGGCGAGAACGCGAGTGAGTCCGTTGACCGCGCACTTTGAAACCGAATATGGCGGCATGAACGGGGCTGCGATCACACCGGCGATCGATGAGATGTTGACAATCCGGCCGCCGCCCCGTTCACGCATCTGTTCGTTGACCGCAGCAGCGGTATTGCGGATCGACTTGACATTGATCGCGAAGGTGCGATCCCAGTCTTCTTCGCTGTTCCGGGTGAACGGCTGTCCGGGCGCGCAGACAACGCCTGCGTTGTTGATCAGAAAATCGACATGCCCAATTTCGGTAAAGCAAGACTGGACTTGGTCATGGTTGGCCACATCGCACTGGGCAGCCATTCCGTTGCACGAGGCGGCGCTTTCCGAAGCGACCTCCATGTCAACGTCAAGGACATGAACCTTGGCACCCTGCTTGGAAAGGCCTTGCGCGATTGCGCGACCCAAGCCCTTGCCGCCGCCGGTGACAACCGCGATCTTGCCGGAAAAATCGAACATCAGAAGAAAATGCCTAGCGACTTTTGGGTCAGCACAGCGTGGTCCAGAATGATGGTCCGGTCCACGATTTTCCATCCGGTGATTGCGTCGGGACGCAGCTTGTCCAGGCGTGTGCCTGAGAAAATCTCCTGATCCGTTTCAAGATGCGAGCGATAGATCAGGAATTGCGAACGCACGTTCACAAGGTCTCCTTCCACTTCGCCGATCTCGACATTCGAGATCAGATGATTGGTCCGCCCCGGTGGTGTTTCCGCCCAGGCTCGGCCCGTCGCCAGGCGGCGAACACGGTTTGACAGGCTCTCGTGATTGTCTTCGAAATGAGCAAGTTCGCCGCGTACTGTCAGTTCGCTGCCGACATCCCGTCCGATCTTGTTCGAAACTATCGGCATCCAGTAACGAACGTCTTCGGCCATCAGGCCGACCCATTTGTCGAACTCGAGTTCGTCCAGATATCGTGCTTCACGGGAATAGAATTGGCTGACGGAAAACCAGGTTTCCATCTCGGATCGCGCGATGGCATCAAGGCTCATGCGTTGGTTCCCGGCACTGCGGGGCCATTCCCATCCATCATGTGCGCCCACTGACCATAAAGACTGCGCTGGTTGATCTCGTTCTGGAATCCCGCGATTCTGCCTCGCATGTCCGGATGAATCGACTTTGGATCTTCTATCTCGTGGTTGATGCCCATCGAGAGGTTCTGCATCACCTGCCGCCCGACATAACCACGGCTCGACATTGTCGATTGCACCCAGTTGTCGACGTCGTCCTGTTCCCAGGTTCCCGACGTGCCATGTCGCTGGAGATCGTGAATGCGTACAAGATCGCGGTGCTCGGGGCTCGCCTTCTGGTCGACGAAGCACCACGACCAGCCTTCCGTTTCGCCCACGCCACGCGGGTGCCAGACCCGCATGTTGCCTGACTGCCAAAGCATCGAGAAATTCGGGAAGATCGAACAGTGCATCGGGCTCAGATGCATGCCCCTGAGATCGCCCAGTCGGGCACGCGTCTCGGGGAAGCGTGCCTTCTCGTAGTCGAGGAACTCCGGCAGCGCCATTTCGTAGACCTGTTTTTCGTTCTCGGCCCAGCGTGCACCGAAGCCGTGGCCATTGCCGGCATTGATCTGGAAGCCCTCGTAACCGTAGCCCTTCTTCCGACGCGGCATTCCTTCGAACCCGCTCTCCCAGGCCGAGCCGTGGCTGACCGGCCCGTGGTAGCTATCGCCCGCGAAGTTGTCGACGGGGAACTTCCAGTTGCACTTGATGCGCCACTTGTGAACGCCAGGCAGGAATTCAATGCCGCCTTCTCGGCGATCCAGAGCCATATCGAGGTACCAAGCCATGTCGCCAAGGTACTCGTCCAGTGCCGGTGCGTTCTTGTCGAAGGTTGCGAAGATCATGCCCTTGTAGTCATCGATGCGGGCCACCGGGATCAGGCCGTGGGCTTCCATGTCCAGTTCTTCGTGATAGACCTGCGTATGGCCGGGAACGACTTTCAATTCGCCGTTGTTTCCATAGGTCCAACCATGGAAAGGGCACGTGAAAGTCCGCTGATTGCCGCTGTCGGCGCGACACACACGGTTCCCGCGATGACGGCACATGTTGAGGAATGCACCGATCTTGCCGCCGGGTTGCCGCGTCACAATGACTGGATCTTCGCCCATGTAGGTCGCAATGAAGTCGTTTTCATTCGGCAGTTGAGACCTGTGCCCCAAAAACAGCCAGCATCTTGCGAAGATCTGCTTGAGTTCCCTTTGGTAGATGTCCGGGTCCGAAAAGATCGCTCGGTTGATCTCTCCCTTCTCAAGAGCGACCAAGTGATCGAAATGTGAACTCTTTCCTTGATCCAGCATTAGCGCTCCCTCCTTCCCGTGACGTAGTCAAGCAAACGTTGCCTGACCGATGGATGAGAAATACAAGCTTTGGTCGGCAAATCAAAACGAGTATCGTGCGCGCAGCTGGGCCAAATCGAGGCAGTTGTTGCGATCATGGAAGCTGGCAGGTCTCAAAGGGCTGCTGCCCCAATGCTGCCGCCTTCAGCACGCCGCGACGGTTCATTGAATGTGTCATTGGTCGACCTCCCCTGAATTTATTGACTTTTCCCTGCGCCGAATATCCGAGTTGCCCGTGCCAAAAGAAATCGCTGTGTCCGGCCTCGACGTGTCAATCTAAGCAGTTGCAGCAGATGTCGCACAACGCCACTTCGAACCCGTGGCCCTTTGAGTCGCATTCCGGAGCAAAGGCACGCGTTTTCGGAACGAACCAGTCAATTTCTTGCGCTGCCTCGGCCCAGAATCTTTCGGGTCTGTCTGGCAGGCCGCATAGGTTTCGGCGTGTCGGGACATGCGTCGTTTCTCAGCAAGTGTAGTTCAGCCTGGGGCGACCAACATCAGCATGAATGGCTTCCGCGGTAATGTCGCAGGATCTCTTCGGGTACGGAGTGGCCATGGCATCGCTGACTTTGACACCAATCCGAACAGTTATCGCAGGCTCTTCCAAAGCTGGTTTGCCGTAAAGGCCAGATCGTAGACTCTTGCCGTGATCCTGGCGCGAGGTGCTTGGGACGGATCAGTCATGGGCAATGGCAGTTCTGCCGGGTCCATGCCCGTCAGGAGATCGGCAATCGCGCTCCCGAAGAGCGTGCCCGTGGTGATCCCCCTGCCATTGTAGCCGATGGCTGTCCAAAGCCGTGGCGCTAGTTGATGGACGCGGGGCAGGTGGTCCGGCGTCATCGCGATCTGACCATGCCATGCGTCGTCAAAGGAAACGCGTCCAAGTTCGGGGAACATGCGGGCAATCCGATTTCTGGCCCAACGTCGAGTGAGGCCCTTTGCCTTTGAGCCGATCACGCGGCCCATAGTGCCGACAAGCAGTCGGTCATGCGCGTCGCGCCGGACATTGAACATTATCGAACCCGTATCCCACACACCCTGGCGACCCCGCAGGATGTGACCCGCGCCCGGACCAAGCGGTTCCGTCGCGAATTGAAGGTAGTGAATCGTCGTGAAGACACTCTTTAGGCCAGGCCAAAGTTCGTCAGTGTAGGCGTTCGTGCCGAGAACCACGGCCTTGGCACGAACGCCCCCCGCGCTGGTACGCACACGCCAAATCTCGCCCTCACGGCTCAACTCCTTGACGCGGACACCCGTGCTGATCCTTGCACCCGCTCCCGAGGCCGCGCGGGCAAGCCCGCGGCAATAGCCCATCGGATTGATTGTGCCGGCGCGACGATCGAGGAGTCCTCCGTGGAAAGCCGTTGTCCCTACCATCTCGGCGACTTCGTCTCGATCAAGCAGATCAACCGGTTCGCCAAGGCGTTGCCATTCCACGTGGCGATCCTTCAGATCGTCCCAGCCCGAGGGTCCGTGCGCCGCGTGAATAGTTCCGGTCTTGGTCACCTCGCAGCGGACTTGATGCCTTTCGATCAGATCGAATACAACGGACGGGCCATCACTGAACCGGCGGAGAAATCGATCTCCGTAGTCCGGACCTAGCTTCTCGCGCACCTTCGCGGGCGGAAGCCAGAGCGCTGCATTTACGAGACCCACGTTTCGACCCGATCCCCCGTACCCGATACGCCTTGCTTCCAGCACGTGCGCTGTTAGTCCCTTTTCAGCGCAGTGAAGCGCCGTGGAAAGACCCGTGAATCCTCCGCCGACGATGGCGACGTCGACAATCTGATCCGGTATGACTGCGGGTTCGATTTCACTCTCTTCGGACGTAACGTCCCAGAGGGACACGGGGGCAGAGCGATCCATCGCGGTCACCGGTGAACAGATTGCGGGGCGCAGGCCGACATTGCGATCTATCCGTTCGCGTGTCAATATAATGAAATACCGTTCCAAATATCAGCACACATAACAGCCAACTTCGCGCCCAACCAGACGGGACAGCGGTCAAGATGGTTGTGTCAGGACGAACGGTGATCGAGAAAGTCAGGGTGCCGGACTTGACCGGGATGATCGTTGAACCGGGTGTCTTGATCGCAGACGCTCGAGACATTCGCGAAGGGCATCGCGTCGAACTCATTCCATGCAGCGTGCGAGCGCCTCGCGATATTATCGAGTTCCGGGTCGGTCTGGATCGTCCAGGCTGCCCGTACACTTCATTGGCCAATACGGGAAACTGCACGACTTTCATTGTGCGAATGGCCAGCATTGGACGGTGACCGCCGCCGCGCTGCAGGAATTGGATTTCGAGGCGACGCACCGAAAGGAAGGCTGTCTCGCTTGGGCAGGGCAGGGCGGTCCGGTCGCAAGACCCGAAGCCCGCAACTAAAGTCGCCTGAGGTTCTTTGACACGGTACTCGCGGCGTGCTGCACGAGCGCTCCAATCCGGTCGCTGTCACCCTCTCCCAAATTGATGTCGGGCACGGAAACGCCCAGCGCCCCAGCCGTCTCGCCGTTAGGCAAGTGGATGGCCGCGCCAAAGCTCAGGACGTTTGGGCGAAACTCACCGGTATCGATGGCGTAGCCGCGCAGTTTGGTCGCGGCGACATCTTTGTCGAGCGCCGCGGCATCGGTGATTGTCCTGTCGGTAAACGGCTGAAGATTGGCTGCTACTTCATCCCTCAATAGCCGGTAGTCTTCCGCGAGGAGCGCCTTGCCGGTTCCGACACAGTAGATCGGCGCTGCACCGCCAATTGGGTTCCACGACCGAATTGGTTTCGTGCTTTCAATCTTGTCGATATAGACAATATTCAACCCGTCTCGAACGGCCAGATAGATCGTTTCCTTCGTTTCTTCGGACAGGTAGAGCAACATCTGGGAAGCTGCAGCGCGCAGATTCAGGTTTTCCACCACCGAGCGCCCGACCTGCCAGGCTTTGAGCGTGGCCGCGTATCTTCTGTCCGGTTCGCGGCGGACATATCCGAGCGCGGTCAGGGTTTGCAGGAGTCGGAATGTATTGGACTTGGTCAGTCCCAGTTCGCGGGAGAGATCCGAAACACCGCTGCCCGACTTCATGCTGGATAGTTTCTCTAGAATTGCCAGGCCCTTGGAGAGGGTTGAATCGACACGCGGTTCGGGTTCCTTGCTCATGCCTGCGGTCCTTTCTTGACCGGACGCCCGCAAAACTGCGGTGGTTCATGCGCCTCGACAGGGGGCGGAGTTTCATCGAAGGGGCGGATGTCAACTAGCGCAGAATGTGCAGCCGGACTTTGGCTGAATTCCGAAGTGCGCAGGTCGTGAGTCAAGACATTGGGATTGCCATGTCTGTCGCGATGATCCAGCGCTTCAAAGTCCGGATCGTACCAGGCACCAGTCCAAAGGAAGACGACGCCCTGCGCAATGTCGGACGTGACACGTGCTCCTGCAAGGCACCTCCCTCTGCCGTTGAAGAGTTCAACGATGTCACCGTCCGAGATCTGTCTTTCCGTGGCGTCGGCCGGGTTGATCAATACGGGTTCACGTCCCCCGATCTTTCCTTCCATGCTGAGCGCCCCATTGTCGTGCTGGCTGTGAAGTCGAGTCCCGGGCTGGCCAGAGACCAAGGCGAGCGGGTATGTCCTTGCGGCAGGGGAGGACAGGTCGCGCGCGACGTTCCAAGTTGCATGCCCCTTGCATTCGCCGAGACCAAAGCCGGCAATCGTTTCTGAGTAGAGCTCGATCCGCCCGCTGGGCGTCGCGCGCGGGTATTCCAGCGGGTCCGTGCGAAATTCGGACAGAAATACTTGCGCGGGCGATGGATCCGGCAACTCGATGATGTCCCCGGCAATGAAGGCGTCCCAATTCGGCAAGGGGGTGCCATGGTCGTCGGCTGCCTCTCGCGTGTCGGACCAGAGCTTGCGCAGCCAGGCCTCTTCGTCTCGCCCTTCGGTAAATTCTTGCTCGACACCGAGCCGCCGCGCGAGGTCGGTATAGATTTCGTACTCTACGCGTGCCTGGCCCGGCGGCTCGACGGCCTTTGGCATCGGCACGAGAATGTTGTCGGTCTGGCCGCCGCCAAAATCAGTGCGTTCCTGCGGGGCGGCGACGGGCAAGACAATGTCGGCGTGCCGCGCAGTGGTCGTCCAGTTGATTTCGTTCACGATCACAGTCTCGGGCACTTGGAATGCCAGGCGCAGGCGATTGAGATCCTGATGGTGGTGAAAGGGATTGCCTCCGGCCCACCAGACCAGGCGGCAATCGGGCAACGTGAGCGCTTGGCCGTTGTACCTGAATGTCGCACCCGGTTTCAGCATCATTTCCGAGATCATGGCGACAGGAATGAAGGCAGAAACCGGGTTGCAGCCCTGCGGCAAGTACCCCCAGCGGAAAGGCCGCGCGACGTTGCCGACGTGGGCGTTGACCGCATAGCCCACGGTATAGCCGCCGCCCGGCAGCCCGATCTGTCCAAGCATGGCCGCAAGTGACACGCATGCCCAGAGCGTCTGTTCCCCCCAGTCAGCGCGCTGCAGACCGGCGGCGCAGGCAATCATGGTGCGATTTGCCGCCATCTCGCACGCGAGCGTGCGGATGCGGCCAGCGTCGAGGCCGCTGATTTCGGCTGCCCATTCCGCTGATTTCGGTGTGCCATCAATCGCGCCGTCAAGGTAACCGATGAAGCGGTTCGCTCCGACGGTATAACGGTCGAGAAATGCCTGATCGTGCAGCCCCTCCTCAATCAAGGTGCGCGCGAGCGCGAGCATGACTGCCGTGTCAGACCCTGGTCTCGGAGCAAGCCATTCGGCGTTGAGCGACGCGTGGACGTCTGTGCGAAGCGGGCTGAGATTCACAAACCGTACGCCCCTCTCGGTGCAAAGCTTCAGATTGTCCGCCATCCGATGCTTGGAGGCACCGCCATCACAGATTTGCGAGTTCCGCATTGCGAGCCCGCCGAACAGCACGACCAGATCGGAATGTTCGGCGATGACCGGCCAACGCGTTGCCTCGACGACATGCTCGCGAAAGCTGCCGCCCACGAAATGCGGCAGTGCGACGAGTGCGGCGTTGTAGCTGTAGTTCCCTTCGGAGCGCACAAATCCGCCATTGGTGCTCAGGAACCGCTTGAGCTGGCTTTGCGCGTGATGAAATCGCCCGGCACTCGCCCAACCGTAAGATCCGCCGAAGATTGCCTCGTTGCCATGTTCTTCTCGGACGCGCGTCAACTCGCTGGCGATGAGGTCAAGGATTTCGTCCCAGCCTACCTCCACAAATGCATCGCGACCGCGTTCGCCCTTGCGACCGTCCAGCCACCCTGATCGCACGGCAGGTTTCAATATCCTGGCGCGGCCACTGAGCCCGCCGGGGATGTTCTTGTTGAGCAAGGACGGATCAGGATCGGCAGGATGACCTTCGACGTCCGTAATCCGGCCGCCACTCGTTTGGACAATGCCAATGCCCCAATGGGAAGACGTCAGTTTTGAGCGATCAGACGGCAAGGCTCATTGTTCCGCTATATAGAATGCACATTTCGATAATTGACACGTCTGCACCCCCCTGTCATCGGTAATTTGAGAGAGACAGGTATGGCAGACTCCAAGATTTCCGACATCCTCGTCCAGAAGGGCCGACCTGGGAAGGCCGAGGGCCGCAACGTCAACATGCCTCTCGAGATGGGCTCGACAATGGTGTTCAACACGATGGCCGAGTTCGAGGCTGCGCGCGACGCCCGGTACCAAAGCGGTACAATTTACTATGGCCGCTACGGCAACCAGGCGACATACGCCTTGGAAGAGGCGCTTTGCGTTCTTGACGGCGCCGAGTCATGCGTTCTTGCGTCGTCGGGCGTGGCCGCGATCACTTGTACCCTGATGGCGCTGGCAAAGTCGGGTGACCACCTTCTCGTGGCCGACAACATATACGGAAACACCCGGAACTTTTGCGAGACGTTGCTGGTTGGGCAGGGGGTTGAGGTCACTTTCTTCGATCCGATGATCGGTGCCGGTGTCGCCGAATTGTTTCAGCCAAACACGCGCGCCCTGATGTTCGAGGCTCCGGGTTCGGGCACGTTCGAGGTGCCCGACATACCGACCATGGCGGCGACCTGCAAAGCTGCCAACGTGGTCTCAGTCATAGATGCGACATGGTCGACGCCCGTATTTTGTCGACCCTTGGCGCTTGGCGTCGATGTCGTAGTTGCATCCGGCTCGAAATACTTGAACGGGCACTCCGACGCGATGATTGGCACGATCACTGGCAATGGTGACATCCTTCAAGCCATTCGGAAGGTTGTGATGACGGTTGGCGACAAGCCTGGCGGGCAGGAAGTCTTCCTCGCGTTGCGCGGGTTAAGAACGCTCAAGATGCGGATGGAACATGTTGACCGCGCTGGCCGGGACATCGCGCGTTGGCTCGGTGCGCAGAACCAGACGCTTCGCGTGCTGCACCCTGCGTTCGAATGTTGTCCTGGTCACGAGTATTGGCAGCGCGACTTCACCGGGGCTTCTGGTCTTTTTGGCGTACTATTCCGTGCGACTTCAGACGCCGCAGTGACCCGGTTTGTCGACAGTCTTTCCCATTTCGGGATTGGTGTCAGCTGGGGCGGCTATGAGAGCCTCGTACTGCCCGTTACGCCCAAGCGCACGGCGTCCAATTGGGACGTCGACGGTCATCTGGTGCGTTTCAACATCGGGTTCGACGATCTTGACACCCTGAAGGATGACCTTGCAGCTGCCCTGCCGCACTTGGGAACTTGAACGGACACGATTACAAACCGCGCTGACCACTTTTTCGTCGGCGCCTCCGATCATGCGGAAGGCCAAACGACCTCGCCAGGACAGGTGACCAAGACATGGATCGCCTGATCGAACTTGCGGAAAGCACGTGGCCGCTCGACGAACTCGTCGAAGAAGTTGTCGTTTCGCTGACGGCGCGGAAACTGATCGACAGCGCGCTTGCCGCAGGTCGGTAGGAGGCATGGGATTTCACGCCCAACTTGGCGAGGCACGCCTATATCCGTCGAGGTGACGCCTTTCCAGATGTCGAGCGGCGTGGTTACCTGCGCCACGACAACGACTGAACGTTCAGTGATCTTCCTGCTTCATGTGTTCTTTCAGGAATTCGCCATATCGTCCAAGCGACGTAATGAATGCCCAGTAGATCAGCGCCACAAAGATGTAGGTCTCCATATAGTAGGCCACCCAATCGCCGGTGCCGAACGCCGCCTGGGCGGAGGCGAGAAGGTCGAAGAGGCCAATGATGATCACGACGGCAGTTTCCTTGAAGGTCACGACGACCATATTGATCGTGGCGGGCAGGGCGTGACGGAATACCTGTGGCAGAATGATCAACCCGAGCGACTGCCATTTCCCGAGTCCCAAGGCCATGCCTGCCTCGAACTGCCCGTTTGGGATCGCCTGGAAACCACCGCGAAACACCTCGGCCTGATAGCAGGCAAAGAACAGCGAGAATGCGATTATGATCCGCCATATCTTGTCTCCCTGCAGCCAGTCCGGAAGCAGGATCGGCACGACGACGGCCGCTGTGAAAAGCGTCGTGAGGAGCGGCAAAGAGCGGATGAAGTCGATCAGAAGGGACGCCACCCATCGCAGCATCGGCAAGCGTGAGCGACGCATCAGTGCCAGCCCTAGGCCCATCGGCATGCCAAGCAGAACGACAGACGAGAAGAGGAACAGGACCAGCGACAGCCCGCCCCACTTGTCGGTTGTCACCTGTTCCAGTCCAAGGGGGCTGCCTTCCATCAGCAGGTAGTAGGTCGCGAATCCAGCGATCCAGAGCGAGATGAGCCGCCGCGCAGCCCAGAACCAAGGGATACATGACAGGATGACGGTCGCGATGATGGCGACGGCGGCGGACGTGGAGCGCCAGTGCTCGTCGTATGGGTAAAGGCCGAACAGTATAAGGCGGTGACGTGCATCTATGATCGACCAGCACGCGCCTGCGTGCGCTTCACGGCAAAGCGCCGCGTCTTCTGCACGCCAGACCGCGCGCAAGATACCCCAGTCGATCGCTTGCCATGCCAGCCATGCGAGAATCGCGGCAATGAAAAGGGTGACGAGGCCGTCGAGCGGTTTGCGGAAGACACGGCGCTGCAGCCGTTCGAACCGGCCTATGGTTGGCGGCGCGGCGCTCATGCCCCGTATCCCTTTAACGCCAGCCGCGCGTTCAGCCAGTTCACGACCTGGGCCAACGCGAAGTTCACCAAGAGGAACGCCCCCATGAGAATGGCAATCAGTTCAAGCGTCTGGCCGGACTGCGTGATTGAGGTCGACACTATGTAAAACAGGTCGGAGAAACCGATGGCGACGCCGACTGTCGTGGCCTTCATGATGAAGATCCATTGGTTGCCAAGCGGCGGGATGATCGAGCGCAATGCCATTGGCATCCGGATGGTCCACCATACCGCGAAGGATCCCAGGCCGAGGCTCTCCCCGGCCTCTCTCAGGCCCTTCGGAACTTCCGCGAGACCCCCGCGGACGACTTCACCAATGTAGGCAGCGCCGTACAGCACGATGCCGACAATCATCGCGACCACCTCGACGGACAGCGTCAGTCCGCCTTCGAAACGCAGCCCCTTGAGTTCGGGGTAGGAGACCAGGTCTTGGCCGTCGGGCGTGAGCAGAAGCGCTGCCGCGAAGAAGGCGGCAATGGTTCCGGCCAGCCAGATGGCCAGCGCCCGCCTCGCTGAACCTGCAAAGCGCACTGCTCCGATGCCAAGCAGAACAGATCCCAGAACGAGGCCCGCAACGACGTCGAGCGGCAGCGCGAGGACGGGCACCATGATCCCGCGGTTGGACATGAAGATTGCGTCGGCTATCGAATGTGCCTGCCGAGGCCCGGGGAAGTGGATCAGCAACGCGTAGAGAAAGACGACTTGAAGGATGAGCGGAATGTTCCTGAAGATCTGGACATAAACACTTGAAATAACTTGAAGTCCAAGATTATGGCTGTCCCGCATCGTGCCGATGACGAACCCGAGGACTGTCGCAAGGACAATAGAGATCAATCCGACGAAAATCGTGTTCAGGAAGCCGATCAGCAGTGTCCGTGCGTATGGATCATCGATGGATCGTTCAAGCAGGGAGAAGCTGTAGCTCCATCCGGTTGACCGATCGAGGAATGAAAATCCGGAGGTGATGCCAAGCGCGGCAAGGTTGACTTGAGCACTGCGAATGGCACTGAACACAATGACCAGAACGAGAAGAACAAGCCCGATCTGGACCGCGACTTCCCGCGCAGTCATGCGGCGGAAATCTCGCCAACTCAACATGAAGCGCCCTTAACGAGCAAGGCCGCCCCCTGGATGGGGACGGCCCGTGAGCAACCTGTCCGGATCAGTCCAGGATTGGCGTGTACAGCACACCACCGTTGCTCCAGAGGTTGTTCAGGCCCCGCTCTAGCTTGTAGGGCGACCCTTCGCCGAGGTTCCGGTCATAGATTTCAGCGAAATTGCCCATTGCTGCGATCATTTCGCGCGCCCACGTGTCGCGCAATCCGAGCCGCTCGCCCATTCCTGCGTCAACACCGAGTAGGCGGGCAACGGTGGGGTTAGGTGGGTTGGCGGTCATTTCATCGACGTTCGATGACGTTACGCCAAGCTCTTCCGCCTTGATGAGCGCTGCCAGCATCCAGTTCACGATGTCGACCCAGTCTTCGTCGCCTTGGCGCATAGCGGCTGCGATGGGTTCGGCGGAAAGCTTGTCCTCAAGTATGACATGTGAATCGGCGTCCTCGAACTGGTTTGCCAGCAAGACAGCGATAGACGGACCCCAAGCCGCGTAGGCGTCGCAACGTCCGGCCTTGTACGCACCGATCACCTCGGCGGTTTTCTCGAAGCTGACCATCGTGTGCTCGACATTCTCGGCCTTCAAGTGGTCAGCGACAATGCGTTCGATGGTGGTTCCGGCAGCCACGCAGACCGTGCCGCCCCCGAGCTCGCTTGCCGAGCTGATTCCAAGTTCCTTGCGGACCATGAGCTGAGCGCCACCGAAGAAGTACGGGATCGAGAACTGGAGGCCCAGCTCGGTGTCACGTCCCATGGTCCAGCCCGTCGCCTTTATGACGACATCGACATCGCCAGATTGAAGCGCCGGGAATCGCTGTGCCCAGCTCAGCGGCACAATCTGGTTCTTGTCCGGGTCACCCAGGATTGCCACGGTCAGGGCACGACAAAGGTCGATGTCGAGCCCCTTCCACTCGTTCTTGTCGTTCACTTCGACAAATCCGAAGTAGCTGCCATTATGGCCGGAACACAGGAGCGTACCCCGCTCCTCCACGGTCTTCAGCGTTGCGCTTTCTGCCACCGCCGATGTTCCGATCCCTGACAAGCTCGCCGCAGCAACCGCTGCGGCAATCCATCCGCGCTTCATGGTCATTTTCTAACTCCCTGTCGTTCTATATGTCGGCACAGTTATTCTGCATATCGAAAATTGCAGCCACAACCGCGTTAGTCAAGGAATTTGTTGGAGACAGCTTGGTCAATTTCGGGCTGCACGACTGCCGCTGGTTTCAGATGATGCGATCCGTGCGGATGCCTTGGGTGCCAGCATTGACGAGGTGCGCAACGAGTGTCTCGGCAAAATTTCTCTCCGCAGAATGGTAAGCGCGGATGATGTGGCCAACATGGTCTTGTTCCTCTGCTTGCCCGCCGACCACAACACTTCAGGACAGGCGTTGAGAGTGTGCGGCGATGTCGAATCCCTCTGATTGGATGTAAGGCCCATGGCCACGGCAAGAACAGCCATCACCATTTGCGTGGCGACCAGGGCGGTCCATGTTCCCACCAATTCTCCGCGACATTGTCTGGAGCGTCCTGGGCGCGGGATGCCACCAATTGAATTTTGCCACGCTGGGAGTCAACATGAGTGCCAACATATGGGTTGGCCAGTAGACGTTGTCCACGCCGGCACGGGCAAACCTGCGACGTCCAGCGCGGAACAGGCTGGGATCATGCGCACGATCCTCGAAAGTCTGTCGATGGACAATTCGACATTGGCCGAAGCCCGCGAGGTTCTGCGTCTCAAGGGCGGAGACAATGTCGGTTTCTAGGCGCCCAAAACACTGAAGGAGAAAATCATGTCCCACCCCAATCCGCTCGTCGGCAAGACTGCCGTGGTGACAGGCGCAGGCCGCGGCATCGGTCGCGCAATTGCGCTTGGATTTGCAAAGGCCGGTGCGGATGTTGCCATTCTGGCGCGCACGGAGTCTGAACTCTCGGAAGTTTCCGGCAGGATCACGGCGCTGGATGTCCGATGCCACATGGGTCTGGTCGATCTGGCTGATCCTTCCGCGACCGAAACGGCTTGCGGGGCGCTCGTTTCCGATTTGGGCAATGTCGACATTCTCGTGAACAACGCGGGCGCCGACCTGGAGTTGGGGCAGGTGGCCGACAGCGATCCAGAGAAGTGGTGGCGCACGATCGAGATAAACGTTCGCGGGACCTATCTCGTCACCCGCTTCCTCCTCGAACACATCAACGATGGCGGCAAGATCATCAACATGTCGTCGGGCATGGGGTTGCGCGCGGCGGCCCGGCAGAGCTCCTACACCGTATCCAAGGCCGGGGTGCACATCTTCACCGAATGCCTGGCGAACGAGCTCTGGCCGCGAAAGATCGACGTCAACAACCTTATCCCGGGGCCGGTCGCGACCGACATCTTCAATCGGGAGAGGCGGCCGGAACGGTATACGCCGGAAGAGGTCCTCGAGAAGTTCAAGGACGAGCTTCCGCCCGGCTTTCCACCGCAGGAACGGATCAAGCACCCGGACGAGGTGGCGGACCTGGCCGTCAGCATGGCGTCCCAGCCCGTGGGCGGGTCAACCGGGCAGACCTTCTCGCTGGCGCGCCGACCGTTTTGAGGAGCCCGCAGGTTGAAGGCCGCCGTTCTCTTTGAACTCAATGCACCTCGGCAGATCGAGAATGTCTCCGTGCGCAGGCCCAAGTCGCACGAAGTCTTGCTGAGGATGTCATTCGCAGGAATCTGTCACATCGACCTGCAATACATGGAGGCGCACACCCCTCATCCAATGCCCGTTGTTCTGGGGCACGAGTCGTCCGGCATCGTGGAGGCGGTTGGGGACGAGGTCCGATACGTAAGACCCGGCGATCACGTCGTGACCTGAATTCCTTTCGAGTCCAGCCCGGATTTCACTCTTGCTGCCGCACGATCGAGCAACCAACGCAACATTCAGGCTTGAACAATCCGGGAACATCGCGCAGGCTTCGTCACGTGGATGGCAACGACGCGTCTGTCAGGACGCGTGAGTGTCACGACGCAATCCATGCCGCGCCGAATGCAAGGAGGACGTCATGAACGACATGAGCGGATGCCCGGAGGGCTTTGCAGGACCCGGGTGCCCCTCGAACCCGGCACCGGCCGCCGTTGCCGGGTCTGCGGCGCGAGACGCGAATCCTCGCCCGGCTCCCGAGGGCGAACGCCGCTTCGGCGGCCTTCGGACGGGCGTGCTGTCCGTGACGGTGGACCCGGAGTCGATGTC
>JAJEFO010000054.1 GCA_022820365.1 Silicimonas sp.
CCGGCCGGTTCAAGCCCGACGACACCCTGCTGGCCTTCCTGAAGTCGCTGTGATTATGCCGAAAACGACGGTGGAAAGGAAAGGAAAATCAGTTCCTTGGGACGCGAACGCGGCATAATCCGGTTAGCGGCATGTCAGCCGAAGCCCGTGCTTCGTGTGTCATGTGGTCGCTTCCGTGAAGGGTGTCTGGGGACAGGGCGTTGTCCGCGCGCTCCCGCACATTACACAGGCGGAACAAAACTGCAACATCTTTCTGGCCGATGTTTTGTAACGTATATAATCCCCATAATCATCACCCGAATGGGGCGAACCACGGTCCGCATCACACGCTTCGAACCCGCGAGTGCCAACCGCCGCCTCGGCCTTTTGAAAGGTCGAATCCGCTTGGCGGACGATTTCGACGAGTGGCCTGAAGACATCGCCCGCGATCTGGGAATTCGGTGACGCCAATTGGCTACCTGCTGGACACTCGCTCTCTGCTTTGGGCACTTGGCGAACCGGACGCTCTGTCGAATCGGGCCAGAGCCGCCATTGGCGACACCGGCAGCATCGTCCAGGTCAGCACGGCATCCTTGTGGGAATGCGCCATCAAGGCGTCCATAGGAAAACTGGACCTGCCGGAAGAATTCTTCGATGCAGTCACCATGGCCGGCTTTGAAGAGTTGCAAATCAGGATTTCACACCTGGAGGTTTGCGTTGCATTGCCGATGCATCACCGGGACCCGTTCGACCGAATGCTGGTGGCCCAGGCTACAGCCGAGTCCCTGACGCTGATAAGCAATGATTCGAAGATCGCGGAATATGACGTCGATGTTCTCACCTGAGTCTATCAGGAGGTCGTCATCGGGTCCGCTTGCGGGAATGCACGTGATCGAGATCGCTGGTCTCGGATCGGGCTCAATTTGCGCCAAAGAACGAGGCTGCATCGCAGCAGTTGCCAGCGGACAGCGGAGCCCAAACCTTGCAGCCTTGCGCAGCGGACGCTGCTGCGGAAAAGCCGCCTGATCCGTCGCTTCGGAAATTCAACCAGGGGACAGTTGTGGCGAAGCCGTGAGGCGCCTTCGGCTAGATTGGCGTATAATTCCCCTTGTTATCGACATCGGCCGCGCAATCCCATTGTCAAGCCGCTCCGAAAGTCGTAACGGCGTCTGACCGTCACAACGGCTTCCTGGCGTGACGGCGATTGATGCAATGGAGCGCCTCAAATGAACCGCAAGAATTTCGTCTTCGCCTCGGAAAGCGTTTCCGAGGGGCATCCCGACAAGATCTGCGATCGGATCTCGGATGCAGTCCTTGACGCCTTTCTGGCCGCGGAGCCGGAAGCCCGGGTCGCCTGCGAGACCTTTGTCACCACGAATCGAGTCGTGATCGGAGGGGAAGTGCGCGGCCCGAAAGCCGTTTCTGACCGGGCCGAAGAGATTGCGCGGGAATGCGTGAGGGAAATCGGGTATGATCAGGACGGATTCCACTGGCAGAAACTGAGCGTCGACAACTACCTGCACAAGCAGTCATCCGACATCGCGCAGGGCGTCGACGCCTCGGCCGGCAAGGACGAGGGTGCGGGCGACCAGGGAATCATGTTCGGCTATGCGGTGAACGAGACGCCGGAACTGATGCCCGCGCCGATCCACTTCTCACATGCCATCCTGAAGCGGATCGCCGAGGCGCGGAAGGCCGGCGACGCACCGACCCTGCGTCCGGACGCGAAGTCGCAGATCTCGCTTCGCTACGAAGACGGCATGCCGGTCGAGGCGACAAGCATCGTGCTCTCGACCCAGCACGAATCGGAAAGCCAGACTCCTGACGACATCCGCGCGATCGTCGAGCCTTACATCCGCGAGGTCCTGCCGACCGAATGGCTTACCGACGCGACCGAATGGTGGGTGAACCCGACCGGCACCTTCGTGTCCGGCGGCCCGGACGGTGATGCCGGGCTCACCGGGCGAAAGATCATCGTCGACACGTACGGCGGCGCCGCGCCGCACGGAGGTGGCGCGTTTTCCGGCAAGGATCCCACCAAGGTCGACCGTTCGGCCGCCTACGCGGCACGCTATCTGGCCAAGAACGTGGTGGCGGCGGGAATCGCCGAGAAGTGCCTGATCCAGCTCTCCTACGCGATCGGGGTGTCAAAGCCGCTGTCGATCTACGCCGACACTTTCGACACCGGCGCAGTTCCTGCAGAGAAGATCGAATCCGCCGTGTCCAAGGCCATGGATCTAAGTCCGCGCGGCATTCGCGAGCATCTTGCGCTCAACAAGGCGATCTATCAGCGAACGGCAGCCTACGGCCATTTCGGGCGAGCGCCCGACAAGGACGGTGGCTTTACCTGGGAGCGAACCGATCTGGCAGACGAACTCAGGAAGGCCGTCTGAAGGCTGGCGGCGCATGCGTCCGGCAAGACGTGATGTAACGGCGGGAAGGGTCGCACGGTGAAGTTCACCGTCGCGATCGACGGCCCGGCAGCAGCCGGAAAGGGGACGGTTGCGCGTGCCATCGCCGCTGAGTTCGGGTTCGCGCACTTGGATACCGGTCTTCTCTACCGCGCCGTCGGGCGACGTGTGCTCGATGGAGTTCCTCCCGAGGTCGCAGCCTCGACGCTTCGCCACGGCGACGTGTTGCGAGATGACCTGAGGACGCCCGAAGTGTCGCGTGTGTCAAGCGAAGTTGCAGCCGTGCCGAAAGTGCGCCAGGCGCTCGTGGCGTTCCAGCGTGAATTTGCCGTCCAGGACGGCGGAGCCGTACTGGACGGACGGGACATTGGAACCGTGATCTGTCCGGACGCGGAAGCGAAGCTATTCGTCACTGCGAGCGATGTCGCCCGGGCGCATCGTCGCTGGCTCGAATTGACCGCTGCTGGCCACGATGTCACGGAAGATGGCGTGCTCGAGGACATCAGGGAGCGCGATGCACGGGATGCGGGCCGAAGTGACGCGCCGATGAAGGCCGCTTCGGACGCCGTGATCCTGAACACGTCCGCTCTGGATGTGGATGAAGCGTCCGCGATCGCCTTGGAAGAGGTCAGGACGCGCCTGGGAGGCAGGTAGGTAACCGGTTTGGAGCCGGCAGCAAGCACTGACGCGCTCATGGACCACGTGGCATTGCGCGTGGTCAGCGTTGAACGGGTTTCCCGTGGCCGATGTCCGGATACAAATCGATTGTCGTGAGAGAGAGCCTCATGGCGCGTCCTGAATGAACCCTGATGCAGATCAAGCGCATGCGGGCGGTCGACTCTGCAGCCTTTGGACGCAGAGAGGAATCTAGGCGCTCTGCCCCTTGATGAGTTCGAAACCAAAATCCACCCTTCGCTCCACTGGCGTGTCAGAAAGGCGCTTCAAGACGTTTCGCGCGGCAGTCTTCCCAATGTCACGGCGTCGCGTCCTGATCGTCGTGAGTGGCTGTGGCAGACATTGCGCCATCCGCAATCCACTGAACCCTGCGATTGCCAGATCGTCCGGGATGCGCATGCCCGACTCCAGGCAAAAGTTCACGCCGCCCATTGCCGCCGTATCGTTCGAGTAAGCCACCACCTCGGTCTTTGGCGCAACGGACAGCAGCGTCTGCAAACCCATCTTCCCGGCCGGCATGTCGGGCGGTGCATCGTAGACATCGGGTGCGACAAGCCCGTACCCGCGCGTCTCCAGCCGCGCTCGAAACGCCCTGAACCGGGCCGCAGCGACGAAGTCGTTCGTCTGCCAGCCCAGGTACCCAAATCTTTTGTAGCCGCATTCCATCAGGTAATCGGCAAGCGTTGTTGCCGCCGCTTCGTGGTCCAGGCCGACTCCCATGTCGATCGGGTCGCCGCTGATATCCATGATTTCGACTACTGGCACGGACGTCTTCTCCAAGATTGAACGGGTCCGGTCGGTGTGAACGAGGTTGGCCAAGATGACCGCAGCCGGTCGCCAGGACATCATCGAAATCAGCTGGGCCTCTTCCCTTTGGAGATCGTACTCGGTCACGCCGACAACCGGATTGTATCCGCCCGTTTCAAGCTCTTCCGTGATGCCCGCGAGCACGGACGCATAGACGTTGTTGATCAGGGAAGGGATCAGCACCGCAACCTGGTTGGAATAGGCCCGAGCCAGCGACCCGGCAAGCTTGTTGGGCACGTAGCCCATGTTTCCTATGACGCGTTCCACGTGCTCCCTGGTTCTAAGCGAAACAACCGTGTCGCCCCGCACGACACGGGAAACCGTCATCTGTGAGACACCAGCTGCGCGCGCGACGTCTTTCAATGTAGTTCGGGTCGCCATTCGGTCAGCATAGCTTACATAATTGTTAACGGGCAATAATTTATCACTTAGGCTGTCGCGCTCTGCTTCGTATCATTCGAATTGGCATTCATGGAGGAACGAATGATGAAGCTAATAGTCACGTCAGCAGGGCTTGTCGCGGGCCTGGTCCTGGCCGCGTCCACTGCATTCGCCGAGTATCCGGAACGCACGATAAACATGCTGGTACCATTCGGCGCTGGCGGAGGAACCGATGTGCCCGCCCGCTTTTTCGCGGCCGAAATGGAAGGAATCCTCGGCCAGAACATCGTTGTCAGCAACGTGGAAGGTGCTGGCGGCACGGTCGGCGCAACCCAGTTGAGCCAGGCTGAGGCCAACGGTTACAACCTCGGGTTCCTTCCCGTGGGAACCACCACGACGCAGCCGCACCTGAAGCGCACGAGCTACAACGCGGACAGCTGGACCCCGATTTGCATGGTCAGCCAGGGACCGTTCTACCTGGTCGTGGGCGAAGACAGTCCGATCAAGACCGTCGATGACTACATCGCGATGGCCAACGGCGATGGCTTGAAATTCGCGGGCGCGGGTCCGGGCTCGATGGCGCATGTGGCGCAATTGACGCTGGACAACAAGCTTGGCGTCACCACCCAGTACATCCCGACCAAGGGCGGCGGCGATATCGCGACCGAGATCAATGGCGGACGCGCCGACGCAACGGCCTGGTTCGCAGATTTCGGCACGAAGTTCGGCTGGCGAGCACTGGCAATCCTGTCGGACCAGCGGTCGGGGCAGCATCCGGACGTGCCGACTCTGGCAGAGCTTGGATATGACACGCAGGTGTCGGTCTGGTTCGGTTTCTTCACGCAGGCCGGAACGCCGGACGATGTGGTCAACACCTTGTCGGAGGCCTGCGCCAAGGCCGTCGAAACCGAAAGTTTCATGGAAAACATGGCCGGTGCAAACCGCTTGATCCGTTACATGGGTACCGAAGAATTCGGTCCGTTCTTCCGAACAGCGTTTGAGTTGAACGGAAAGCTGCTCATGGACGCCGGTTTGGTCAAGTAGTGCTGCAGGCTCCGGCTGGCTGAGGCTGGCCGGGGTGCATTTCGGAAAGGTGACGTGACACGCATACTGGACATTTCGGTTTCGGGTGTATTGCTCGTCACCGGCGTCGCGTTCTTTGCCATGACGTTCG
Organism: Silicimonas sp.; assembly: GCA_022820365.1. Taxonomy (GTDB): domain Bacteria; phylum Pseudomonadota; class Alphaproteobacteria; order Rhodobacterales; family Rhodobacteraceae; genus JAJEFO01. The sequence continues at coordinate 5,428 of JAJEFO010000054.1, forward strand.
GCGATGCCTTTGACGTCCCGACATTCGGCGGGGACGTCGGGCCGGCCTTTGCGCCGCGCATCTTCCTGACAATTTGGATCGTGCTTTCGGGCGTGACCTTGATCCAGGCCATTCGATCTGGCGCGCCCGAAGAATCTGAAGTCAAACTGGTCCAGATGATCGCCCTTGTTGCCATCGTGTGCGCCACTGGGTTTGCGATCACGAAGATCGGTTTCGTCTTTGCAACTGTCCCGGGTTTTGCTGTCTTTTGCTGGATCTTCCAATACCGAAAGCCCGTTCCGCTGGTGGTGCTGTCCGTGCTGGCGCCCCTGGCGATATGGGCACTGTTCACGTTCGGGTTTGAACTGCTGCTGCCGCGGTCGCCCTGGTTCCACCAGATCTGAGCGGGTTGATGGACCAGGTTGCCCAAGCAATAGCCCTCTTTGCCAGCGTGGGCGTTTTGGTCGCGCTGCTCATCGGCTCTGTCTGGGGCACCATCGCCGGTGCCTTGCCCGGGATTGGAACCGTGGCGGCGCTCATCGTGGCGCTTCCCTTTACCTTCGGGATGTCCACCGAAGCCTCGATTGCCTTGTTCCTCGGGATCTACGTGACATCAGTCTACGGCGGTTCCATATCGGCGATCTTGATTAACACCCCGGGCACGCCGCAGTCTGCGGCCACGGTTCTGGACGGCTATCCCATGGCCAAGGCCGGGAAAGCCGATCTTGCCATTGGCTGGGCCACGTTTTCGTCGCTTGTCGGCGGCGTGTTTTCGTTGGCGGTACTGATCGTCGCGGCACCGCTGCTGGCTAGGGTGTCAGTCGCATTCGGACCGGCGGCGATATTCACGATCATCGTGTTCGCGCTGACTTGCATCGCATGGGTTTCTTCCGGCAGCACGATCAAGGGTCTGCTGGCGGGTGTCATTGGTCTTTGGCTGACCACGATCGGAACCGACGATCTGACGGGCTACACCCGTTTCGACTTTGGGCAACCGGCGTTGATGGGCGGGCTGTCCTTGATCCCTGTGCTCATCGGGATTTTTGCGCTGGCGGAAGTCTTTCACCGCGCAGGGCATTACTTTGCCGCAAAGCCGCCGGATGTTTCCAATGTCGGCTTCCGCATGCCTGCCTTGGGGGAGATCACGCTCCGCATCCCGCAGTTCTTTCGTGCCTCGGTCATAGGGACGTTCATCGGCATCCTGCCGGGCACAGGCGCAACGGCTGCAACATTCGTCAGCTATTCTGACCTGCGGCGCAGTTCGCCGCGACGGGAAAACTTCGGCAAGGGCGAGCCCGACGGCCTCGTCGCATCCGAGACCGCGAACAACGCCGTCACGGGCGGGGCGCTCATCCCGACACTGGCGCTTGGGATTCCGGGTGACGGAGGGACAGTGGTGCTGTTGGGGGTATTGACGATCCAGGGCCTAACCCCTGGTTTCGACCTGGCGCAGAACAACCCTCACATCCTGACGGGCGCCTTCCTGCTGATCCTGATCGCCAATTTCATCATGTTCGGACTTGGCGCACTTGGCTCTCGCATCTTCGCAAGGATCCTTGCGATGCCGGAACCGATCTTGATGGCGTTCATCATGCTGTTTTCCTTTGTCGGCGCCTTCGTTGTTCGCGGGAATCCGATTGATGTCATCATCTGTGCAGCTGCCGGGGTTGTCGGGGTCATCCTGCGGTTCGCCAAGTACCCGGTGGCACCGATCGTGATTGGCATGGCGCTTGGAACCACGTTTGAAGGCAAGCTGCGCCAGGGCATGATCAGCGCGCAGGGCGACTTCATAGAATTCATTTCAGATCCGATCGCGCTTTGCGTGCTCGGCCTTACGGTGGCGTTCATTGCTGCGCCGTTCATCGGATCGCGAAGATCGGGAGAAAAAAGTGACTGAGTTACAACCCAATGTCCTTTTGATCGTCACTGATCATTGGCCGGCGGCCCTGCTTGGGGCAGTGGGTCATCCCTCCGTCCACACACCGGTGCTCGATCAGTTGTGTCGGAACGGGGTGCGGTTCTCCAATTGCTACTCCGAGACGCCCGTTTGCCTGCCCGCAAGGCGCACTCTCATGACGGGGTGCACCCCCCGCCAGCACGGTGACCGCACGTTCCAACCCACTCGCCCGATGGAGCCGCATTTGCCGACGCTCGCTCAGTGCTTTCGCAACGCGGGATATCAGGCCTATGCGGTGGGCAAGACCCACACCTATCCGCAGCGGGACCGAATCGGGTTCGACGATGTCCAGCTGGATGACGAAGGACGCACGCTCCACGGCGTGACCGATGACTACGAGATTTTCCTGGGCGACCAAGGCCATGTCGGCCAGCAGTTTGGGCACGGCATCTCGAACAATGCCTACCAAGCGACCGCATGGCATCTGCCCGAGCGACTCCATGCCACCAACTGGGCTACCGACACGATGGCGCGCTACGTGCGCCGCCGCGACCCCAGCCGCCCGTCCTTCTGGTATCTCGGCTACCGGCATCCGCATCCGCCGCTGGTGCCGCCGCAGCGGTTTCTCGACCATTACGACGATATCGAGATCGACATGCCCTATGCAGGCGATTGGTCGACAGCCAATCTGCCCTTCAACCTGCAAGGCGTGCAGGCGCGCAACATCTATTCCGAACGCGAAGTCCGGTGGGCACGGCGCGCTTTCTACGCGCTTTGCACCCAGATCGACCAGCAGATCGGCGCGCTGATCGGAACGATCCGCGAGGAAGGCATACTCGATGAGACGATCATCATGTTCACGTCGGATCACGGCGACATGCTGGGCAATCACGGGTTGTGGGCGAAGCAGACCTTTTATGAAGGCTCTTCCAATGTGCCGATGATCCTGATGGGTGAAGCCGGCGACGGCCGATTGCCCTTCGGCTCAGTCGATGACCGCGTGACCGGGCTTCAGGACATATTGCCGACGCTGCTGGGACTCGCCGGGATTGAGCCGCCGAGTCATGTCGATGGGCGCTCGATGGTGAGCGATGCGCCGCGCAACTATATCTATGGTGAATTTGGAGAGGAGAGCCACAGCTCGCGCATGGTCCGCGACGAGCGCCACAAGCTGATCTGGTACCCATGCGGCAACCACGTCCAGTTGTTCGACCTGGAGAACGATCCGCAGGAGATGATCGATCTCGGGGCATGCCCGGACCATGCCGACACGGTTCAGCGCTTGATAGGGCTCTTGCGGTCCGAATCCTACGGTTCGGACGAAAAGTGGTGGGATGGCGACAGGCCCAAGGGCGAACCCGGTCGTACGTTTCGCCCCGGCCCCAATCGCGGTCTCAATCTCACCCGCGGCAATCAATGGCCGGTCCCGCCGATCAACGCGAAAGGCGACATGGTCTTTTTCCCGGAAGCCCCGACGAAGGGTGCGCAGTGACGGCAGCGATCATTGGAGGGGCGCTTGCGGGATGCATGGCCGCCGTCCTGCTGAAGCGCGCCGGCATGACGTGATCTTCTGCGAACTCTCGGATTCGGGGCTTGTGGGACGCGGTGGTGGACTGACGACCGTGCGCAAAGTTCTGGATGAGATGAAGTCGCGCGACCTGATCGACGCGGAATTACCGGCATCTCCTTTCGACATTCTGCGGACAAGCAAACAGACGAAAGATCAGGAGTGAGGTGTGGCAGGCCGGCGAAAGGACGGTCCACCGCCAGGCATGTGCACTTGGGCCACCGCGTTCTGCGTTGCCTACAGCTTGCTTCGCAGCGCCTGGTACAGGGCCTCGATCTCGGACAGAATCTTGTGGGTGGGCTCATTGGCCAGCATCAGTCGCACCAGATGTTCGCCCACTTTCTCCTGAACCGTCGGCCACCAGGTGGCAAGCGGGTGGACCCAGGCGTTGGTTTGCGTCTCTCGTGTCCCGGAATAGAATCCGGACGTCATCTCGTCGATTTCGGGGTCGTGCCAGGCCGACTGACCCGAAGGCTGCCCCCAGGCTTTCCCGACAAGAACCTGACCTTCGTCACCGCAATACCAACTGACAAATTCGGCAGCGAATTCAGTCAATTCCGACTGCGAAGATACGGCCATGCCGGCCCCGCCAAGCGTGCTGCCGCAGCCCGCGGGCGGTGCGGTGAATCGCCATCCGCCCTCCTCTGGGCGCGTGCATCTGGTATAGCCGAAGGTCAGGGGAATAAATGCGATCTCTTGGGTGGTCTGCGCGGCATTGAAGAGGGCTTGGGGAGTATATTGCCAGCAATGATCCTCAACTACTCGCGTGAGCCTGACAAGGAGGTCAATCGACTGTTTCGCCGCCTCGGGATCGGGGAAAAATCTCTTGCCGCCGTCGGGGACAACGCCCTTGCCGGCTGCGATGCTCATGAGCGAAACGATTGCGTCGGCCGGACAAAGGGCCAGAGCCACCGAGCCCGGATAACTTTCCGCCAGCGACATGACCTCGTCCCAGGTTTCAGGAGCGGACGCACCGTAGCCGGACAAGGTCGCGGGCCGGTGGGCCGCCACATGGCACGCAGCGTCGCTGCAGAAGGCCGAATTCACGCCGTCCACAAGGAATGACGCTTGCGCGGGTCCGATCGCGTTGGCGGAAACTGACCGTGTGACTTCATCATCAACGATCTTTTCAATCGGTATGATCGCCTCTTCCTGCATGGCCTGAGAGACGTGTGGAAAGTCGATAATCATCACGTCACAAGCAGGGGACAACTCGCGCAGGGGCTGGTCATTGAACGCCGTCAGCGGACGGCGGGAAATCTCGATTCTCCCACCCGTTCTAGCCTCCCATTCCACCGCGGCCGCCTCAAGCGGATCGGTGCAGCGCGGATCGTCCCAGGCGATTACTCTCAGGATATGGGGCATGTCAGTGTTCTGCAGAAAGTCTTTGAAATTGGGGTTCTGTCCGCGGGTTCGGTTGCCCATCCCATCCGATGTTTCGTTGAAAAAGTCAGCGGTCCCGAGCCCGGTCTGGTCAGATAAAGCACATGTTTTATTGCTAGTAAAGCGATTTACCAAACTCACCCTTGACGTGCTTGGCAGAGCGACTCTCGACCGCGTCCAAGTTGATCGGCATCAATGGCAAGCCCCGCAATGTTCAACCGCTTTCAACAGATTGAAGCGCGTCGCGAGAGACATTCTCGATGCGCGGAAGCGGGCACGGGTTGGATGTGCGGATGCCAATCTCCGAGGATCGGTGTTGGAGCATCTGCTTGACTTGAATGCTAGGAAATCCACGGATTTGCGCGGCAGAGGTTTCGAGAGAGCGAAAGCTCCAATCCCATTCGATGCCAAGAATCTGCCGATCTCCCGCGTCTGCGCGGCGACCTGTACGCGGCGGCGGTCGGATTGCCCACCAGTCATCAGCTCGATCATGAGATTGAGTCTTGTTTCGGGCGGGCCCGTGATGAACGGGAATTCGCCGATTTTCCCGATAACGACCGAATTCGACTACGCGAAGGGATGGATCGCGCCAACGATGCAAATGGCGTCGTCCTTGCTGTAATTCACAAATCGCGATGAAAACGCGCAAATGACGGAAACCGGAACTCCTGCTCGCTCCAGGGTGTCGCAAATTGCAAGGTCAAATATCATGGTCAAATTGCAAGCCAAACGCCGGGCAAGACATCGAAGGCGCTTCACATTCCGGAAATGGAGCGCCTATATTGGCTAGAAGTTTGGCTTAGTCATTGGCGGTCTTGAGCAATTACAGGTGCGATGCGTGTTTTCTGCGCGAAACCAGGCAAAAGGCGCTGATTGGCATGCTGTGATTATAGCTGGCTTGGTCGGTGGCGACTGAAATTGCGTTGGTTTGTGGCGGGACATTGCCCACCGATTTGGGTAATTCTGAACCACCCCGCCAATTGTAGAACGGAAGCGTGCATGTCTGACTGCTTGCGGCGTTCGAAAGGCGGCGCAATGCGTGGGTGACGGGTGTGATATGGCTACTCTGGCAGAGATCGCGCGACGCGCTGGTGTTTCGTCGGCCTTGGTATCGCGGGTCATCAACAATGATGAGACCCTCCGCGTCAGCCAGGAGACTCGGGAGAGCGTTCTAAGAGTCGTGCAAGAAGTGAACTATGCGCCGAACGTCGCGGCGCAATCTCTGCGGTCGTCGAAATCCGGCACGATTGCGTTTGTTGTACATGACGCAGCAAATCCGGTATACGGAGAGATCCTTCGCGGCGCGCAGGCAGAGGCCGAGCGGCAGAACAAGGCCATTCTTCTGGGCGACTCCGCGGCGGGGAATGTCGGGAACTCCCGTCTGGCGCAAATGATCCGCGGCGGTGGCGTTGATGGCCTGATCCTGCAGGCGGCCGGTGTTCAGGCCGATAATCTCATCATAAAGGCCGCACACAAAAAGGTCCCGGTCGTTCAGCTGCAAACCGATATCGGCCTGGGCGGCAGCCTGGTTCAGCTCCCCGACGCTCCGGCAGCGGAGATCGCAACCCGGCACCTGAGAGAACTGGGCCATCGGACCATAGGATGTCTTGCCACGGTTGAGGGGCTGACTTTCACAGAAAGCCGGATGAAGGGATGGCAACATGAAATGGGAGCTGACGCAGACCCGTCGCTGGTCGCGCATGCCGCTCCATTTGCGGAGGAGGGCGAGGCAGTGACCCGCGAGTTGCTCTTGCGGCGCCCGGACATTTCCGGGCTGGTCTGTTTCAATGTCGTCGCTGCCATCGGCGCAACGCGTGCGGCCATTGCCCTGGGCCTGGACGTTCCGCGCGATCTTTCAATTGTATCGATCCATGATGTGAAATTTGCAGAGGATCTGAAAGTGCCGCTTTCGGTCGTCAGAATGCCGTTGGCTGAAATGGGTCAAGTGGCAATAAAGACCGTTTGCATCGAGGCTCGAGAGCTTCCTGCCAGAATTGCTATCGAGACTTCGCCCGAATTCGTGCAACGTCAAAGCACTGCGGCGCCGGGTCGGTGACCCTTAAAAGACAAGTGGTAAATCGCTTTACCAAACTTCACCTTTGTGATAAGCTTGAGTCTCAGGATGCGACGCCGCGTCGGAAATGGAGTTCAGCAGATCATGGCAGATGGAGTGTCACTGCAGGACGTCGTCAAGTCCTTTAGCGATATGACTGGGATCCCGAAGCTGAATCTCGATGTCAAAGAGCGTGAGATTGCAGTCCTGGCGGGAACGTCAGGATGCGGGAAGTCGACCACTTTGAGAGTGATCGCCGGGGTTGAGAAAGTCAGCGGTAGTTCAATATTCATTGCTGGTCGCGACGTCACTTGGGAGCGTCCCGAGCAGCGCGGCATCGCCATGGCATTTCATTCCTGCGCGCATTGTCCGCATGAGAACGTCGGCGAGAACGTGTCATTTGCGCTGAGGCCGGCATGGGTTTCGAAAGAAGAAGTGGCCGAGCGGGTCAGGCGCGCGGCTGAGATGCTTGAACTGACGCCGTATCTCGATTGGAAACCTAAAGACCTGTCCGGCGGGCGTCGTCATCGCGTGGCGATGGGTCGTGAGTCCGTTCGCGATGCATATTGTTTTCTGTTCGATGAGCCTCTGTCCAACTTTGATGCCAGGCTGCGTGCTTCTAAGGGAACCGAGCTTTCTCTGCTTCACAAGAAGCCGGTCGTGCAGTGAATTACGCGCATTGCACCCAGATTGATCAACAGATATGCGCGCTGTTCGGCCTGCTGCGCGAAGTAGGCATCCTCGACAACACCGTCATGATGTTCACCTCTGATCACGGCGATGCCACGGGAATCCACGGTATCAGGGCCAAACAGGACTTCTACGAAGCGTCAGCGGATGTCCCGCTGATCCTGATGGGCACAAATGGGGACGCGCGTGTTCAGGCCGGTGCCTCGGATGACCGGCTGGCTTGGCTGGCCGATGTCTTGCCCACATTGCCCAACTTGGCCGGGATAAAGTTCCCGGACACGGTCACCGGACAATCATTTCTCGTCGCGCCCCTAAGGCATCCTTATGGCGAGCTCGGCGAGGGAGAATTGTCCGGGCGCAGGATCCGTGACGGGTGGAACAAGCTGATCTATTGGGCTGCAGGCAGCCGCACTCAGCTCTTCGAGCTTTCTGAGGACCCGGACGAGCCAATCGACCTGTCCGACAATTGCTTCCAGGCCAGGCAGGTCGAACAGATGCAATCGTGTCTCGTCGAGACGCTTTGCGGACCGGGCAGGGACTGGTTGACGGATGGCAGACTCGCCGGACTGCCGAACCGCCGCTACCTTCACGGCCCAAGTCGCGGGCTAGGAATGACACGAGGCCATCAATGGCCGGTCCCTCCGGCAAACCCCGGCGGGCTGATGAAATTAATTTCGAAAACACCAGGGGATACGTGATGAAGGCCATTGTCACGGGCGCGACCAGTGGGATTGGGGCGGCAACGGTCCGCGCGCTCGCCGCCGAGAGGTTCGCTGTGCTGGCCGTCGCGCGCCGCGGTGACCGCCTTGCGGATCTGCAAAGCGAGACCGGTGCCCAGACCCTTGTCGGCGACGTACGCGATATCGCGGCACTGACGCACGAGATCGAGCGTTTTGCGCCCGATATCCTGATAAACAACGCCGGTGTCGGACACGGCATCGACGGACTTGCGGGCATTGGTCCGGAACTGCTGCAAGAGGCGATGGACATCAACGTCACCTCCCTGGCGCAACTGACCGCTGCAGCGCTTCCGGGCATGATTGAGAGCGGGCGTGGCCACATCGTCAACATCGGTTCAATCGCGGGGTTGCACACGCTGGTCTCGGCGCTCTACGGGGCAACCAAGGCCGCCGTCCACATGTTCAGCCAGAACCTGCGCCTCGAGCTGATCGGAACCGGCGTGCGCGTGACCGAGATCTGCCCGGGACGGGTGGCAACTGAATTCTATCAGGCCGCGAGAGGTGACCGAGAGCGGCTGGACCGGATCGTCGATTCGGGCATCCGGGAACTTGACCCGGAGGATGTCGCGGACGCGATCCTTTACGCGGTCGGCACCCCGCCACATGTAAATGTCGCGACGCTTGAAATCCTGCCGACGGATCAGGCCGTCGGCGGCGTGCGGGTGGCCAACTGAGATGGACCGGGTGAGTGGAAAGATCGCGTTGGTCACAGGCGCCGGGAACGGGATCGGCAAGGCCACCGCGCTGGCGCTGTCGCGCGAGGGCGCAAGGGTGATCCTTGCGGATTGTCAGCTGGGCTTTGCCAGCGAAGTCGCCGCCGAGATCGAACGGGCAGGCGGCAAGGCGCTCGCGGTTCAGGTCGACGTCAGCGACGAGGCTGCGGTCGACGCTGCTGTGCGCAGCGGGCTGGCCCGCTTTGGACAGATCGATGTCCTGGTGAACTCGGCTGGCGGCGGGTCGACGAAAGATGGTCCGGTGACCGAGCTCGATCTTGATGAATTCTGGCGCACCATTCGCGTTGATCTCTTCGGAACACTTCTGACCTGCCGGCGGGTGATCCCTGAAATGGTGACATCGGGCGGCGGCTCGATCATCAACATTTCCAGCTTGCGGGCGGTTATCGGGACTCATGGCGCCGACGCCTATACGGCATCGAAAGGCGGCGTGCTGACCATGAGCCGGGCCATGTCCATGCAATGGGCCAGGCATAACGTGCGGGTCAATGTTCTTGCGCCTGGGGTCGTGCTGACCGAACGTGTCGCCGCTTTCATCAAGCCGGAAGACCCGATCTACCAGAAGTCACTACTCGGTCCGTCGGAGCCGCAAGATGTCGCCTTTCTGGCGCTGTTTCTGGCGTCGGACGAGGCCCGCAAAATCACCGGAACGGTCATGCGCGTTGACGGTGGTGCCAGCATCTACTAACGAGGATTCCCTATGAAACGAAGCACAGACCGCATTTTGACCAGCCATGTCGGAAGTCTTCCAAGACCGCACGACCTGCTTGACATGTTCAAGGCCAAGTTCGCCGGCGAGTCCGTTGACGAGGCAAAATTCGACGAAAAGGTTGCCGATGCTGTGGACCGGATGGTTGCGGCACAAGTCGACGCCGGAATTGACGTTGTGGCTGATGGCGAAATGTCAAAGCCCGGCCACGCGATCTACATCGAGGAACGCCTGACCGGCTATGAGCAGCGCCCCGGCCATGACACCGGGTATTATGCCAAAGAGAAGGCCGCATTTCCCGAGTATTACGAGGACTATTTCGCGCGCGCCCATCTGGGAGGCGCGATCGCGCCCGCGCATCCGGTCTGCTGTGTCGGACCGGTGAGCTATGTCGGTCATGACGCTCTGCAAAAGGATCTTGCCAACCTGCACGCGGCCTGCACGAAACACGGCGTTGAAGAGGCATTCATGCCCAGCGCCGCCGTCACCGGCGTCGGGTTCAACGAATACTACGCCAGCCAGGAAGAATACATGTATGCGGTCGCCGACGCACTGGCCGAAGAATACAACACGATCATTGATGCCGGCTTCTTGCTTCAGGTTGATGATCCCTTTCTGCCGAATGTCTACATGGACAATTCACTCGACGAAAACGAGCGGCTCGAAAAAGCGAACCTGTTTGTCGAGGCCGTGAACCACTCGATCAGGGGGATCCCGCAGGAGAAGATTCGATACCACACCTGCTATGGCATCAATCAGGGCCCGCGGGTCTACGAGCCCGACCTTCCGATGATGGTGAACGAAGTGTTGAAGGTGAACGCTGCGGCCTATTCGTTCGAGGCCGGGAACCCGCGGCATGAGCATGAGTATCACTTGTGGGAACATGTCGATCTGCCCGAAGGCAAGCTGCTGATGCCCGGTGTAATTACCCATGCCTCCAGCGTTGTTGAGCATCCCGAATACATTGCCGAGCGCATTGTCCGGTTCGCAGATCGCGTTGGCCGTGAAAATGTGATCGCGTCAGCCGATTGCGGGTTTTCCAGTCAGGCGATCTACAAGACGGAAGTCGAGAACCGCGTTGTCTGGGCAAAGCTCAAGTCGCTGTCCGAAGGGGCCGCCCGGGCAAGCGAGCTGCTCTGGGGGCAGGCCGACAGCCAGAGGGTGTCCTGAACGCACAGAGTGGCACTTGCGACCGCAGTCGGAGCCATGTCGAAGGCGCGCGGCGCCGGAACGGTGCTTGACCTGCCTGTCGCGGTCAACTGACGTCGCGATGGAGTCAGGAAAGGGAACTCATGAAAGTCGTGGTCATCACAGGTGGAAACAAGGGACTTGGTTTGGCGCAGACCAAACGGTTCCTCGACGACGGATGGCAGGTCCATGTCGTTGCCCGGACCTCCGGCGATCTGGATCGCCTAGGTGATGGGGACTTCGTGTTCCATCCGGCTGACTTGACCGACTGGCGCGACACCGGTTGGCTGGATCGGGTGAACGAGGCGGCGGGCGGGATTGGTGCGCTTGTGAACAATGCCGGCATGCATCTCAAGAAGCCAGTTTGGGAGGTCACGCCCGATGAGCTTGAACGGCGGTTGGATCTGAATGTGAAGGCAGTCTTTTGCGCATGTGGACGGTTTGTCGAGCTGAACCGGGAGCGGGGAGCGGGTGCCATTGTCAATATCTCTTCGATGGGCGGGTTAATGGCCTTGCCTGGAGCTGCCGCGTATGTGACCTCGAAAACGGCTGTCATTGGCCTGACGCGGTCGGTTGCCGTTGACGCTGCGGCCTTTGGAATTCGCTGCAATGCCGTGTGTCCGGGCTTCATTGATACCGACATGACGCGGGCTGTTCTCGAAAAGGATCCCGAAAGGCGGGTGAAGATCGAGTCCCGGATTCCGGGCGGCAGGTTCGGCACGCCCGAGGATGTTGCCGACGCGGTGTACTATCTGGCCAGCGACCGGTCGTCCTATGTCAACGGGGTCGCGCTGCCCGTGGATGGCGGATACTTCATAGGGTTCTAGCCCATGCGCTACACCAAGTCCCTTCTGGCCGACGCACGCAGGATTGAAATCGTATCGGCCGAGATGCCGGAAGAGACCGCGGAAGACGCCATTCGCCTGCGTCTTGCCACGGCCAGCATTTGCGGCACTGACATGCATTACTTCCGACATTTCGCGAATGCCGGATTCCAACTCGACCATCCGGTATGCCTTGGACACGAGGCATGCGCCTATGTTGATGGCCCGAACGGTCACCCGTTCGTGAAAGGCGCACTGGTGGCCATCAACCCGGTCATCGAGTGCGGCACGTGCGAAAGATGCGCGACGGGTGACATCAACATGTGCGCCAGAAAGAGATTTCCCGGGTCGGCGACCACGAAGCCGCATATCGACGGGTTTTTCCGCCAGTATTTCGACTTTCCGGCGCGCTGCTGCCGGGTGGTCGATCAGACGGTGCGCCCGGACCATCTGACATTTGCGGAACCACTCGCCTGCGCGATGCATTCGGTGAATGTCGCGGGGATCACGGCCGGTCAGAAGGTGCTGGTCACGGGATGCGGCCCGATGGGGCTCTTGGCCACCCTTGCCGCTACGGCCCGTGGCGCGGAGGTCGAGGTCACGGACCTGAAGCCCGACTGCATCGCGGCGGCAGAGGCGCTCGGCGCAACATGTGGCTATGTGATTGGCCAAAGCGGCCCGCCGTCTAACGGCTATGACACGGAGATCGAGGCTTCAGGCAGCCCGCACGCGTTCAATCAGGCGCTGGACGCGGCCAGAAAGCAGGGCACCATTGGCGTTCTGTCCCTTATCCAGCCGACCGCGGTGCCGATAAACCTGCATCTCAACGCGCTGAAAGAAATTCGGTCGGTCGGGTCGATCCTCTTTACCCGCGAATTTGACGAGGCCGTCGCGCTGATCGAAAGCGGCACGGTCGAATTTGACGCGATCACGGCCCGTCGTTTCGCGATCAGCGAAACTCAGGCGGCCTGCGAACTGGTGGCTGAGGGGCATGCCGTTGGAAAAGTGCTCATTCAACCGGAATGAAGTGCCTTGCAATTGCGTTGAGATACCGCATCGCTCATCGGGCAGAGGCAGCGCCTGCATCGCATGACGCGTTCGGCCCGATAAGTGATCAGACGCGAACGCACTGCGCAAGACGCGCGGAACGCAGGAGGGCGGTCTTGCTTCGACCGGGCTCAGCGAGCCGGGCCAACGTCAATTCGCGGCCGGCGACGTCGCTACAGGTCAGAGCACGACCTTGCCACCACGATTGATCTTGACGCGGCGGACAATCGCCTCGTCCCGCTTTTCCTTGAACTCATCGGGTCCCGGCTGTTCCAATCGCAAATCCTTCAACCGATTGCATCCCGATCCTGCCATGGAAACAACCGAGAATGGTCAGACTTGATGGCTGATCACAAACTTTGTCATGCAAGTGTGATCTTCTATCGGCCCTTAAACTCAGGCGCACGTTTGTTCATGAAGGCATCGATGCCCTCCTTGCCGTCTTCGGTGGCGAAAAGCGCACCAAGAACGCGCTGTTCCAGAGTGAGGCCCGCGGACATTGCGGCATCAAGCCCGTCGTCGACCACGCGCTTGGCTTCTCTCAGCGCGATGGGCGCCATGGTGGACAGCCTTTCGGCAAAGTCCATCACGCGCGGCATCAACGCATCCGGGGCGCAGGCTTCCAGCGCGATCCCAAGAGCGACGGCTTCGTCGGCTGGGATCATGCGGCCGCTCATGAGGATGTCCTTGGCCCGCATCGGTCCGACCAGTCGTGGCAGGCGCTGCGTGCCGCCGCCGCCCGGCAAGAGGCCAAGCTTGATTTCGGGAAGCCCCATCTTGGCCTTCTCGTTCACGAAGATGAAATCGCAGCACAGCGCCAGTTCCATGCCGCCGCCCAATGCATAGCCGTTCACGGCGCAGATCGTGACTTGCGGCAGGTTGGCGATGGCGTCGAATGTCTGCCGGGAACGGCGCTGGAAACCGTCGAACTCGGTTTGTCCGCAGCCATGATATCCCGCGATATCGGCACCGGCGACAAACCCACGCCCTGTCCCGGTAAAAATGACAACCCGCGACATGTCGGATCTGGCGCAGAGATCCGTCACGTAACTCCCAAGCGCCTCCATGATCTCGAAGTTGAGCGCCCCAAGCGCCTCTTCGCGATCAATGCGCAGCACCTCGATGGCGCCATGGCGGGTCAGAATCAGGTTGTCATGAAGCCTTTCCTCTGCGGGCTTCGCCATCAGACCGCACCCTTGTCGCGCAGTTCCGCCAGCCGGTCCGCCCCAAACAGTTCTGCCAGAACCTCGTCCGTGTGCTGACCAGCGGTCGGCGGGGGATAGCGATGCGCGATCGGGGTTTCACTGAGCGTGACAGGGTTGGCAATGGCCTTGATCCTGCCCGCCTTCGGATGATCCATTTCGACTAGCCGCGACGAGTCGAGATCAACAAGCTCTTCCAAGGCCTCTTCGGAGTTCCGGATCGGCGCAGCCCAGACATCGGCCTCTTCGAATATCTTCATGATCTGCGCGGTCGACATTTTGCGCGTACCGTCATCAATCCGAACCTTGACCGCGTCGCGTTCGTTCCAGGGATCCATGTCGGCCAGCCCGTCATCTCCCAGGAGCGTCGCGAGTTTCGCCAAGGGGCACATGGCGATGGCGACCCAGCCGTCAGAGGTCGGATGTGGGCCGTAAGGGGCATCGTTCCAGCAGGACGCGACCCCCGCCTTCGAGCGTTTCAGCGTGATATTCTGGTTGAGAACCGCGAAATTCTCCTGCGCCATGACATTCAGCATCGCCGAGTAGAGGTTGGTCTCGACCTTTTGGCCCACCCCGTGCCGGTCGCGCGCGAGCAATGCGCCGAGAATGCCGATGGCAAGCGACTGGGACGCCGCGAAATCCGCGATGGGCGTGCCGCAGGCTGTCGGGGGATCTTCGGCGCGGCCGGTGTTGAACATAACGCCGGACATGGCCTGGACAAGCAGGTCCTGACCGGGCATTCCCTTTTTCGCCAGATAGCTTGTCGGGCCCCAACCCGAGCCGCTGGCGTAGATGATCCGGGGATTCGCCTTCCTGAAATCTTCGTAACCCAAACCAAGCCGATCCATGACGCCGGACCGGAAATTTTCCGTCACCACGTCGAATTCCTTGGACATATCCAAGAGCAGCGCAATGCCGTCAGGGTTCTTCAGATCGACTGTGACGGAGCGCTTGTTGCGGTTGAACGCATGGAATGCCGCGCTGTCGTCACCAACGAACTGGCCGATCATCGGCATCCGACGCATCCACTCTCCATCACCGGGCCGCTCGATCTTGACTACATCGGCGCCCATATCGGCCAATGTCTGAGTGCAAAGCGGGCCGAGCATCATTTGCGTGAAGTCGAGGATGCGCACGCCTTCGAGCGCCATCTTTGACTCGGGCAAACTGGGTCTCCCTCCATCGAATCGTTGGTTCTTTGCTGGTAATACGATTTACCAAATCCCTGTCATATGCAATACAAGCAGACGGATATTCTGGGGGCTTATATTCATTACTTGACAGCTCGTCAGGCCTCCGGCCCGGCACACTTGAACGAGACGTTCGCGCGAATGATGCCGGCGTGAACGGGAACACTGTGCGGCAGTGGCTTCCATTTGGAGAATAAAAAGGGAACTTCGTGCTTGACAGGCACTCCGCCTGCGGTCAGGATGGGTTGCGAGGCGCTTTAGACGCCCTCGCCCCAGCCCAAGCCGGAGGAACGACCGCATGGCCCTCGTCGCCACGCACAGGCAGGTTGTCTACCGCCTGCTGCCGCAGACGCGCAGCAGCTGGCGGCGGCTCGAGCGGGTGCTGGAGGACCAGCGCCAGCTCTACAACGCCGCCCTGGAGGAACGGATCGACTGCTACCGGAAGACCGGAAAGGGCCGGACATACTTCGACCAGTGCAAGGCCCTGACCGAGTGCCGCCGGGATCTTCCGGAGATGGCGGAATGCCCGGTGGCCATCCAGCGCGGCACTCTCAAGCGGCTCGACGGGGCCTTCCAGCGCTTCTTTCGCCGCGTGAAGAACGGGGAGACGCCGGGCTTCCCGCGTTTCAAGGGAAGGGCGTTCTTCAACAGCATCTCTGTCGTCTCCGGCGTCAAGGCCAGGGACGGCACGCTGCACGTTCCGTCCTTCGGCGCGCTGAAGATACGACGCAAGGGCGGGAACCCGTATCCCGGCGGCAGGCCCGTCTCCGCGGTCCTGAAGCGCGAGCTCGGCAAGTGGTACGCCGTCGTCTGCTTCGCCGTCGAGATCGAGGAGCCCGCCGACGACGGGCACGTTCTCGGGCTGGACCGGAACGGCGGCCAGGTCGCGGACAGCGACGGCGCGCTTCACGAGATGCCGGACATGAAGCGTCTCGACGCGCAGGCGCAGCGCCTGCAGCGCAGGCTTTCGCGGCGCCGGAAGGGGAGCAGGCGGCGCGAGAGGACAAAGCTGCACCTGGCGAAGGTCCGGCGCAAGATCGCCAACAGGCGGAAGAACTGGCATCATCACGTGAGCCGGAAGCTGGCGACGAAGGCGGGAACCGTTGCCGTCGAGGGCCTGAACGTGAAGGGGATGACGCGCTCCGCG
>JAJEFO010000005.1 GCA_022820365.1 Silicimonas sp.
CGCAATGGCCACCAGCCCTTCGAGCGTGCACCAGAACACCCGCTGCGACACCGGAGCATCCATCTTGCCGCCGGCCGTGATCGTGTCGATCACCAGGCTGCCGCTATCGGATGACGTGACGAAGAAGATCACGATCAGAACCAGCGCTATGGGTGAAATGACGCTGTAGAGCGGCAGTTCCTTGAGGAAGCCGAACAGTGCGCCTTCTGGCTTGTAGCTTTCGATCACGGTGGCGCGAACGCCGTCTGCACTGCCTGCGTTCAGCATGTCGATGGCCGCACCGCCAAAAGTCGACATCCAGAACGCGCAGACCAGCGTCGGTGCGATCAGCGCGCAAAGAACGAATTCACGTACCGTTCGGCCCTTGGAGATGCGTGCGATGAACATGCCGACGAAAGGCGACCACGCGATCCACCACGCCCAGTAAAAGGTCGTCCAGCCATGAAAGAAGCTCGTGTCCTCGCGCCCGAACGGGTTCGAGAGCGCTGGCAAAAGTATCACGTAGTCGACCATGACACTGAAATAGCGCGTTATCGCCGCCACCGCCCCCGTCACCAAGAAAACGAAAATGAGGAGCGCAACGGCGATCAACATGTTGATCTCGGAGAGCCGTTTGACCCCCTTGTCCATTCCCAGGAGCACCGATCCGAGTGCGATGGCCGTAATGCCGATGATTAGCAGGACGACCACCGTGTTGGACGGCTCGATGCCGGCAACCTCGTTCAGACCAAAGGCCACCTGCCGCGCTCCTAGGCCGAGCGACGTTGTCAGACCGAAGAGCGTGGCAAAGACCGCAAGCGTGTCGATTGCGTGGCCCCACCATCCCCAGACCCGTTCTCCGAGTATGGGATAGAAGGCCGAACGAAGCGTCATCGGCATCCCCTTGTTGTAGGCGAAGATCGCCAGCGTCAAACCGACAACCGCGTAGACGCACCAGCCGCCAAGACCCCAGTGGTGAATGGTCCCCACAACGCCGACATATTCGTTGCCGGGTTCGCTGATGTCGATGTTGAGCGGTCGGGCATTGCCTCCTTCAGAGAAGTTGTAGTACGTCGGCTCAAGCACGCCGAAGAACAAGAGCCCGATGCCGATGCCTGCGGCGAACATCATCGCGATCCAACCGGCATAGGAATAGTCCGGCGTAGCGTCCTTGCCGCCAATCCGGACTGAACCGACCGGCAAGAAAATGAGTGCCAGGCAGAAAATGAGCATTATGTCGACCGAAATCACCAGGAACCAGTCGAATTCGCTGGTCAGAAACGGTCGGAGCCAACCAAAAAATGCCGCCGACGCCTCCTGATTGGCCAGTGCCAGAAGCACGAATGCGATAATCAGCAAGCTCGAAATCAGGAAGACCGGGTTGTGTATATCGAGGCCGAATGGCCGGATGTTGTCTTGCCCAAGTTTGAATTCTGTCTGGAAATCAGGGTCTTGAGAAGGTCCTTCATCACTGGTCTGCAGACTGTTCATGACGTCCTCCATCGCTAATTTGCCTAAGGTTCGGAGATCAAAGCCTCAATTGCAACGATTTTGTGATCTCTTCGAATCTGAACCGACCATTGCGAACATCATTTCATGACGTGCGATTCGACTGCCGTGACCAGCGTGTAGATCAGGCACGCAAGCTCGCGCGCGGTCACGGCAGTCGCTCCCGGCACGTCATTCCGCGCGAGGCGCAAACGGTGTCTGGCCGCGATGAACGTTTGGCTCCCTTAGGCGGTCATGGCGGCCATACGCAGGGATTGCACCGCTACTTTCGTAGCGAATCAGGTGCAGCAGAAGCCGGAACGGGAGCTCAGAAAGGTGCGTATGGAGTCGGTCCGGCAGCTTGGAAACGGAGTCATTCATTGTCTGGAACGACAGAACTCTCCTGAAACGGGTCCGCAATGTCTCTCGGTACCTTTGTGCAGACGCATTAATTTTTGCGATGTATAGTCCAATCCTGAATTGACCGGGCGACGGTCGTGCGGCATTCCTCCGGGCGGCAAGGTTCGGAAAGTGCCGAAATGGAAAGAGATGCCCGAATGAAGGACCCAGAAATATCCCGCGACACCGCCGATGCTCTCTCGAATGGCACCGGCGAAAGAGAAGGCGGGCTCGCGGGCGGCAGTGAGCCGATCGCAATCGTGGGCATGGCCTGCCGGTTCCCCGGCGCGAACGGCATCGCGGCCTTCTGGCGTTTGCTGGAATCCGGCGGAAACGCGGTGCAGGAGGGCGTCCCGGGATCCGGCGTCGGCCGCATCGGCGCCTTGTTCCCCGAAGACACCGGCCAGATCGGTGCCTGCCGTTTCGGTGCCTATCTCGACGGGATCGACCAGTTTGACGCGGCGTTCTTCCGCATTTCACCGGTCGAGGCGCAATTGCTGGATCCGCAGCAGCGGCTGCTTTTGGAGACGAGCTGGCGGGCGCTCGAAGACGCCGGGATCGATCCCGAACTGCTGAAGGAAAGCCGCACCGGCGTCTATGCAGGCATCAGCAACAACGACTACCGGGGGCTGATCCTCGAAGCCAGCGAAAGTGCGGGCCCGGCCGAACCTGCGGCCAGCCTGTATGCGGTCACCGGCACGTCCCTGAACACGGCGATCGGCCGAGTCGCCTTCGCCCTGGGCCTCGGCGGCCCGGCGATGGCGGTGGATACGGCCTGCTCTTCGTCGCTGGTCGCGACCCACCAGGCAGTGACGGGCCTGCAGCGGGGTGATGCGGATCTCGCGCTTGCCGGCGGGGTGAACATCATTCTCTCAGGTCGGCTTCTCGAATTTCGTGCCAACGCCGGAATGCTGTCGCCGGACGGACAATGCAAGACTTTCGACGCCTCCGCCAACGGATATGTCAGGGGCGAGGGCTGCGGCATCTTGGTCTTGAAGCGACTTGCCGATGCAGAGGCTGACGGCGACCGAATCTGGGGCGTGATCCGGGGCACGGCCCTGAACCAGGACGGGGCGAGTCCGGGCCTGACGGTTCCGAACGGGGCAGCGCAGGAACGCGTGATCCATGCAGCGCTCGAACGGGCCGGGGTCCGGGCGTCGGACATCGACTATCTGGAGGCGCACGGAACCGGCACCGAGGTCGGCGACCCGATCGAGATCGGTGCGACGGCGGCGGTCTACGGGTGCGAGCGCGACGCGGATCGGCCGCTGCTGATCGGTTCGGTCAAGACCAACATCGGCCACTTGGAATCGGCGGCCGGCGTCGCGGGGCTGATCAAGACCGTGCTTTCGATAAATTGCGGGATCATCCCGAAGCACCTTCATTTCCAAAGGCCGAATCCCGAGATGGACTGGGAACGGCTGCCCCTGCAGGTGACGTCCGAGCCGACGCCTTGGCCTGACGGCACCGACCGCCGGCCTCTGGCGGGCGTGAGCGGGTTCGGATGGTCGGGAACGAACGCCCATATCGTGCTTGAAGGATACGCGTTGCCAGGCGGTGCAGCACCGGACCAAGACAGAGATCGCTGGCTCACCGGCGCCCCGAAGCCAATTGCCGTTTCTTTGCCGGTACCCGCCACGGTCGCGCAGCCGAAAGACGGGTTTGTCCCGCGGGCAACGCGCCTGCTGCCAATTTCCGGGAAGTCGGGCACAGCGCTGCGCGACGCCGCACGACGTTATCTCGAATGGCTCGACGAAAATGACGCAGTGCTTGCAGCCGGCGGGATGGCGTCTGATTCCCTGCTGTCCGACATGGCCTGGTCCGCCGGCATCGGCCGGAGCCATTTTGACTGCAGGGCGGGCGTGGTTTTTGGGGATGCAGGCTCGCTGCGCGAGGGTTTGCAGGCGATCGCCGGGACGGAAGGGCAGACGGAATCGCGCAGCGCGTCAACCGTGGCGTTCGTGTACACCGGACAGGCCAGTCAATGGCCTGGCATGGGTGCTGCGCTCTACGACAGCGAGCCGGTCGTGCGCGCTGTGCTCGACCGGTGCGACAAAGTGCTCGAGGAAGAGCGCGGCGCATCGCTGCTCGACGTGATGTTCGGTCGCCCGGGGGCCGCGGGAGACCTGGACGACCCGCAGTGGAAGCAGCCCGCGATTTACGCCCTCGAATGCGCCCTCACCGCGCTTTGGTCGAGCCTCGGCGTCCGGCCCGACGTGGTGCTCGGGCACAGTTTGGGCGAGATCGCCGCGGCGCACGCCGCAGGCGTGTTTGATCTCGATACCGGCTTGCGCCTGGCGGCAGTGCGGGGGGCGCTGGTCGGTGCCCTGCCCGGCGAGGGTGCAATGGCGGCGGTGTTCGCGCCGCCCGCGCGCGTAACGGAGGCGCTGGAAGAACACAATGCGGCTGCGCCGGGCATCGGCCTTTGCATCGCGGCAGACAACGGGGCGCATCAGGTCATAAGCGGCCCGGCGGAGGAGATTTCCGCGATCCTCGATCGACTGGAAGCGGCCGGCACAAGGGTCGCGCGGCTGCGCAGGAGCCCCGCGTACCACAGCGCGATGATTGAGCCCGCGCTAGACGACCTGGGGGCGGCCTTCTCGCAACTTGACTTTGCGCCGACGTCACTCCCCTTCATCAGCAATCTCACCGGAAAGGCGATCGGTTCGGACGAATTGCTGGATGCGGCATATTGGTGTCGGCAGATGCGCGCGCCCGTGGCGTTCCGCGCTTGCGTCGAGGCTCTGGCGGGGCTTGGCGTGGACGCGGTCGCGGAGATTGGTCCGCACGCCGTGCTTGGACCGATGGTCTCGATGGCCTGGCCTGACACGGGTGGTGCATCGGAGCCGGCGGTCGTGTCGAGTCTCAGGCGGCCGGCGACCGGCGAAGAGCCGCCGGCACCAGGATCCGGCGGCGGATTTGTGGAGGCCGTCGCAGGCGCTTACGAGGCGGGGCTGCCTCTCCGCTTCGACGGGTTGTTCGCCGGAGAGGCGCGCCGCCGCATCGCGCTTCCTGGCTATCCGTTTCAACGCGAGCGCTACTGGGTCGAAACGCCGAAGCGGCGGCGGCAGGCAAGCGGCCACCCTTTGCTTGGCAGTCGGCACGAGTCCGCCAGCGGAGAGACCGCCTTTGACACGGAGGTCTTCCCCACCGACCCGGCGTGGCTTGCAGACCATCGCGTGTTCGGCCGACTGATCGCACCGGGCGCGCTATACGGCGCCATGGCCGCATCGGCCTGCCGCGTCGAGGGCCACGATGCGGTTGTCGTTGAGGACTTCCGCATGCAAAGCGCCCTGATCTTCGGCGATGAGAGTGTGGACGACGGCGCTGGAGAAGCGGGTCGACGCATGCAGGTCTTGCTCGATGCCGATGGGGACGGCCCGTCGCGCCGATTGCGCGTTCTCAGCAAGGGCGACGACGAGGAAGATTGGACGCTGCACGCAGAGGGGCAGGTCTCAGACGGCGCGGCCGGCCCGTCCGTTGTCATGCCGCCGATTAATGCCGATGGCCTGAAGGCCAACCTCCCGGCTGTGGATCTGCCCGCATACTATCGCGCGAAGTCAGCCGTCGGAATCGATCTCGGCCCCGCCTTCCGTACATTGACCGGGCTCTGGGCGCGGGACGGCGAGGCGCTTGGCGAGGTGGTGTTGCCCACCGGGCAGGAACGGGGTCCGCTCGACGTGCATCCGCTCGTGCTCGACGGTTGCTTTCAGATCATGGGGGCGGCGCGCGATCCGGACGGAACCGAGGACGGATCCACATACCTGCCGTTCGCTTGGGAACGGTTGTGGATCGGAGAGGAGCTGCCAGATCGGCTTTTCTGCCACGTGACGATGCGGGAAAGACCCCGCGATCAGGAGGCCGATGCCGAGGACGTCGGGACGCCAGAGGTCCACGCGGCGGACATGCGACTTTACTCCGGAAGCGGCGAGCTTCTCGGCGAGATCGCCGGCTTCACCGTGAAACGCGCGACCCGCGGTGCGCTGCTTGCGGCCGCTGGAGGCGTCGAAGACCTGCTCTACGAAGTCGAATGGCGCGACTGCGCCTTGCCGCCGGGCATGCCTCCGGCAGATTTCCTGCCGAGCCCGTCGACCGCTGCCGCCCGCTCGCACCCCTTCTCCCGTTATCTTGCCGATGAGGGCGTCGAAGTCAGAGACGAGGTCGACCTGCAAGGGGAAATGGAGCGTGCTGCGTGGTGCTACGCGCTTTCGGCCCTGGAAACGCTTGGGTGGGAGCGCGGGGCAGGCGCAATTGTGGCCACCGAAGAATTGCGTGAGCATCTCGAAGTCTTGCCTGAGCACAGGCATCTGCTCCGCCGGTTGCTGGAAATACTGACGCGTTCCGGCGTGTTGCAGGAAAAGGGTGACGACTTCGCAGTAACGGTCGGAGCCAACGATCCATTGCCGGATGGAATGCCGCGCGACTCCGGGGAGTTTTTGACGGAGGTGACAGAACGCTTCCCGCATGCAGCTAATGAAATCGGACTGTTTCGGCGCTGTGCCGGGGCCTTGGCCGACGTTCTTCGCGGCAGGGAAGACCCGCTTGCGCTGCTGTTTGGCGATACAGGGCCATCGGCTGGCGATCTGTATCGGTTGGCACCGGTCTGGATGGCGGCGAACAAAATGATCGGCGAGGTGGTCCGAACGCTCGTCGACGAATTGCCGGATGGGCGGCGGCTGCGGGTGCTGGAGGTTGGCGCCGGAATCGGCTCGGCGACCGAATGCATCTTGCCCGTGCTTCCTGACGGACGGTTCGATCTCATGTACACCGACATCTCCGCCGGTTTCTTTGCGGATGCGGAGGCGCGTTTCAGCGCGGGTGGCACTTCAATCGACTACCGTGTGCTGGATATCGAAAAGAACCCGGTGGATCAGGGCTTCGACCTCCACGCCTACGACATGGTCATTGCGGCCAACGTGCTGCACGCCACGCGCCATCTGGACGAAACGCTAGCACACTGCCGGACGCTCCTGGCGCCGTCGGGGCTGCTGGTAGCGCTGGAGAATCAGCGCGGCCGGGGCTGGATGGATCTGATTTTCGGTCAGTTGGACGGATGGTGGCGCTATGCCGACCGCTATCGTTCAAACCACGCCCTCGCAGGGCCGGAGGTCTGGCGCGAGGCGCTCGCAGATGCGGGGTTTGCCGAATCCGAAGTTCTCGGCGTGGATCGGTCGGAAGTTACCGGCCTGCCGGATCGCGGAGTGATTGTGGCTCAGGCTCCAGCGAAGATCGACCTGCCGGAAGGCGCCTGGATTCTGGCTGCCGACCGAGGCGGCATGGCAGTGCCGCTGGCCAGGCAACTTGCTGCACAGAACCAGCGTGTGGTGATTGCGACCGACGATCCGGAGACCGCAGGCGCGTTGGCGAAGAGCGGGACCGGGATCGTCGCGACCAACGTCGAGATGGAGCGGCGCGAGTCGTGGCAAGCGCTGGTCGCGGGCCTGCCCCCGGACGTGCCCTTCGCCGGCGCGGTGCATCTCGTTGGGCAGGACGGCCACGGGGCGGAGGCTACGGCCGCTGACCTGGCGGATGATGCGAAACGGACCGTTGGAAGCGCGCTTGCCCTCGCGCAGGGTATCGTGGATGCCGACGCCATGCCAGAGAAGGGCCTTTGGCTCGTCACCCGGGGCGCGCAAGTCCTGGAAAGGGAGCGAACCGGGCAATTGGCCGGCGCTGCCCTTTGGGGCCTTGGCAAGGTGGCGCTGCGGGAAGCGCCCCAGTTGCAGTCACGGATGCTTGATCTCGACCCTGAGGCTGAGGAGCCGCAGGCCGTCGTCACGAATGAACTGCTTTTTCCTGATTCAGAGAACCACATCGCGCATCGCGGCGAGCGGCGCCAGGTTGCCCGCCTAATTCGGAGAGGCACAGGTGCGTCCCGTCTTGCCCTGCCGGAGGAGGCGGACTGGGTACTGGCACCGGACGAAGGCGGGGCGATCGAGACGTTGCAGGTGCAGCCGTTGGCGGCTCGTGCGCTGGAGCCGAACGAGGTGCGAGTCGCGGTTGATGCCTGCGGGCTCAACTTTCTGGACGTATTCCGAGCCATGGGCCTGGTTGAGGAGGGACTGCTTGGTGAGGAATTCTGCGGTCGGATTGTCGAAACCGGTCCCGAAGTAGCGACGGTCTCGCCGGGCGAACGCGTCGCCGGATTCGCCTTCGGCACCTTCGCGCCAGAGGTCGTTACGCACGAGGCCCTGGTCGCGCCTGCGCCGCCGGGCTTTTCGGCGGCGGCGCTTGCCACGGTCCCGTCCGTGTTCGTGACCTGTGTGCTGTCCTACGAGCTTGCCGAGCTGAAGGCCGGGGACAGGGTGCTGATCCACGCCGGTGCGGGCGGCGTCGGACTTGCCGCCATCCAGCTGGCCCGCGCGGCGGGTGCGGAAGTGTTCGCCACTGCGAGCGCGCCCAAGCAGGCCTATCTGCGTGCGCTCGGCGTCGAGCATGTGTTCGACAGCCGTTCAACCGCGTTTGGCCGGGAAATTCTCGATGCGACGGACGGCGCCGGTGTAGACATCGTGCTGAACAGCCTGACTGGCGAGGGCTTCATCGAGGCGAGCCTTTCATGCCTTGCGCAGGGCGGCCGCTTCGTGGAACTCGCAAGGCGGGACATTCTGAGCGAAGATGAAATGGCGGCCTTGCGGCCCGACGTCGCCTATTCGATCCTCGATCTATACGTCCTGAAACAGCAGGATCCGGCGCGGCCAGGCGCTGCCCTGAAAGGGGTGCTGGCGCGCATGGCAACGGGGGAGCTCTCGCCTCTCAGGCACACCACGTGGCCGCTCGCTGAAACGAGTGCCGCTATGGGCTTCATGCGTGCGGCGCGGCACATCGGCAAGATCGTGCTGACGATGCCTCACCTCAGGGCGGGTCGGTTGAAGCAGGACGGAACCTATTTGGTGACCGGCGGCTTGGGCGGCATCGGCTGCGCCCTTGCCGAATGGCTTGCCGAACGTGGTGCGGGGACAGTGGTGCTGAATGGCCGCCGGCCGCCGGACGACGCGGCGAAAGCAGCGATCGAGGCGCTGCGCGTCCGTGGGTTCAGGATCGAAGTCGAGATCGCGGACGTGACGGACACGGATGCACTCGATGCGATGCTGGCGCGCATGGACGAGACCCTTCCGCCGCTCGCAGGCATGTTCCACAGCGTCGGCGTGCTGTCGGACGCCGCCCTCGGCAACCAGACTTGGGAAAGTTTCGAGACCGTGATTTGGCCGAAGATTCTTGGGGCCTGGCACCTTCACCGGGCGACGGCGGATCGGGATCTGGACATGTTCGTCCTGTTTTCGAGCGTTGCCGGCGTTCTGGGCAATCCGGGCCAGGCCAACCACGCGGCGGCCAACGCCTTCCTTGATCAGCTCGCCGCGCACCGACGTGCGTTGGGCCTTCCGGGCCAGGCCATTGCGTGGGGTGCCTGGTCAGAGCTGGGCGAGGCGGAGGAGCAGCGCGAGCGGATCGCCGGGCGTCGGGAGGCATCCGGCACCGGATGGTTCGCACCGGAGCAGGGTTTCGAGGCTCTTGAGCGCCTGATGCGCCAGGATGCAACGGGCGCGGCGGTGGCGGCAGTGGACTGGCCGGTCTTCGGAGATGCCCTCGGCGACCGTCCGCCCCTGCTGGAGGACCTGCTTGCCGGCGCACCCGACGAAGAGGATGGTTCGTCCTCGTCGGAAGACCTGCTCGCGCAGCTCGGCGAGACGCCTGCGGCGGGACGTGAGGACCTGCTGGCGTCCTTCCTGCAAGGGCAAGTCCAGGCGGTGCTGAGGCTGCCGTCGGCGCCAGCGCCCACGGTCGGTTTCTTCGACCTGGGGATGGACTCCCTGATGGCGGTCGAGCTGCGGAATCGCCTCAACCGCGCATTTTCAGACGCCTATGTCGCGCCGAATACCTTGGTATTCGACTACCCGACCATCGCCGATCTCTCACGACATTTGGTGGATGCGCTTGGCGAGCCCGGCCCGGCCTCAGAGCCAGCCGCAGAGTCGGCCCCGGACTTGGTCCCTGGGGCTGACCCGCAACCGCCGGTACTGATGCAGGATGACGGGATTGCGATCGTCGGCATGGCGTGCAGGTTCCCAGGCGCGCCGGACATTGCGACCTTCTGGCACCAGCTTGAGGCTGGGAGCGATGCGGTAACGAACGGTCGGCAGGACGACGGATCCTGGACAGGAGTCGCGGGCGACCCTGGGGTAAAGGACAACATCTGGGCGCGTGGCGGATTCGTTGACGGGATCGACCGCTTCGATGCCCGTTTCTTCGGCATGACACCAATCGGTGCGCGCATGATGGATCCGCAGCAACGGCTGCTTCTGGAAACAAGCTGGCGGGCGCTTGAGGGCGCGGGGATTGATCCCGAGAGCCTGAGGGGCAGTCGCACCGGGGTCTATGCGGGTATCGCGACCAGCGAGTACCGCGACTTGATGATGGCGGACGTCGACGGCCTCAACTATCTCGGCACCGCAAGCGGCATGGCGGTCGGCGGCGTCGCGTACAAGCTGGGTCTCACGGGGCCGGCGATCCCGGTGATGCTGAACTGCGCTGCGTCGTTGGTCACGGTGCAGCAGGCGGTCGCAGGCCTGCGGGAAGGCGCGGTGGACCTGGCTCTTGTCGGCGGCGTAAACGCGGTACTTTCGCCCGGGCTCACCACGGAGATGGCGGCGCTGGGGATGTTGTCGATGCAGGGGCGCTGCAAGACCTTCGACGCAGCGGCGGACGGTTTCGTGCGCAGTGAGGGCTGTGGGATGGTTGTCCTGAAGCGGCTGGCGGAAGCCGAGGCCGACGGCGACCCCATCTGGGCGGTGATCCGGGGTGCGGCCGTCAACCAAAACGGGGCAGCGGCGGGGCCCACTTTGCCGTACGGCCCGGCACAGGAACGGGTAATTGAGTCGGCACTGCTGCAGGCAGGCGTTCAGCCGTCGGACGTGGACTACCTGGAGGCGCACGGAACGGGGTCGGAACTGGGCGACCCGATCGAAGTTCAGTCCGCGGCGGCGGTCTACGGCAGAGCGCGCGACAGTGATCGGCCGTTGCTGATCGGCTCGGTCAAGACCAACATCGGCCACCTGGAATCGGCGGCTGGTGTCGCAGCACTGATCAAGGTCGTTCTGGCCATGCACCACGGACTGATTCCGAAACACCTGCATTTCCGGGATCCGAGCCCGCATCTGGACTGGGACCGCCTGCCGGTACGTGTCGTTTCGGAGGCGATGAACTGGCCGTCCACGCAGGGAAGGCAGCCGCTCGCCGGTGTCAGCGCATTCGGAATATCGGGTGCAAACGCGCATGTCATCGTGGAGGGTTACGGAAGTCCGAGCGGTGACTCTCTCGCACCGGAGGGCGCGCCGCTGCCGGTCATCGTGTCGGTGCCGGACGCTACTGCCGCGTTGCCGCAACCGGGCGACGGGCTTGCTGCGCGCGGAAAGCGGCTTCTGCCGCTCTCCGGCAAATCGGCCGCATCGCTTCGGAATCTGGCGGGGCGGTATCTCGCATGGCTCGATGAACGGGAACCGTCACTTGCGTCGGACGAAGCGGCGTCTGGAATGCTTGCGGACATGGCTTGGACCGCTGGCACCGGGCGCAGCCACTTTGACCATCGCGCGGCAGTGATGTTCGAGGATAGCGGGTCGCTTCGCGAGGGTTTGCAGGCTCTGGCAGCGGCGGATGAGGAATCCGAGCCCGTGACGCCGGTGAAGGTCGCCTTTGCCTATGCGGGTCAAGGCAACCGCTGGATCGGGATGTGCGAGGCGCTGTACGCGAGCGAGCCGGTGGTGCGGGAAGTTCTCGACCGCTGCGAAGTTGTGCTCAACGAAACACGAGGGGCCTCGCTGCTGGACACGATGTTCGGCCGATCGGGTTCGATTGAGAATCTCGGAGATCCGAAGTGGGAGCTGCCGGCGGTCTACGCGCTCGAATGTGCGCTCACCGCGCTGTGGTCGAGCGTCGGCGTGCAGCCGGGCGTAGTGTTCGGACACGGGATTGGGGTGCTTGCGGCCGCACGGGCCGCTGGCGTGCTGGGCTTGGAAGATGGCTTGCGCCTGGCCATGACCCTGGACGATCCCGGAGCAATATCGGACGAAATCACCATGAACGCACCGTCGTTGATGCTGGTCGACACCTTGTCCGGCCGCGCGGTAGCACCCGAAGATGCTCAGGACGTGACCTATTGGCGTCAGCGCGCGGCGGACGAGCCGAAGACGATCGAGAACTGCGCCAAGACGCTGGCGGCGGAGGGTGTCGATGCAGTTGTAGAGGTCGTTCCGGACCCAGCGTTGGGGACGATGCTGGGGGGAACCCGGTCGGACGCAGCCGCACCAGTCGTCCTGTCCAGCCTGGGATGGTCGCCGGATTGCGACGCAAGGTCAATGTCGATGTCAAGCGGCGGTTTCGTGCACGCGGTCGCCGGGGCCTACGAGGCGGGCCTTGCCGTGTCTTTCGCGGGGCTCTTTGCCGGCGAAACCCGTCGTCGAGTGATGCTGCCGGATTACCCGTTCGAACGTCGCCGTCACTGGATCTGATCTACGGGCGGCCGGGCTCGACACCGGGCTGGTACAGGTCGTTGCTGTCAAGGAATTCCCGGACGACTTGAGCGCACTCCTCGGGCCTTTCGAGCTGGAGCAAGTGGGTCGCCTCAGGAATGAAATCGTAGTCCACATTCATGACGCTGCTGAAGTCGAAAGTCGGCAAGTATGAATAGGGCAGAGTCGGATCGGCACCGACGATCTTGGTTGGACAGGAGAGCAGGTCCAGATCGATGAGCGGAAAAAAGCTCCTCGCATAGTCCATGAGCTGCGCTTCGTATTCGCGCGGGCATCGAAGCTCATACCCCTCCCCACCTGCCGACCGTCGGAGAGTCGTCTGTGCCATCAGTTCCCGGACGCCAGGCACAACGCGCGCAAAGGTGGGGATATAGTTGAGGAAATCGGCAAAATCCTCTCTCGTCTTGAAACGGTGTCCGCGCACCCGGGCCTTCTCAGCCAATTGTTCTGCGGCCGCATGTAATTCGATTTGGCTCGCGCCTGGCCGGCATAAAGGTGGATCGAACAGAACCAGCGCCGAATAGGCCTTGGTGAACGACAGAAGCGGAATGATCGTGGAAAGGGAATGGAAGATCCCGACTGTCAATTTGCTTCCATAGACACGTTCGACTTTGTCGAGAACGAGGTCATGGTCGTGAATCAGGGTGGGAATGTTGTGGTTGTTTGGCCCGTCGACGCTGTTCCAGCCATGGTTTCTGATGTCGTAGACGATCAGCTCGCAATCGTCTGCAAGCAAGGACCAAAATGGAAAATAAAGGTCGATTGCCAGGCCGTTGCCATGGCTCAAGACCAGCCGGGGACCCAATGGATTGCCGTGCTGCCGCACGGTCGTGACGGTGTGGTCGTCGAGACGTACATCGCACATCGAATTCGGCTCGGGTATTTCCCAAATGACTTCCTTTGTCATGGCGAATGGGCCGGCAACCCCGGCCGTCGCCCCGTGATGGCCGGGAACAGGTACCAACGGAATCCAGCGCCGTACTGCTCAGGACACGATGGCAATCGGCCTTGTCTGCTTGACGCCAGGGAGCATCGAAATCCATTCCCTTGACTGACGGGATGCTTGCTGTCCGCGTCGGCGACTACGCAGTTGACAAGCGGGCGCAGGATTTTGAACTGCACGCAATTCTCAGGCTGCAATGAAAGGCTGAGCGTTTCCGCCGAGGACGCCCCGGCACTGGCAGGCTGGGCTTCGGAATCGAGGTTGAGACCAAGGCCCGGATGCTTGTCGGCAAGCTTCTTGAGGCGATTGCCAGCAGACGACATAGGCGTACTCTCCTTCGATGAGACATCGACCGGGAAACACGGACGGCGAATCACCGACACAGGCAGAAAAATTGGGGGATTGACCCCAGACACACCCGCGAGACAAAGCCCCGCAACGACAGTTCTGCGGAACTATGGTGCATCGGTCTTTTCGCGGCAAGTCCGTTTGCCTGGAGCGCCGGATGCTCCTGATGGCCGCGCAATCGCCCAAACGGGTGAACGTGTTCAAGGGCGCTGTTCATTGCCACGGAAACTCCAAAAAGTGCGAGTTGTTCCAATGGCACCCAGCCTAGAATTCTGGTATCGTGATTCGGGCATAGTCATGCGGGCGTGATTGCGCGTTCGCCAAATCTTGAGCCGAGGAGACCAAATCCCATGTCATCGACCGAAGACCGCATCAAGAAGATAATTGACGACAACCTTGACATTGGCCACGAACCCGATTTTGACGCCAAGCTCGGTGATACCGGCGTGTCGTCGGTGGACTGCATTGCATTTTTTAAGCTCGTGAACGGGGAATTCGGCCTCGGCTTGGCCGCAGAAGAGTGCCGACAGTTCGTGACCCTCCGGGATCTCGTGAGCTTTATCAACGCTC
Organism: Silicimonas sp.; assembly: GCA_022820365.1. Classification (GTDB taxonomy): domain Bacteria; phylum Pseudomonadota; class Alphaproteobacteria; order Rhodobacterales; family Rhodobacteraceae; genus JAJEFO01. The sequence continues at coordinate 14,251 of JAJEFO010000005.1, forward strand.
GCGCCTGACGGGAATGCGGGAGCGCATGCCCGTTGCATCGCTCCCCACACCAGATGGCCGGGTCCGGTCGCGAAGTGCTGCGGGGACGTGCTCGTGGTACAATTTGGCTTTAGTGGGAGTGCCGACCCAGCAGGCTCGAATCCCGAGAGTCTGATTGCTGCTTGGACGTCGGAACGATCCGTGCCTGATGCAGCCGAAGCGATTGGTTTCGGTATCGCCCGCCCGCCCGCATTGGCGTTCAGCCAAGAATCTGTGGCAAGGGCGCTTAGTTGCGAATGGTCGCCAGTTCCGGTGGCGAACTTTCCGCGATGTCTTTCCGTTTTTTGCTCATTGCAATAAGTCGCGGCCATGACTGAGGTTGTCGGCGAAAGGATCGCCAAGGTTCTGGCGCGACACGGCATCGCGTCCCGTCGCGAGGCCGAACGGATGATTGTGGCGGGTCGCGTGACCGTGAATGGCAAGCCCATAGAAAGTCCCGCGCTCAACGTTCGTGAGACCGACAGGATCACGGTTGATGGAAAGGCGCTCGCCAACCGTGAGCCAGTGCGCGTCTGGCTCTACAACAAGCCGAGGGGCCTGGTGACATCGACCCGCGACGAGAAAGGACGGCCAACGGTTTTCGACAGTTTGCCTGATACGCTTCCTCGAGTCGTGTCGATCGGCCGCCTCGACATTGATTCCGAAGGACTGTTGCTCTTGACGAACGACGGAGGGATCAAGCGTCACCTTGAACTGCCGTCTACCGGGTGGGTCCGCAAGTATCGGGTTCGCCTGCACGGAAGGCCAGGCAAGGACAGCTTCGTGCCGCTCGCGAAGGGCATTGAGATCGACGGCGAGCGATTTCGTCCCATGAGAGTGACACTTGATCGTCAGCAGGGCGGGAATGCTTGGGTGTCCGTCGCCCTTCGTGAGGGAAGGAATCGCGAGATCAGGCGGGCAATGGAGGTTGTCGGGTTTTCCGTCAACCGACTGATCAGGGTTGGCTACGGCCCGTTTCAGTTAGGCAAGTTGCAGCCAGGAGAAGTGACGGAAGTGCGACCGCGTGTGCTCCGAGACCAGCTTGGACCTGATGGGGCCAGCAAGGTCAGTGATCCGGAATCGCGCAAGCGCAGAGCTTCCCGTGGAAGCCGCCAGCAAGCAAAGCGGCGGGCCAATGAATCGAGCGACACATGAGGCTGCAAGTTTGCTGCAGCGCGTGAAGTCCAAAAAATGGCAGCATCTTGTCGGCTCAACATGCGGCGGCAGCTGGCTCGGTCGAAGGTGGTGACGGCCAAGGGGGGACATCGTCGCCGGGACGGGATGCGTCGCGCGGCGGCGGGAGCCTTTCGAGTTTTCTGGTGGAGCCAGCCGGCCCGGAGACCGAGACAAATGCCATTCTTCGCCGCGGTTTCACAGACCGCGCGGCACTGAGGGAAGCTCAGGATGCTTGGCTGAGGGAAGGGCTCGCGGGCGAGAAGACGTGAAGGTTCGTCAGATCGACCTGCACGCCGACTGATTGTCGTTCGCTCAGGCTAAGTGCGCCGCCGGTACGTACCGTAATCGGCTTTTCAAGAAACGAAGCCCGTAGATAGACAAGGCTTTCGGCGCCCAACCGCTCGACCAATTCAACTTCAGCATCAAACATCCCCTTGCCGGAATCGACCAGTGCCAGATGCTCGGGTCGGATGCCAAGCAAGGCGTCTCCGGAGACCCCGTGCGGTCGGGTCGGGCTGATGCTGGCCGGGCCAAACCGTGCAACGCCATCCAAGTCGACATTGCAGCGGATGAAGTTCATCGAAGGCGCTCCAACGAAGCCAGCAACAAAGGTGTTCGCCGGGTTTTCGTAAACTTCCATTGGAGTCCCGACCTGCTCGATTCGCCCGCCGTTAAGCACGACGATTCGATCAGCCAACGTCATCGCCTCGATCTGGTCATGCGTCACGTAGATCATCGTCACGTCGCCCAGTTCCCTGTGCAGGCGCGCGATCTCCAGCCGCATGCTCACGCGCAGCGCGGCGTCGAGATTCGAAAGGGGCTCGTCAAAGAGGAAGACCCTTGGGTTTCGTATGATGGAGCGCCCGATGGCTACCCGCTGGCGCTGCCCGCCTGACAGCTGTCGAGGCGTTCGGTCAAGAAGCGAGTCAAGCTGGAGGGTCTTGGCCACCTCCGTAACGCGGCGGGTGATTTCCGCTTTCGGGGTTTTTGCCAGACTAAGGCCGAAGCCGATGTTCTCCGCAACGGTCAGATGGGGAAACAACGCGTACGACTGAAACACCATGGCAAGCTGTCGCTTGGATGGAGCCGTTCGCGTCATGTCCTTGCCGTCAAACAGGATCTGTCCCGAGGAAACGGATTCAAGTCCTGAAATCAGTCTCAGGACGGTGGACTTCCCGCATCCGGAAGGGCCGACAAAAACCACGAATTCGCCTTTGTCGATGCTCAGGTCAACGCCCCGGATCACTTCGATTGCGCCAAAGGACTTGCGGATGTTTCTCAGTTCGACCCTTGCCATGCCCTATCCCTTGATCGCTCCCATGGTCATTCCCTTGATGAAGTACCGCTGGAAGAAGAGAAAGATGACGAGCGTGGGAAGGCTTGCAACCAGGGACAGCGCGCCCTGAACGCCCCAGGCCACTGTGTACTGCCCCCGCAGGTTGACGATGCCGATCATGATGGTGCGCTTGTCGTCCGACTGGGTGAAGATCAGTGGCCAGAGAAAATCATTCCAGATCCAAGTGAACTGCAGTGTTGCCAGGACCGCAAGCGCCGGAAGGCTGAGCGGCAGTGCGACCCGGGTCAGTACCTGCCACTCGTTGGCCCCCTCGATGAGTGCCGCTTCGCGAAGCGCGTTCGGCACGGCGGCGAAGAAATTGCGCATCAGCAGTGTGCAGATCGGGATTCCCAGCGCCGTATGGACCAGGATTATCGGCCAAAGCGTGTCGATCAGTCCGAGCCCGTTGAAGAGCCTGAACAGCGGAACCAGGATGACCTGAGGCGGAAAGAACATGCCCGAGACCACGATGAGAAACAGAATGTTGCTGCCGCGGAAGGGCAACTTGGCGAACACGTGACCTGCGAGCACACCCAGCGCTATGGAGGCGAAGGTGGCCGGCACCGTGACTAGGAGCGTGTTGAGGAAGTATCGATGCACTGCCGGGTTGGAAAGCACCTCGGCGTAATTCTCGAGATAGATCCGGTCCGGTACCGACCAGAGGTCTCCAAGTGCTATGGCGCGGGTCGTCTTCACCGATGACAGGAGCACGCCTGCCGTTGGGGCGAGAAACAGCGTCGCGAGGATGCAGAGCGCCACGAACACCGTGGCCGGCCACGGATTGAACCGGTCCTGCACCGACGCGGCGACATCAGCCATAGATCTCGTCCACTTTCTTCAGTTGCCGGAAATAGACGCCGATTATTGTGAGCGCGATCAGGAAGAGCACCACCGAAATCGCGCTTCCGTATCCCATCAGGTATTTCTTGAAGCTCTCGTTGTACATGTGCATGGCAAGCGTGTCGGAGGAATTGAACGGTCCGCCACCGGTCATGATGTAGAGTATGTCGAATCCCTTGAGCGAATTGATCATCGAGAGCGCCACGACGACAACCGTAGACGGGGTCAGCAACGGGATCACGACGCGCCAGATGCGCTGCCAGACAGTGGCTCCCTCGATTTCGCAGACTTCAAGCATTTCCGAAGGGATCGAGGTGAGCCCGGCAAGGTAGATGACCATAGAGAGACCCGTCTGCTGCCATGACCAGGCGACTATCACGGCAAAGAGGGCGCTGTCGGGTCGCGCGAGCCAAGCGTAGTTGAAGTCCGGATTGACTGCCAGTTTCACAAACGTGTTCAGCAGGCCCCAATCGGGCTGGTAGATCCATATCCAGATCTGGCCCACGACGATGGCGGACAGGCAGATAGGCAGGTAGAAAACGGTCTTGAATATCCGTGCGCCCCTCACCTGCCGATCAAGCAGCAAGGCCAGGAAGAGACCCGTCAGCGTAGGCAGGACCAGTGCCGCCGCCATCCAGATGGTCGTGTTGACGATGGCGTCAAAGAACAGTCGGTCAGTCCAGATCTTGGCGAAATTGCGCAAGCCCAGGAACTCGTAGTCACGATTGAACCCGTTCCAATTCGTGAAGCTGTAGTAGAACGAACTCAGAAGCGGCCAGATCACCAGAACCGAAAACACAAGGATCGGCAGCGCAAGCAACAAGACCCGCCAGAGACGGTTCTGTGACTCCATCAAAATCTCCGGTCAGTGCGCCGGGCGGGATGCTGTTCCACCCGGCGCACGTCGTCGGTTACTGCTCGAATGCCGATGAGGCGTCCGCGGCCACCTGTGCCAGAATTTCGTCTACTTTGGACGGATCGTCCATGAAACGCGAGAACATTGACAGGCCGACCTCCGCAACAGGCGGCGGCGTGGCCAGATCGTAGTTGAAGGCGAAGACCTCGGATGCCGCAACCGTCTCGAAGGCTTTCAGCATCACGGAATTGTAGTTCGACGGATCGACATTGACATTCGCCGAAAGCGCCCCCTGCGCCTTGCTCCAGGCTGCCTGTACGTCCGTGTTCGACACCATGAATTCGAGAAACGCCTTGGCGCCGTCCACGTTTGCGGCGTTGGCCGCCATGACAAGGCCGTCGACAGGTCCGACCGAAGCCTCGGCCACGCCTTCAGAGATGCTTGGGAAGGGGAAGAAGTCGTAGTCCTCTCCCGGCACCAGATCCAGGCCATTCCAGTACCCGGTAATCCAGGTTCCCATGAGCGTCATGGCTGCGTCGCCGCGCGCGACCTTGTCGGATGCGTCGGTCCAGGAATCGGCATTTGCGTTGTCGGTGAAATGGCCGGCGTCCACGAGATCCTTCCACATTCCCATGGCGGTGTGCACCTCGGGGTCGTCGTAGGACGCATCGCCCGCCATCAGGCGCGCACGGTAGTCCGGTCCGGCGGTCCGCAGCAGGAGATAGTCGAACCAGAACTGTGCGGGCCAGCGGTTCATGGAGCCAAGTGCGATCGGCTTAACGCCACTGGCGTTCAGCTTCTCGCACAGCGCGACGAAGCCTTCCCAGTCCGTTGGCAATTCATCGATTCCCGCGTCGGCGAAGACGGCCTTGTTATAGAATACGCCGGAATAGTGATAGTTGAACGGTACAAGATAGCGGTTGCCGTTGTACATTGTTGCGCTGTCGGCAACGGACTTCGCAACGACGCTGTCCAGGCCGGCGTTGTCCCACATGTCATCGATCGGATGAAGCGCGTTGGAATCCACGATAAACTGAACGCGTGCGCCGGCCCAGTAGCTGAAGACGTCCGGCAGGCTGTTGCCAGATGCCCGAACCAGAATGTCGGTCTTGAAGTCTTCGTGTCCGACGGGGCTGTCCTTGAGCGCGTAGTCAGTGGCCGCTTCGAAGCGGTCAATTTGCTCCTGGAACGCCTTGAGACCGAGCTCTCCTGTGAAGTAGTGGCTGATCGTCACCTCGTGGCCGTCGGCGAACGCAAGAGTGGCAGCGGTCACGAGCGGTGCGGCGATGGCGGTGCCGAGAAATCCCCGGCGCAAAATGCAGGTCATGAGATTGTTCTCCCTCCCGTTTCTTGGGGCTACGCACCTTGTGCGGTGCGTAGATCAGTATGCAGGCTTTTCTCCCTAGGTCAACAAAATGGATTGCATACGGCAAGAAAATCTGGCTTTTTGTAGGACAAATGAGAATTGCCCATTAAAGTTTCCCTATGTTAAACAATTCGTGCGTAATGTGCAAACTTGTGTCGGGGAGAACTTTGCTTGGATTGGAAGGTGCACCGTGCGACTGCTGCAATCCTTGATGCGGGGCCTCAAGGCGCTCGACATTCTCACCGCTTCGGCCGAACCGATGCGACTCACCCGAATCGCGGAGGAGCTTGGCATCGAGAAGTCCAATGCCTCCCACATTCTGAAGTCCCTTGTCGCGGCCGGATACGCCGTGCAGGACGATTCGCGGCGTTATCGCGCCGTGCGTGGTCCAGAGTCTCGGAAAGACGGGCATAGCCTGAGCGAGGTCGTTGCCTGCAAGGAGCTCTGCCGACCGATTCTGCAGCGGCTGGTTGAGGTGACCGGCGAATGTGCCCATCTCGCCGTCCTTGTGGATGAGCGTGTGTGGTACGTCGACAAGGTTGATTCTACTCTCCCGCTCAAGGTCGACCATCCAATCGGTTCGCTCGCGCCCTTGCACTGCACGGCGCTTGGCAAGGCGTTTCTTGCGTTTGGCGGTGCCGAGATTCCCACGGCTCTGCCTTCCCATACCGCGCAGACCATTGTCGATCGCCACATTCTGAATGGTGATCTTGAACAGGCACGGGTTCGCGGATTCACCATGGATGACAGTGAATTTGCCGAGGGAATCCGCTGCGTCGCGCGGCCGGTGTTCGATTCCAAGGACAAGATGATCGCCGCGCTGGGAATATCCGGCCCGTCGGTGCGAATCGGGGATTCGCGCATGGTGGAGCTGGGGCAACTGGTGCGCAAAGCCGGAAACCCGTTTCTGAAGGACAGGCCCTGACCATGTCGAGCAAGCCCTTCCGAGTCGCCCTTGTCGGAACTGGCCGCATTTCCGACCTGCATGCCATCGAGTATCTGCAAAACCCTGCGGCGCAGATCACGGCGCTCTGCGACAGCAACCCTGACCTGGCAAGGAAGCGGGCGCATGCGTGGGGGTGCGGAGAAGTTCACATCGACGACGACCTGGATCGCCTGCTGGCAAGAGAAGACGTCGACTTGGTGGAACTGCTTCTGCCGCACCATCTGCACCTGCAGGCGGCGCTGAAAGCGATCAATGCCGGGAAAGTCGTTTCGCTGCAGAAACCGATGTGCATCTCCAGCGAGGAAGCTGATGAGCTTGTCGCTGCGGCGGAGGCTTCTGGGCGGCCCTTCAAGGTCTTTGAGAACTTCATTTTCCATCCTCCGGTAGTGAAGGCCCGTGCCTTGATCGAGGGGGGCGCCATTGGAGAGCCGCTGTCGATCCGCCTCAAGTCCAACCCGGGCAAGAGCCGCACCGCCTGGGTCGTTCCGAAGGAGGCTGACGTCTGGCGACAGGACAGGAGCAGGGCTGGCGGGGGACCCCTGGTGTTCGACGACGGGCATCACAAGTTTGCGCTGGCATGGCATTTCATGGGGTCGCCGAGCGAGGTGCATGCCTTCATTCACAAGGCTGAGCGGCCCGAAGGTGGCTATCTTGACGCACCGTCCATCGTGTCGTTCCGGTTTCCCGGCAACCGGATCGGAAATCTCGAGCTTGTGTATTCTCCTGAACTCGAAATCACGTCACGTCATTATGCCCAGGATGACCGCGTCGAGATTACCGGGACACATGGTGTGCTGTGGATCAACTGCGGGCATGGCCAGATCGGCAGTCCGCCGCCCGTAGCGTTGTATCGCGACGGCGTCGTGACAGAATACACTGATGTCGAGATCGGCTGGGAGCAAGGCTTTGTGCAGTCGACCCGGCACTTCCTTCGCGTTCTGGAAGAAGGCGGCGAACCAGTACTTACCGCACGCCAGGCCCGAACGGTGCTTCGCTTCGCGCTTGGGGCCGAGGAATCGGCACGATCCGGGAAGGCGGTGCTCCTGGGGGAGGACGACGAATGACCATCCCTTCGACTCGCACGGAACGTGCGGCCTGGCTTGCGGGCAAGGGCGGGCTGGACGCTGCGCTGGACGGAAGGGAGTCCGAAGAACCGGTGCGCCTTCCCTTGACCGAGGCGCTTGTATTGGGCCTGCTGCGACAGGGCGTTTCGAAATACCTCGTGATCTTCGGTCACGGTTCAACCGAACTGGGCGAAACCCTGCGCGTCTACGAAGCCGCCGGACTGGTGCGCTGCCATCAGTTTCGCAACGAGGTGGAGATGTCTCATGCGGGAACGGCGCTGCGCTTGATCTATGACGAGCCCTGTGCCGTGGTGACGTCCATCGGGCCGGGCGCCTTGCAAGCATTGGCGGGTTCGTTGGCCGCAGCCTCGAACGGGGTTGGCATATATCATCTGTATGGTGACGAGACCACGCACGGCGAAGGCTACAACATGCAGCAGATTCCAAGACCTGAACAGGGACTCTTCGGACGCCTTACCGCTGCCATGGGTGGCACCTACACGCTATACGCCCCCGGTGCCCTGCGGGACGCCTTGCGCATGGGCGCTGGGACCGTGTTTCACCCAACAAAAGCGGGGCCCTTCTTTCTTAATCTGCCGCTGAACGTTCAGCCTGTCGAGGTCCTTGTTCGGTTGGACGCTCTCCCGTCGCGCCCTCAGTTTTCGCCGCTTGTGCCCGTGGACACTGCTCTTGTCGACCGGGCAGCGGCCTTGATCTCCGGTTGCCAGCGCGTCGCGATAAAGGCCGGTGGCGGCAGCTTGGGAGCGGCTCAGCAGCTTCGCAGGTTTGCGGAAGCGGCAGGTGCTGCTGTGGTTCTTTCGCCCGGCACCACAGGGGTTCTGCCCGATGACCATCCCCAGAACATGCATGTGGGTGGCTCCAAGGGATCGATCTGCGGCAATTTCGCAATGCGCGAGGCGGAACTTGCGGTTTTCGTGGGTAGCCGGGCAGTCTGCCAGAGCGACTGCTCAGGCATCGGATGGCCGAGTGTCCGTCACGTGATCAACATCAATGCCGATGGCAGGGACGTTCAGCACTACAATCGGACTCTGGCTCTGCAGGGCGACGCTGCTGCCGTTCTTGAAATGCTGTCGCACCGCCTCGCGCCAATGTGCGAGCAAAAGGCCAAGTGGCTTGCGATCTGCAACTCGAGGAAGGCGAAATGGAAGAGCTTCAAGCAGGAGCGATTCGACGCCGGCCCGCTACACGACGAGGTCTGGCAGCGCCCCGTTCTCACTCAACCGCAGGCAATTCGCGTCGCCGACCGGTTTGCCGACCGTCTTGGGGCAATCAAGTTGTTCGACGCAGGTGACGTGCAGGCCAATGGATTCCAGATCGTTGAGGATAGCGCGCCCGGCCAGAGCATTACGGAATCCGGCGCCTCCTATATGGGATTTGCTGTATCGGCGCTCTTGTCCGGTGCAATTTCGGACACGGGGCGGTACGCGATCGCATTCACGGGCGACGGTTCGTTCATGATGAATCCGCAGATCCTGATAGACGGGGTGGAACACGGCGTGCATGGCACGATCCTGCTTCTGGACAATCGCCGGATGGCGGCCATCAGCGGTCTTCAACGCGCCCAGTACGGTGCCGAGTTCCGCACGAATGACGCCGTCGTGGTGGATTACGTGCGCATGGCTTCAAGCGTGACTGGCGTGCTTGCCCTGTCAGGCGGGCACGATCAGGACAGCCTGGAGATGGCGCTTGCCAGCGCGCATGCCCATCCCGGACTCAGCCTGGTCCATGTGCCGGTGTACTATGGACCTGATCCGCTGGGTGGCATGGGTGCCTATGGCGACTGGAATGTCGGCAATTGGTGCGAGGCGGTACAGCGCAGATACAGTGAATCCCTGATCTGACTCCGATGGAACTCGCGCAGCGGGGCTGCCGTGCCGAGGCGACAAGTTGAATGCGCGCGCCTTGCGCCGCCTGATAGGCAATGGAATGCCAAACGCAGGTCGGGAGCCTGCCTTCGGTCGCGCAGTAGCCAAGCGATCCTGCCAGAATCCCGGTTAACCAACTCAGCCCGACCATCAATGGCACATGGGCTGGGATTCACCGCGTTGGAAACGGTCTGCCTTCGACAGTTTCGGGCGATTGCCGGAAGCTGGAGGTCGCCAGAACGGATTTCGCCGCCGCCAGTCATGCAGCGGGAGGCAAGAGGAGCACTCCAACGCAAATTTCTTTGGTGGCAGGCGGATATCAGGTCAGGCGTTGGCACCAACCGGCTTGTTCCCGACAAACGCGGTGATAAGACGATGTCCGTAAATTGGCTTGGAGTGCAGACTTGATTCTCACTGCTGGTGAATCCCTGATTGACATGTTGCCGCGCGATACAGTCGATGGCGGAACGGCCTTTCAGCCCCATGCCGGCGGATCGGTTTTCAACACGGCGATTGCTCTCGGGCGTCTTGGAATTCGGACAGGATTCTTCAGCGGCATCTCGACGGATCTCTTTGGCCAGCTTCTCTTCGACACGCTGACAGAGGCGCATGTCGATGCAGGTTTTTCCGCGCGCTCGGACAGGCCGACAACGCTTGCCTTCGTCACCCTGACTGATGGCGAAGCAAGTTACGCGTTCTACGACGAGGCTACGGCGAGCAGGATGCTGTCAGAAGATGACTTGCCGCAAGTCGACGACGACGTGGCCGCGATGTTCTTCGGTGGTATCTCTCTCGTGGTCGAACCGTGCTGCGCCACATTCGAAGCGTTGATGGTCCGTGAATCCGTCACGCGGCCGACGATGCTCGATCCGAACATTCGACCGGGGTTCATTCGTGACGAGGCGAGCTTCCGGGCGAGAATCATGCGGATGATTGAGCTTGCCGACATCGTCAAGGTTTCGGACGAGGATCTTTCCTGGATCATGGGTCAGGGCACCCAATCCGACCTCGCTGCCGAACTGAGAGCGCTTGGGCCGGCAATCGTGCTAGTCACCAAAGGTGGTGAAGGCGCCACGGCATACCATGAAGGCGGGCTAGTCGGCGTGCCAGCAACAAAGGTCGAAGTCGTCGATACAGTCGGGGCAGGGGATACCTTCAACGCTGGCATTATGGCTTCGTTCCATGAGCAGGGCGTCCTGACGAAGGGGGCGCTTCGCGAGGTCTCCGGGAACGAAATTGAGGCCGCCATGCGCCTCGGCAGCCAAGCGGCAGCGGTCACGGTAAGCCGGGCAGGCGCTGATTCCCCATGGCGCAATGAACTCTCGCTCTGATGCTGCCAGGCGCACTGGCTTCCGTGACATTCGGGAATTGTGCTCCAAGATTCGGACAGGATCGGATCGCCAGTTGATGCCTGCGGGGCGGACTTCCTGATCGCGGCCCAAATTGCATCCGCTACTCCTCATGATGGGCCGCAACCTTTGCTGTGCCCTCAAGCAGGAATTGGTGCGACGCGGGCGTCGGGGGCGTGACTGCATTGCTCGCAAGATCGTCGGCACTTGCCTCCGTGAACGTGCTTCCCGCTTTGCCGAGGTCGCGACAGCATTTTGCGAAGCAGGGTGTTTCGGATGCGTGTAGAACGCGGCGCCGAGCGCAACGACCATAAACGGATCATTGTCTTCATGACTCGGCGTGAGCAGAGATGTTGCCTCAGGCAATGCCGCGATTCAGCAGACGGAGAATCGTGATCAGCCCAAGGGGACGCCTTTCCGCGTCCAGGACGAAGGCAGCGGAAATCCGGCGCTCCTGCAGTACCGACAGGGCTTCACCTGCAATCGTGTCTGCCGAGAGCGCAACGGAGTCCACCGTCATGACGACGTCGGCCCGCGCATCGTGGAGCGCTTCCTGCATTGTCGTCCCCGCCATCTTTTCCAGGTAGCGCCTTACGTCGCCGTCCGTGATTACGCCGAGGAGTCTATCGCCTTCGGTGACACCAACGATTCCGAAGCCCCGGGCTGACAGTTCATTGATTGCTGAGACTACGGGCGCACCGGATTCGACAAGTGGCAGCTTGTCGGCCCCGTGCATGATCTCTTCGACGCGCCTCAGCGCGGAGCCCAACGAGCCCCCGGGGTGGAATGCATGGAAACTGTCCGGGCCAAATCCCTTTCGCTGCAGCAGGGCGACGGCGAGAGCGTCGCCCGCCGCCAGTTGCAGGAGAGTCGAGGTCGTCGGCGCCAGATTATGCGGACAGGCCTCGCGCACCCTGGGAAGCACAAGAGCTACCGTGGCGGTACGGGCCAGCGTCCCGTCGGGATCGCTGGTCAGAGCGACGAGGGGCACGCGGTGTCGCTTCGCGTAGCCCAGCACGTCGGAAAGCTCGGCAGTTTCTCCAGACCGGGAAAGCGCGAGAATCACGTCTTCGGGCTGGACCATGCCCAGATCCCCGTGGCTCGCTTCGGCAGGATGCAGGAAATGGGCTGGCGTTCCCGTGGACGCAAAGGTCGCGGCGAGCTTGGCACCGACATGCCCGGACTTGCCAAGGCCGGTGACGATCAGGCGGCCCTTCATGTTCTCGATGAGATCAAGCGCTGCCTCTATTTCCCCAGCCATGGCATTCACGTCGTCCGCCAGCGCGTTCAGGCCGGCAAGATCGGTGCGGAGCGCCTTGCTGAAGTGCTCAACGGTCATGCCTTCACCAGTCTATCGATTTCAATCAGCTTTTGCAGGAGTCCTCCCATCTGGTCCAGTGGAACCATGTTCGGTCCGTCAGAGGGCGCACGCACGGGCTCCTCATGGGTTTCGATGAAGACTGCCGAGACTCCGACGGCCACTGCAGCGCGTGCCAGCGGCTCCACGAATTTCGCTTGTCCGCCTGACGAACCTCCCCGTGCTCCCGGCAGTTGCACGGAATGAGTCGCGTCAAAGACGACCGGGCACCCCGTCTCCGCCATGATCGGAAGGCTCCGCATGTCCGAAACCAGCATGTTGTAGCCGAAGCTCGCGCCGCGCTCGGTGAGAATAATCCGTTCATTGCCGGTGGACTCGATCTTCTCGACGATGTTGCCGACGTCCCAAGGCGCCATGAACTGTCCTTTCTTCACATTTATGGCCGCGCCGGTCTCTCCGGCGGCCAACAAGAGGTCGGTTTGGCGGCAAAGAAAGGCCGGGATCTGCAGGATGTCCACGGCCTCGGCGGCAGAAGCGCAATGCCCGACTTCGTGGACATCGGTCAGGACCGGGCAGTCGAACTCGGCGCGTATCGCGCGCAAGATCGATAGACCCTCGTCAATGCCCGTCCCGCGCCGCCCCTTCAGGCTTGATCGGTTGGCCTTGTCATAACTTGCCTTGAATACAAGTCCGATGCCGATGTCCTGGCAGAGATCCAAGAGCCTCTCCGCCAGCATCCGTGAATGATCAAGGTTCTCGAGCTGACAGGGGCCTGCGATCAGGACGAGCGGCCTTGCGTGGCCAAATGTCACGTTTCCTGCGCTGACCTCCCTCATACAATGCCCTCCCGCTGCATGATCTCCTCGATGAGCGTTATATCCGAGGGATTGTTCAACTCCCAGAAGGTCCGTCCACGCGCATCGACCTCAACACATCGGACGGGGATTCCCCATTCAAGAAAGCGCAGCTGTTCAAGGCCTTCCGCCGCCTCGAGTGCGCCAACCGGCAAGCCAGCATATCGCCTGAGCGCATCAGGGCGATAGGCATAGCAGCCGACATGGTGAAATGAGGTCGTGTCGGACTTGGCGTTCTGGTCGCCAAAGGGCAGCACTTCCTTCGAAAAGTATAGCGCGTCGCCTCCTTGCCTGAACACGGCCGTCGTCGCGCCGACCCGCCCGGTCTTCCGGTCCGCGCGGAGCAAGGCGAGATGATCATCTTCCGTCTTGAGGACAGGCGTTGCGACCTGCACCGCAGGGTCGGCCATGGCTGCGGACAGCGCCTCGACAAAATGTGGCGGCGTCAGCGGTGCGTCGCCTTGGACATTGATCACAATGTTCGGCTCATCGTCCAGATTTTGAAGACCTTCCGCGCAACGCTCCGTCCCGTTTCTCGGGTGTTCGGACGTCATCATCACGTCCGCCCCGAACGCTTCCGCGACATCGGCAATGCGTCGGTCGTCGGTCAGGACGTACACGGCACTGACACCCGCAACCTTGCAGGCCGCCTCCCAGCTTCTTTGGATCAGGGGTCGCGCATCGCCGGTCGCGCCCCTGAGCATTGCGAGGGGCTTGCCCGGAAACCGGACAGATGGATAGCGGGCCGGAATGAAGATGACGTTCTGCACGTAACCCTCGCTTTCTGAACCGCTTGCACGAAACATTTTGTGAGGCAACCGGGATTACGCACCATTCTTGCGAGAGGTCCTTGTCCCAAGAGCTGAAACCCGAGGCTGACTTGGGTCCGGGCAGCCCGATGCGGCACGACTACTCCCTTGTGTCACGTTTGGCTCGAAACCCCGTCGCAACAACGAAATTCTCTCGCGAATCAGCGCGGCTTGCCGGGGGCTTCATGTTGACGACCTTTCTGAACCGCCGCTTGAGAACCGCCTGCAGGCTGGAATCTGCCCCGCCTGCAAGAACCTTGGCGACAAAGGTCCCACCCTCGTCGAGCACGTCGAAGGCGAGATCCGCCGCCGCCTCGCAGAGTGCCATGATCCTCACATGGTCGGTTTGCCTGTGTCCGGACGAATTTGCCGCCATGTCCGACATCACGACGTCGGCCTTGCCGCCAAGCCAGTCTCGGACTCGGTCATCCGCGCCTTCGGAGAGAAAATCCAGCACGTGGATTTCTGCTCCCGGGATCGGCTCGACTGCCTTCAAGTCGATGCCAATGACACGCCCGGCTGCCTTGCCCTGTTTCGTGCTGAGCGCATTCACGCGTCTTACCGCAACCTGGCACCAGCCGCCTGGTGCCGAACCGAGGTCCAGAACCCGCGCGCCCGGCTTCAGGAACCGGTGCTTGTCGTCGATTTCGATGAGCTTGTAGGCCGCTCGCCCCCGATAGCCCTCGCCCTTGGCACGGCGCACATACGGGTCGTTCAACTGCCGCTCGAGCCAGCGGGTGGAGGACAGCTTCCGCCGCCGGGCGGTGGCGACGCGCACCTTCAGGTCGCGTTCCGCGCGTCCACTTGTCTTCCTTGCCATGAGTTCCACTGAACCACGGCACTCGGAATTTGCAAGGCGCGACGATCGGAATTGCCGCGTGCCGCTGAAGCCGAACGCCGCAGATGCTGCACGAGAATCTGGTTCATTCTCCTGCTTGGTTCGGGTGATCCGAGTGGAGAGTCCGGATGCAATTGAGCCGCGGGACTCAGATGACTCAGACTTGCCCGAGCACTTCCTTAACGTAGCGCTGTGTTTCGGGGAACGGAGGCACGTCTCCGTATTTCTTCACCGTGTAAGGTCCGGCGTTGTACGCGGCGACCGCCAGCCGCCATGACCTGAAGACGCGATACTGTTCGGCAAGGTAGCGTGCACCACCCTCAAGGTTCTGAACTGGGTCGTGGGGGTTGACGCCAAGAGACCGTGCCGTTGCAGGCATAAGCTGCGTCAATCCGATGGCGCCTCTGCTCGAACGGGCCTCTGCGTCCCATCTGGACTCTTTCATGATGAGCCGAAGGAACACGTCTTCCGGGATTTCGTAGCGCCGCGCCAATTCGCAGGCGACCTTCAGGAATTTCGGCGAATCAGCGACCGGCTCCTGTTTCAGCGCCGCCACTTCCAAACCTTCTGGCGTGACTGCGTTTCGAAACTGCGGACGAAGCGAACCTCGATACTTCGGCGCAATGGCACCCAAAGTTGCTATCTGGCGTTTAGAGATTTCCGCCCTTTCCCCCGACAACGGCGTTGCCGCTGTGAGAGGAACCGCCAATGCCAGAAATACAGGAAAGACTGCACCGATTATGCAGCTAGATCGAATCAAAATTTATCCTCCAGGGGCTTCGCGAGCCGAACGGACCTTAGCGTTGGGGTCCGAATCCGGCAACGGGCAGGCATTGACGATCATGAGTGCTGTGGCAAAAGGGTCACAATGAGCAAGATCGCCGTTGTAACCGGAGCCTCTCGAGGGCTTGGGGCCGCGCTGGCCGAGGCGCTGGCCAAAGATCATCACGTAATTGCCATGGCACGAACTTCCGGTGGTCTCGAAGAGCTTGATGACCGCATTCAGGGCGCCGGCGGAAGCGCAACGCTCGTGCCGGTCGATCTAACCGATTCCGATGCCTGTGCCGCCGTGTGCCGCAGCATTCAGCAACGTTGGGGACGCGTCGATCTTTGGGCACATGCGGCCGTCCATGTCGCGCCGCTTGCGCCTGCCGCACATCACGATCCCAGAGACCTGGCAAAATCCCTTGCAACCAACGTCACCACGACCGCCACGCTGATCACTTGCTTGGCTCCACTTCTTGAGGTCGCCGAAGACGGCAAGGCGATCTTCTTCGACGATGCCCGTGCGGGCGAGCAGTTCTTCTCTGTCTATGGCGCGACAAAGGCGGCCCAGATATCGCTTGCCAGATGCTGGGCGGCGGAAACCGCGCGCACAGGCCCGCGTGTCATGATTCTATCGCCTCCGCCTATGCCAACCGCTACCCGGGCAAGATTTTTCCCAGGCGAGAACACGGGCGCCTTGACCTCGCCGGATGCCGCCGCGCGCGGTATCCTGGCAGCCATTGGCTGAACGGTCGCGGGAGTCGGCACTGCGTAGAGCCAGTGGTGACCCGGCGATGTGTGATCTCGTGCGCGCTCGGCTCTTGACATGACAGGAGTCCAGGTCACGGATTCCATGCCGCAAAAAGAATCGGGTCGCCTGGCCACAAGGGCGACAAGCGTGCCTTGTCCGGCGCGACGCGCTCCCCTAAAGCAGGGGCATGCGCATTCTCATCACCAACGACGATGGCATCAATGCGCCAGGCCTCCGGGTTCTGGACGAAATCGCACGTGAAATCGCCGGCAAAGACGGCGAGGTCTGGACCGTGGCGCCTGCATTCGAGCAGTCGGGCGTGGGGCATTGCATCAGCTACACCCATCCCACGCTCCTGTCCGAATTCGGACCGCAATGCTTCGCGGCGGAAGGATCACCGGCCGATTGCGTGCTCGCGGGGCTTCATCAGGTGATGAAGGATGCACCACCCGACCTCGTGCTTTCGGGGGTGAACAGGGGCAACAACGCCGCCGAAAACGTCCTCTATTCCGGTACCGTGGGAGCGGCCATCGAGGCCGCCTTGCAGGGGATTCCCGCGATCGCGCTCAGCCAGTTCTTCGGACCAGAAAGTGCCAATCTGGAAAGCCCGTTTGAAGCCGCGCTCGGACACGGGGCGGAAACCGTACGGAAGCTCCTGAAGGACGGGATCTGGGAGGACGAATCCTATCGGGTCTTCTACAACGTCAATTTCCCCCCGAATTCTGCCGCCGCAGTCCGGGGCGTTCGGGTCACGACCCAAGGTTGGCGCGAGGGAACCAGATTCGGAATCGAGCCGCACCGCTCGCCGTCGGGTCGCATGTTCCTATGGGTCAAGGGCGGTCCGCAGCACACGCCGACGGGACCAGGCACGGATGTGGCCGCGAACCTTGACGGCTTCATTTCCGTGACCCCGCTTCGGGCGGATCTGACAGCGCACGACGTGATCGGGGCCTTGCGCGACCGGCTTGACGCATGACACTCAAGGACGAGCAGCGCATGCAGTTCGTGTTCTCGCTCCGCCAGCATGGAGTGACGGATGCGCGCGTTCTCGAAGCCATGGAAGTGATCGACCGCGGAGACTTCGTGAAAGGCACTTTCGCCGAGCGGGCCTACGACGACACGCCGCTGCCGATCGCGTGTGGCCAGACGATCAGCCAGCCTGCTATCGTCGGCCTCATGACGCAGGCGCTTGACGTCGCGCGACGCCACAAGGTGCTCGAGATCGGCACCGGATCGGGCTACCAGGCGGCCGTTCTCAGTCAGCTGGCACGTCGGGTCTACACGATCGAACGGCATCCGCGGCTGGTGCGGGAGGCGCGGGAAGTCTTCGAGCGTCTGGGACTTGCCAACATTACGGTGCTGACGTCGGACGGAAGCCGGGGATTTCCCGAACAGGCTCCGTTCGACCGGATCATCGTGACCGCAGCCGCCGAAGACCCTCCTGGGCCACTCCTTGCCGAGCTGAAGACCGGCGGCATCATGGTCGTGCCCGTGGGTCGGTCCGACGCGGTGCAAGTCCTGATCAAGGTCACCCGAACCGAAACCGGATTCGAGTACGACGAGCTCTTGCAGGTGCGTTTTGTGCCGCTCATTGAGGGAATGGGCGACGAATAGAGTTCAATGCGCCGCAACTCGGCGTCTCGTTCCGACAGCATGGATTATTTCCCAGCGAACGTTGCCTTCGGTGCGAACGACGCCTTTTTTGGTTGGCGTAGATCGGGCGATCAATGCTATAGTGCAGTCAAGGTTGCGACAGTGAATTACGGGCAGGTGCGTGACGCGACATCACCGACGGCTTCAGAGAAGGCTGCGGCATCAGGCATGAGGAGCAAATACACATGACGCAAGCGGCATTTACGACTCGGCTGGCTGTTCTGCTGTCCGGCACGTTGGCGCTTTTTGCCTGCGGTGGCGAAGATCCTAGAAATTTTGATTTTGATTTCCGGGGAGCGGCCGGACAGCTGGACACATCGGCGGCGGTGCGAGCCGCCATTGATTCCGCCCCGACTCCTGGCGGACAGAGCGAGATGCTCGCGCAGCCAAGTCGCGCACCGGATTCCGACGCAGGTTCGGTGAGCGTTGTTGAACTTGCCGGATCGGCGATTGACAGGGCAGATGGAACGTCCGGAACGTCCCCGGCCTCGGCTCCCGTGTACCATCGGGTGGTTGCCGGAGAGACCGTGTTCACGATCGCGAGACACTATGGCGTGTCGGCCGAAAGCATCGCCGAGCAGAACAGGCTTGATCTCAACTCGGATCTGCAGGTGGGCCGGTACATTGTGATTCCGCCAGCGGAGACTTCCGGAACCATTGAGACGACGATGGTGGCAATGCCGGGCTCAGGATCCGAAACACCGCTGCCGCCGTCGGCTTCGGAACCCCTGCCAACCGCTGCGAACGAAGCGTCGGCACCGGCGGCAAGGCCAGCGGAGCTTGAAGGGCAGCAGACAGCTGCTTCGGACAGGTCCCGTCTGAGGATGCCGGTTCAGGGCAGCATCGTTCGACCGTTCCAAAAGGGTTCGAACGAAGGCATCGGGATTTCGGCGGTGGCAGGAACTGTCGTTGTTGCGGCAGACGCGGGCACGGTCGCTGCGATCACGCGCGATACCGATCAGGTGCCGATTTTGGTGCTTCGACATGAGGGCAACTTGCTGACGGTCTACGCAGGTCTGGACGAAATCGCGGTGGAAAAAGGCGACCGGGTCAAGCGTGGCCAGAAAATCGCGGTCGTGCGAAACGCGAACCCGCCGTTCCTGCACTTCGAGGTGCGCGAGGGATTCAACAGCGTGGATCCCGGGCCCTACCTGAATTAGCGCAAGTTTCCTCGTCAGGAGAGCCTCTCGCGCTGAAATTGCAGTGCGGGAGCGCTGCGGACACGCGCGCGCCCAGTGCATTCAGGTGCTGTGTCGATGGAGGTGTGCCCTATGTCTGCGCGGACCGGCAGCCTTGGCTTGCGACACATTCGCGGCATTCGTGAGAAATCCGTTTGCCAGCAAGACCGTGCACGGCCTTCCGCGGGATCTGGTGGAAGCAGTAAATCCGTGCTGCTTGCCAGCCTGTCCATTCCTGACCAAGCGGCATCCCCCGAGTCCGTCCAGCATCATCCTCTTCTGACCACCCCGCAGGATCCCCCATCCTTGTTTGTCAGGGAATCAAACTTACCAACAGTTGCTGCGGCTGGTTCGTCGAACATGTGGATAACTTCCGTTTGAGAGTGGTGCCCCTTCTGCGTACCATACGGGGCCGCCATCCCCTTTCGGGACGGTGATTGGCTGGCAGGGGAATCGGCCCCTTTCTCCCGCGGGAGGGGTTGGGCCGGCAAGGCACTCCATGCAGACGTCGCCCTATCGGGGCGAAATCATGCCGACGATTTCGTAGGTTCTTGCAAGAACGGGCGCGGCGACTTCTCGAGCGCGCGCTGCACCGTCGATCAGGATGCGGTCGATCTCCGCCAGATCACCTAGAAGGCGGCTCATCTCGCCCGTTATCGGCGCTAGGGTCTCTACCGCAACTTCAGCGAGATGCGGCTTGAACTTTCCCCATCCCTGGCCTGCGACTTCTGTCATGACCGAATCCGGAGACTGCCCAATAAGGCCGGCGTAGATGTCGATCAGGTTGCGGGCCTCGGGCCGCTCCTCCAGTTCGCCGTAGGTCTCGGGCAGGGGCTCCGCGTCGGTTCTTGCCTTCCGGAACTTGAGCGCGATCGTGTCGGCATCGTCAGAAAGGTTGATCCGGCTCATGTCCGAGGCATCGCTCTTGGACATTTTTTTCGTGCCGTCACGCAGGCTCATCACACGCGTGGCCGGACCTTCGATCATCGGTTCGGTTATCGGAAAGAAGTCGATCTTGTAGTCATGGTTGAACTTCGCGGCTATGTCGCGCGTGAGTTCCAGATGCTGCTTCTGATCCTCGCCCACGGGCACATGGGTCGCGTGGTAGACAAGAATGTCGGCCGCCATGAGCGCAGGATAGGCGAAGAGGCCGAGCGAGGCGTTTTCCGCGTTCTTCCCGGCCTTGTCCTTCCATTGGGTCATCCGACCCATCCATCCCATGCGCGCGACGCAATTGAAAATCCAGGCCAGTTGCGTGTGTTCCGGAACTTGGCTCTGGTTGAACAGGATCGATCGTCGGGGATCTATGCCGGAGGCCATGAAGGCCGCCGCCGCCTCGCGCGTATTCCGGACCAGGTCGTCCGGCTCTTGCCACGTCGTGATCGCATGCAGGTCGACAAGGCAGTAGATGCATTCCTGCTTGCCGTCATTCTGGATGTCGACGAAGCGCTTGAGGGCTCCGAGGTAGTTGCCGAGCGTCAATCCGCCGGACGGCTGAATTCCCGAAAACACGCGGGGGGTGAAAGCTGTGGCCGGCATGTGGCTGCGATCCTCTGGATTTTCCTGCTCGCGGCCCTTACCGAGAGCTTGTTTCTCCGTCAAGAAAGGCAGGCGATGCAGGACGATCATTCTCAACCGACCTTCAATGCCCTGCCGCCAGCCGTCGCGGCCCTGGCGGTGGTGATCTTCGTGGTTGAAGCGATACTTGCGTTTGGAGCCCGGGGATACGTCGGCGGGCCTGCAGGCATTGGCTGGCGCACGGAAGCGATTCAGGATTTTGCCTTCTACGGCCCGCTACTTGCCTGGATCATCGAAACCGGCAATTGGACGCCCGAGCATCTCCGCCGGTTCGTTACCTATCCCTTCGTCCATCAGGGCTTCGCCCACGCGATCTTTGTCATAGTGTTCCTCCTGGCCATGGGGAAGCTCGTGGGCGAAGTGTTGGGCAACCTTGCTGTCCTTGTCCTGTTCTTCTGCTGCGGTGCCTTTGGGGCCCTAATTTTTTCCGGTCTTACAAGTGACGAGTTTCCCCTGATTGGTGGCTTCCCGTCGGTCTACGGCTTGATCGGCGCCTATACATTTCTGCTTTGGATCGGGTATGGCGCGACCGGGCAAAACCAGTACCGCGCCTTCACGCTGATTGGATTCCTGCTTGGAATCCAGCTTGTGTTTGCGATCATTTTCGGCGGGTCGAATGACTGGGTGGCCGATGCGGCCGGATTTGCACTTGGATTTGTCCTCGCTCCTGCACTCGCGCGCGGCGCGTTTCGCGGGTTCCTTGACCGGATGCGGCGCAGATAGCCGAATTCAGCCTACCGCCGCATCGCGTTCCTGAGTTCCGACACCGAAAATGCCCCGAGGACGGTGCCTGCAACGCCATAGAGCAAGAGCCCGAAGACGCAGAGCAGGGCAAGGCTGGCGATCGCCGCAGGCTCACCGGTCGCCGCGACAGGGGTCAGCAGAGGATCCACGAACCAGAGTCCGATGGCCATCACCGCGGTCGCCAATAGCGTGCGCGGCAATCGCCTTCGGGCCTGTGCGTCCAACTGTGCGGCCCGGCCCATTTTCCTTGAACCCAGGTGAAGCAGAGCCAGCATGAACCATGCAGCAATCGTCGTGCCGATGGCTGCGGCGATATAGCCGATGAACGGCGCAAGCCCGATTGCCAGGGTCGCGTTGATCAGCATCGCGGCGGAGGCAAAGCGGAAGGGGCGTCCCGTGTCCTGACGAGCAAAATAGAGCGGCTGCAGTGCCTTTTGCAGCACAAATGCCGGGAGACCGAGGGCGTAGACCGCAGTGGCCAAGGCAGTTGCAGCCGTGTCGGCCGGTCCAAACGCACCGTGTTCGAAGAGCGTGCGCACAATCGCCGCCGGGATCACTGCCAGCGCGGCTGCCGCAGGTATGGCAAGCGCCAGAGACATTTCGACCGCCCTCGAGAACGCGAACTGGCCGCCATCCGTGTCGTCGGCCGCCAGGCGACGCGAGAGATCGGGCAGAAGCACGATGCCGATCGCGATGCCGACCACGCCGAGGGGGAGCTGGTAGAGCCGATCCGCAAAGGACAGCCATACGATGGCACCGTCAAAGTAGCTGGCCACTTGCCGGCCTATGAGGAGATTGATCTGCACGACGCCGCCGGCCAGCATGGCGGGCATGGCAATCACGGCGAGGCGCTTGAGGTCGGGTGTCCAGCGCGGCCATCCGGGCCGGAGGTCGAAGCCGGCCGCACGCGCCGCCAACCACACTAGGGCGAGCTGGGCGATGCCTGCCAGAACTACGCCGTACGCCAGAAGCGTGCCATGGCGTGCGCTTTCCGCCTCCCCGATTATGGACCGTCCGAAGCCAAGCTCGGCAAGGATCAGCATGCCGACCAGGAAGACGTTCAAGAGCACTGGCGCAGCGGCCGCAGCAGCGAATTTTCCGCCTGCGTTCAGGACGCCGGACAAAAGCGCTGCGAGCGAGATGAACACGATATAGACAAACACGATCCGGCCAAGCGTTACGGCCGAGTCGAATCGCATGTCGCTCGCAAACCCGCTGGCCATCGCAAGAACGAGCCACGGCATGAAGACCGTGCCGAGAACCGCGATGACAATCAGGATCAGCGTCAGTCCTGACAGGGCGTTTCGCGCAAAGCCGCCTGCATCTTCGCCGATCTCGAGCTTCTTTGCGAACATCGGCACGAATGCCATGTTGAAGGCGCCCTCCGCAAAAAATCGTCGGAACATGTTGGGCAGGGAGAAGGCCACCAGGAATGCCTCCGCCACCGGGCCGCTTCCAAGCCATGCCGCGATCAGGATGTCACGGACAAAGCCCAAGATGCGCGACAGGAACGTCCACGCTCCCACCGTCGCGGCGCTGGATATCAGCCGAATCCTGGTCACGGAGTCGCCGCCCCTCGGTGCTTCCGCAATGTCGCGCTGCAGATCATGGCGCAACGGCCCGTTCTGCACCTGCCACGATGGCGGCTTGGAGACGTGCCTCAAGCGTCCTCTGCTTTGATTTCGAATAGTATTTTAGGCCGAACATGTCCTTGACATAAAACGTGTCAACGACCTGTGCGCCGTATGTCGCGATGACGGCGCTCGCGATATAGACGTTGGACTGCGCGAGCGCGTGTGCAAGGTCATAGAGCAGCCCCGGGCGGTCGCGCGTGTCGACTTCGATGATCGTGTAGATGTCGGAGCCGTCGTTGTCGAACGTGATCGAGGTCGGTACGCCAAAGGCGCGCTCCTTCATCTTTCGCCGATCCTT
The DNA here is from genome assembly GCA_022820365.1 of Silicimonas sp. Taxonomy (GTDB): domain Bacteria; phylum Pseudomonadota; class Alphaproteobacteria; order Rhodobacterales; family Rhodobacteraceae; genus JAJEFO01. The sequence goes on from JAJEFO010000005.1 coordinate 37,508, forward strand.
GTTGATGAGCGATTCACGCGGCAAGGTCTCGCCCTTCAATGTCCTTTCGATCACGCCTCGCAGTCGCTGCATCTGGTCCGTGCCGTAAGGGCTTCCGTCCCTGTCTTGAACCCAGAAGACGGCGGTCGCATAGCCATCGGAGGAGGTGTAGGTTCGCGCGTCGACAACATTTGCGCCTGACAGGGCCAGCGCGCCGGACAGCCGAGCGAAGATGCCCGGATGGTCGGCGAGCGCAAAGCAGATTCGGGTCGCATCCCGCGCGTCGTCTGGCATCAGGTCGATCCGGATTTCGTTGTCGCCGAGACCCGAAAGCATGCGCGCAATGACCTGGTGCGCGTCATGTGGCAGGCCCTGCCAATAGGGGCCATAGTGGCGGGAAGTCTCGTGCTGGAGGGATTCTTCGTTCCAATCTGCCAATGCTTCGCGGAGCGCAGACTTTGCCTCCGATTCCATGCTGCCGCGATTGATGGCCTCCATCCCGCGTTCGAGAGCATCGGTCGTCATGGCATGGAGGTCGCGCAGCAACTGCGCCTTCCAGTTGTTCCAGGTGCCTGGACCTACACCACGGATGTCGCACACGGTCAGCACTGTCAGCAGATCGAGCCTCTCTCGGGATTGCACCGCCTTGGCAAAGTCGCGAACGGTACGCGGTTCCGACAGGTCGCGCTTTTGGGCCACGTCAGACATCAGGAGATGGTAGCGGACAAGCCACTCGACCGTCTCCACCTCGTCCTTCGTGAGCCCGAACCGTCGCGCGGCCTTGCGGGCGATCTGGGCACCGAGGATCGAGTGGTCCTTGCTGTGGCCTTTGCCGATGTCGTGCAGCAGGAGGGCCGTGTATAGTACCTTCCTGTTGACTCCCTTTTTGAGAATGCCGCTTGCTACCGGCAGTTCCTCTACCAGTTCGCCGCGTTCAATCCCTGCCAGGTTCGAGATGCACTGAATGGTGTGCTCGTCCACCGTGTAGTGGTGGTACATGTTGAATTGCATCATTGCCACGATGGGCTCGAATTCCGGGACAAGCGCTGCGAGCACGCCAAGTTCGTTCATGCGTCGGAGCGCTCTTTCGGGATTTCCGTGTTCGAGAAGCGTATTGAAGAAAATTCGGTTCGCCTCAGGCGACCGACGCATTTCGTCGTCAATCAGGTCAAGATTTGCCGTGATCAGCCGCATGGCGTCGGGGTGGATCAGGTATCCCGTGCTAAGCGCCTCTTCGAAGATCCTCAAGAGATTCAGCTTGTCCGTCAGGAAGGTGTGGCCATCCGCGATGTCAAGGCGGTTGTGGCGCAGCATATACCGGTCGCCCACACGCCTTTGGCGCCGGAAGATGCTTGCGAGCGATGGCGCCTTCTTGACGTGCTTCGCCTCCAGTGCAGTCAAGAAGATGCGGGTGAGTTCCCCGACCACGGTGGCGTGACGAAAGTAGTCCAGCATGAATCGCTCGACGGCCGGCCGGTCTGCCGCATCATTGTACCCAAGCCGTTCCGCAATCATTGGCTGAATGTCTATGGTCAACTGGTCCACCGCGCGGCCCGCGAGCACGTGGAGATGGCACCGGACCGCCATGAGAAAGGTTTCGGCGGCGCGGAACTTGTCGTATTCCTCGGCGCTCAGCAGGCCTGTTCGCACCAGCTCCGCTGCATCCGAGACGCCGTGAATGTACTTCCCGATCCAGAAGAGGGTTTGAAGATCCCGCAGGCCGCCCTTGCCCTCCTTTATGTTGGGTTCGATGATGTACCGCCGACCGCCATGACGGCGGTGACGGGAGTCTCGTTCCTCGAGCTTGGCTTCAATGAACTCGGAGACCGTGTTGCTAAAAAGCTCCTTTCTCAACCGAACCGCCAACTCGTCGGCCAGGGTTCGGTTGCCGACAAGGAATCGGTGTTCCAGGAGCGCCGTGCGGATCGTGTTGTCGTCCCGACCGAGCCGGATGCAGTCGGTTATGTTCCGCGTTGCATGTCCCACTTTCAGATGCAGGTCCCAGAGCACGTAAAGCATGCTTTCGATCAGGCTTTCGGCCCAGGGCGTGACTTTCCAAGGCATGAGGAACAGAAGATCCACGTCCGAGCAGGGCGCCATCTCGCCTCGGCCGTAACCGCCGACCGCGAGAATCGCGATGCGTTCGCCATCCGTCGGATTAGGGTTGGGGTGAAGCCAAAGCGTTGTGACCTGAAATGCGCTATCAACCACTCCGTCGGTCAGGTGCCGAAATGCGAGCGCCGCGTCGCGGGATGCGAACGGACTTGCTTCCAGTGCTTCAATGATTGTGGCACGCCCGCTGTCGACTGCTTGTCTCAGATGCTCGGCTATCCGGTTTCGCGTCTCGGGGTCACGCCCGGATGGCAGGCCATCCATGTCGTCCGCAATTGCGGCCAGCACGGATGCGCCGTCATAGACCTGACTCGCGCTCAGACCCAGATCCGGAAAGGCAGGACCATCAAGATCCTGCGGGGGCTCAGGAGTCCGCGCTGCCAAAGCTTGTTGGGGCGGGGTCAATAACGATCACCTGGTTGTTTTCGACCTGCGCGACGGCAAGTCCGCGTTCATTCGTGCCGTTTCGCAGCAATCGGAAGGGTCCGTTGACGCCGGCAAATCCGGCGCTTTGGGTCAACGCGCCTGTTTGCAGCGCATTGCTCTTGCCCTGCGCTGCAAGCGCACCGATCGCCGCAATGCCGTCATAGGCAAGGCTGGCTATCAGGTGGGGACGCGAGCCGTAGGCTTCGCCATAGCGGCGGCTGAATTGCTGTTCCAGCACCGGCGTGGGCGTAGCGAACCAGGCTCCCTGAAGTCCCTTGAGAGACAGCGAGCCCGACCGCAAGTCGGGCCTTCGCAAGACGACGAGTTGCGCCGTATTCCTGTCAATGCCGTATTCCCGCAACAGATCCGCCAGCCAAGGCAGTGCGCCATCACTGTCGGAGGTCACGAAAATCGTGTCCGCGCCGGAGGCGAGGAAGCTGCTTGCGATGCCGGGGATCGCGGCGAGCACGCCTTGTCGCGTGTAAGGGAAAGACTGGACTCCGAGCACGTTCGCACCTGCCTTGAACGCGGCCTGCTCGATCGCATCGGCGCCCACGCGTTCCGCACGATTGTCTGCGTGCACGATGTAGATGCCGCTCTTGCCCTGGCTGAGCGCGTATTCGACGAGCCGGTCGGCGGCAGTCTGGAACGTGCTGCCCAGGATGAAGACATTTTCCCCCGCAGCAGTCGGATCGTTGGAAAAGGTCAGGACATTGATGCCGCTCGCTGCTGCCACCGGGCCAACGGCACGCGCGTTTTCGGCGTGAATTGGTCCGAGAATGATCTTCGCGCCGTCCTGGATCGCTAGCCGTGCGGCCTCCGCGGCACCGTCGGGCGTGCCGATTGTGTCGTACACCCGCAAGCTGACTTCGGTCGAGCCCAGGTCCGCCGCCGCCATCAACGCGGCGTTTTCGAGCGACTGCGCTGGAATAGCGAAGTTCGGAGCGGTCTTTGGCACAAGAAGGGCGACCGGCACGGCCTCGTTCGGATTGATCAGAGGCCCTCTCGTCGTGGATGAGGGTGCGCATGCTGCAAGCACGGCAAGCGCAATCATCCAGGTCATGACCTTGCGGCACAGCGGCAAAAGGGCAAGCATTGGATTCTCCTCGGGCAGTTCGGCGCGAACCTATGCAGAAACACATCCCTAGTAAATCACGCAAAGCAGCGATGAGCAAAGCATCTGGCGGCGAGACCTTGGATGCAGGCCTCCATTTGGTGTCCACGCCGCTGGGAAATGCGCGCGACATCACGCTTCGGGCGCTGGACGTGCTTCGCGATGCCGATCTGCTGGTGGCCGAGGACACGCGAAGCCTGCGACGGCTCATGAACATTCACGGGATCCCGCGCGGCGGCAGGAGAATAGTGGCATACCACGACCATAGCGGGGAACGGGACCGAAAGGCGGTGCTTGAGGCGTTGCGGCGGGGCGCGTCAGTGGCTTACACGTCGGACGCAGGTACGCCGCTCGTGGCCGACCCGGGCTTTGTTTTGGTACAGGCAGTGATCGAGGAGGGCCACAAGGTTGTGCCTGTGCCCGGTCCCTCCGCCTTGGTTGCCGCTCTGACCGTGGCCGGACTGCCTTGCGACCGGTTTGCGTTTGCCGGGTTTCCGCCTTCGAAGCGCGAGGCGCGAAAGCGGTTTCTGGAACGGCTCGCCGACGTGCCCGACACGCTAATTCTCTACGAAAGTCCTCGCCGTACGGGCGCCACGTTGCAGGACGCGGCCGACGTGTTGGGTGCTGAGCGACCCGCAGCACTGTGTCGGGAACTCACGAAGAAATTCGAAGAAATTCGCAGGGATACCCTCGGTGCCTTGGCGAAGTCCCTTGCCGACATGCCGCTCAAGGGTGAAATCGTGCTGCTGATCGGCAAGAGCGAGGCGCCGCCCGACCCGGAAAAGGTAGAGCAGGCGCTGAGGGAAGCACTGAAGACCCGGAACCTCCGCGATGCGGCAAGCGACGTGGCAAGCCGGTTTGGCGTGTCGCGACGTGACATCTACCAGTTGGGGATCAAGATCGGCAGTTGATCTTCCCTAAACTGCTTTCCCAGAACTCGGCGGTCTCGGCACTCTCTAGATTGGGAGACAGTCCTGTTGCAACTATCCGCGTATCCGCGCGCGGATGTGGAGCATGGACGGTGGGGAGACTTACTCAGGCCTCTTAATGCTGCAGAGCCATTGGTAAACTGCGCGAAAGAGTGCCGGCAGCCGTTCGCTCCGGACGCAACAGGGGATCGCTTCACTGGTGCTCCTGGCACCCGATGCAGCGGCAATCGCCCCGTGCCGCGTGCCGGCACAGCCTGCCTTCAAACTTGTTGCCTGCTGACTCGCCCACTCGACCGTGGAAGAACCCGCTGTGGCAGTTCGGAACGAGGAATTGCCACGAAACAACGTGAGAGCTGCGCAAAGATTGATTTTCAGTGGCAGGTTCTGGCGGTATTGAGGGTCAAAGGTCACGCTGCCTCGTCTCCGCACGCATTGTGCTGGAGGTGGGCGTCAGGGGATCCCGCAATGATGCGCAACGATCCGTTCTTCCTTCCTCCGGCGTCATTGCGGCGTCCTGCCGGGCATGCACTGCCTTCTTCCTCCGGAAAAATGAAACGGTTGTTCAAGCCGCTGACCGCCACGGGCGTCCCCCTTGGCGGCATTGGCACCGGGGGAATAACCCGCGCTTCAGACGGGCGCTTCAGCCGGTGGACGATCAAGGGCGGGGGCGTGGCGAGTTTTGCGATGCCTTGCAACGGATTTCTCGTCCGTGTCCGGCGGCAGAACGAGGAGCCTGTTGCCGTCGCCCTGCAGCCGGAACCCGAAACTGGCGAGCTTGATTCTTTTGAATTCGAACGGGTGGTGCCCGATTGGGGCGGTCTCTTCCCGTTCTCGTGGCACCGGCACGCCCCGCTGGCAGGGGTCGAAGCGGAATGTCTTTCATTCTCTCCCGTCATTCCACGCGATCTTTCCTGCTCGATGCTTCCGGTCGCCCTCTTCAAGTGGCGACTGACCAACTCTGGAGAAACTTCCGCCGACGTTTCGCTCGCGTTCACCTTCGCCAACCTGAATGGATGGTTCGGTTCGTTTCATGAAGGTCGCCCGTCCAGGGTGGCAGCAGGCTGCTATAACCGGCCGTCGGAACTCCCTGGAGGAGTTGGGGTCATCCTGGACCGTCGTCGTACGGCGGACGAACCGCCGGAAGGCACGGGAGAGTGGGCCATCGCGGTATCCGCCGACGCAGCCACTGTTCTTTCCCGCACGGTTTGCTTCGATGGTGCAGGCAGCGGCAATGAATTCTGGGACGAGTTTCTTGAAAGCGGTGATGCGCCGGATCGTGGCAGCGGTTGGGTCACGGAGAGCGGTTTTCGCGAGACTCCGCCCGCACATCCGGCCGCTGCCGTTTCCGCGCGGGTATCCATGAGCCCCGGCGAAAGCCGCGAGGTTCTGGCGACCCTTGCTTGGGACTTGCCGAAGATCTCGTTCGGGCAAGGCCGGACGTGGTTTCGCGGCTACACCGACGAATGGAGCCGGAACGGTCGGAATACGGAGCGAATCACGGAATTGGCCCACAGGTCCGCGCCAGACTGGGAACGGCGAATCTCCGAATGGCATGAGCATGTCAGAAAGGTGCTTGGCAGCGCGCCGCATCGTGCCGGAGTGACGATCAACGAAAGCTATTTTCTCGTGGACGGCCTCACTGCACTGACTTCGGCACATGGGTCGCCTGATGGACGGCAGCATTTCGGGATTATCGAGTGCCACGACTATTCGCTCTACAACACGCTCGATCTCTGGATCTACGCTGCGGAGGCGGTGGCACAGTTCTTCCCGGAACTTGCAGCGAGTGTCGCGCGTGACTACGCGGATTTCCTGGTCCCTGGAGATCCGGGACGTCGCCACCACGGCCAGGAGAAGAACCTGTTTCCGATCAATCTGGACCGTGCCTGTCCGCACGATCTCGGCGGTCCGGGTGAGGATCCGTTTGTCACCCCGAATTCCTACACTTATCGCGACGGCACCCTTTGGAAGGACCTGAATTGCGACTTCGTTCTTTGCGTGTATCGGGAAGGAAGGCACATGGATGCCGGTTGGCGGTTGCAACTCTTCCCGGCAGTTCGTGCCGCCATTGATCACCTGCAGCAGTTTGATCGGGATGGGGACGGTCTGATCGAGAACGACGGCATCCCGGACCAGACATTCGACAACATCCCGATGACAGGTCCGTCAAGCTATTGCGGCGGTCTCTGGATTGCAGCGCTCTTAGCCGCGGCTGAACTCGCTGAGGAGGCGGGTGCAACGTGCCTTGCGGAGGACTGGAAGAACCAGGCAGGCCGTGCAGCGGTCGCCTACAATGAACGGCTTTTCAACGGAAAGTGGTTTCGCGTCGACACGGACGGTCCGTTTTCTGATGCGTGCTTCATAGAGCAACTATTCGGTCCTTTCCTGGCGCGCCGCCTTGGACTTGGCGACATCGTGCCGCGAAGCAGCGCCGAAAGTGCGTTGAGGACAATCTACGAGCGGAATTTCCTTGAGGCAGGAGGTGGAGAGGGTGCCGTGTCTTTGACAGGCATTCCGGACGATGCAATGGCCTTGCTTCCGCACCAGGAAGACACGAGTTTTCAGACGGCCGAGATACAGCCGGGATTCAATTTCAGCTACGCCGCTCAACTGGAATCGTGGGGCCTGTCGAGCGAAGCCGACATGCTTCGACGCGCTCTGTGTCGAGAACTTCACGAAAAGCGCAACTTGGTGTTTCAGACACCGGCCGCCTTTGACAGGGGCCGGCAGACATGCCGGGCGGTTCTCAATATGCGGCCGCTTGCTGCGTGGTGGATTGCCGAGGCAAGTTGACCGCGCTGTCGTGCCACTGGACGAGTATGGTCCTTTCCCGAAAGCTGATTGCATCGCGCTACGCGACTATACTGCATCATGATCAAGCAACCAACGCAACATTCCACAAGCAAGAACCTCACAAGATCATTTATTCTTGCTTTGTTCCAGTGATTCGGGTATGCATGTCGCGGCGTGGGGAAAAGACGAAATCCAAGTCGGATCATCGCGTTGATTGACGGTGGCGTGTCAGGCTTCGTGCCATGCACGTTTCACGGCAACTTGGGCCGTTTCCGGGCGGCGGGTGCGGAAGTTGCGCTCGTTGCGGAATAAATCAAGTGCTCCAGAGGCAACTCAAAGGAAGAGCAAATGTCCTATTCCCGAAAGTGAGCTTTTCTTGCCCAAGATAGAAGACGATTCCCGTGCACGTTCTGCTGTGACCAGGACCGTACTTGGCAAACCACTTGAGATGCTTGAAGTCCGCGCCGCTGACCGAAGCAGACGCCTTGATCTCAATGTTGATCAAGTGGCTTCCGCCGTCGACCAGAATGTCGATCTCGCGCTGATCAGCATTGCGCCAATGATATAGCCGATAGTCGGCATCTTGCATCGGCAGGGCGCGTTGCAACTCGCCGACGACAAAGCTCTCAAGCAATCCACCCAAGGTCTGCGGGGAGTTGCCGATGGCAAAGGTCGCGTCGGTGATGCGGCGCAATGCACAGGCTATCCCTGTATCCACGAAGTGGAATTTTGGCTGCTTGACTTCCCGCTTGGCCTCTCCGGATGTCCAGGCGCCAAGCTTGGTCACCATCGACAGGCGGATCAGGACATCAAGGTACTGCTCGACCGTGACGCGTTGCAGCTTGGTCAGTCTTGCAAGCTCGGACGTGTTGGTCTCCTGTGCTGTCCGGGCAGCCACCTGGTCGATCAGGATGCGCAAGGCGTCCGGCTTTCGGATGGGCATGATGTCTGCAACATCCCGGTCAACGACCGCATCGACATAATCCCGGTATTGGCGCTGCCGCGATCTTAGCGGCAGGGCTCTGGTCTCTGGGAGTCCGCCTGACAAAATGAGATCAATGTAGCCGCGTCTGCCCACCGGTTCAGGATCAGCTATCTGGGCGAGCGAGGGGGTCCTTTGCATCGCCCAATCCATCAGGCGATTGACCGGAGCCGTCTTGATTTCGGCGGCGGACAATGGCCAGAGTTTGAGTGTCCGCATCCTTCCGGCAAGCGAGTCTGCGACATCCATGTTGGTGAAGACGTTTGAAGAGCCAGTGAGGACGAATTGGCCCTTCCGGCGGTTGGTATCGACCGTTTTCTTGATGGCCAAGGCAAGGTTCGTTGATCGTTGCGCCTCATCAATGATGAGTGGGGCACCGTCCAGATTGTCCGTGAGGCTTGTGAGCTGACCTTCGGGGTCTGCGTTGATGGCGGCCAGAACGGCAGTGTCATCCAGCGTCACGAAATGGCCCTGACCGAACAGGTCTCGCACGAGCGTGGTCTTGCCAGCTTGTCTTGGGCCTATGAGGTTGACAACTCGGGCTGATGCGATTGCGTCCTCTAGCTCCGACATGAGGTGTCTTGGCAGGTATGCGTCTGTGTCACTCATGGGTCAGAGTTCTCTTTCCGAGCGTTCTGGAGGCTGCATGCCACGCGAGGCATCTTGTCGAGCAGCCTGCTGCCCTTTCACGAGTTGTTTATTAGAACCATCACGAGTTGTCGATTAGAAATGTCACCATTTGCTCATTAGAAGTTCCACCAATTGCTCATTATATCCTCCCACACGCGTCGAATTGAATGTGTTTCCAGTGAGTTATGAATCGTGGAGGCAGTGTCACGCCATGCCGACGCCATGCCGGCACCAAGATCCATCTCAGGCGGGTCGCGCAACGCATCCAGATCAAGTGTCAACGGAAGCGTCTTGAATGCCAAAAGGACATTCGGCACACGCACCGCGGTCGCTGTGCCGACCATACCCGCATCGAACATGAAGAAAGTGTATCTGTCGGCCTTTAGCACATCGCCCCGCATCTCCCGCGCCACGAACCAAATGCGTCATTCAAGGGCATGGTCTTCCACTCACTAGGCCCCACGTCGTTCGGATGGCGACCTCTTGTGCAAGAGCAAATCATTTCCAAGCCGGCCGTGGCAATGGGCCACGCGGCTGCCTTGCCGCGAATGTTGGCCGGAAAGGGACCGGAGCTTCAGGGCAGGACGGCATGATTGGGCCAGTTCTTGCAATGACGGGCATTGATGCTCTTGTCGCCTTGGGCCAGAAAGCTTGCGCGAGGTGCGCATGAAAGTCGCGATACAAATGGATCCCATCGGCCCGATTGACATAGAGGCCGACTCGACGTTCCGGCTGGCGGAAGAGGCTCAGGCCCGGGGTGCGGAACTGTTCCACTATCATCCGGACAGTATCTTCTGGGAGGAAGGGCAAGTCGCGGCGCGTGGCTGGCCGCTGGAAGTGCGGCGCGTGAAGGGCGACCATTTCCGTCTTGGCGAGGAGACGGTTGCGCCGCTGGACAGGTTCGACGTGATCTGGCTCCGCCAGGACCCGCCTTTCGACACGGGCTACATCACGACCACGCACCTGCTCGAACTGGTGCCGAACACGCTCGTGGTCAACGACCCGTTCTGGGTAAGGAACTTTCCGGAAAAGCTGCTCGTGCTTCAATTTCCGAATCTGACGCCGTCGACGATGATCGCGCGTCGCCTGGAAGCAATTCGCGAATTTGCGGCACGACATGGAGACATCATTCTCAAGCCGCTCTATGGCAATGGCGGTGCGGGGATATTCCACCTGAAACGTGATGACCGGAACCTTGCCTCCTTGCATGAAATGTTTACCGCTGCATCGCGCGAGCCCCTGATTGCCCAGAAATTCCTTCCGGAAGTGGCGAATGGCGACAAGCGCGTCATCCTGGTCGACGGGGAGCCAGTGGGTGCAGTCAACCGCATCCCGCCCGAAGGCGAGACGCGCTCGAATCTCCATGTGGGCGGCCGGGCTGAAAAGGTCGGCCTGACCGCGCGTGACCGCGAGATATGCGATTCCATCGGGCCGCTGCTGCGCGAGAAGGGGCAGGTCTTCGTGGGAATCGATGTCATTGGCGATCACCTGACGGAGATCAACGTGACCTCGCCCACCGGCATTCAGGAGCTCGAGCGGTTCGATGGCATCAACGTCGCCGGCATCATTTGGGACGCCATCGACGCGCGCCTCGCTGGCTAGGAACCGTTCAACCGGGAATCGCGGGAGACCTTGGCTCGAAGGCGACTTCGTCGGATTTCCGGCTTGAAGCAAATCGCCGGATTCAGGACGTGGCCCTACAGGCTTTTCTGGCTGCTTCGAAGATCTAGGTGGGCGGCGGGCATAGGTGCCAAAAGACGCTGGATCGTGGCGGACATCACTGTCGCGGCAAGGTTCGGCATGTCTTCGGGCAAATTTGCATGAAACCAGACAACCCGTGCCGGATGCGCAATGTCTTGCTCATTGCACGTCGTGAACTTAACACTTGTGACAACCCAAGGAGCGGCAAGACATGCTGGACGGGAAGCGCGTTCTCCTGATCGTGGGCGGCGGAATCGCCGCTTACAAATCGCTGGACCTGATCCGCCAGGTTCGCAAGGCCGGAGGGGCGGTGACTCCGGTGCTGACACGCGCGGCAATGGAATTCATCACGCCGCTCTCGGCGTCGGCACTCGCGGGCGAAAAGGTTTATACCGAACTATTCGACCTGACCGACGAGGCCGAGATGGGCCATATTGAATTGTCGCGCAGTGCGGACATCCTGGTCGTCGCGCCTGCCACGGCCGATCTCGCTGCCAAGATGGCCGGCGGGCATGCCGATGATCTGGCGTCGACGCTGTTGATGGCGACCGACACGCCGGTCCTGATCGCTCCAGCCATGAACATGCGCATGTGGCTTCACCCGGCAAATCAGCGAAACATGGCCTTACTTGAGGGCGACGGCGTCGCCCGCGTCGGACCGGCCGAGGGGGAAATGGCATGCGGAGAGTATGGCCCCGGGCGCATGGCAGAACCCGACGAGATTGTTGACGCCATCGTTGCGCAGCTTGGTACCGGTGCACTTTCCGGCAGGCATGCAGTTGTCACGTCGGGGCCAACGCATGAACCCATCGATCCCGTCAGGTACATTGCCAACCGTTCATCCGGCGCTCAGGGCTCGGCAATTGCCTCAGCGCTAGCCGGGCTTGGGGCCAAGGTCACGTTCGTGACCGGCCCTGCTTCCGAGCCGCCGCCTCAGGGCGTTGCCGTGGTGCGCGTCGAGACGGCCTGCCAGATGCTTGATGCCGTCAAGGCTGCACTTCCTGCGGATGTGGCGGTGTTTGCTGCGGCGGTGGCGGATTGGCACGTTGAGGTGGAATCCGAGACAAAGATCAAGAAGCGGGGCTCCAATGCGGGCCTGAATCTCAGCTTGGCCCAAAACCCCGATATCCTCGCGGCGGTATCGCGCATGCGGAAAGATCGCCCGGGGCTGGTCGTGGGCTTTGCGGCAGAGACCAAAAACGTGATCGGAAACGCCAAGGCAAAGCTCAAGCGCAAGAAGTGCGACTGGATCGTTGCCAATGACGTTTCGCCGGAGACGGGCATTATGGGCGGTGACGAGAACGCGGTGACCGTAATTGATCGGGCGGGCGAGGAAGTCTGGCCGCGGGCATCAAAGGAGCATGTGGCCCGCAGACTCGCGCAGCGGATCGCCGACGCGATTTCATGAAAGCCGAGATCGCCATGACTTGGGCCGAAGGCGCGGATCGGAGTCTCCCGCTTCCGGCCTACGAGTCACCGGGTGCAGTTGGCGCCGATCTTCGGGCAAACCTGCCGAAAGCGGACCGTTCGGGAATCGAGCTCGCGCCAGGCGAACGGCGGCTGGTGCCGACCGGCCTGCATGTCGGGATACCCGATGGATTCGAAATGCAGATCCGTCCCCGTTCGGGCCTTGCGCTGAAGGACGGGCTGAGCCTGGCGAATGCGCCCGGCACGATTGACAGCGACTACAGGGGTCCCTTGGGCGTGATATTGATCAACCTCGGTACCGACCCGGTTGTTGTCGAGCACGGTCAACGCATTGCCCAAGCGGTTCTGGCTCCCGTGGTACGGGCCAGCTTTGAGGTTGTTGAGTCGCTTCCGGACACGGTTCGGGGCGCGGGCGGATTCGGGTCGACGGGGCGCGACTGATGGTGCTGGTCCTTGCCCTGGCCGTGGCGATCTGGTTCGCAGGGCGCCTCCTTCAGGTTCCCACGCGCGTTCGTCTTGTCCTGATCGCGGTTCTCTACCTCGCGGTGCTTTCGATGCAGCTTGTGCTCCCGGCGGGCAATTCACTGCGCGAAGCCACGGGCGGGTCTGCGACCGCGTGGCTTGTAGTAGGGGTGCTGGCAGCGGCGGTTTGGGGATATTGGCGCGTCTTGTGCCACCTTAGGGGCCGTGTTCGCCCTGAGAATCAAGTCGGGGCGGGTGCCAGCGCTTCGATCGCCGAAGTCGAGCGAAACGCTCGTCACATTGCGCTTCGCGAAATCGGTGGAACCGGTCAGAAGCGATTGAAGGAGGCCCGAGTTCTTGTCGTAGGTGCCGGCGGCCTGGGTGCGCCGGTCCTTCAATACCTGGCGGCTGCCGGCGTTGGCACGATCGGTGTCATCGATGGCGACAAGGTCGAGAATTCGAATCTTCAACGCCAAGTGATCCATGCAGACGCGCGAATCGGCATGCCCAAGGTGTTTTCTGCGCAGAAGGCAATGGCCGACCAGAATCCCTTCGTCAGCGTCCGCCCCTACAACCGGCGGTTGACCCGCGAGATCGCTGCCGACCTCTTCGCGGACTACGATCTGGTCCTGGACGGCACAGATGACGTGGAAACCCGATACCTGGTCAACGAATTTGCCGTGAAAGGAAGGATTCCGTTGATTTCGGGTGCAATCGCGCAATGGGAAGGACAGGTCAGCGTGTTTGATCCCGCACGCGGAGGGCCTTGTTATGCATGCGTTTTTCCTGAACCTGCCGCGCCGGGATTGGCGCCGAGCTGCGCAGAGGCCGGTGTTCTTGGTCCGTTGCCGGGAGTCTTGGGAACGATGATGGCGGTGGAAGCGATCAAGGAAATTTCCTCGGCGGGCGAGACGCTGCGGGGCCGCATGCTCATCTACGACGCGCTCTATGGGGACACGCGAAGTATCAAGCTTTCGAAGCGTTCGGATTGCCCGGTTTGCGCCTGAAGTGCTGGTTTGAACTTGTGGGCAACTGACTTCTTCTCAAGACGTGAACTTGGTGCTAGTGTCATTCCTTAAGGGCAAATCGAGCTGAAGTGGCAGGGAAAATGGGCGCCCAAGGCGGAAAACAACGCCCGCTCAGGCTTTCCGACGGTGGCAAGCGCGGGGTGCTAACCCAGTTTGGTGCATTGTGCTGGCGGCGGAGCGGAGACGAGATTCAGGTGCTTCTTGTGACTTCACGGCGCCGAAAACGGTGGATCATTCCGAAGGGCTGGCCACAGGATCGCGCTACACCGGTGAATGCCGCCGTTGCGGAAGCCTGGGAAGAGGCCGGTGTTGAAGGCAAAGCAAAGGCGACATGCCTCGGAATCTTCAGCTACGACAAGACTTTCACGGCAAGGCAGGTTGCACCCTGCGTGGTCGCCATCTTCCCTATGCGCGTCAAGAAGCTGCGTCGGGACTTCCCCGAAGCTTCCCAGCGGAAGCGGAAGTGGTTTTCGCTGGCCAAGGCGGCAGAACTTGTAAGCGAACCCGAACTGGCCGCGATCATAAGGCGCTTCGATCCAGCGAACGTGTAATTCGGCTCTTGCATTGCCAATTGCTCCCGGCAAGCGTAGCAAGATTGACGCGGTAAGGAGATTTCATGATCCGGTTCGCGCTCAAATGCGCCAATGGCCACGGCTTCGAGAGCTGGTTTGCCTCGAGCGAGAAATTCACTGATCTCGTTTCGGCTGGCCATGTGACTTGTCCTGAATGCGACAGCGCCGACATCTCCAAGGACCTGATGGCGCCGCCGGTGCGCGCCTCTCGCAAGAAGGCGGTCAAGAAAGAGGTGCAGGACGAGACGCCGAAATCCATGGCGACGGGGAATGACCCTGAAATTGCCGACGCAATCCGCAAGTTGAAGGCGTATGTGGAGGAGAACTCGGACTATGTCGGCGACCGTTTCGTGAAGGAGGCGCGCGCGATGCATGAGGGCACGATGCCGCAACGATCGATTCACGGAGAAGCGCGGTCAGACGAGGCTCAGAAGCTGATCGAGGACGGAGTGCCAGCCCTTCCATTGCCGTTCATCCCGAGACAGAAGACCAACTGAATCTGGCGATGCGCAAGCGATAGGGGTCGCCGAAAGGCGCTTCGGTTCAGTCGGAAGGTCGGATCATGGCAAAGTGTTCCGTGATCCGCGCATAGTCCCGGTAGCCCAGCCTTGCCAGCGGCTGGTACTTGAGGACATCGAAGAATCCGTCCGAGAGGCAGTCGTCGCGCAAGTGGATGCCTGTCACCTCGCCGAGCACCATGCGGTTCGTTTCGCCCCTGAGCCGAGAGATTTCCGTGAGTCTGCACTCAAGCGCGGCCGGAGCGCCTTCGACCCGGGAGCATGGAATAGTCTGGCAAGGTGCACGGTCCAGCCCGGCATGCTCAAACTCGTCCACGTCCTTGCTATAGACACCTGACGTTGCGTTCATCTGGTTTCGCATCGCGTATTCCACGATGTTGACGCAAAAGACGCCTGTTCTGCGGATGTTGGAGACACTGTCCTTTGCGTCTTCCTGATCGGCCTTCGTGCCAGATGAGGCGAACATGACTTGGGGAGGTTCGTCGGCGACGGCATTGAAGTAAGAGTATGGAGCGAGGTTTTCCGTTCCATCCACATCCCTCGTGGAGATCCAGCCAACCGGTCGCGGCGTCACGATGGCCTTGAATGGGTTGCGGGGAAGTCCGGGGCCGTCCGCAGGTCTGTAGAACATGTGCCTTCCTTTGAATTTGTGGGGGATTACTTGCTTTACTGAAAGGCATGAAGGAAAAGTGTTGCGCTTTCGTTCTGCCCGTGCATTACGCGCGGGAGAGGGTCAGGTGCATTCAACAACTGAACCGCAAGGCTGCGAGTGCCGGCGGGAATGTAGCGCACAAGGTCCGCAAAGTTGCCGCGATGTCAACGCGGCACGGAACATTCTCCATCGCCTTGTGGCGGTGGCCG
>JAJEFO010000093.1 GCA_022820365.1 Silicimonas sp.
GTCCAGGGTCTGGGCGCGGAAGGGCACGCGCCCGCGCATCGTGCAGGACCATCGCTACGGATACGTCTACCTGTTCTCCGCTGCCTGCCCCGAGACCGGGGCCGCAGTCGGGCATGTATGCGCAAGAGCCAACACCGGAGAGATGAGCCGCCATCTCCGGGACATCGGCGAGCAGACCCCTGCGGGCAAGCACGCGCTCGTCGTTCTGGACGGGGCGGGATGGCACCGGTCAAGGGACCTGGAGGTCCCGGCCAACGTCTCCCTGCTCCGGCTGCCGCCCTACAGTCCGGAACTGAACCCCGTCGAGACGCTGTTCTCGATCCTGAAGCACCGCCACTTCGCCAATCGGGTGTTCGAAAGCGCCGAACACGTCAGAGAAACCGTCGAAGAGGTGTGGAACGGGTTCGTCTCGAACAAGGCGGAGATCATGCGGATCACTGCCAGAAAATGGGCCGTGCTGTGAAACTCGGGGCGGCTTCTATCCGTGATTACTTTGTTGGTTTGGTATAAGCACCGCTGAGCGGCCCATTGCACGCCTTGACACTGCCGAGCGCACACGCCTCAACAGCTTGCTGAGCAAGAACGTGAATGGGCGGGCCAGCCGTTTCGTGTGGCTGCGCCAGTTCGAGGTCGGGAACAACTCGGCCGACGCCAACTGCCTGCTAAACCGTCTCGATTTCCGACAAACACGTCGGCGTTCGCCTGTCCAATCCGGCCCGAATCCAATGAGTTGTCGTCTCTCGGGAATCCTGAAGAATCGAGTATTCTGAATTCAAAGGCACGACTTGACCCCCAGGACTTTGTGCTCCTCGTCGACACGCAAGGTCGACGTGGAGCAACGCGTTTATTCCAGATGCAGGTCAGAAACAGACGCCTCAATCCGCCCATTCGTATCATCGCTGTCCGCGAATACGGCAATGCCGATCAAGGCGCCTGGCTCGCGGCGGAAGGCGGACCGAAAATCACGCAAGAAATTGACTCTCTCCCGGAATTGTCCTGTCTCCGCCGAACGCAGGACCTGAATGCGCAACCGCGGCGAATAAGGGCTCGGAAAAACCGCACCGATCTGATGCGCCCCGCCCCAAACGTAGATCAGCGCCCGTGCACTTTCCTCGTTCAGGATCCGACGTGCACTCTTCCCATCCAACGCGGCGGCGCGATCGCGATCGACAAAGACGAAATAAAGCGCAAGGTTGCGATCATCGCCCCCCTTGACTGTCAGATCTGTCGCAGACACACCCTCGCCCACGCTCCAGAACCAGCCCGCAGAGCTCGCGGACTGGCTTGCCTTCCTGATCGGACGCCACAACAGCGAGGCTGATCCGTCGGAGGCAACATCCAGACGCCTTCCCCGCTGGGCATACTCGTTCGAGAAAATACGAAGAAATCCCTGCTCCTTCCAACTGCCGTCGAACAAGATGACCTCCATGGCGCTTGCTGGCGCGAACCCGAGCAAGGCGAGGGTCAATGGAAAGAGAACATGGACGAACTTGCGCATGACGTTGCTCACATCCACTAGGCGCCCGCGCAGGAATTCGGAACCCCCATGAGAAGCATCGTCAAGTTCTCCGTTGGTGAATCAAGCCCGAGCGGCACTCTTGAACCACCGCCGATGACGTGCCCCCATGGGGTGATCCAGCCTTATTGTCTGTGCATCGCAGGCCTCTGCTACATCGGAACGGTGCATTCCGGCGCCGGTGGCCGATAACCCAAGGCACTGTGCGGCCTGACGGTGTTGTAATGGACGCGCCATTGTTCGAACAGGATATGCGTTTCTCCGAGCGAGTGGAAGATTTCACCGTCAGGCAATTCAACCCTGAACCGGGCGTTAAAGAGTTTTTCCAGGGCGTGCGGTATCCCGCCAATTGGACAATCCATCAGGTCACCACGCTCCCGCTCGGCTGCCCCCTCCTGTTTCATTTCTGACTATTGAAGCATACAAGGTTGAGGGCCGCACCCAAAACCTGGGGGTCAATCGAAGACACCGCCAAGCAGGCGTTGACTCAAGCCACGCCGGAGCACAACTAAATTAGACCATAGATCACGAGACCGTCTTCTCCACATCGCCTTGACCCCAGGCTTTTCGAGTTTCCCATCATGCAGGAACCGCCAATTTTTGCGGGGTCAATTGGAACAAAGCCTCTGAGACTATGTCGGCTGCAGACGTTCCAGCGCGGTCTGCTTGGACAGGAATCACGACCTATCAGGCATGTGACCCCACGAATCTTGGTGGTCCCGAAGGTCCGCTCACAGGTGAATTCGAAAGGTCCTTGAATTCGCTCTTGAGAGCTTCAAGAACCGCTTGCGCGCGCTTCGCGATTGCCTGCAAGTCCTGAACCAGTAGGTAGAAGCGGCGTTTGATAGGCGGTTCCAAACAACCCAGACCGAAAGCTCGTCACGCGCGTTTGGCCTCGGCAGCGCATGCGTGCAGAAAGGTATTGCTCAGCCCGGCGGCGACTGCAGCCTCAATGGTCGCGACGAAATGCACCTCGGCCACAATGTCGAGGTCTATGCCAAAATCAAGTGCCATTTGCTCAATGAGGTTCCTCAGAGGCGTCCCTGGCGCCGGAAGGATCAGCGGCTTTCTGAGGACTGATCTTAGATTGGTGTTCCGGTAGTCTTCTCCGGCTCGTGCCACTATTATCAGCGTTTCCTCAAATTGGGCGACGGATAGCAATCCGGACGCAAACGCCGTTCCAGATAGAACGGCAATCTCGATAAGATGAGCTGCGAGCAACACCGTTGTCAGGAGTGGACAATCCGCTGTTGGCGATGTCGCCTCGTTTATCTTCGTGACGGCGAACCGATTCTTTCATTGCAGGATTCGCTTGCCGCCGCGAGATGACTGCCCGCTGATCTTCCGTGCAATCCTAGCAGCGAGACGTGTCTTCGTGCAGGATTGATTCTTTAGGCTCCGTCGTGACATTCGACAGTACGAACACGAAGGGCCGGGACAAGATCATCATGCATATGCTGCTCAAAATACTGGGACTCGCAGCGATTCTGGCGCTCCTGCCCGCTTCGGCCATTGCACAGGCACCCGTCGGTGCGGAAACCGGGTTCGTGCTCAACACGTTTGGATTTCTTATCTGGGGCGCGCTGGTCATGTGGATGTGTGCCGGATTCACGATGCTTGAGGCCGGATCGGTGCGCAGGAAGAACGCCTCCGTCATCTGCATGAAGAACATCGGGCTCTACTCGATCACCGGGCTGGCCTACTACGCGATCGGCTACAACATCATGCATGTCGACGTTGACGGCGGGTTCTTCGGCTCGCTGTCGCTGCTTCGCGGCAACTCGGTCGAGGAGGTCGCGTTCCTGAACGCCGCGCCGGAAGCGATCGGCGAGGCCCGCGAGGCATTGCTGAGCGGTTCCTCCGGGCATGCCACGATGTCGGACTGGTTCTTCCAGATGGTTTTTGTCACGACTACGGCGTCAATCATCTCCGGCACACTTGCCGAGCGCGTGCGGCTGTGGTCGTTCTTTCTGTTCGTAGCGATACTGACCGCGTTCATCTATCCGGTCGCAGGTGCATGGACCTGGGGCGGTGGCTGGCTTGCCGGCATGGGCTTCCAGGACTTTGCGGGCTCCACGATCGTGCACTCGACAGGAGGATGGGCCGCGTTGTCCGGAGCCATGCTGATCGGTG
Source organism: Silicimonas sp. (assembly GCA_022820365.1). Classification (GTDB taxonomy): domain Bacteria; phylum Pseudomonadota; class Alphaproteobacteria; order Rhodobacterales; family Rhodobacteraceae; genus JAJEFO01. Next base: position 3,650 of record JAJEFO010000093.1, read on the forward strand.
CGCGTCGCGGACGGTTCCGCAAGGATGGCACCGTGCGGCAAATGCCGCCTTCAAGCGTCCCCATCGTCACGCTGGGCGTGTTCATCATTTGGCTTGGCTGGTTCGGATTCAACGGCGGTTCCCAGTTGGCACTTAGTTCAGCGACGGACGCGCTGGCCCTGAGCAACATATTCGCCAACACCAACATCGCCGCCTCGGCGGGCGTGGTTGCGGCGCTGGTCCTGTCCAAGCCGATCCTGGGGCGCATGGACCTGCTTGCAACCCTGAACGGAGCGATTGCCGGGCTCGTGGCGATCACCGCAGGGCCGGATCTCGTCAACCACCAATGGGCGATCCTGATTGGCGGCGTTGGCGGCGCCATTGCCGTTGCCGGAACCCGGCTTCTGGAGACGGTTCGCGTCGATGACGGCGTGGGTGCAATTCCGGCCCACCTGTTCGCCGGCATCTGGGGAACGCTGGCCGTTTGCATTGCTGCTGGCGGAAACCTGTTCGTGCAGCTGACCGGCATCGTTGCGATAGGCATCTTTGTCCTTGCCGTCTCGACCGCGGTCTGGATTCTGATCGACCGGCTCATCGGACTGCGCGTTTCCCCAAGCGCGGAGCAGCTGGGGAAGGACGTCGTGGAACTCGGCGTCGAGGCGTATCCGGAATTCGTGGCCATCCCGGAACCAGATGACGACGATTGACGCTGCCGCAACTATTCAGGGAGGGCCCTGTTGCAGAATCTGGCTCTCAGCTGTCCTTGTGAACAAGGCAGCGGAATGTTCACGTATCAGGACTTGGCAAGGGATTGCTGATAAGGACCCCTTTCGCGCGTACTGGGCCTACCCGTCGCCTGATTGGCGTTGCCGCTGTGTCCCCCCGAGTCGGGCCCCGTGAAACGAAGCCCCTCGGGCAGGACCAGAAACTCCAGCGTCACCGTCGCCGCGCTTCCGGTCATCGTCACATCTTCCACGGCGCCGAGCGCAGCGGCCTGCCGGAACAGGGACATGGCTTCCGCCGGGAAGAGCGGGAAGAACGCATCGTCGGGATCGATCGCGGCGAGCTTGCCGAGAACCGCACCCATGGCGACTGGCCCTGCGCCACCTGGGCGATGACCGGCACCTCGCCGCAGTATGCCTGTCTACGGATCGGAGTATTCGGGCAGAACTTCCGGCATGGGACAGAGGACGTTCATCGGAACGGACCTTCCGTCCGACTGGACGACACGGACATGTTTGCGCGTCATCAGTCTTGGCCTGACGACACCGCACGAATGCGAAATGACCTGCACTTCCCTGATCAGCTTCCTGCAGTAGCTTGCAACCCTGACCGACTTCTCGGTCGGATCCAGGCCTTTCTGAAGCCTGGTGTTGTGTGTCGTGATTCCAGTTGGGCAGGTGTTCTTGTTGCACTTGAGGGACTGGATGCATCCGAGCGCGAACATGAACCCTCGTGCTGACGTGACGAAGTCCGCGCCCGTGGCAAGCGCCCATCCGACCTCCGCGGGCGTGACCAGCTTGCCGGACGCGATGACTCGGATCCGTTTGCGCAATCCGTACCTGTGCAACGTGTCCGACAGCATCGGAAGCGCTTCCTTCACCGACAGCCCGACATTGTCGATCAACGGCATCGGCGCGGCGCCCGTCCCGCCGTCTCCGCCGTCGACGGTGATGAAGTCCGGTGCGCTCTCGATCCCGCGGCCGTGAATCTCGATGCACATCTCTTCTAGCCAGTCGACGTCGCCAACGACCGACTTGAACCCTGTGGGCTTGCCGGAAACGTCCCGGATGCGCCCGATCATGTCGAGAAGCTGGGAGACCGTCCTGATTTCCGGGTGGCGGTTGGGCGAGATCGAATCCTCCCCTTCCCTGATTCCCCGGATCCCGGCGATTTCCGCCGTGACCTTCGCGCCGGGTAGGATGCCGCCCTTGCCCGGCTTCGCGCCCTGGCTGAGCTTCAGTTCGAACATCCGGACCGCTTCATGCGCCGCGACCTCCCTGAGCCTGTCATCGCTCAGGCTGCCGTCAGGGTTTCGGACGCCGTACTTAGCGGTCCCGATCTGGAAGACGATGTCGCATCCCCCCTCGAGGTGATGAGGCGACAGACCGCCTTCGCCGGTGTTGAGCCAGCAGCCCGCCTGCGCCGCGCCGCGCGACAGCGCCTTGACGGCTGGCGTGGACAGGGCGCCGTAGCTCATCCCGGAGATGTTGAAGAAGGACGGCGCAACGTACGAGTAGCGGCAGTGCGGCCCGATTTCCATCGGCACCATGTCCACGGCATCTTCGGTCAGGGTGGGGAAGGCGCAGTTGACGAAAATGACCGAACCGGTCGCCGTCAGGTTCTTGGTTGACCCGAAGGCCACCGTGTTGTTGGACTCCCGCGCCGAACGGTCGACCCAATCGCGCTCGGCGCGGTTGAAGGGCATCTCCTCCCGATCCATGGCAAAGAAGTACTGGCGGAAAAATTCGCCAAGCATCGAGAAGACATACCGGAACCGGCCGATGACAGGATAGTTCCGCCTGACCGCGTCGCGGGTCTGGGAGATGTCCATGACAAAGAGGCCGACGGCGACGGCGGCGCCAAGGCCGACGCAGGAGATGAACAGTGCGGACATGAACTGCAGTCCGCCGGCCAGAAGACTGTCAATGAACATGGGATTGCTCCTTTGGCTGACCCTCGCAATGAACAGGCCGGTCACAAGGATGTCCAGAGTTGTGCATCCGATTGCCCAAGGCCACGGCAACCGCCGGGTGGCCCATGTTTTTGCGTCGGAATGCGGGCCGCCGCTGGATGTCGCGACTAAATGCTTCATCGCGTCCGGCGGCAACGCCGCAACCAGCTGGACGGAGTCCATCTGCTCTTCCAGCGCCTCGACGATCTCCATCATTCGTTCGCGGACTCGATCACGGGTCTCGGCGTCCACGTCCGGCAGGTTCCAGCGACAGTTTGGGCACCAGCAATCCAGTGAAGTTGCCGGCTTCGTCAGCGCGACGAAGACGAACAGCGCGGTCTCCAAGTCAACCATGAGGCCGACCACCGGAATGTCGTCATCCTTCATCTACACGCGTCCTTGGGAACCACAAAAATCCGCAACGTCGCTTGGCTGACGGGCCATGGTTCCTGTCCATGCAGACCACGCTGGAACGGCTGAAACTGGCATTGTCTTGGAGTCCCCGTTCCAGTTGATCCTGCGAATTTTGCTGGTTCCCCATATGCGAGAGCCGGGCCTGCTGTCCCACGTCTCGCCGCTCGGCTGGGAACACAACACGCTGACGAGAGTTTTCGACTGACATTCTGATGCCGCTGAACGCAAACTCGCGCGGTCATGGCACCTCGGCTCAAGCAGGGAGCGCGCCGCCTGACTCCGAAATTCGGATGCTAGCTGAATGTTTCTCTTGGCGTGGTTCTAAGTACAAACTATCCGATAAGGCCTGATCGGTCGCGGAGCTTGGTCAAGGCACAGTTTTGCATGCAATGTGAGCGCCAATCTCAAGCAACTGAAACATAAGCGCATTGAGACTGCACAAATGTCGCAAATGTGGGAGAGGGGTCACTTCGGAGAGATCACTCTACACCGCGTAGCTTTTGGATTGACCACGGATGCCAGTTGCACACCCTCTCTATTCCACGGCGGAGAGCCAAAAGTACGGCGTGCTCTTTGTCTTCGCGGCTGGGGTCCTCTGGTCAACCGTTGGACTTGGCATTCGCCTGATCGAAGAAGCCGTGGTCTGGCAAATCCTGCTCTACAGGTCGATCAGCCTGTCGCTGTTTCTCTACATCGTCATTCGCGTACGGTCAGGCGAAAGCCCGTTTGCCCAAATCCGGCGCATCGGCTTTCCCGCCGTCATCGCCGGGTTGTCGCTGGTGGCTGCCTATTCCGGCGGGATCTATTCAATCCAGACGACCTCCGTGGCGAATGCAATGCTGCTTTTTGCGACGGCCCCTTTCATGGCCGCGGTTCTTGGGTGGATTGCACTGCGCGAATCCGTGCGCGTCGCGACCTGGATTGCGATTGTGGTCGCCATCGGCGGCATCGCCATCATGGTTGCCGACAAATCCGGTGGAGTTGCCCTGAAAGGCAGCCTTGCTGCTCTTGGATCGGCGCTTGGCTTTGCCGTTTTCACTGTGGCGTTGCGTTGGGGGCGAACTGGAGAAATGCTGCCGGCGGTGTTCCTTTCGGGCCTCTTCGCCATCATCATCACGTTTGGGATTTGCCAATTCCTGGGGCTGTCTGTCGCGCTCAGCCTGCACGATGGAGGTGTTGCGATGGGCATGGGGGTCTTTCAGGTAGGGGCAGGCCTGATCCTCTACACGCTGGGGTCGCGCAGTCTACCGGCTGCAGAGCTGGCCTTGCTGTCCCTGGCCGAGGTTCTGCTTGCCCCGTTTTGGGTCTGGCTCTTCCTCGGTGAAACGGCGAGCCTCAATACTCTGATCGGCGGTGCATTGCTGCTCGCGGCGATCGCCGGAAATGCGCTTTCAGGAAAGCGGCGAAAGCCCCCGCCTATCACCGCGCCTTAACTTTGTTGTTGCGAGCGGCCCCTTGCGGATATTGGGTCCATCCCAACTAGGAGAGTGATGATTTGGCGGCGTGTTCTGGTCCCGGCTTCGACGACGCTGCGTGATCTGGAACGGTTCATCTCACATTATGCCGAAACGCTGCACTATTGCTCTCCATTGTTCTTGGAGCGCATCCCCGGGTCCGACGGCGTGACCCGTGATCGCGCAACACTAAGCCCTTATGTGCAAATCGGCCTGAGCAAGAACCCCGCCCTGCAATTTGCCTTTCGCGAGGTGCTGCTGGGCGCTCACGGGGTTGCTCTATATTAGGACAACGCTCGGGGAGGACAGACTATGGAGCATTTTGAGTTCGACGCCGATGGCAAGGTCGTCAAAGTAATTTCGTGCTGCTCGCGGTACTCTCCGTCCAGATCAGTTTCGGCGTGATCGCTTCCTCGTGAACCTGACCAAGACCGCAGGACTCTGACGCGAATCAGGACCCTTCGTGCTTGAGCGCCGTAAGTGCGGCAACATGGCGGGTCAGATCGCTGCGGGAATGCAGTCTATGCCGAATTCGGCATAGCTGGCATGCCAGGCCATACTTGTGCGGCCAAGCGGTGGACTTGCCCCTGTCCGACTTCCGGTTTCGCAGGAATGCAAAGTTCAGCTACGTCTACGACATGAGGTACTGGTGGTCCCCAGTACGAAAAACAACAAGGACGGGAAGCTGCGAAGGCTCGTGGTGTCACGTTCGGATGTCCCTTAGAGCTGCGGAGATCTCAGAAGGAACTAGTCAGGGAGCTGTTGCAAATCGGTCAGTTAATCTCCGCCATCGCAAGGGCATTCAATGTTCATCCCGCGACAATCTATCTGTGCATCAACGAAATCCGCACCTTATGGCCCCTCACCGTTCCATTCATGCGTAGAGGCCATCGTCTGTTCTCCTCGTCGCCTAAACGTTACAAGAACAAACTCTCCGTTCGAATGGCTCGGTTTTGGGGGGCAGGTCAATGCTTCAAAACCACATGTCTTTCACCAACCGACCGTCACAAGGAAGTGCTTTAAAACAATCGCGCCCCTCAAAGTGACGGATTGGAAGCTCGCTGATTGGTGAGAAGTCAGACATCCGGACATTTACCGCAGTTCGCTTGTACCCGTTCTCGTCCTCGAAAGTTGCAACGTAGTGCGACACACACCCGCAAATGGCGCAGAAGTGGAAAAGAATATCCCGGCTATCGCTTCGCCGATAAGTAGTTGTTTGCCCGGTCGTTTGAATGTCACAGCCAATGTACCCGTAGGCCCACAAGGCGCCGTAGCGTCGACAAATAGTGCAGTTGCAGGCCGTAACAGACTTTGGCGCCTGAACGAGTGTCCAGCCAACTTCGCCGCAGTGGCACCATCCTTTCAACATTGACCTACCTCCGCTCTCGGCATTGCTGGCGATCCTTACAATAGACATGAACAGGGCAAGGCAATGCGTGGAAATGATACCTCTGCCAGAATTGATGCGCCAGACTGCAGTGCGCCCCTGAGATTGGAAATATTGGACCTTTGTAATTTCCCCATCTGGGGCCTTCGTTCAGGAAGACCCATGAGCAAGAAAGATGGACGCCACAGCTCAGCCAGGAAGCGTGAAATCGTGGAAGCGTATCTGAATGGAGAAGCGCTTCACGCTCTTGACAAGCTGCATGATGTGTGTCGCAGCATGATCCAGATCTGGATCGAGAAGTACGAGCGCGGTGAGCATGACGACGACGGCGTGGAAGCCGGTCTTCTTCCAGAATACGAGAGCAGGATCGCGGCCCTTGAGCGTCTGGTCGGCCGGGCACTTGAGATCGAGTTCTTGAAGGGGGCTCGGAAGCGCGGGGAATCGGCGAAAAGCGCGCCTGGATCCGTGACCACCGGCCCGATTGCATCTCGGTCCAAAGAGGGTGCCAGCTCACGGACCTGCCCCCTTTCCACCTTTTGCGCCGATTTGGGCTGCGAACGGGAAGACGTGGTCGTCGGGGAAATCACGGCGATCACCGAGACCCGCCGTGGCCATGGACATCGTCGGGTGACCGCGGAACTGCGCAATCGCGGGATGGTCGTGAACTCCAGGAAGGTTCGCCGGATCACGCGAGAGAACGAGCTGAACCCAAAGAGGAAACGCCGTTACGTGCAGACCACTGACAGCGATCATGACAGCCCGATCTACCCGAATGTCGCCAGGGATTGCGAATTTCATGGCCCCGACCAGCTCTGGGTTGGCGACATAAACTACATCGCGATAGCAACCGGTTTCGCTTATCTGGCCGTCATTCTTGATGCCTGGTCGCGGAAAGTCGTCGGCTATGCCCTCGGGCGGAATGTCGATGTCTGATTGACAACCGGTGCCTTGGACGCGGCGACCGAAGCCCGACGACCCTTGCCGGGTTGCGTGTTCCATTCCGATCGCGGGTCGCAATATGCCGCAGCCCCGTACCGTCGCCGACTCAAGCGTCACGGCTTTTTCGGATCCATGAGCTGTCGCGGCAATCCGCATGACAACGCCCAGGCCAAGAGCTTCATCAAGACCTTGAAGGTCGAGGCCGTCTACGTCGGCGATTACGAGACGTTCGAAAATGTGGTCGCAGACTTGCCGACATTCATCGAAGACATCCACAATGCAACTCGCCTGCATTCAGCGCTCGGCTATCTGAGCTCCAACACGTTCGAGAAGATCAACGCCCCGGATGGGTCCAAAAGTGCCGAATTATCTGTCCAACCACAGGGGCGCTCTCCATGGCTTGTTCAAAAGAAACCAATGGCGACCTGCCGACGCAACGACGTCTGAAATTGACCTTGTGACAAATCCTCATATGTCTATGATTGTGGCCAGGCGCCGCGCAATCATGCGTGAGGGAGGACAATTAGTTCGTTGGTGACTCACGAAACAGCAGTTGAAACGGGCCAGAAGGCGGCCGCGTTGACTCTGCCCGAAGAGCTGCTGCTGGCGCTGCTGGACGAAGAGAGGGGTTATTTTCGTCAGGTACCCGGCTGGAACCTGAACTGCGCAATGGTCGGCGCAGCGCTGGGTGAATTGTCGCTGCTCGGTCGCATCGACACCGATCTGGAGTCGCTGACTCTGTTGGATGCGACCGATACCGGTCATCCGCTGCTCGACCCAATCTTGCGGGAAATTGCGACCGAAACGGAAACACGCGATGCCCGCTACTGGATAGAGCGGCTTGCTCCTCAGTCCGAGTCGGTGATCTCTCAAGCGCTGGACGGACTCGTGCGGCAAAAGATCCTCAACGCCCACTCAGGCGGTTTCTATACGTTCGCCAGGCGCCAGAGATCCGGCGAAACACCGCCAGGAGAAGACCATGTGGCGGGCGAAATCGTGAAGGCCCAGTTGACCAGGATCATCTTCACGGACGAGATTCCTGGTCCGCGCGACGTGATCATCACTGGCCTCGTCAATGCCTGCCGCGTGTTCCACTTGATGTACCAGATCGACGAGGAGGTGGAAGAACGGATTCAGTTCGTCAGCCACATGGACCTGATTGGCCAAGCGATTGCGGCGGCGGTGAGTCAGAGCATCCTCGCGCCCTCGTTACGTCGGCCTTCGCTGACCAAGCCGATTCCAACCGTGTCTCTTCGTGATCTGGTATTCAATCGCGAGCTGCGGGAGGGCAGGCTGCCTGCAGGGTTCGCCAATTTGGCGGACAAGTACGGTCCGGTGTTCGAATTGCGACTCCCGTTCCGCCAGAACGTGATTTTCCTGGCAGGGTTGAAGGCGAATGAGTGGGCCCATCGCATGGGGCGGCTGTTCTTGCGGTCGAAGGAGTATTTCGAGGGGGTGGACAAGGCGTATGGCGTGTCGCGCTCAATGCACTCGATTGACGGCGCCGATCACTTTCGCTTTCGCAAGTCGTTGCATACCGCCTACTCCAGCAGCACCTTGACCAAGCGTCTGGACGAAGTCTATGATCTCGCCCGCGCGCACATGGCGAGTTGGGACGTAGGCACCACGATGCCGGTGCAAGTGATGCTGCGACCGTTTGTGAATGCACAGACATCGCCGCTCCTAGCCAACATTGACACCCAAGCCGAGATTGTTGAAGCGCTCGAATTCAAGGTCCGGGTCCTCAATGTAGGCATCATCAAGATGATGCCGCGTTTCATGCTCAAGACCCCGTCGATGCGCCGCCGGGCGAAGGCCATGCATCAGATCCTGGATCGCATGCAAAGGACGCATACGGCCGCGCAGCGGGTTGGGATGCATGAAGACGTGGTGGATGCGTATCTGGCCCTGCACTCTTCTGATCCCCAGTTTCTGCCCGAATCGGACCTGTCGCTGCCGCTGGGGGCGATCTTGATGACCGCCATGTACATGGGCGATCAGCTCGGTTTCGCCCTTTACTGGCTGCTGCAGAATCCGGAGTTGTACGAGCGAGTCACGGCTGAGGCGGACGCGTTGTGGGCCGAGGGGGATCCCAGCGAGGATGACTTCAGCCGAGACCGGATCGACGTGACGCACCGAGTGCTGATGGAGACTCTGCGGATGTCGCCGATCGTGCCAATGTCGATGCGCACAGTGATGAATACCTGCGTGGTGGAGGGTTACGAACTGCCTGTCGGTTCACAACTCGTGATTGCGCAGACGGCAACACACTACTCAAAAGAGGCATTTCCCGATCCGTGGAAATTCGATATTGACCGCTACCTGCCTCCCCGAAACGAGCACAAGGGCAGAGGCTACGCACCTTACGGGCTGGGCACGCACTCATGTCTCGGGAGCCGTTGGGCCGACTTGCACATAGTGATCAACCTGCTGATGCTCACGCATTACTTCAAGATCGAGCTGGCCCGCCCCTACAAGCGGTTGCCGATGGATCCGTTGCCCTCACAGTCGCCCAGCAACAAGCTCAAGATCAGGCTCGCTGAGCAGCGGCACGAAATTCGAACCTGAGTTCGTTGCTCCTGCTCCTCCAGCGCCGGTCTGGACTGTGGTTCGGGAATTGAGGTTTTTGCAATGAAATCATCTGGCGGCGGACGACCTCGCACCGTGCGGGTGATCACGGGAGCAAGCGGGCACATCGGCGGGGTCCTCGCGCGGGCCCTGGCCGAACGGCACGGGCCCCGTCAAGTCCGCGCGATCTACCGGAAGCGTCGAGGCACGGCTGCGGACCTGGATATCGCATGGGTAAATGGCGACATCCTGAACAGGGAATCGCTGATCGCCGCTTTCAAGGGCGCCGAGACCGTGTTTCACTTGGCCGCGCTGGTCTCCATCGATTCCGTCAGGGCGCAGGAACTCCATCGCACGAATGTCATGGGCACACGCAACGTCGTGGAGGCGGCGCTTGAATGCGGTGTACGGCGCTTGGTTCACGTTTCCTCGATCCACGCCTTCGACCAACACCCGCTGGACGAAGTTCTCGATGAGCGCCGCGGTCCTGCGGATGGACCCCACCACGGTCCGTACGACCGTTCGAAAGCCGCCGGCGAAGTGGAGGTCCGTCGCGGCATCGACCACGGCCTCGATGCCGTGATCGTGAATCCAACCAGCGTAATCGGACCCTACGACGGCAGGCCCTCACTTATGGGGCAGGTCTTTCTCGATCTCTACCGCAGGCGAATTCCCGCGCTGATCGCGGGCGGTTACGACTGGGTCGACGTGCGCGACGTCGTATCTGCCGTGATGGCCGCCGAGACACAAGCGAGATGTGGCGAGAACTACCTCGTCTCGGGTCAATGGAACACGATGCGCAAATTTGCCCAGCTCTCCCAGCAGGCGACCGGTGTAGCCGTACCCCGTCTCCAGTTCCCGGTATTCGTCGCCCGGTTATGGGCACCCTGTCAGGTCTTCCTGGATCGATCTCGCGGTCGTCGGCCGCTCTACACGCCAACTGCCGTTCGCGTCATGGCCGAAGGCAATCGGCAGATATCCAGCGCCAAGGCGCAGGCGCAACTCGGGTTCCTCCCGCGCCCTCTCGCGGAATCGGTCAACGACACGTATCGCTGGTTCGACGAACACGGCATGCTGGATGCAAGGGCATGAGATGACAGAGGAACGACTGCACGAGATGCTGGTATGGGCTGTCCTCGTGACGGCGGTCCTGACGTTCCCATACCTGCTCCGCAGAACCGCGCCCTATGGGCGTCACTATGCTGGCGCAGGCTGGGGACCCCACCTTTCCGCCAGGCTCGCCTGGATCATCATGGAACTTCCGGCGCCCTTGCTCTTCCTCGTTGTCTTTCTCAACGGCAAGCACGCGTCCCAAGTCGTGCCGTTGGTGTTTCTGGTCATGTGGCAGGGCCACTACCTGAACCGTACGTTCATCTATCCGTTTCGCGTCAAGGGACGCGACCGGAAGACGCCCCTCCTGCTGGTTGCGTCCGGCTTTTTCTTCAATGCCGTCAACGCGTACATCAATGCCCGCTTCATCTCGGAATTCGGCGAGTATGCCATTGAATGGCTTGCCGAACCCTGCTTCCTGATCGGCGTCGGGATTTTCTTCGCAGGGCTCGCGCTCAATCTCCATTCCGACAACACCCTCATGTCCCTGCGCCGGCCCGGCGAGACAGGATATGCTATACCGCAAGGGGGCGGGTTCCGGTTCGTCTCGTGCCCGAACTACCTCGGAGAAATCCTCGAATGGCTGGGCTGGGCGGTCGCGACCTGGTCGTCGTGCGGCCTAGCGTTCATGCTGTTCACCGTCGCCAATCTCGCTCCGAGAGCGCGGAGCAACCATCGGTGGTATCTGGATAAATTCAGCGATTATCCGGAGCACCGCCGAGCCCTGATACCAGGCATCTATTGACTCTCGCCCGATCGTGCATTCGTACGGGCCGTCGCAGACACTCGGGATTCTTCAACGTGTCCGGATTCAGCGTTGGTCAAGCCTGGAAGTTGGCACCATTCGGACGGTCCGGGCCAGGCAGAAGAGCCTGCCGGCCACACCGACGTGCGATTTCGCGCGGGCAGCGGCTGGTCATCGCGTCGGGCTTGGGTGCTGGTGCCTCGGTTGACCCTTGGGCGGTTACATGATTGCGGGAAGTCGCACTTCTTCAGCCACGAAGGGCCCGGCCCCGCCGCACTGAACGTCCCGGACCTGATCTTGCGCTTCACACGCTCGAATTTCAAACCGACCAGAGTGCTGACTCAACGTCGAGCAACCCCAAGACCCAGGACAACAGCTCCGACGTTGGCGACCTCAAATGACCAACTTTCATCAGATGCCGTATCCGCCGGTCCGAATGCATGCCGGACAGGTGACCCAACTGGATTGGGTGCAGATCATTCGCTAGCTGCATGTGCGTTGGACGGATGGGCATGAAGCCGACTGCCAGGAACCGACAGGCGCACTCATTGGCCAAGAACGCTGTAGTTGCCATCCGCAATCAGGCGGATTGAAACATAGAGGCCAAGAAGTGGAAAAAGAACCCATGGCGAATTCAAAGCAAAAACGTAAGTGTACAGATCCCGCCGCTTAATCCTTGCATGCCGCCCGGCCATGAAGAAACTGATCCAGTAAACAGATGTGGCATGCACCAGTTGCCAGAAGAGCATCGCTCCGATAATTCCCGCAACAAGTGCCGGCATCAAGCCAAACGTGTAGGCGGCGAAGAGAACAAGTGTCGGGACAGGCGTAATCAGTCCATTTCCAAGATCCACATTGTAGCCATATGTGGTCCGGTCGGCATACGAGCCGTCGACATGCGAATATGAAGCCCAAACGTCAGCCCATAACGTAGGTGACGCGAATCTTGACAGTGGCACCTTTCCGACAAGGAATTCAAAAGGAGGAGATCGCCTGGTCTCTCGCCAGTGCCTTTGCCAGTATTCGGCGCGCTCTTCGATGTAATCGCGCCTGACGAGCAGGCACAATTCCCAGTAACAAATTACGAGATTGGCCGAAAAAAATAGAATCATCACGGCGTGAACCAGATCGAAGTCCCCGAGAACCACAGCGCGCGCGCCTATTCCGACCAAAGTCAAAATTGAGATGGCCAGAATTGCAATCAACAACACTGGCACTGCAAAATGGGGCTGATCCGAGTGGGGATCGGATTGCAGTTGAGCTGTTTGGTTCTCAGGCATTTATTCGTATCCTATTTGTAGGGCCGGACTGTTCGGCTCTGCATGTTGCGTCGCCAGATGCACCCAGAACGGACTTCATTCCCATCGGACGTTTCCGGCAAGTCTCGCGACATGTGCATCAGCGCAAATTCCATGCTCACCCCTGCAGGTGAATTGCCAAGCAGCTCAGCCGCTTGGCGCCACCCTGACGCGGCAGTCAAAGTCACATGGCGCTTCGACATACGCAGGATCGCATTGGCCAGGCACCCAGCCAGCAAGTCTTCTGTACTTGGCATTCAATTAAATTTGCATGGGCCTCCCTGCAAGGCCCACCTGCGTACGGTTCCGTGGCGGCCATTCTTCTTGATTGAGACATCTCCCAGACTTTGCCGCAGAACCGCGCTGACTCGGGACATTGTTTTCCGATCTGTCAATTCTACACTTGCCTCGATCGGTCGCATCATGAGCCTGTAATCTCCAAAAGGCCGCCGCTTCGGTGCGGGGCGGCAATGAAGATCACGCAGTCTCAAGCATCGGCCTGAAGCTCTTGGGTTGCAGATGATCCTGTTGCGGGCTAACTCCGCAAGACGAATTTGCGCTTGCGGGCATCGCCCGCCTCTGAAACGGTCTGTCGATGTTTCGTTCTTCTTCCAGTCAAGAAGGCGCCCGCTCGCTCGGAAACCTCGCCCCATCTGAAGTGAAGTCTGTGGTCGATGACTACAAGACGATCTATGGTGCCGGCGAGGATGGAAGGAAGGAACAGTACAGTTCGTTCGTGAATCACTATTACGATTTGGTGACCGACTTTTACGAATTCGGGTGGGGGCAATCCTTTCACTTTGCTCCACGCCACCGAGGCGAAAGCTTCAAGGATTCCCTGCTCAGGCACCAACATTTCATTGCCGACAAGGCGGCGCTCAAACCAGGAATGCAGGTTCTTGACTTGGGTTGCGGTGTCGGTGGACCAATGCTCAATATCGCGCGCCACTCAGGGGCCAATATAGTAGGCATCAACAACAACGCTTATCAAATCGAGCGCGCGAAAGTGCATACCAAAGACATCCGTTCCCTCTGCCGCTTCATCAAGGCTGATTTCATGCATATCCCCGAGAAAGACGATCACTATGATGCCGTTTACGCTATCGAAGCCACGCCCCACGCACCGGACAAGACAGAACTGTACCGGGAGATTTTTCGCGTCCTGCGCCCCGGAGCATGTTTTGCCAGCTACGATTGGTGCCTGACGGATGGTTTCGACTTCGGCAACGCCGAGCATCAGCGGATCAAGAACGCCATCATGGTCGGGAACAGCCTGCCAGACATTCTGACCTCGCCTGAAGTAGACTCCGCTTTGCAATCGGTCGGATTCGACCTTCTGGATGCCCATGACCGGTCATGCGATTCGGACAGGGAAACTCCGTGGTACCGTGCTTTGCAGGGACGCGACTTCGCTCTTTCGAGCATTCCGCGAATACCGTGGGGCCGTGCGTTGGTCAATCTGACCATGCGGGCGGGGGAAGCCACACGGGTGTTTCCCAAGGGCTCCCGAGCGGTCAGCACGCTGCTGAACAGGGCGGCCGACGCACTGGTCGAAGGCGGCAAGTCAGGAATCTTTACGCCGATGTACTTCGTACTTGCTCGCAAACCTCCACGTTCAGCCGACTAGCCGGGTCCGTTTCGGCTCCTTCGCGAGCAGGCGAAGCAAAATTCAGTTGGTGGCGGCGCCGCTGCTCGTAGAGACCGAGCGCGTGCAGGGGAAAATATCGGCGGTAAAGCGCGTAATCCAACAGCGCTGTTCGGAAGAACACGCCAGCCATGTCCTGCTTGGGCCATGTCCCGTCCGGTTCCTGTGCGTCGAGCAGGAAGCGGGCGCCTCGCGAAATTGCGGCCCAGTCAGTTTCGCCTGCTTCAAGAAGCGCGATCAGCGCCCACGAGGTCTGTATGACTTGACTCTTCTCGTGTGGAACATAGCGACCGGTCAGGCAGCCACTATGGTGCTCGCCCCATCCCCCGTCTTCCCGCTGGCGCTCCAGCAGCCAGCAGCAAGCTGCGCGCAGTGCCGGATCGCTCGGTTTGGTTCCATTCGCGACAAGGCCCCTGATGCCGAACAGGGTGCCGTAAATGTACTGTACCCCCCATACGCCGCGCCAACTGCCGTCGGCCCCCTGGTTCCGGCGCAGCCACAAGCCGCCCCTGGCGACAGCATCGCTGACTGCAGACCCGCCACAGATTTCGGGAAATCGATTCCGGCAGACCGCCAGCGCCGAGATGCAAGACGCGGTACACTCGACAAACGAATGCTCCGTCATCGAGTCACCGAACATCTCTGCAGGATTCAACCACTCCAGGCCAATGGCCGAGCGAGTGGCCTCATAGCTGCCGAAGCCGCCATCGGGGTTCTGGCTTCGCAACAGGAAGCCAGCCGCATCTCCAAGCACAGGCGGGTCCACGTTGTCCCCGCGGGCGGCAACGAGTCCTAACACCGCCTCCGCCGTGCAGTCGCTCACTGGCCAGCCATGCCACCCGCCGGCGAAGCACCAACCACCTTTGGGGTCAGCGCGGTAGGCTTTGCGAAATCCATCGAGGCTGGCCTTGATCTGCTCGCCGAGCAGGAAATCAGCGCCGCGCTGGACTGCATCCGCAACACCGGCTTGCTCAGGCACTGCAGCCAAAGCCTGCAGTGCGAACCCAGTATCCCACGAGGCGCTTCTTGCACCGGTGACCCGTGCGCCATCGTCTTCGTCTTCCCAGATCCAACCATTCATCTTCGACAGCGCCTGTCGGCAATCGACATCGTCTTGATCGCGAAGCCACAGCGAGAGAATGTTGAGCATTCCACTGACCGGGGAGATGCTCGTGTGGCTGGTGGTCTGCAGTTCCCATTTGATTTGCCGGACAATTTCATCCGTACATCGGGTGCGCAGACGCTTGCTGTGGAGTCGCTCAAACAGCCGTGCAATGCTGTAGCCAGTCTTGAGCCAAATGCTTGGCTTCGCATAGAGGTCGGCGTCTCTCAGTCGGTTCCTTGTGGCGGAGAAATTCACCTTGGCAAAGCCTTGCGGGAACAGTTCCGCCCGCAGCGAGCTTATGACAGGCGTGACCGGAGTCTGGAACCGGCAGGCATGAATCGACGCCATCGCCATGTAGATGAGCCGTGTATGGCAATACCAATTCGAAGGATGCAACGGTACCCAGCGTGGCAGGCTCCACAGTTCCGGCAGAATGGCGTTTACCCCGCGCCAGTCATAAAGATTGAGGAGTGCCAGCCAGAATTTTCCCCAACTCGGAATGCCCAGAACACCCTCCTCCTGAATGAACCGCCGGGCGGGTACAACCAAGGGGTCGTCCCTCTCAACGCCGAGGACTCGCGCCGCTACATAGACGAGGGTTGTAACGAACAGATGGGGCAACGAATGTTCGTGCATGCCCCATGAACCGTCGTGAAGGCGGGTCCGCTCAAATGAGCGCAGCACCCGACGGCGCCTTCCCGGTTCGAGCGGTCGTCCAATGACATGGTGCAACAGCACGTATTGCGCCGTGAGCATGGGACACCAGATCATCTCGCCTTCCCAGCCGCCGTCATCTCTCTGGTGCTCAAAGAGGCGTTGGGCGGCGCAGTACAGAGCCGGGCCGGCATCGGGCGAATTGACGTGTTTGGTGCGGGCAGGCGGTGGCGCCTCGATTCTCGAAGGGATCGAATGGAGGAAAGCTCGTGCCAGATTTTCCCGCGTCTTCGCGCTTTCCTCCCTTCCTTCCTTGAACGCCTCACGCAACTGGCGAATGCCGAGTTGGAACCACCATAGGCGGACCGTGATCGCGCGAAAGATTGCCCAGCTTCGAGGCCACGCAAACCTTCGGATGGCGAAAAGGAGCTCCTGGCTCATCGCCCGCGCGACAGTCCTGCAAAATGTGGAAACCATCCCCGAGAGGGACCGTTCCTCGCATGCGAGGATCCGCATGGTCCGGTCCCGGTACGCCGAATTCATCCGCCAGCCCTGGTAGATCGCGTTTCTGAGCACGACCGATTCGGCGCGGTGATCGGCCAAGACTTCGTAGAGCCCCATGGCGAGAAGCTCAGGCACGCGGACCGCGTGGAATCGCTCCGCAGTGAACTTCCGAAAGTCATCGTTTTCGGCGAGTGCCAGCGCATCGCCGAAACCGAGGGTCATGCCGACTGCCGTCATGGGATGGTAATGACCGACGGCATCGCCGATCAGCACCCGTCGCGAGTTGCCGTACGTGACGCGCGGCCTCAATTGGTTGGCAGCGGCATGGAAACGTCCGGCCTGCAGAGCTTCGACAAAGGCCGACCCGAGATCCCCCGGCAGCATTCCGGCGCAGGACTCAGACAGAAAGCCTATCCGGTCCCTGGAAGTCCAGCGGTCAAGGGGCACATCCACGTGAGCCCGGATGCAGCCATTCGCCAGCCCGTAAAGGAGAATCGGACCCGGTCCGCCCAGAACTACATGCCCAAAACCTTCGAACGGCAGGTTCGCGTCTTGTAGCGTGACCCCAAGCATCCGTGAACAGATCATCGGGTTCATGGACAAAGCCAAGGATTTGCGCACGATCGAAGCGCGACCGTCCGCACCAACAACCCGGACAGCACTTATGGAGCCTTCCGAACCATCTCTTGAAAAGGTGACCAGTTCATCCTCGATTGCATTGACCCGCGCGCGGGAAATGAAATCGATGTTGACTTCGTCCTCAATGGCCTCGCGGAGGGTCGAAACCAGCAGCGCATGGTCAAATGTCACACCCAGCGACCCGTCCGGATACGGAAGCTCGATTGGGTCCGAGCCGTCTTCCGGGAACACCATGAAGCCGACGGCCGGCGAGCTGCTGGACAGCGAGTCAATGTCAATCCCGATGTCGCGCAATGTCTTTACGGCAGGTGGATGCAACCACTCGCCTGCCAAGCGCGCGGACGCATTGGGATTCGCCTCGAGAAGGGCAACTCGGGCACCCTTGCGCGCATGGGCCAGTGCGCACACGCTTCCCACCGGACCAGCACCGACAATCGCGACATCATACTTTTGCGAGGCGTCGAAGCTCATCTGAATGCGCTCGACTCAGGACGGCGGCGGTAGCGGATCTCGCAAGGCAGCTTCGGTCCGGTTACCCAGCTGCCATAGTTTGGTGCAGGAAATCTTGCAGGGCCCTCGAAATCGAAACGATCAAGAAGCACGGTCCAGATCGCCTTGAGCTGCATGATGGCGAAGTTCTTGCCCATGCACGCGTGTTTTCCGCCCCCAAAACCGATCAGTGCGTAGTGGTGCTGCTTCATCTCGGATTTCGGCGGCGCGAACCGGTCGGGGTTGAAGCGCTCGGGTTCAGCGAAGACACCGGGCAGGAGGTGGGAAACTGCCGGCGAGACCATGGCCATGGTGCCCTCTTGCACGACATGCCCCTCGTAGCAAAGCGGCTCCAGCACTTTGCGGATCAGCAATATCAGGGGCGGATGCAGTCGCTCGCATTCGCGAACGGCGTTTTCCATCGCGGTCTGCCTTTGGAGGCCATCGTAGTTCGCGGCATCGGCTTCGCGGTAGACCTCCTCGGTCTCTGCTCGCAACCGCGCCGAGTATGCGTGCGCCCTCGCGAGTTCCAAACCCATCCAGGCTGCAAGCACGGCGCTTGTGTGCTGACCTGCAAACAAGACCGTGATCAGGATCCCGATGATTTCGTCGTCGTAGAGCGCACGGCCGCTCTTGTAGCGGGCGTTCATCAGCACATCCATGAAGTCATCGGGAACGGTCCCGGACCTTCGACGCGCCGCCATAATGTCAGCGAAGAGCGCCGCGATCTTCCGCCTGGCCCGATCACGGCTTCGATGAGCCGGGATCGGGAACCTGGGAAAGAAGAACCCCAAGGGATTAATGCCGTTCTGCAGTTCGTGGTACTCCTCGGCGAAACCACTGTCCACCAAATCGCGAACTTCCTGCCCGATCAGACACCGGCTGGCGATCTTGATCGTGAGTTCGTTCATCTTGACTGGCAGGTCGAGCTCTCCTTCGTCGCCCAATTCGCCGGCAAACCTGTTCGCCTCGTCGAACATGATCTCGGCAAACCTTCGCATGCCGGCCTCCTTGAGCGCAGGAAACAGGAACCTGAGCTGCTCGGCGAAAATCTCCGGAGCGGTGTCATAGGCGACTCCGCGCCCGAAGATCGGCACGGTGAACTGGTAGGCTGTCTTGGCGTCCAGTTGTGTCTCGGGGGCGCGAAAATAGAAGTCGTGAGCTTCGGGACCCGTGAAGAGTGCAAAATTGAGATGGCCTAGCCGGAACTGAAAGAGATCACCGTGTTCGCGCCGGCCGCGGCTCAGCATGGCGACGGGGTCGCGCGCAAACTCTCCGAGATGGCCCATCAGCGGCCAGCCGCCCGAAAGCCTGGGTGCGGGCGCTTGCGCCGACAGCGTTCTTTCCCCGACTTGAACCATTTTGGCCACACACACCTTCAATGAATAAACGGCACCATCGAAAATCTTGCTTTCCGGGAATAGCGTTCCCATAGCTCGCCGTATTTTGCTCGGCAGCGCCGCTCGTCGCGCCTTGAACGATGCCACAGCAAGGCCGCCAGCCATGCAGGCAAGAGGTACGGCATCCACGACGTGAATCCGGTGGTCAACGCGAACGCCAGATATACGCAGATTTCGCCGGTGTAGTTTAGGTGTCGTCCAATTCCCCAAAGGCCAGATACCAGAAGCCGCCCGTCCAGGGCCTGGGCAGGCTGCCCCCAGATCAGGACATTCGGGTCGCGCTTGAAACTGTGCTTTTGCTGATTGGCGGAACGGAAGAGCCAGAAACCGAACAAGAACAGCAATGCTGTCACCACGGCAATGGCAGGTGACAGCGGTTCCGACGCGTGGACCAGCCACCAGGCAGGAAGGCAGTAGAAGAACGGCACCAGCACGTAGTCGCCCCAGATCAGCATCCAGCCGAAACGCTCGCTGATGATGTCCCAAGTGTGGACCATGCCGTGTTCGAACTGGAAGTAGTTGAGCACATAAAGGAAGGTGAATGCCTGATAGAGCACCATCCCCAGGGACAACTCGCCGTAGGTTTCATACTGAACGACGGCAAACGATGCGTTCAGCAGCGCAAGGCCAATGAGCGAAGGCCGGTAGCTGAAGAACTTCAGATCCAGCCCAAAACAGGTTGGAGCGGCTTCGAGGCCTGCGAAGTAGCCACGCCAAAACTCCCGCGAACCACCCCGCGCACGCACATTGCGCAATTGCAGCCATCCGGAGAATGCGAAGGCAAAGACGTTCGCAACTATGAACAGGGCGGCGAAATGAGTGTGCAGAATTAAAACGGAGAACCAACCGAACGCCTGACCGAGCCCCGCTGCGGCCACGGCAATCAGGAAGAGCGCGAAGCCATTGAGCTTGTAGATGCGCTGGTTGCCGTCCGCGGCAGGACCCGTGATTCGCCGGCCGGGAAGGATCATCGAGCCGAGGAACAGCAGCCCGACGAATAGCAGTGCCATCGCGGTCGCCTCCAGAAATGCCGAGCCGGACAGCGCCACCGGGAGACTGAAGGCTTCAGGCACGGGCACCATCCGTGTCAGGCACACGCTCCAGGTGCTCGCGCCACTTGCGGACCGTCACTTCCTGAAAGGCATTCACTACAGGATTGGTCTCGACGGGAAATGCGTCCCAGTGCCTCTCATAGCCGTCCTGCTCAGCTTCGAGCGCAAACTGGTCCTCGGAGAGCAGCGGGCCGATCAGTACGCGGTTGGAGATCTGCATGACCACGTTCATGGCAAAACGCGGAATGCGCATCGGGAGGAACGGAACCTTCAATGACTTGAAGTAGAACAGAAAGAACGCCCGGGACGTGCGCTCATCCATCGGCAGCACGAAGAGGTAATGCTTGATCTCGTCGTCGGTATTCGACCACTGGTACGGATATTCGTAGCACAGCTTCATGTGATTGGTGTTGAGCCGTTTGTGGTCGACGAACAGGCCGGAGATGCGTCCTCGGCCGACCCGAGTGTCATAGGCAAGATGCACGTTGTCGCCCACCGTTTCGAAATCCTTCAATGTGGCATCTTCAAATGGCCGATAGCGTCGGTGCAGGTGCGCGTGGGTGAAGTCACTCACATTGTCGATGACCATCGAATGGTGCGCCGCCCATTCGAAGCGCAGCGGCACGCAGGTCCACCGGTCGGGTCCCTCGAGTTCCGGGATGTCGGGGATCCCGCGCAGTTCCGCCTGCTCCGGATCCCCGGGGAAGAGCCAGACCAGGCCGTAACGGACCCTTACCGGGTAGGTGCGAAGCGCGAGACGTGGGAAACTCCTCTCGCCATTATATGGAACTCCGGCCGGGCGGTCTTTGCCGCCGTATTCCCAGCCGTGATACTCGCAAACGAGCCGGCATCCCTCCACATGGCCAAGGGAGAGCTTCAGCTGGCGATGCGCGCAACGGTTCTCCATCGCCTCGAATTCTCCGTCCTCGTTTCGGAACAGCGCAATCGAGTGCTTCCAGAAGACAATCTCAACCACGGTGCCCGGTTTGATGCGCCTCACTTCCTCGACAGCATACCAGTAGTTCGGATCCAGGCCCGCGGCACGCGCCTGCTGGCGCAAGGTGCGGGCTTCCTCGAATCCGGGCGGCGGTCCATTGGATGCTGACTTCATTTCAAGCTCTCTCCGAAATATCCTGAAAGCTACTTAGCGACGTGATTCCCGGCCTTTTCGGCGGGTCCGCCGTCCCGGACTTCCGCGCGCGGGCGATTCGCACGCGGATTCTTGATCGCGTTGCGACTGTAGTGAAACGCATAGGCTTCATGAACGGCGTCGCGGATGGCGGTCGGCTGGTACCCGAGCTCCCTTTTCGCCTTGCTGAGGTCGGCGTGGCGACACTTCTTCAGGAGGTGTATGGCACCTGGGGTGAAACGCTGGGGAAAGTCCGGGTGAAACCGACTCAGGTAAGAACTCGCCACTTCCGAAAACACGAGCATCAGGGGGGCCGGAACCTTCCGGCGCGGTCGCGGAATGCCCGAGACCTCTTCATACAAGGCGACGATCTCTGAAATAGTCTTGTACTCGCTGCTGAAAATATACTTTTCGCCCGAGCGGCCGTGGCGCATGCACAACAGGTGGCCTTCGACTATGTCACGCGCTGCGACGAACTCGAATCCGCCATCGATATAGGCGCGGAGCTTGCCGTTGGTGTAGTCACACAGCGTCCTTCCCAGCCGCGAAGGAAGAAAATCAGCGCCCCCGACCACCGCGCAGCAGGTCGCGACGATGACTTCCTGTCCGGTCGCTGCTGCGCGCCAGCACTCCTGCTCGACGAGCGACTTGCTGCGCTCATAAGGCGTCGTGCGTTCCATCGGAAAGAACGGCATGGATTCGTCGCTCGGAGCGGAGGGATCGTCCAGGTCGTGACCGACCGCACTGAAAGATCCTGTAACCACCACCCGCCCAGCCACGGCCTCCCGCGCCGCCTGAAGCACGTTTCGGGTACCTACAACATTGCACTCGAACACCTCGCGACGATGGGCGCGGTTGCCCTCGATGGTCGAAATCTTGGCCGCGACATGATAGACTCCCTGGCAGCCTTCGAGAGCTTTCCTGATGGAATCAAGATCGCGAATGTCGCCAAACACCCGTTCAACGTCGAGGCCTTCCAGACCTTCATTGTTGTCATCGTGTCTCAGCAAAACCCGGACCTGTACGCCCTCGTCGAGCAATCGACGCACGAGGTTGGCTCCGACATGCCCCGCCGAGCCGGTTACAAAAACGGGCGCCGTCGGCGCACCTTCCCCTATGCCCATTTCCAAAGCCATGCAGGCCCTTCTAGTGGAAGTTTTGGAGAGATTTCACACCGTCTGAAGATAGTAAAGGCCCGAGATCACGGCAGGGCGTGATTCTTGTATGGTTCACTTTTTGTATTCTTGATGTTCTTCGCGAATCATGCCGCAAGCGCGATTTTCATCACCGGCTGGTTGTCGTTGGCGCATTGCGGAGGCTTCCAGCCGCCGTTTCGACTCAGGCGGGGCGCCAGCGCGGCCCATGCCCGGTCAAAGCGTCCGGATTTGAGAAGCGACCGGAAGGTCAGTACGCCTTGGCCGCCATCGCGGCCCCAGCTTTGCCCCGAGCGCTTCATCCGTGACGTCACCAAAACTTTGTTTGCGGATTCCACGGCACCGGAACCGATCGCGTAGCCCGCTTCGGCGGCGGACGCGTAGTTCATGCGGCGGCGGTTGCTGCGGAAGTAGGCGAGCTCCTTGCGGATGTCGTCGGCTCCCTTCCCCTTCCGCAACAGGTGGCGCATCGCGTCGATCACCTTGCCGACGCCCCTGGGGTCGTGGCGCAGGACATGCCGCCACTTCTCGAACCACGCCGTGCCCCCTGCCGTGTCCGGGCCGAAGGCGGCGTCGGCTGCGGCCTTGAGATGCTGGGCTCCATGCCAAAAATCCAGGAGGACCACGTCGGGGCACAGCGATTCCAGGAACGGCCAGTTGTCCTTCGCGCCGTCAGCGACGGCCGCGAGCTTCAGGTCCGGATTGAGCTTCAGCCAGTGGAACGCCTCGGCCTTCAGCTGCGACTTCAGGCTCGTCTTGCCGGCTTCCGGGAGACGCCCGAAGACCCGGCTCTCCAGCATGTTCCCCTGGGCATCGACCAGGGCCACGACGCCGCACGACGCCTCGCGCCAGCCAGCGTCCGTTGACTTTCCGTCCGCCGTCTCGGCGTTCATGCGCATCATGACCCCGTCGAGCGAGACAAGAAGCGACACGGCCTCCGCGGGCATCTCCTCCTGCTCCCGGAGATCTTTCAGAAGCGCGCCGGAGCACGCCTCCATGCAGGTTCCCGCCTCCCCGGAAAGCCGCACCAGCGATGCCGTCGAAGGCCCCTTGCCGCAGAGCCTCCTCCAGGCGTCCTCGCTCTCGCGGGCCGTCAGACCGCTCATCAGGTACATCGAAAGGCCCGCCGCCGCCGGCGTCAGCCCGCCCGCCGTCAGGCCAAGGACGGCCTCGGCCGGAACCAGCGACGCCCCTGTGCCCGAGGGACGGTACCGCGAACGGCTGAAGTCGACCGGCCCGAACATCGTCATCGCGCGGCCCGGCGTGACCTCGGCTTTCCGGTACGTCCTGTCTCCGGCCTGCAGCGACAGCCCGTGGTCGTCCAGCGCCGCGAACGCGTCGGCCAGGACCGAACGGGCCATGCCGAAGACCATGTCGCGAACCGCGCCCTCGGCCTCCAGCGGGTCGTTCCGGTACAGGACCGCGACGTTCTCCGCCAGGCCGATCTCGGCGGCCCTCTCGACCAGGGCGATGCCCGCTTTCGTCAGACCGTCCATGGCCGCCGCGACGGACTTGATTCCGTCGTCGATGTTGGCAATCGGGGATTCAGGATGTAGGCTTTCCATCAGAGCGTTCCTTTCTTTTTGCTCCATTTCGGAGTGATTGGCGATTTGCAGGAACGCTCTACCACACCTGCCGAAAAGGGGCAGGACTCCATCGGAAATGGAAAAGTCGCGGCACGCACGGCGAATTTTCGCGGAATCCGCCGAATCAGGGGGCATCGCCGGATCCGGCCTCAAAAATGTTGTTTGATTTCAGCGCACTAAAAAATCGTCATCCGCCATACAGAAATCGCACCC
>JAJEFO010000031.1 GCA_022820365.1 Silicimonas sp.
GCTGTTCACGAGGAATGACTGGGAAATCGTCGATGCTGCCCGCCCCGCCCACAATTCGCCTCCGCCGCTTTGCTATTCGTCGACGTGGCTGTCGATGAATGTCCTCGTGCTTGATCCCAAGACCGTTTGCGTGGAGAAGTCGGAGGTCCATCAGGCGGAGCAACTCGACCGTCTCGGAATGGAAGTCGTTGAAGTGGATCTTCGTGACGCGTATGCGTTCGGGGGAGGATTGCACTGCTGTACGGCAGACGTATACCGGGAAGGCGGAATCGAGAACTATTTTCCCATCCAGCCTGAATTCGACGGGGCCATTTAACCGCGGTTGCGAGCGTTGCGCAGCGCGCCGAGCTTGCGCTTGAGCACTGGCACGTGGGCCGGGGGGACTTGAAGACGGTCAGAAAACTGGTCAGATTCTGACAAGCATAATTCTCGCAGGATTCATCAATCCACGAATCCGCGCCGCTCCGATCCCGCGGCAGAAAACCGACGAAGGAACGCCAATGAACCGCTACGAACGATTGATGAAGCGCATTGATGAGGGCGAGCGGATTCTCATTGACGGCGCAACCGGTACGGAAATCGAGAGACGCGGCGTTCCCCAGCTGGACAACGCCTGGAACGGCGGCGGCGCATTGAGCCATCCGGACATTCTTCGCACGGTTCATGAGGATTACATTCGCGAAGGCGCAGAAATCGTCATATCGAACACGTTTGCCACGCATCGGCACGTGCTGGTTGATGCGAGGGTCGAGGATCAGTTTGAACAATTGAACCGCCGAAGCGTCGAGCTGGCCAGGGAGGCGCGAGATCGCATGGCGGCTCCGGATGTCTTGGTGTCTGGCGGCATTTCTTACTGGTCCTTTACGGAAAATTGGCCGGAACCTGAAGACCTGTGCGGCAACGCCGAAGAACAGGCAGTGGTCATGGCCGAGGCGGGCGCAGACCTGCTGATGCTGGAAATGATGGTGGACATCGACAGCATGCTGGTCGTGCACGAGGCGGCCCGAACAAGCGGATTGCCGGTATGGGTCGGACTGTCTTGCGAGCGGGCTCCCTCCGGTGCCATGACGCTCTTGCGAGGCGGCGAATTGGCTGATGCCCTCGACTCTCTTGCCGGGCGTGAGGTTCCGCTCGTGAACATCATGCACACGGAGGTGGAAGACATCGACGCCTGTCTCGACGTCGTTCAAGAGCGTTGGCCGGGACCGGTCGGGGTCTATGCGCATTCGGCACGATGGGAAGGTCACGTCTGCATTTTCGACAACACCATTCAGCCGGATACCTATGCGAACCATGCGCAATCATGGCTAGGACGAGGCGTGCAGGTCATTGGCGGCTGTTGCGGCATGGGCGTCGACCACATCAGGGCCCTTCGCGGAATACTGTAAGTTGGTTCTGGGGCCAGTGCAGGATTTCTTGTTGACCATGTCAGCCGGGTCTTCGGCGCCCCGGAACGGCAATTGCCGAGGCATGCCGATTCACCGCTCGGGCAACTGGCCGGCGAGGTCTGGCAGCTGCGCGGTGTCCGCATCTTGCGTCTTGCGTCACGCAGCGAAGCAAGCTTGGCGACCCGAATCAATGAGCATGGCCTGTCCAGGTTGGACTCAAGCAGGACGCGCAATTGAACTCGAGTGACAAGGCTGCATTCGGCAATTCGCCGATTGGTCACGGGGGCGAGCAATGAATGCACCAGGAAACAACTGGTTCGGCGAACAAATCTCCGAGGCATTGAGGCTGAACGGGACGATGCCCGTCGACGTCGCGTATGAAGGCGCGTTTCAACTGACTTCCATCGTCGATGTCTCGGGTCTGGCGCTTGCTACCGTGACGGCCGCTGCGCAACAGCTGGCTGCGCTGGTTGGCGCTTCAGAGGTCTCCATCGACCGACGGCGAGCCGAGCTTTGGTGCGGCATGACGCTGAAGCCGCAGAAATGGGCCTTGCCGGAAGCATGGGACCCCGTTGCCGGAAACTACCGGACAAAGGATGGCTGGATCCGGCTCCATACAAACGTGCCGCAACACCTGTCAGCCGCGCTTCGTGTGCTCGGCACGGACGCGGATCGCGACGCCGTGGCCCATGGGGTCCGATCTTGGAACCGCCTGGATCTTGAACAGGCCGTTGTTGAGGCCGGTGGCGTTGCCGCCGCCATGAACGGGCTGTCTGATTGGGCAGCACATCCTCAGGGACGGGCCGTGGCCATCGAGCCATTGATCCACTGGCACGAAAGTTCGGGGTCCGAATCTCGTTTGCCGGATTTCGCAGGCAGCCTTGACGGACTGCGAGTTCTCGACTTGACGCGGGTCCTGGCGGGGCCAGTCGCCACGCGCTTTCTTGCTGGGTTCGGTGCCAGCGTGCTTCGAATCGATCCTCCCGACTGGCGAGAGGACGGTGTTGTATTTCTGATTGATCCGTTGCGGATTTCCCGGATTGTTTCGTGCGGGATTGGGTGTTTCTTCCCACGGTCTTCCGACATTGCTGGTCATTCAGGGACGGGTTGCGTTTCGGCCGCGTACTTCCCTTCCCGAC
>JAJEFO010000092.1 GCA_022820365.1 Silicimonas sp.
ACGGCCGTCAAGTGCCGCAGGATTCGCCGTCAAGTGTCACAGGATTTTCCGTCAAGTCCGGCAGGATTTTCCGTCAAGTGTCGTAAGATTTTTCGTCAAGTGTTGTAAGATTTTCCGTCAAGTGTCGCAGGATTTTGCACACGGGCCCCGTCGCGTTCGGCCGCCACGCGGATCGGCGAGGAGTCCGGCGCGCTACGCGCCGCGTTGGCGAGCAGGTTACACAGTACTTGCACGATGCGCTGACGGTCCGCCATTGCCCTCAGCAGGTCCGGCGGCAGGTCGATGAGCACGGCATGGCGTCCACCGCCCGATGCGAAGGTAGTGCGCGCTTGGTCGATCAGGAACGCCACCTCCGTCGGCTCGGGCGCGACCGAGAGCGTGCCGGCACCAATCCGCCCCGCGTCCAGCAGGTCGCTGATGAGCCCGAACATGCGCTCGGCCTGTTCGTCGACGATGCGCACGAACTCCCTCGTCTCGGCCAGGCCGAACTCGCGCGTGTCGCTCAGCACCGCTGCCGTCGACCCCTTGATCGAGGTGAGCGGCGTGCGCAGTTCGTGGCTCACCATGCCGAGGAACTCGGCGCGCATCCGGTCGAGTTCCTCGAGCGGTGCCAGATCCTGCAGCGTGACCACCACAGACTCCAGGGTCCCATCCGGGGCATGAATCGGGGTCGCGTTGACCAGCGTGGTGACACTGCGCCCGTCGGGGGTCGAGAGCACGATCTCTTCTGCCCGCACCGTTTCCGCGTCGCTCAGCGCGTCGGTGATCGGCAACCGGTCGAGGGCGATCTCGCGCCCGTCGGAGAAGCGGCAGGACACGATCCCGAGCAGAGGCTCGACCGGTTCGCCCGGGTTGGCCAGGCTCTCCATGAGCCGTCGCGCCTCGCGATTGAGCGAGACCGGACGGCCACCCGTCATGTCGAACACCACGACGCCGACCGGCGAGGTCTCGACCAGCGCCTCGAGGTCGGCGCGAGCCCGCCGTTCGTCGCGGTAGGTGCGCGCGTTGGCGATCGCCGCCGCAGCCTGTGCACCAAAAAGGACCAGGATCTCCTCGTCTTCGTCGGTGAAGGCCCCGCGGCCTTCCTTCTCGACGAGGTAGAAGTTGCCGACATGGACGCCACGGTGGCG
The DNA here is from genome assembly GCA_022820365.1 of Silicimonas sp. Classification (GTDB taxonomy): domain Bacteria; phylum Pseudomonadota; class Alphaproteobacteria; order Rhodobacterales; family Rhodobacteraceae; genus JAJEFO01. Next base: position 1,131 of record JAJEFO010000092.1, read on the forward strand.
CATCGGCGTGCCCTGAAAGGTGCCCCAGGGCAGCCTGTCGGGCGAGAAGCCGAGCGCGCGCACGTGGCTTGGCACGTCGGCGATGCGAAGCGGTCCCTTGAGGTCGCGGAAGTGCTCGAAGAGCTTTGGCCCGTCGGACCACTCCTCCATCGCCCGGTGTTCCGCCTCGGTGAAGCCCGAAGTGACGAAATCCGCAGGATTGCCGTCCTCGTCGAGGGTGGCAATGGCGGCGTAGCGCGCGCCGGTCAGTGCACGGGCGCTGTTGGCGATCTCGTCTAGCACGGTGTCAAGGTCGAGGCTGGAACCGATGCGCAGGCTGGCGGCGCACAGCGCCGAGATGCGTTCGCGCAGCGCGGCGGCCTCGTGGCGAAAGTCTCCTGTTTCGCTCATCGGGACCCTCCAGTCGCGTGATTTCCGCGAATTAGTCCGGCGCAAGTGCCGCCGCGTGCGGTGCGAGCGGGCGGATTCGGCGGGCAGCAGCACGAAACGCGCGGAATATTCATCATATCTACATCTTCCGGGAGCCTAATTGACGCCTGTTTCACTCTATGGCGTGCAGAATGGCAAGTACATTGTGCACGCGGCGGCGGATCGCGCCAGGCCGGGTTGCAGACCTCCCCGGTGCCGAGCGGGGGCGCTTTGGACTGGGGTCTTGTCGAACCCGGAATTCACGACACTACCACAATCTAGGCGTGGAAAGATTGGAGAATTGACCATGAACTGACCGGCAGTGCTTGCGACAGCAGTGACCCTCCTGCTCGCTTGCGGTCGCGGCTCGGACGCCAAGACAGCGCCGGTTGATCAGTTCACCGAACTGAACCAGACAGTGGCCAAGTCGGACATATTTCTGGAGATCCGAAACCACGAAAACGGCCTTGCCGGAACAGACCAATGGTCGTGCGACCGGCCTTTCAATGCTCGTTAGAACTCCCATCAATCGTTCAGACGCGGCATGTGACCATGGCTCTTCCACGAGTACGTCACCGCTCTGGCGAACGCAGCTGCGGCAGGCCATGAGCATTGACTGTCAAGAGCGTCTTTCTTCTTTCTCTTGATTCTGTTGCGGCTCTGCCTTAACGGGGGAGTTCGGAAGGGGTGTAGCTCAGTTGGAAGAGCATCGGTCTCCAAAACCGAGGGTCGGGGGTTCGAGTCCCTCCGCCCCTGCCATGTCCGCGAGGTGTCGCTGAATGCTGCGGACCTTCCTCTGGTGTCGCGCCGCCCGGAGGCAAGGTTCGCTGCCATGTCGTCCGGCATTTCCTGGCCATGATCCTGCTGCGGGACGGAATGCCGCTGTCCGACATCGGCAACATGCTGCGCCACAATTCGGCAGAGACAACGACGGTCTATGCCCGGCACGACATTGAGGTCCTGCGCCCGCTTTCGCGTCCTTGGCCCGTGCCGCAGCCAGTTGCAGGGGCCGGATCATGATGTCGTTCTCCACCGGCTCTCGGAGTATCTCGACCTCCGCCGCCGCTTCGGGGCCGACATGACGCAGGCCAGCCAAGCCCTCAAGCCGATCGTCGCCTTTGCATCGACGAATTCTTTCTGGCGTCGGCAGGATAGATTCTCGCGTAATGCCCTACCTCCACGAACTCCCTGACGAAGGCATGCTGTACGTAGGTGAGCGAATTTGAGGACTTGAATGAGATCTGCACTCCCTGCTGGCAAGGCAATTCTCGTCGCACCAAGGCCAACCGCAGGTCCTAGCCTGAGCCGCGGCTTACTCGCCCTTCTGGGAAAGTGGGGAAGTAGCCTTTGGACGAGTGCTGGGAACTACGTAAGCTTCTGGAGTCCAAAGACTCCCAGGCGTTCGCCGAACGGCCTCGCTCGCACCCGTTCGGAGCTTCGTCCGTCACAGGAGCAGGTGGCGCGTCGCTGCCTCCGCCACAGCCCACGAAGGCCAGAGTCCGGGCGACCATGACCGCCGTTGAATTCCGGATATCTCCGGTCCAGGATTCCAGGTCCGTCATCGCCGAGAGGATCTGCGAGACCGGCCGGACGCCCGCGTCGAAACGCCATGCAAAGCTTCGATCGTGGAAGCGTTTAGGCAAGATCCCGCAAGCTTGGAAATGGGGGTTCGTCATCCTCGACTTGGCGGGTGATCGAGAGACAAGTCCAGCCCCGACGGCAGCAAAAGACAGTCGCCCTTGCAGCTGTGCTTGTCCGGTCCTGAGCTCTCCAGCTACGCCAGCATGACGCCTTGCCCAGCATGTGTTCCGCAATTTGCGACGTTCAAACGGCTATACGATCCAAGACAGGATTGGAGATGACGGCCTTGCTAACCACGACACAGGTGATCGACAGCTTCGTGGCGGGAGAGACTTTCCGGGAAGAAACGATGCAGATCCTGCACATGGACTCCTACTCGGAACTGTTGAATGCCTTGGCCGACCGTGGCATCGCGCCTCCGAGACCGTCCCGAGCGCAGGTCGAGGCGGAACTTGAGGCGGCAATGCCGATCCTGCGGATGATGGAGACTGCTGGCGGTGGCTCTTGATCTGGTGATTCCCGACAGCGGCCCGCTGATATCTCTGGGTAGAATAAATCGACTGGATCTTCTTGATCGCTTCAATTGTCCGATCGTGATCGCGGACGTGGCCGTGAACGAGGTGTTGCGGGGCATGCCGGGAGCCCCTGACGTCATGATTTTCCGTGACTGGATTCGGAACGGCGGCAACAGAATCCAGACGATCGAAACAAGCATCGGCCTGCTTTGGAACGCGCTGACCCCGGATCAGCAGTCCCTCCGCAAGCGCATCAAGGATGCCGGGGAAGCATCCGTCTGGCAATCGTCGAACACGTTGCGGGATACCTTGGGCGCCTCGGATTACGGGCTCCTTCTGTTTGAAGACAACCAGGTCAAGAACATGGATTTCGGCCCTCGTATCGCAAAGATCACGACATGGTCTTTCCTGATTGGCATGGAACGGATGGGGGTGATTCCTTCGGCTGAGGCCCTTCATCAGGAACTTTCCTCGGCAGGCCGTGACATCCAAAGGGATCCCCTCGAACGGCAAGCGGAAAGTGCCGAAGCGGGCGCGATCTGGACGAATATATACGACATGAATTGAATATGTCCTGTGCGGCGCCGACCTCTGCGCTGCGACCGGGACAAATCGCAGTGATTGCGGCTGATCCCGTGCTGACAATTCGCAAGTTCAAAGAACCCAACAATTCGAAATATTATCGGCGGTCAATTCCGTTCGAAGCCACTGCTGTTCAAGGATGACGACCGTGGGCGCCTTCACGGCGCTGCTTGCCAACCACTCCACGCTGCCGCTGAACGAGGCGGCGGTTCCGGCAGAATCTGACCACGGCAATTCAGTGTTTGCGCAGCCGACGAGACCGGAAGGCCCGGCCTATGACCTGCTGGAGATCGACCCCGCCAAGTTCCGCGACGCGCCGCCGACCCGCTCAGGCGTCGGTGTAACGGGAATGAAGATCAGGAACGCAGGTGATTATGCCGACGATCCCGGCCAAAGTGCCCGGGGATTCAACGCCTCGGGCCGCAAACGCGGCATGATCCGGTTGTCGGCATGTTGCCCGAAATCAGCCATCGTGCTGTTTCCGCGTTTGAGCCAGGTATCGCGGTGCGTGCCACGCGACGCCACGGCCAAGATCGGCGGCTGGCCCGGCCCTTCCGGCTCGCGAGGCTTTTGCCGCCGGGCGCCGATTCAGCCAAGTACGTGATTCCCCCCGAAAGTTCCGATCAACGGCAGGCTCGACGCATTGGAACTGGAAAGATGAACCAGCGCGTCACGGCATTGCCAATTTGAACGGGTTCCCCGAAGTCCATGGCATGCGAAGGCCAGCCAAGATTGCCGGACCAAGCCTTGAATTCAATTCGTGAAGCACGTATTTGCGACGAAACGCACGAGGACGAAACATGGCGATGACAAACCCGCTCCAGTTCATTCAGCAGGTCCGCGCGGAAGTTGCCAAGGTCGTTTGGCCTGCGCGGCGTGAAGTCGTGCTCACATCCGCCATGGTCTTCATGCTGACCATCGCGACTGCAGCGTTTTTCTTCCTGGTTGATTTCCTGATCCGGCAGGGACTTCAGGGCATTCTTTCTATCTTCGGCTAGCGGCTCTCCTAAGTCTCGGGACTCCAGTTCTGCGGGCAGCCGCATACACGGATACCCGTCACCGTAAGGCGATTGCGCCCAAGCGTCAGGACGATGGCCGGAAGCGGGAAGTTGCGTCACGGCATATTCAGAGAGCCAAGGGACTCAAGCTTGCCCAAAGCTGCCGACCTGCGGATGAAATGGAGGCAGACAGCGGGGATGGGACGGAAGGAACCCGCCCGGAGGCTTGAAGCCATGCGCGAATGCTTCAGCGCAGGGAGCAGCCAATTCTGAGGATTGGACTCGGGTTCGCCCGGCATCAAGCTGCAGCGCCACGGCCTTGGCGAGATCCCTCTTTCGGTTGCCCCAGCCCTGAGTGCCGCAGAGGCGACAGCCCGATGCAGGGGAGATTCACGAACCGTGGCGGCTTGCCCCCGCATGTTCGCGTGGCCGGTTTCCGTACTCGTTCAACCGAAAGCGTTGCGGCATCGCCGCAAGCAGATGCATCACGGTCTTTGCCACGTGCATTTTCCAGACACGTCAGCGTGGTCTTCGGGATGGTACTGAGTCGTGTAAGGGCATTCACCGGAAACATCGGCGTATTTTCCAGTACCGCCCAGGATCTCAAACACGCCCGCCCCGCCGCCGCCTGCCGCTATGCTGCCATCTCTCCGACGAGCCAGGAGATACATCTCGTCACCTGCGCCATCCGTCACCGTGCATGCCGCTTCCAGTTCAACAGCACCGTCTCGAGGCGTGCGCACGTACACGAGACACTTCGCGATGTCAGTCACGCCTTCGGCAAAAGGCGGACCGCTGCTCTCCATGACTGTGCTGGTGCCAACGAGCGTTCCGGCAGTGACGGTGCCTCCTGCATGCTCAATCGTGGTATAGTCCTGAACGTAGCTTTGCAGGATTCGGAAGCTGCCCGATTCCTGCGCGTCGGCGGCGTTCGGCAAGAGCAACAGCATCGACATCGCACAGGCGGTTCCAGATACGGTCCTGAATCCCATGGTGGCAGTTCCTTTCCGTCTTTCCGGCCGTGCATGCCGACTTTTGCAGTTCTCAGAGTCCGGGCTCATAGCTTCAGTCCCCAAAATGTAAAGGCCGATGTCGCTTCAAAATGTCTTGCGTCCGGAATGCCGACAGAACGACCGTTGACCGGGCTCAATCTCGACATGAAGTGCTTCCGTGACCGGCTGATCGCCGGATGGACATCGGGGAATGGCGGCAGCAGGGTTGTTTCGGATGCCGCGGACCGCGAACCACTATTGCTTCAGCTGTTCCAGGTCGATCCGGTCTCGGTCCAGAAGGTCGCTGTACATTGCCGCGTCCTGGAGCATGGCATCCTCCAGCGGAGTGTGCGGGACGTTCCCGAGAATGTCCTGCAGGCCGTCGTCGCCAAGGTCGGCGGGGAAGGGGAACTCTGATTCAGCGTCGTGCGTGATCCTGGCGTCGGGGAAGATCGCCGTCAGGCGCTCCACGAAGTCAGATACCGCGATGACGTCATTCCGCATGTTGCAGACTCGTGCCTGCGTCACGTCGGCGTCGGCGCAGCCAATGAACATTCTTGCGACGTCGCTGGCGTGCTGCATCGGTATGATTCCGCCGGACCTGATGTGGAACGGCACGCCGGCCACCGCCGCGAGGACTGCCTTGGCGAAGTCCGCCGTCACGCCCTGATCGCGCCCGACGCCAAAGACCACGCAGGGCCTCAGGCCGACGCTTCCCACACCCGAGTCAGCAGCATAGACGCGGGCGGTTTGCTCGTTGGCAACCTTGTATACTCCGTAGAGCGTGCGCGGGTCAGGCGCGGCGTCGTCACCGAGCGGCCAGGAATCGTAGCTGGACACAGGACCAAGTGCGGCAAGGGAACTCGCGTAGACCAGGCCAGAAGTACCCGAGGCCAAGGCAGCTTCGAACATGTTGACCGTGCCGAGGACATTCACGGCAGCACCCAATGGCGGATTGGCCTTGCAGAACGGGATCTGCAGTCCGGCCAGGTGGATGATCCTGGTCACGCCCGCTTCGGCCACCAGGGCCTTGACCGCTTTCGTGTCGGTGATGTCCAAGACCCTCCAGTCAACCTGCCCGATCTGATCGTCGTCCATGATCAGGCGCGGGCGCACCGGGTCCGTGCCCAGGTCTGCCGAAATGGCCTTTGCGTTCCGTTCAACAAGATGCTTCAGGACCCAGGCGCCTATGCATCCCAAGGCTCCCGTGACGAGGTAGGTTTCATCTGGCATGGCCTGGCCTTCCGTCGCGACATGATCGGAAGTCACAGCAGGATGTCCGGGGATTGGCAAGAGCGGCGTTGCGTTCGCGGCGACAGTCGGCGCAATTGGAAATGCCGGTTCCAGGGAGCATGCAGGCTTTCCGGCCCGAAACAGCCTCTCTCATCGGGCATTGACCCGGCACCAGTCGGGCAGGCCTTGCCGTCCCTGCCTGCGGCGCCCTGCGCAGGACGGGCGCGGTTTCCGCCGCAGCCAGAGCAGCAGAGACGCTGTCCTCAAGGGCGGGGAGCGGTCACGAGATCAGGCCTCAATCGTCTGGTTGCAGAACGCCGCCGAACGAGCCCACGACATCGTCGCGCTCGAAGATTCCCACAACGCCCGCGTGGTCTTCTCCGATGAAGCGGCCGTGGATGTAGTCGTCGCTTCCCGCTGGCTTGTTGCCGAAGGAACCGCCGTCGAGCGGAATGTTCTGCCAGGGAGCGATCACTTTGTCGGCCAGCCTCGCGCCGGTCTCCAGATCTCGAAAATCGCTGAACGCAACGTCGACATCCGGATCGGCCAGATCGTCGATGACGAGTGTCGCATCGCCGCGAAGGAACTGGCCGCGAGTCACCGTATCGCTCACGTCCGCTCCGATCATCATGCCTGTCCAGGTGGCCGAATTGCCTTGTGCGGGTGCAGGTGCCGAGTCGACGGTCACGCCAAGGGCGCTGGCATCAAAGACGGTGCCCAGCCCGACGGGATTCCCGCGCTCGTCCCTGACCGTCAGGGTGGTCTCGTTCACGAAGAACGCACCGCCGTTGAGCCAGGCACCGAAGAACTTCGCGCTGAATGGCCGGTCTCCAGTGCGCAGCCCGTAACCTTCGACAAGCGTGACGCCGTTCACGACTTGGGTCGCCGGCGTGAGTTCCAGGGAGTCCTCGAGCCGTGCCGCGAAGTGGCTGCTTCCGAAGTCGAGGCGGGCATCGGCGAACGCGCGCGCAAGCGCGGCCTGCAAGCCTTCGGAGGTCGGGCTCACACCGCAGATCGTCCCCCTGCACATGGTCAAGGTGCGGGAGGTCTGGCCGTCGTACCGGAACACGTGCTGATCGCTGGCAAGCACCGTTGTGGCGGATTGAACCCGGGTGAGCGTTCCCTGCTTGATCTGTTCGGCAGTAGGAGGAGGACCGGACATCTCGCTGCTGCCGCAGCTCGCAAGCAGTAACGCCAGCAAGCCAACAGGCGCCAAGTGCGCAAACCGGCCGTCGTGTCTCATCTCGCTCTCCCGATGTCGGTCGCCGTGCGGCAGCGGATTGCCGCATCACCTTGCGGCCTGTTCGCATCCATGCCTGGGGAGGAGTCCGGCGAGCGACTGGACTTTCTGTTCAGCACCGGATCCCCGTGTTTCTGTCGAGCGGCTGTGCTCAGCCCGGCGGAATTTGCGTCGACCCTGAATTCAAGTCAACCAGTGCCATCCGGCCGTGCCGAGAGCGGTCGATGACCATTGAAACACGCCTGCGTACACGGAAGCGGTTGTCGGCCGCCTGCGGGCAGCAGGCCTTGGACATCAAGTCCACGCCGAAAAGCGAACGGAGACTCCGCGCCTGGGCCGGATCCTCGCCGCGGCGCGTCTGCTTGTCGAATGGCAGCAGGGGCGGCCTGTGCTGTCAAACGAAAATCCGGCGCAGGCCAGAAATCGAAGTCGTAGTTTAGCCACTTGCCGGGAATTCGCAGTCACCCGCGCAACGGCAGGGTGGTCTCCCGAAGGATATCTGCGAAGGTCTCAGTCACTAGCGAGAGCTGCACGCCGCGGCGTATCACCAATTCGATCCTTGTATTTAGACGGTAGGTCGCAGGCAGGATGCTGCGCATGCGCCCGCTCTCCACCCACCTCTCCGCATAGGAGACGGGCAGATGGCCGATGTGCCAGCCCGACAGGATGAGGAATGCCACGCCTTCGATCTGGCGTGCCGCCGCGGTTGACTGAAGATCCCCAGTGAGCGGTGCGACCTGTCGCTCGGACAGGTAGGCGCGGTGAGCAAGATCGGCCGCAAGCAAGTCATCGGGCTTGAGTTCGTTTGGGGCCCGGTCGAAGAGTGCGTGCCCCCTGCCGCAGTAAAGTTCTACCGGATCGTCGTAGAGCGCCTCGTAGATCAGGCCCGGACGATGCTGGTGAAACACGCCGACCCCCAGGTTGATCCTGTTGTCCAGGGCGGCGCGCTCGATTTCGTCTGGCGCCAGCGTGTGGAAGTGAATGTGGACTTGTCGGGTCTTGCCCCTGAAGGTCCGCAACGCGTCGGCCATCGGGAAGCCTCGCTCGGTTGCCCAGTTGTCGATCACGCCGATCGAGAGGTCTCCGACCAGTTCGCCGCGAAGCGCGCCTACCGTGCTGCGGAATCCCTCCAGTGCGGTCGCAAGGTGTTGGCATGCCTCGTAGATGACCCGTCCCTTGTCAGTCAGACGGAAGCCCGCCCGTCCCCGTTGGCAAAGGCGCATGCCGAGGCGCTTCTCCAGATCGCCGATTTGGCGGCTGATGGTCGACTGGCCGACGTTCAGGGTAACCTGCGCTGCAGCGAACCCGCCGCATTCCACGACGGTCATGAAGACTGCAAGCATGTGGAGGTCGGCCTTGTGAAGACGTGGGGTGGCGCGCGCGGCTTCCAGCATTATACTTGCCTAAATGCTCATGTAAACATTCTTTAATTGATATTCTTTCTAATTGCCCGCGGCCCTTATGGTCAAGGAGTTGATGGGAGGCCAAGACGAACAGCAACGCCGTGGCTTCCACTCGACTTCGGAGCCAAGACAGCATGCAGACCAGGATCTACCACCGAACCACTGGCAACGTTTCCGAAACTCTTGGCCTGCGACCCGTGCTCGAGACAGTGGTTCCCATGCTGAGTCCTTCAAGAAACACCGCGAAAAAACACCGTGCACGAAAAGAAGGACATCACGGATGATCGCCACTTGGATCATACCCGCAGGCAAAGATCTTGAACCAACAGGTTGGAAAATTCGCAATTCCCGAAACCATGGAGCCGGAAGCGCGAGATGCGCCGTGCCTCGGCTGAGCGCGCCCAGATGGGGCTCGCAGCCTGGACGCTCTCTCTCGGCGCGGCTCCCGCGCCGGCGTTGTCCTTCCTTCTTTGATCGGTCCGCGACGACACCGGCCGGCGCCCGGACGTGCCCGCGCGCGTGTTCTTTTTTTGCCCCGGTCGCGCAGGTGCCGCCGTGCCGCTCGTGGCACTCGCGGCCCTTGCATTTCCTCCGCCTTCGGCGGTGCATTCTGGGGGGCATCAGCGCGACGGCGGGTGCGGCACTCCCGGCGTACGGGGAGAGCGACATGATCTGTGCCGAGTACGGGCGTGCGCTCGAAGGGTCGTCGGCATTGACGTTGCCGGGACCGGCGTTCTCGCCTGGAGGGTTCTCAGGCTTGTCGGGGCCTGCCGGAAACCGGCATCGCGCTTTTGCAAAGAACGAAATCCGATGCCCTGGGCCACTGCGAGCTTGGCTCCGGCACTGTCGTCGCCCCTATTGATCGAAGAAGTGGATGTTTCCGATGCTGCAAGCTGCAACTCTTTCCCGGAACTGGGGCATCACGAACGACCATGGTCCGTTGCGGCACGTGCTTCTGGGTCGGCCAGAGCACTACAAGTGGGTTGAGGCCGGGCCGCTGATGGGCCGCACCCTGGAGAATGCGGATCGCACCGGGGTCAGGTTCGACCTGCAGCTCGCGATGGCCCAGCACACGGAAATGGTCTCGATCTACGAAGAGAATGGCGTCACCTGCCACTACCTGGAGAGCGATCCGGTGCTGCACCGGAATTTCTTTGCGCGCGACAGTTCGGCCATGACGCCTTGGGGCGCATTGATCTGTCACATGCAGCTCAAGGTCCGTCGCGCCGACTACGTGTCGGCAATCCGGTTCTATCAGGCGAACGACATTCCGATCTGGAATTACGCGACCGCAGGCCACTTCGAGGGCGGCGACTTCAACATCATCGATACCGGACGGGTGCTGATAGGCTACTGCGGCGAACGTTCCGAGAAGGAGGGCGCCGAGCAGGTCGCACGGTTCGTCGAGGCCGAGGGGTGGGAGGCCCTGGTGGCTCCGATCAGCCGGGAGTTTGTCCACATGGACGGCCTGATCGTGCCCCTTGCCGACAAGCTTGCCGTGGCATGCGTTGACGCGATGGAGCCCTGGCTGGTCGAGACCGTCCGCGGATGGGGCATTGAGCTTGTCGACGTGGGGTATGCCGAGGCCAGGAACCTCGGCGTCAATCTCGTGGCGCTCGGAAACGACAAGGTGCTGTCCATGGCCGGCGCGAACGATCTCAACGATCGCATGCGTGCCATGGGCTTTGAGGTCTACGATCCGGACATGTCGATGTTCACGCTAGGCGGTGGCGGTGTCCACTGCCTTTGCCAGGCCCTGAAACGCGACGACACGTGAAGCCCGGTCCTTCCAGGGCCGACAAGGGACCGGGAACCGACGAATTTAGGAAAGGAAAGGGGAACGGAAATGAGACTCAAGACACTTGTTGCGGCAACGGCACTGTTCGGCGGCGCCGGAGCGGCGGTTGCGGACGACGTCATCATCGGCGTGCCGAACTGGGCATCCGTGCGCGGAACGGCGCACATCCTGAAAGTCGCGCTGGAAGAGAACCTGGGCTTGTCCGTCGAGCTGCAGAACGGTTCGAACCCGGTGATCTTCGAGGCGATGGATTCCGGCGCCATGCACGTGCACCCTGAAGTCTGGCTGCCGAACCAGCAGAACCTGCACGACACGTTCGTGATCGAAAAGGGTACCGTGACGTTCAACCCGAGTGCCGTCTTGGCGGAGCAGCATATCTGCGTGACCAAGGACACGCAGGATAGGACGGGGATATCGTCGCTCAGCGACCTGACCGATCCGACGATTGCATCGCAGTTCGATACAGACGGCGACGGCTTGGGAGAGGTCTGGATCGGCGCAGCTGGGTGGGCCTCGACCAACGTGGAGAAGATCCGCGCGAAGACCTACGGCTACGCGGAAACCATGAACCTGATGGAGATGGACGAGACGCTGGCGCTCGCTCAGGTCGACAATGCCATCGCCCAGGACGAGAACATCGTCTTCTACTGCTACACCCCGCATCACATGTTCTCTCTCTATGACCTGGTCAAGCTGGAGGAGCCGCCCTTCGACGCCGCCGAATGGGACGTGAAGCAGCCGACAGACGATCCGAACTGGCTGGAGAACTCGATGGCGGGCACGGCGTGGGATTCCACGAAGCTGCACGTCTTCTACTCCAGGGCGCTGGAGGAACAGCAACCCGCGGCCGCGACAATGCTCGCCAATGTCGAGCTGAACACCGAGCATGTGAACGGCATCGTCTACGCCCTTTCGGTTGACGGCAGGGATCCGGGCGAGTTCGCCCGCGAATGGGTGGCCGAAAACTCCGACCTTGTTGATTCCTGGTTCAACTGAAAGTCGGTTTGTTTCAGGACCCGGCCAGTCCGCTGGCCGGGTCCATGACCTTCGATCCGGGAGGGCAGCATGTCTGATGCCGTGATCGAGCTGAGCAGCGTCTGGAAGATATTCGGCTCCAACGCAAGCACCGCGATGGAAGCAGTGCGGGCCCGCAACCTCAGCAAGGCGGATGTCCTGCGCGAATTCAATTGCGTTGTCGGAATCGCGGATGTTTCGTTCTCGGTCGACAAGGGGGAAATTTTCTGCGTGATGGGCCTTTCCGGCTCCGGCAAGTCCACGCTGGTCCGTCACCTGAACCGCTTGATCGAACCGACTGCCGGCGAGATCACCGTTCTCGGTCAGGACATGATTTCACTTAACGATGCAGACCTGCGCGAAGTCCGTGCCAAGCGCATCGGAATGGTGTTCCAGCACATGGCGCTCCTGCCGCACCGGACCGTGCGCGACAATGTCGCCTTTCCGCTCCAGGTCAGGGGCGAACCCAAGTCTCGCCGATGGGAAATCTCGCAGCAGTGCCTTGATCGCGTGGACCTGACCGGCTACGAAGACAGGTTTCCTCGCGAGCTGTCTGGCGGGATGCAACAGCGGGTCGGGCTGGCGCGAGCCCTGGCCTCCGACCCGGACGTCCTGTTGATGGATGAGCCATTCTCTGCCCTTGATCCGCTCATCAGGCGCCAGTTGCAGGACCAGTTCATGACCCTGTCGGCCGAACTGGGCAAGACCACCGTCTTCATCACGCACGACTTGGACGAGGCGATTCGCATTGGGAACCGGATCGCCATCATGAAGGATGGCCGCATCGTCCAGATCGGCACGCCAGAAGATATCGTCACGCGGCCTGCCGATGACTACGTGCGCGACTTCGTGGAGGGAATCTCGAAGCTTAAGCTCGTGTTCGCACATTCAATCATGGTTCCGATCGACGAATACGTTCCGTCTCGCCCGATCGATCTCGACAAGTCACCGCGGGCGCACCATGGCACGGACCTCGATCATCTGATCGACATCGCGATCACCACAGAGCACGTCACCGTCATCACCGGCGATGACGGTGACGACATCGGGATCGTTGACCGAGCGACGCTGTTGAAAGGCATTCAAGGGGGCAAGGCATGACCAGGAACACGACCGGTGCCATTGGAGACCATGCTGGCGACACGCGCGATGACAGCCGCGACGTTCACGCGTTCGCTGTTGAGAACGCCAGCTACTACGGCACGGAATTCAAGAGGATCGAAGGCAAGACCGGCTTCGTTGTCTCCTGGAACCGGGCTGCGGCGACCCTTGGGCCGATCTGGGGTGCCGCCCGCGGAGCGTGGGGCTTTTTCTGGATTTTCCTGATCCTCGAACTGTTCGCGCTCGTGCAGGTCGGGCGCGGGCTTTGGGGCGAACTGGGCGCCGAGGAATTGGAGCGATACAACCGCATCCAGGAGAACATTGAAGCCCGAGAAGCGCGGGTGGCCGAGCTTCGCGCCGCAGGTGAAACCGCTGATGCCGATGCCAGCCAGCGCATTGCAGACAACCTGCGTGCCGCTGCCGAAGGCGCGCTCGAAGCGGCGAATGCCGCAAACGCTGCGGGCCTGTCAATCCTGGTCTTCGGCCTTGCATTCCTCGCGTTCGTCAAGATCGTCGAAGGGCTGTACGCAAACTACGCCTACGAGGCGCAGTACCTGCGCTGGCGACATGGCAAGCCGGAACAGGCAGGCCTCAGCCGACGGAGCGCGATTTTCGGGCTGATCGGGCTGGCGGCGATCTGGCCGCTGACGCTGATTCGCTTCACGGTGGCTGATCCCGATGCCGTGGTCGCACGCTTTACTGGTGGCCTGTTCGGTACCCGCGTGAGCATCGAGGAGTTTCCCGTTGGCAGGGAGTATTTTGCCGTTCTTGCCCTCCGGGGGGATGCAGGGTTCGATTGGCTTGCAATCAGGTTCGGCGGAGCATTCGACGGGATCACGCGGGCGATCAAATGGGTGCTGGACGGGCTTGAGGTGCTCCTGATCCAGACTCCATGGCCCGTTGTGATGTTCATCACGGTCGTGGTGGCCTTCCGTCTCGCCGGCCCCCGAGTGGCGATCTTCACGGCGGCGGCACTGGCCTATCTTGCCTTCATGGGCCTTTGGGAGCTTTCGATGATCACCGTCGCCCTTATAGGGGCGGGGGCGTTCCTGTGCGTTCTGATCGGCATACCGCTGGGCATCTGGTTCGGAAAATCCAGGCGGGCCTACGCCTTTGCCGAACCTGTGCTGGACTTCATGCAGACGATGCCCGCCTTCGTCTACCTGATCCCGATCATCGCGTTCTTCGGCACGGGCAAGCCGCCGGGCGTGCTGGCCACGCTGATCTTCGCGATGCCGCCCGTGGTCCGTCTGACGGCCCTGGGCATGCGCGGCGTGCCGGAAAGCACCAAGGAAGCGGCCGTCGCGTTCGGTTGCTCGAAACGGCAGCTTCTGTTCAATGTCGAACTCCCGCTCGCCCTGCCGTCGATCATGACGGGCATAAACCAGACGATCCTGATGGCGCTGTCGATGGTCGTGATCGCCTCGCTCATCGGTGCGGAAGGGCTGGGCGCCTTGATTCTTGAAGCGCTGCAATATGCGGCGAAGGGACAGGGGCTTCTGGGAGGTCTGGCGATCCTGTTCTGCGCAATGGTCATCGACCGCATCGCGCAGGGCGTCTACAGGAAGAAATCGGGCAACGCGTAGGGGCGGGCGATGCCGTTGCCGGCGGCAATGAGGTGCGCTGGACAAGGGAAGGCAACGGTCTTGAACTCGGTCCTTGCACGCTTCCGGCAGTCACGGGCAGAGTCCGGACACAGTCTGCCACGAACTCGTTCGATCTGTCAGTTGGACGGTTGCCGCGTTGCTCCGAAGGCGCCGACAATGCCAAGCTTCTCGAAGACGCCGCCAGCCTCCTCGTGGCCGGATCCTCCGAAGGCGCCCCTTATCTGGTCGTCGACGTTGCCATAGCCAAAGGTGCCGTCGCCATCAACGGGGACGTTGTCGAAGCGCACCGTCCTGACCGTGTGAGCGGCGTTGCGGTCAAGGTTCACGATGTCGGTGAAATCCGCGTCCAGCGTCCGGCTCTCAAGATCGTAGGTCAGCGTTGCATCGCCCTGCAGGATGTCGTCACGGCTGTCGCCTCGCGCGGGGGTGCCGATCATCACGCCCTGCCATGTCGCGCTCGCCAGCGGGCGCGACCCCGCGATTTCGCCGCCCACAAGCGCCCCCCTCAAGGTCGTGACAGGGGCGTCGGATGATCGCATTCCGGTCCTGACGGAAAACGCGCCATGATCCATCCAGGCGCCGTACTCCCGGTACGGGTTGTCGGCCATGCCGCGGCGTTCCACGAGGGTGATGCCGTCCTTCTCGAGAACGGCTCTTCGCACGCCAGGCGCTGCTCCCAGGTTCAAGAGGTCTTCAAGGACTACTTCCCCGAAGGGAAGGGAAACCCCGGCCAAATGAGCCGTCAAGCTGCACCGAGTGCCGCTGCAGTCGGCGACAGCATGGAATTCCTCGCCGTCGACTTCTCCGTAAAGCGTTGAAGCCACAAGGGCGTTCGCCCTTTCGGCTGTCTCGACAGACCGTTCCGCCTGATCGGCAACCGTTTCTTTCGGTTCGACGGAGCCGGTCAGCGAGATTGCTGCATCTCCGTCGAACGACGCCCCGTCGCCACCGCAAGCGGCCAAGGTTCCCGCGGCTGCAAGGGCCAGAAATCCAGTCGCAAGACGATTCATCGAGAGTCTCCTTTGCATGGCCTTGCGCATTGCAAGGGTGTTGAGCGATCCCCGTTCACTGAGTTTTGTCGCATTCTCGTTTGCACACTTCGTATTGCAGAAAAATCGACGTCGGGCAAATCGGGCTGGCACGTCAGGTTCAGTTGCCTTCCGAATCCTGCTCGGCCGACGGGCTGACCGACTTGATGAACGCGTACAGGTTGACGGCATCCTCGGACTTGCGGACCTTGAACGTCATCTTGCCGCGAGCCTTCCTGTCATCGAGGAACGCTCGCAGGAACTTCACCGGGTCCAGCGAATAGGCCACGAACGTCTCTTCGTCCCAGATCAGCCCCTGCTCCCCCGCTGCCACGAGTTCCGCGCTGTACCGGAAGCCTTCAACCGTGCCGGCCTGCATTCCGATCATGCCGAAGAGGTTAGGTCCGGTCCTGGACCTGCGGCCTGCAAGCGTGTTGCCGTCGCCGTCAACGACCACATGGCAGGCCTGGCACTGCGAGAATGCCCGCTTGCCCGCCGTCGGGTCTCCGACATCGCCTTCGGCGAATGATGCCGGCGCGGCAAAAGAGGTGAACAACGCAATGATCAAGGTGAGCTTCATTTCAGATCTCCAACTTCCTGGGTTGCATCTGGAACAAGGGATTCGCGGTCGGGCATCGGACTGCCCATATCTCCGGCCGTGAAAGGGCATTGTGCGGGGGAAAGAATTTCAGAGCCCGAACTGCCGCTTGATGCCTGCGATGAAGGCCGCATCATCCGCTTCCTTGCGTTGGGTGAGCAGCGCCTCGGCGTCAGCCTCGGCGCGCTGCACGCGCGCCTGTCTCGTTCGTGGTCAGAAGAAACGCACCCCGTTTGCGGTCATCGGCAAGTGGGTCACGCGCGGACCAGCCACGGCGATCGCGTTGGCCAGGGCCGGACCGGACGGCGGCGTGCCTGGCTCGCCCACTCCTGTCGGTGGTTCGGTCGAGTGCACGACATGCGTCTCGATGGCCCGGATGTCGCTGATCCGAAGCGGTTCGTAGTCCGGGAAATTGAACTGGTCCACTTCGCCATCGGTGAACGTGATCTCGTTGCGCATCACGTGGCCGATCCCGTATCCGATCCCGCTCTCCATCTGGGCCGTGACGACGTCCGGATTGACCGCAACTCCGCAATCCACCGCGCAGGTCACCTTCTCGATGACGATCCCGTCCTCTGCATCGCCCGAGATCTCGACCACTTCCGCCACGAACGTGCCGAAGGACTTGTGCACGGCAACGCCACGGCTGCGATCCTCGGCAACCGGACCGTTCCAGCCCGACCTTTCGGCGACCAGACGCAGGACGCCCGCCATGCGCACCTGATCCGCCGTGCCGGCGTTCAGGTATTCCATGCGATACTCGACCGGATCCCGGCCGGCGGCCGCTGCCGCCATGTCCATCATGGTCTCCATCACGTAGGCGGTATGGCTGTGGCCAACGGAGCGCCACCAGTTCACGGTGATGGGCGACCTGTCATCCGTGAGGCCGACATACTGGCCGGGGATGTCGTAAGGCGTGTCATGCACGCCTTCAACGGACGAGGAATCGACTCCGTTCTGCACGATGAACGCATCCCAGGGCCCGCCCTTGAAGATCGGCTTTCCCGTCACGCGATGGTCCCAGCCGACAATCCGGCCGCCTTCGTCAAGACCGATGCGCACCTTGTGCGCCACTGCGGGCCGGTAGTACCCGCCCCTGATGTCGTCCTCGCGGGACCAGACCAGCTTGACGGGCTGCTGCCCGCCGTTCAGCGCAAAGGCGAGCGCCGCTTCCACGTGGTAGTCTGCGGTCTGGGTCGAGCGGCGACCAAACGTGCCGCCCGCGTAGAGGGTCGTGACCTCGACGTTTTCCTGCGGAATCTGCAGCACGGCCGACAGGGCCATCTGGGCGCCGGTCGGCATCTGGCAACCGTCATGGAGCATCACGCCGGTCTCGGTCGGCGCGATCGTGCATGTGAGCGGCTCCATGGTCGCGTGGGCGAGATACGGGAAGAAGAAATCGCGCTCGATGACCTGTGCGGCCCCGTCGAGCAGTTCAGCCGTTTGGGTCGCGCTCCCCTTCGCGTCGAATTCGGCGTCGCCGTTCACTGCCGCCAGAAGATCTGCCTTGATCTGGTCGGAACCGCGATTGTCGGCCTGGGAAAAGTCCCACTCGGCGACTGTCGCGTCGCGGGCCTGGAGCGCGGCCCACGTGTTCCTTCCGTAGACCAGGACTCCTGCGCCCGTCGGCAGGGCAACGGCGCGGATGAAACCCGGAACATCGGCTGCGGCACTGTCATCGAAGGAAGCCAGGGTGCCGCCGAATCGAGGGCTGCGAAGAATGACGGCCACGACCTGGTTCTCCAGATGCAGGTCCATGGCATAGACGGCGGAGCCATCGGTCTTGGGGCCGTTGTCGCGCCGCCGCGTGTCCGGATTGCCGATGACCGAGAACTTGGAGGGATCCTTCAGGCGTGGCGTCGCCGGCACGTCCCGGGCGGACGCGGATGCCACGAAATCGCCGATCGGCGCGGCGTTTCCGCCTGCGGTCAGCTGGCCGTCGGCCAGGGCGACGCTGTCGGCCGGAACGCCCCAGGTCTCCGCAGCCGCGGCAACGAGCATCTCGCGGGCGGCGGCGCCGGCCTGGCGGTACTGCATGTATGAGTTGGCCATGGCGGTGGACCCGCCGGTGCCCTGGATGCCGCCGAACAGGATGTTTCCGTACCTTGCCGCATCGGCGGGCGCGAATTCGATCTCAACCTGATCCAGCGGCAGGTTCAGCTCTTCCGCGATGAGTGTCGCAAGGCCGGTGGCCGTTCCCTGGCCGCATTCAAAGTGCTTGATCAGGGCCTTGACCCTGCCTTCGGCGGTGATTCGCACGAAGGGCGTGAACTCCGCGGCATTGCCGGCGCCTGCCAGCGCGTTGCCTGCGTCGAAACCGACCACAAGCGCGGCGCCTGACAGGGCGGAGACCGACTTCAGGAAACTGCGTCGTGTAATTTGCGTGGTCATGGATCAGGCCTCCAGGATCTCTGATGCGCGACGGACGGCGGCACGAATGCGTTGGTAGGTGGCGCAGCGGCAGGCATTGCCCCACATGTAGTTCTCGATCTCGTCGAACGTTGGGGTCCGGTTTTCCGACAGGAGACCGATCGCCGACATGATCTGGCCAGACTGGCAGTATCCGCACTGAACGACGTTCAACTCGTTCCATGCCTGCTTCACGGCGTCCGCGACTTCCGAAGCAACACCCTCTATGGTGGTGATCTCCGTTCCTTCGACGTCCTCGACATAGGTCTGGCACGAGCGGACCGGTTCCCCGTCGACGTGAACGGTGCAGGCACCGCAGGCCGACACTCCGCACCCGAACTTCGTCCCGGTGAGTTCAAGCTCGTCGCGAATGACCCAAAGCAGTGGCGTTCCGTCGGGAACATCGACCATCTGCGTCTGGCCGTTGATGTTGAGACTGGTAGGCATGTGCAGCGATCTCCAATCGGCTTCGTTGTTCGGTCAGGCAGCCGAACGGCAGCCCGGCATGATTGCACGACTAGACCGATGAAGTGCAGATGTCAAACGCATTTTGACAAGCATTGCAAAATTGTCTATCGAGAAGACATGAACGCAATGAACGAGAGAGACCTGAAAATCGTGACGGCAGCCTTCGGCCTGTTTGCGCACTACGGCGTTGGCAAGACCTCCATGGCTGAAATCGCCACGGAATCGGGCGTGGCGCGCCAGACCGTCTACAATGCCTTTGACGGCAAGGAAGACCTCATTTTCGCGGCGCTTCTGCACTATGCGGGCAAGTCAAGGGCCGACGTCGAGCGCGACTGCGTGAACGTCGTCGACCTGCCAGGCAGGCTGGACATTCTCTTCACGCATCTGGCGGAAATCCCGTTCGAGGCGATGCAAAGACTTCCTCATCTCGACGAAATACTGGAAATCGGCGACGGGCTTTCCGAGGACAGGAGAAGGGAGATCAGGGAGACGTACAAGAGCGCGATCCGGTCCGCGCTCGCGCCGCATGAACGTCAGCTCGGGCAGCACGGCGTTGCGCTCGAGAGCCTGTCCGTGCTTCTCAAGGGCGTTCTGACGCACATCAAGCGGGAAGCAAGGGATGCAGATCACCTCAGGGTTCTCTTCGAACCGATCAAGGCCCTGATTGTCGGCTGCGCAAGGGAATAGCTGGCCTGGATGCCTTGCTGCGTGCGCGTCAAGGCGATGCTCCATGTTGTTCCAGCGATTGGCGTTGAGGGCATTCCTGCTGCGATGCCTTCATGGCCAGTTGCAGACCATCGGCTCTTGTCCCGCACTTGCGACAGACAGGTCGCAGATGCCATGAGCCGTGTCGGGAAACGTACTTTCTGATGGGGAGCGACCTTGCTGCTTGGGGACATATGTTGCTGCAGCGATGATTCCTCGCCTTCTTGCGTCTTGTGCAATGTGGTAGGCCGACGGTCGGACTGTCTGCCGAAGGCCCGGCATTCGGTGACCTCTCCGCACCCCCTGAATCAAGCCCCTCCGCTGCGTCATGAGACGCGAGAACATCCCGACAGCCACGGCAACGTGCGTCACCAAAGGCGCGGGGCCCGGAGTTGTCCAGTTTCGTCATTCAGGCCGCTTTCAGCGGCGAGGCCGGCTATTCGTCCCATTCCTCGCTCAGCGTCACGAACGCCCCGCCGAACGTCCCCGCGCTGCCGTCTGCCTCGTTGAAGCCCGCTCCGACGAAGCCTGCGGCCAGACGGGGATTTCCGGCCGCGTCAGGCAGGTTGGAAAGCCCGCCTCCCCAAGAGCCTTCCGAATGGGTGACTTCGCGGTCCGGGTGCATCACCTGCACCGAGTCCCATTCGAACTTGCCGTCCTGACCCATGGGCGCGGCATCCAGGTGCAGTTCATAGCCTTCCGCGACCGACCGGACATCAAGGACGTCGCCCCAGAGGAAGACGCCGAAATGCGCCCGTCGCGTGACGAGATCGCCCACGCAGCCGACGCAGCCGCTCACGGTGCCGTCCGTGAAGTCCGCTGTCAGCGTCATCCTGCCTTCCCACTCGTCAAGCACGTACGCGCCTTCATTCTCCCCGAAGTCGCTTCCCGGAATGTAGCGATATAGCCCGCCTGCCTGGCCGGCATAGGTCGCCCGTCCGGAAGCCGGAACTTCGGGCGGGAAGTCCGGATCGATTTCAGGGCCGTCCAGGATGGCATGCTGCGTCGTGTTCTCGAAAGAGAGATCGTCAAGACCCTGATCGTGGAATTGCGCCCACCATCCTGCCATCAGGTAGTCGGCCGGATCGGCGCTGTCCCAGCTCACCAGGGCGTACACGACTGCAATCCCGTCCTCGTTCTCCTGCACGAACGTCCAGTTCCTGGCCTCGTGACCCGGAATGAACGTTTCATCGACCATGGTCGCGATGGCATCGTCCGACGTGTTGACGGACAGGTCGGTGCCGTCATCGAGCGTCAGAAACACCCGCAGGTGCGGCCCGGAGAACTCCGTGTTCCTTGCGCGACGGATGCTGCCTTCGTCCTCTTCGGGCATCCGGCTGCCTGTGCAGGCGCCTGCGGTCAGCAGAACGGCGCCGCCGAGAAGGATCGCGGTCAGTTTCATGCCTGGTGTCCCCGTTTCTGCCGGATGCGAGCTCCGGTCAGCATATGGCGTTTGGCGCCTGCTGCAACAGGACTTGACGCCTCTGCAGTGTCGTGACAGGGACGGGGTGGCCCGTCGCAAGACACTTGAACCCATGGTCTTCTCACGGCGGGCTTGCGGGTCGCGGCAATCGCCGCACGGACGGCACATCGGCAATCTAACCGTCGCGACCCGCTCCGATGCTTTTGCGACCGAAACCGTCAAGCCGCGTTTCCGCGTTCCGAGCGCGTGCCGTATTCCAGTGCGCGCCGGTCCGGTGACGCCGTCCATCCGCCGCCCCGCCCTGGAACGGGTTGACGGCACGGGCTTGCCGTGGCCGAATGGACCCGGCCCGTCGCCATCCCTGCCGGATGGACGCAACGGCGGGCCACCACCCGTTCGAGTCCGGTCGCGCCTCCCCATGAGCTGGGCCGCGACCCGAATGGACGCTTTTGCTTGTCTGTCTGCGACTTGCCTTTCCTCCGCGACAATCTTGCGTCTTTTGCAGTGCCAGCCGCCGTCAGGCAGCCTGCCAGCCCCAAGCCCTCGCGTCCGCTACCTCTTCGCACACCCTGCATCAAATCCTCTCATCCGCCGTCATCCCATCGTAACCAGTCGGTTTCATCCCCGTGTCATATGCTGCCAGCACTGATCTTCATTCCAATGCAAACGCAGCGGCCCTCCTGCCCGGAATGAGCCGTGAACTGAATCGTCGACGCGGCAAATTGGCGGACTTCGATGAGGTTCGCGCGTGATCGACGTTTGCTCGAATATAACATCACGTATTCGCGCCCATGGCGCAGTCGTGCAGTGAAGCCATCGACACCGACCGCGACGTGCCTGGCCGTGCCGGTCAACAAGCCGATCGTCCTGTCCGAGAGGCAAAGGCTCTCCAGGTGCTCCGCGTAGCGCCGGACAACGCGGGAATCCCGCTCCGGAACCAGGTCGGGCAGCGGTGCGTCAAATCGTTTCGAAGGCATGGTACTTCTCTCCTGTCAGTGAAAAACCGACAGGATTGGAGCAGATTTTTATGTGAACCTGATCAGCGGAAAGGGCGTGTCATGACAGGAACTTGGGATTCAAGGTTCCCATAACCATGAGGTTCCCATTATGCTGGCGGCAGGTCGTGATCTGCCGGTCCTGCGACCGCGGGCAGGTGTACTGCTCCGGGGCGTGCAGCGCGCGGTCCCGGAGCGAGAGGCGGCGCGAGGCGCGCAAGCGCTACCGGCGCACGGAGAAGGGCCGCGAGACGGGCCGTCGCCGCCAGCGGCGCTACCGGATCCGCCAGGCGGACCTGGCGCGCGCGGCGGCCAGGATCGCCAGGATCACGGGCACGGGGACGGCCGCCGCGGTGCCGCCCGGCGACGCCGGTTCCGAAAAAACCGTTACGGACCACCCTTCCGGGCCGCCTCCGGCCCCTCTAGCTGCAGTCCCGACGGCGCGATCCGGGCGCGAATCGCCGCCTCGGTGCGCCGTCTGCGGCCGGATCGTGACGCACGTGGTGCTGGCGGACCCGTGACCGCGGCATTCGGGACGAAAGGGAGGGTGGTCTCATGGCGATCGACGAGGACACGCGGGCGACGATCGTGCGGCTGTCGCGGGCCGAGGGCTGGCCGGTCGGGACCATCGCCCGGCATCTCGGCGTGCACCACGGCACGGTCACGCGGGCGCTGCGGGCGTCCGGGCAGGAGCGGCGGCCCCGGGCGAAGCTCATCGACCCGTTCGTCGACTTCGTCCGGGAACGGCTCGAGAAGGCCCCGGACCTGCCGGCCAGCACGCTCTGGCGGCAGGTCGTTGACCTGGGCTACCGCGGCGGCGAGGACCACTTCCGGCACGGCCTGCGCGCCCTCGGGCTGCGACCGGCCAGACGGCCCGAGCCGTCGATGCGGCTCAGCTTCCTCCCGGCCGAGCAGGCCCAGGTTGCAAAATCCTGCGACACTTGACGGAAAATCTTACAACACTTGACGAAAAATCTTACGACACTTGACGGAAAATCCTGCCGGACTTGACGGAAAATCCTGTGACACTTGACGGCGAATCCTGCGGCACTTGACGGCCGT
>JAJEFO010000132.1 GCA_022820365.1 Silicimonas sp.
GAGATCGGAAAGGCAACGCCTCGCCCTCATGCACGGTCTTCTTGCCGCGTTTCCACCGTGAGCGCAATGCCAGAATCGAACCATGTGACTCTTGTATATAGTTCCCATCAGAAATCGTCGCGGTCGGCGAACAATGCTTCGAAGCAGACTGTCAAGACGGAACGCTCTGGCTCAGGGTTGCGTACCCTGTGCGGGTCCCGTGGGGCAAAATCTGTGACGCAGACATCCGAACGGATCATTGAGGAGACCTCCGTGAAGCGTCGCAGAGCAATGACGGTGCTGGCTAATCGGTAGGCGACACTACCGCGTCACTTGGGCAGATGCGGTCCGCGGGCACGCGGAAGCGCTCCAGCATGGCGGAGCCATTGGGATCGTCAATGAGCACGCGATCAAATCGGCGATTGCGCACCCTTACCACGGATACTACCGACGCATTCATCAAAAGGCGGCGGCACTGGTCCACGGCATTGTCTGCAACCATGGGTTTGCAGACGGCGACAAGCGGACAGCGCTCTATCTGGTCGAATTGCTGGTCCAGAGGAGCGGATACGAGTTTGTCGAAGACGATGACGCAATTGCGGACACGATTATCAGCGTCGCGCGCGGCGAAACCGGTTACGAGGACCTCGCGGAATGGTTCCGTGAACGCTTGGTTCGACCAGGTGAGCCATAGTCGCCGAAAAATGAATGACGGCGAAAGCAACTTCGAGAAGTTCGCAAGGGATGGCTCCTGCGGATCCATCCGGCGAATGAAGCCCAAAGAGACAATTCAAAGAACCGCACAACACCCGTGTGAAGAACCTCCAGATCGGTCACGTCGACCTGGTTGAGTTCAGCAATGACCCATAGCACGCCTTGCATGTCGACGCCTTGCTCGAAACAAAGATCACGAAGAGCGCGGTCCCCGGTCAGCAAAGTCCAGCGCCGCGTTTGCGCGAGTGCAATTGCAAATGTGTCGGGTGGCGAAAGCACCTTGATCTGACGACGCAGGGTTGTCGCTCTCGACAGTTCTTCTGGAGTCAGTTCGACAACTTTGAGACCTAACGCCTGAAGCCGATCCCCAAGTTTGCCTGCGAGTTCTTTCTTGTACAGCAGGCCCTGAAAGAACTCGAACGGCGCTAAGCCGCGGCGCTCACATCGAATTCGAAGTGAATGCGGGCATAGGGAAACTCGATCCCCTTGTCGGTACGGTCGATGACGCCTGCGTTTATGAGCGTGGTCACGTCGCGATGCACGGCCTGCACGTCGCGGCCGACACGCCGGGCGACTTCCCTGATTGACAAGGCTCCCTGTCCTGCCAACGCTTTCACGATGGTGAGCCGGGATGGGGCCAGGACCCGGTGCATGTCGTCATAGCTGCCGAAATTGAGCGTCGCGCCCGCCTCGACAGCCTTTCCGGCCAGGGCGCGTTTCCCCGCCGCGACAAAACGGGCCTTGGCGTCGGCGGCAGTGCTCAGGCGAACGGTCAGAGTGTTCATTCCAGCATCCTCTCCATGTCGGCCTGAAAGGCATCATGGAGCGCTTCCAGGGAATTGAACGTGAAGGGTCTCTCGATGCCCCCAATGTTCCGGTGATCGCCCTTTTCCCGGTCATTGTCGCAGCGCAAGACGCATACACCTCTCATCACGAGTCTCAGTCGCGATTTGCAGGGGTGCCCGCTGACGGGAACCGGTACGGGCAGGTGCCACGGCACGACTTCGCGGAAGGTCGCATCATCAGTCACCGTGCGGGACTTCTCGATCAGTTCGGCCTTCATGTTGTCATGAGTAACAACATTCAAGAGTGTTGTCAGTCAGAACAACGCACGCCTTGATTGCCGCTCTGGAATGTTCGCAAGACGGCTCGGGATCCGGCGAAGGACAAGTCCTTGACGATGCTGGAACGTGCCTCGCCGAGGAAGATGTGATTGCGATTTCGCTCGCGAATTGCGAACTATTGGGCATGACGAGAGTTTACTGGCACGAATCCGCCCTCACGCACGTGACGCCGCCGGGCCATCCCGAGCGCGTGGCGAGAGCCGAAGCCGTGCACGCGGCCCTGTCGGAAGTCGACGGCCTGGAATGGCACGATGCGCCGCGCGCGCCGCGCACCGAAGTCGAACGGTGCCATCCCGCGCGTTATTTCGACCGGATCGCAGCGGCAATTCCCGAATCGTCCTTTGTCTCGCTGGACGCGGACACGCACGTTTCGCCTGGCTCGCTCGATGCGGCGCTTCACGCCGTCGGCGGCTGCGGCGCGGCGGTGGATGCCGTGATCGGCGGCGAGGCGCAGACCGCCTTTGTCGCCATGCGTCCGCCCGGCCATCATGCCGAGACGGAAACCGCGATGGGTTTCTGCCTCTTCGGCACGGCGGCCATCGCGGCGAAGCGTGCCCTTGACGAACATGGCCTTGACCGGGTCGCGGTTCTGGACTTCGACGTTCATCACGGAAACGGCACCCAGGATCTGCTCTGGAACGAGGAGCGCACCCTGTTTGCGTCGTCGCACCAGATGCCGCTCTATCCCGGGACGGGCGCGGCGCATGAAACCGGTGCCCATGACAACGTGCTGAACGCGCCGCTCGCTCCAATGACCGGGGGCGGCGAGATGCGGCGAGCCTGGGGCGACGTCATTCTTCCCGCGCTCGACGACTTCGCGCCGGAACTCGTCATCGTTTCGGCCGGATTTGACGCCCACGCATCTGACCCGCTGGCAAATCTCAACTGGACGGAAGACGACTTCGGCTGGGTGACCGCCGCGATCTGCGAGATCGCGGAAGCGCATGCCGGCGGCCGCGTCGTCTCCACGCTGGAAGGCGGCTATGATCTCGCGGCACTCGCCGCCAGCGTCGTGGCTCATGTCAATGCACTGAAGGAGCACGAAGGGTCAGCGACCTTTCAATGAAAGGAGGGCATGTAGGGCACCAGCCCCGAAGGCCCATGCTGACCAGCACAGGAAGGGAGACCGCCATAAAATCCGTCCTGAAACATAAGTTGAAGCCTGGCACTGGTGTGCCGCCGCCGTGCCAGGCCCTCGACGATGCGTCGGCAGACACGCCAGGTCTGGCACTGCTCGGGGTGAATCGTGACGCAGGTAGTCAGGTTGCGCGACGGAGTCCAGGCTTTGGCCGGCGTCACCGGGGGCGCTCACGCGACTCCGCGAGCGGCAGAGGCCGCAATTCACTCGTTCCTTGGCGGGTGCAGCCCGCCCTTGGGCAGGCGATGTCGGCTGCCTCTTCGATTTTCGTGTCAACAGCAAAGGGGCGCGCTTTCCTCCCCGGCCTGAACGCCGGGGCTTCCAGCGCGAAATTCAGATGAGCGACACATCCGTGGGAAAGATGAGCTTCGAAGACGCGATGAAGGAACTCGAATCGGTTGTCGGCATGCTCGAGGCAGGCGAAGTCCCGCTGGAAGATTCTGTCAAGCTCTACGAGCGGGGCGCCGCCCTGAAGGAGCACTGCCAGAAGAAGCTGGCGGAAGCGGAGGAGAAGGTCGCGCGGATCACGCTTGATGCGGAAGGCCGGCCGACCGGGACCGAAAGGGTCGACGCCGAGTGACTTTCCTGGAACGCATGAATGCGCGGGCAAGCGAGATCGAAGCCTGCCTGAAGGATGCGGTTTCCGAGTTTCCTGAAGACAGGATTCGCGATGGCATGGTTCATGCCTTGAGAGGGGGCAAGCGGTTGCGCGGATTCCTGGTCCTGGAGAGTGCCGCGCTCCACGGCGTCCCCGGTGAGTCGGCGATCTGGGCGGCGGCGGCCGTGGAGACGGTCCATGCCTATTCGCTCGTGCATGACGATCTTCCGGCAATGGATGACGACGACATGCGGCGCGGCCATCCGACCGTGCATGTCAAGTGGGACGAAGCCACTGCAATCCTTGTGGGCGACGCATTGCAGGCGCTTGCCTTTGAACTCGTTGCTCTGGGTCCGGCATCGGCCGAAGTGAAGCTCGCGCTCTCGCTTTCGCTGGCGCGCGAGGCCGGGGCGCGCGAGCTTGTCCGCGGCCAGGCCATGGACATTGCGGCCGAAGTCGCTGACACGCCGCTGCTCCTGTCCGAGATCGAAAGCCTGCAAGACGGCAAGACCGGAGCGCTCATCGTATGGAGCTGTGCGGCAGGTCCCATATTGGCGGGCAAGGATCCGTCAAGCATGGTGCGCTACGCGCGATGCCTCGGCCGCGCCTTTCAGATTGCCGACGACATTCTCGATGTCACGGGGGACGAATCGAGGACCGGGAAGCGTCTCAGGAAGGACGAGGACATGGGCAAGGCGACCTTCGTGTCCCATCTGGGACTGTCCGGCGCACGCGAGAAGGCGCGGGAGCTGGTCGACGAGGCAGTGGCCGCGCTTGCCGAATGCGGCGAAGGGGCGGATCACTTGCGCGAAGCGGCAAGATTTGTTATCTCTCGGGAGTTTTGAAGGGTCGGAGGCATCATGAGCGACAGGCCACAGACACCACTTCTGGACACAATTTCCCTGCCTTCCGATCTGAAGCGCCTTTCGGACGGCGAGCTCCGGATACTTGCGGATGAACTGCGTGCGGAGACGATCAGCGCGGTAAGCGAAACCGGCGGGCATCTCGGTGCAGGCCTGGGCGTTGTCGAACTGACCGTGGCGCTCCACGCGGTGTTCGACACCCCGAAGGACAAGCTCGTCTGGGACGTCTCGCACCAGTGCTATCCGCACAAGATCCTTACCGACCGGCGCGACCGGATCAGGACGCTCAGGAAAAAGGACGGATTGTCGGGCTTCACCAAGCGGACCGAAAGCCCATACGATCCGTTCGGCGCGGCGCACAGTTCGACCTCGATCTCCGCAGCCCTGGGATTCACGATGGCCCGCGAACTGGGCGGAGCCTGCGAGGGCGGTCTCGGCGATGCCATCGCGGTCATCGGCGACGGGGCGATCAGCGCGGGCATGGCCTATGAAGCGCTGAACAACGCTGGCGACCTCAAGAAGCGCCTGATCGTCATCCTGAATGATAACGAGATGTCCATTGCGCCTCCGGTCGGCGCAATGTCCGCCTACCTCACGAGACTCTACGCAGGCGTTCCGTTCCAGGAGCTCAAGTCCGCCGCCACAGGCGCCGTCAGCCTCTTGCCGCAGCCTTTCCGCGAAGGCGCGAAGCGGGCCAAGGACGTTCTCAAGCACAGCGTGGTGGGCGGAACGCTCTTCGAGGAACTTGGCTTCTCCTATATCGGCCCGATTGACGGGCATGATCTGGACCAGCTCCTCCCGGTTCTGCGAACGGTCAAGATGCGTGCGACCGGTCCGATCCTGATTCACGCTCTCACGAAGAAGGGCAAGGGATACGCTCCTGCGGAAGATGCCCGCGACAAGGGCCATGGCGTCTCCAAGTTCGACGTGGTTACCGGCGAGCAAAAGAAGTCCAAGTCCAACGCGCCGTCATACACGAGCGTCTTCGCCAAGACGCTCACTGACGAGGCGACCCGCGATGACAGGATCGTGGCCGTCACGGCCGCAATGCCTGACGGGACCGGCCTCACTCTGTTCGGTGATCGCTTTCCCAAGCGCTGCTTCGACGTCGGAATCGCGGAGCAGCATGGAGTCACGTTTTCCGCCGGAATGGCGGCTGGCGGCCTGAAGCCCTTCTGCGCAATTTACTCGACCTTCCTTCAGCGCGGATATGACCAGATCGTGCACGACGTCGCGCTCCAGAACCTGCCCGTGCGTTTTGCCATCGACCGTGCCGGACTCGTTGGAGCCGATGGGGCGACGCATGCAGGCGCCTTTGATGTCGCTTATCTGTCTTGCCTTCCGAACATGACCGTGATGGCTGCCGCGGACGAAGCTGAACTCGTGCACATGGTGGCAACCGCAGTGGCGCACGACACCGGGCCAATAGCCTTCCGCTTTCCCAGGGGTGAGGGCAGGGGAGTCGAGATGCCGGAGCGGGGCGAGGTTCTCGAGATCGGAAAGGGCCGCATTGTCCAGGAGGGAAGCGGTGTTGCAATCCTCTCCTTCGGAGCAAGGCTCGCCGAGGCGGAAGGCGCGGCGGAAGTCCTGGCGGCCAACCGCGGCATCACCCCGACGGTCGCCGATGCCCGCTTTGCCAAGCCGCTGGATCGCGAACTCGTGCTCGACCTGGCCAGGACTCATGAGGCGCTGCTGACGGTCGAGGAAGGTTCGGTCGGCGGGTTCGGCAGCCACGTCGCGCAGCTTCTCGCCGAGGAAGGCGTGTTCGATGCAGGCCTGAAGTTCCGCTCCATGGTCCTGCCGGACGTGTTCATCGATCAGGCAGCGCCGCGTGAAATGTATGACGTGGCAACGCTGAATGCAGAGCACATCGAGTCGAAGGTGCTTGAAATGCTGAAGGTCATCACCCTCGAGAAGCCGGCCTGACGCCTCCGGAAAGTGCACGATTCGCGCCCGGACGCCGCGGGCCCTGTTTGCGATCTTCGCTTGAGCACGCCGAACTGGGGACGAGGGAACGGACCTTCCGCCCGCAGGGCGCGATCGTCGCTGACCGGGACATGAACGTTGTGCACGGCATCATGCGGCGCGCGCTTTGCGGCTGCTTGAGCCGCGTTCAGGCGACGGGCGCAGACGGCGCGCGCGTTGCGGAACAAGTCAAGTGATGGCATTCTGGTCAGACTGCGCCCCGAGACGATTCCAACCAGCGAGGAGGAATGGCACATGGCCTTGAAAAAGGACTACGAGGACATTCCGGGCACCCTTGTCTTCGACGCCGACCGCGGACGAGAGGGCTATCACCTCAATCAGTTCTGCATCTCGCTTCGGTTGCAAAAGAACCGGGATGCATTCAACGCTGACGAGGGCGCCTACCTGGATCGCTATCCGATGACGGCGGAACAGCGGCAAGCGGTGGTTGATCGGGACTGGAACCGACTGCTCGAACTGGGCGGAAACATCTATTACACAAGCAAGCTTGGCGCGAATGACGGGATCACCTTCCAGCAACTGGCTGGCCTGATGACCGGCATGGGCAATGAGGCCTATCGCAAGATGATGGTTGAGGGCGGGAGATCCCCCGAAGGGAATCGCTATCAACACGAATGGGACGAAGAGGGAGAGACCTGATGGCCCGCATCACCGCAGGCGTGGGGTGCTCCCACGTGCCCGCCATTGGCGCGGCAATGGACCTGGGCAAGACGGGCGAGCCTTATTGGGCGCCTTGCTTTGCCGGGTTCGAGAAATCGCGTGAATGGATCAAGGAAGCCGATCCCGATGTCGTCTTTCTTGTCTACAACGACCACTGCACCGTGTTTGACGCTTCTTTCATCCCGACATTCGCACTTGGATGCGCTGCCGAATTTGCGCCTGCCGACGAGGGCTGGGGGCCGCGTCCGGTGCCGGTAGTCAGGAATCATCAGGTCATGGCAAGCCATGTCGCACAGTCGCTGATACTGGATGAATTCGACATTACCATCATGAACGAGATGGAGGTCGATCACGGGTTGACCGTGCCCCTCTCGCTCATGTTCGGCAACTTGGGCGTCGATGATGAATGGCCCTGCCTTGTCATCCCGCTGTGTGTGAACGTCGTGCAGTACCCTGCCCCAACCGGCAACCGGTGCTACAACCTGGGCAAGGCGATCCGCCGCGCGGTGGAGAGCTTTGATGAAGATCTGAACGTGGTGATCTTTGGCACCGGGGGCATGAGCCATCAGCTCCAATACAAGCGGGCAGGCCTGATCAACAAGGAGTGGGACATTCAATTCATGGACCGCTTGACGTCAGATCCGGTCGGCTTGTCGCAGACGCCGCATGTCGAGTATCTGCGCGAAGCAGGTTCTGAAGGGGTCGAACTGGTCATGTGGCACATCATGCGCGGCGCGCTGGATGACGAGGTGGAAGAGGTGCATCGCCACTACCACGTGCCCGCCTCCAACACGGCTGTGGGCCACATCATTCTGGCAAACAAGAAAGACCTGGGAGTTTCAATATGAGGATTTGCGTCGCGGGTGCCTATGGCGCCTTTGGAACAAAGCATCTGGATGCGATTGCCGACATTGACGACGTGACCGTCACGGCCGTGATGGGGCCGACCCAGTCCAAGATCGATGCCCTGGCTGCAGAACGCGGCATTGGATTTGCCTCGACCTCGCTTGAAGCCTGCATTGCGCACGAGGACGTCGATGCGATCATCTTGGCGACGCCAACGCAAATGCACGCCGAACAGGCCATTGCCTGCATGAAAGCGGGCAAGCCGGTGCTGATCGAGATTCCGATGGCAGACTCTCTTGCCGACAGCGAAGAGATTTGCCGTGTTCAAAGGCAGACAGGTGTCTTGGCGATGGCTGGGCAGGTGCGCCGCTTCAACCCGTCGCACCAGTGGATCCGCAGCAGGATCGACGCGGGCGAATTGAAGATCCAGCAGATGGATGTGCAGACCTACTTCTTCCGCCGCTCCAACATGAACGCCAAGGGTGAGCCGCGCAGCTGGACCGATCACCTGCTCTGGCATCACGCATGCCATACGGTAGACCTGTTTCAATACCAGACAGGCGAGGTCGCGTCCGAGTGCTTTGGCTTGGAAGGTCCGCATCACCCCGAGCTGGGAATTGCGATGGACATGTCCATTGGCATGAAGACCCCGTCCGGCGCGATCTGCACTCTGTCGCTGTCGTTCAACAACGATGGTCCGCTTGGGACGTTCTTCCGGTATATCTGTGACAATGGCACCTACATTGCCCGCTACGATGATCTCTATGACGGGCGCGAGAACCAGATTGACCTGAGCGATGTGGCTGTGTCCGACAACGGGATCGAACTGATCGACCGGGAGTTCATCTCGGCCATCGAGGAAGGCCGGGAGCCGAACGGGTCGGTGCATGACACTCTAGACGCCATGCGCACGCTGGACCGGATCGAGAGATCATTCGGCTGACACCAGCCGGGAGGGATCGAAACGCGTTGATTGACAGCGCGGTTCTCGTCGCGACCCTTGGCAGCTTCGTCGCTGCTTTCCTGAACGCCGCATTTGCCGGTGCCAGGATTTCGTCCACGAGACTCGCGGCCATGCCGCCGGACAGAGGAAGGCAAGCGGTGTCTTGGGCGTTCCAATGAGAGGGGCCCTCGCTGCTGACTGGGCACTGGGTGTCGTCTGTCCGTGCAGACCAGGCGGGCACCGCCTTCTGAAACCCGCCGAACGAACGGACGGAGGTGCGCATCTCATACCCCTTGCGACTTTCGGGCGCGGCGGAGACAGCTTCATCGTCGTTCGGCGTCTTGAAAGAGACTGGCAGCGTGCCGGAGCCGACAGGATCTTCGCCAGCTTGGTCGCGCCCTTCGTTCATGCCTGCTCAATGGCCCCGCTGCTGCGGAACCCGATGCGGTTTTCCTTTGGGTCGTGATCTTGCCTCATGCATGCGCGGACCATGCGCCACTATGCATTGCGCTCGGTACCTGCGTGTCG
The DNA here is from genome assembly GCA_022820365.1 of Silicimonas sp. GTDB lineage: Bacteria > Pseudomonadota > Alphaproteobacteria > Rhodobacterales > Rhodobacteraceae > JAJEFO01. The sequence continues at coordinate 9,380 of JAJEFO010000132.1, forward strand.
ATGTCTGGCGAAATGCAGGGCCAGCCATGCAGCAGCCACCACGATGGCCGCGCCGTAGACAATCGGATCCTTTGTCAGAACCAGGAAGGCAAGAACCAGCCGGATGCCGACATCCCAGATCGGCAGTGATGCGAGATCAAAGCGCGCCAAGGCGCTCGCCAGCAGGAAGAGGGCGAGCAACATGCGCAGCAGCAGCCAGCCCAGCGGGCCCCATTGCACCTCGCCGGTATATCCTGGCAGGAACCTCAATTCGCTGCCAACGCTCGTGCTTGGATCGATCACGGCCGCCTCGATCAGCAGGATTTCCGGATAGAGTGCGAAAACAAACGGGATCACGAACATCACGATCCCGACACGGACGGCGGCAAAGCCGGTCGACATCGGCTCGGCCTTGGTGATTGTCGCCGCTGCGAAGGCCGCGAGTGCCACCGGCGGCGTGATCGCCGAGGCAACCGCGAAGTAGAAAATGAACATGTGCGCCGAGAAGACCGATATTCCCAGGCCTGCAAGCACGGGCCCCATCAGCAAGGCGACGTTTATGTAAGCCGGAACGGCCGGCATCCCCATGCCGAGAAGAACCGCGAGCAGCATGGTCACGATGAGTGCCGCGAACTGGAACAGCACTGAGCCGTCCGCGCCGAGGTTCAGGCTTTGGAGCCATTGCAACACGTCCAGAGAGATGAAGAACGGCATGCCGGTGAACTTCAGGCAAAAGTCAATGATCGAGACGGCAAGGAACATCAGGTAGAGGGTCGCGATCAAGGTCCCCGCTTCGGCACAGGAATGCAGCAGCCTTGCCGGCTTGGCGCGCATTTCCGGATCCAGGAACAGTGCAAAGCACAGCACGATCACTGCCCACCAGCCGGCACTGCCTGCGTCTCCGGCAGCGTTTTGGACGAGCTTGAGAAACCAGGAAAGGCTTTCAACACGGCAGCCGCCGCCTTCGATGAAAACGCGCTCGGCGCCCAGGAGACCGCCAAAGATGCCGCAGCCGACGCTTTCCTTGCTGGTCAGCAAGAGCACCAGGATGATGAGGATCGGCAGGAAGATCATCACCAGGTTCAGAACATCCTGGCGATCCATGTGCATGTCTTCGGTCAATTCACCGATCGGCTTGATCTTCTGCTTGCGCGCCTGAAACACGACCGAAAGGAACAGGCACAGGAAATAGGCAACTGCAGGCAAGGCTGCAGCAATGATCACCTCGCTGTAAGGAACACCGGTCAGGGCCGCCAAGATGAATGCAGCTACGCCCATGACCGGCGGCATGATCGACCCGCCCGAGGAAGCGGCCGCCTCCATCCCGCCGGCGAAGACCCTGGAAAATCCGCGCTTGATCATCATCGGGATCGTGAGCACGCCGGTCGAAAGGACATTCACGATCGGCCCGCCCGAGATTGTCCCGAACATGGCCGATGAAACGATTGCCGCGTGGGCCGGTCCGCCACTGAGGTTTCTTGTCCAGCGGAACGCAACCTTGATCAGCGATGTCCCGCCCGCCGACGCGCCGAACAGCGAACCAAGGATCAGGTACGGGAAGATTTCGTTCAGGATGATGTCCATGAAGCGGCCCAGCAAGCCGGACGCATTGTTGACCAGGATGTCATGGACGCGGGGCCTGCCGTCCGACAGAAATCGCGGCTCGCCACCGATCTTTGTCACCAGGTACTTGTTGATGTCTTCCACGCCGAAGAAGTACCAGACCAGCACGGTTCCGATCGTGTAGGCGGCCACGAGAATGGCGACGAGAACCAGCGGAAGACCCCAGACCTTGACGTTGTAGGCCAGGAAGACGACGACCGCCAACCCGATGATGAGCACGAGCCACGGGCCGGTGGTGTTCAGGCACTGGGGATCGTCGACCGTCGTTGGCTCCGGCAGGCCGAACAAGGCGGCGTTGTCCTTCTCGATCTGCAGGCTTTCCGCGATCAGTCGGGCGCGGTCGCCCGTGAACTGGTCGATGACGCAAACGGATTCGATTTCGGCCAGATAAGTGAGGGAGATGGTCAAAGCCATGGCCACCAACGCGACATCCATCGCCAAGCCAAATCCACGGCGCACGGCACCCTTGTTCTTCCAGGCCCGCCAAATCGAATGGTGAAGCGCGACGATCAGCATCATCACTGCAAAGGCGAACGGGTAATAGTATTCGAACGGGAACTTTCGGATGATGAATTCCGGGTTGCCGGAAATTTCTGTGGCCAGTTGGTCAAGCCCCGGGATGCCCGGCATGGCGTTGATCATGCCAAGTACCACAAGGAACACCGAAAGCCAGAACACCAAGTGGCCGGCGATGCTCTTGGACTTGTTGGTTGCGGTTTCAGCTTCCGGCATCTTGGCTCGTCCGCCCTCAACCTCGCCGGGGCCGCGACGCTGCCGCGGCCCCAACGGGAACTTACGTCCTGGGAGCCTTAAGACTCAGGCTTCGCACAGTCTGGTACCGTGAGGCCGGCCTCTTCATATGCAGCCACGGCCCCAGGGTGATACTTAAGAGGTACAGCACCGCAAAGCCCGAAGCCGACGGTGCCCATGTTTGTCGTCGCCATGAACGGCGCCTTGGTCAGGAACGTGTCGACATTCGCAAGCATCGCCGCCGTCAGCGCCTTGGCCGTGTCGTCGTCCATGCTCTTGTGCACGACTTCTGCACCGACGGTCGTCGGGCTGCGCCAGATACCGTCTTCGCTGATGATCGTGAGGCCCTTTTGCGGTGCGATGTCCTTGAGATCAAAGACGATGCCGGCGGTGCCGGGGCTCTTGATGTACTTCTGCATCGCCTCGCCTTCCCAGATCTCCTTCGGGATGGACCAGAGCGTCATGTCACCGGCCGCCAGGGAACGGGTGATGCGGGTGTCCGGGAACGTGACCGGAAGCATCATCGCGTCCGCAGAGCCGTCGGTGATGGTCTTGGCCATCTGGCCCCAGTTCACCTGGAGGCCCTTGTAGTCCTTGCCGTCCTCAACGCCGCTGACCAATTGAAGGATCCCGCGGTCGTTCGTCAGCGCGGCACCGCGTGGCGGTCCGTTCAGGATGGTTTTCCCGGCAACGTCATTCCAGCCTTTTACGCTGGAGCTGTCGTATGCATAGAGACCGAAACCGCCGTAGTTGTAGGTGAAGAGTGCCCGCACGTTGCCTATCAATTCGGTGCCCGTCTCGGCCCCAAGCTTGGCGTAAGGACCAGCGCCTCTGGACATCAGGAATGTCAGGATCAGGGGTGCACCGGAAACATCCGTTTTGCCTTCTGCCACGTTTTGCAAGGAGTTCGTCAGCGTCTGGCTGTCAGCAACCTGAAAGTCCGCCACGCCCTTGGTCGCGGCGATTTCCGCCAGCGCCGTCATCGAGGTGAAGGGAACCGTGCCGGGCGGTCCGGTTTCGGCTGTAAGGATGGCTTGCGCAGATGCCGTACCCGCCAAAAGCCCGAGCGCCACTCCAGCGCCAACGATATTCTTGATCATGATGTCCTCCCTATCGATCAATTCTGATCTGTCCAACTCGCGGGCGGCCCCATCCTCCAGGGCTTGACCCAAAAGCCGAGCGGCCTCCCCAAGCGTGGCATTTCCCCGCTGACTTTCACATCAGACAGGGGGGCCGCATGGCTTGGAATGAGACCACTCAGGAACAGTATAGACGACAGATGGACAGATATGAAATGGGGGCTCAAGTATCCATGACTGAAATTCCCCGGCCGGATACCGTTCCGCGTCCTGCCCCGACAACCCGGCGACATGTGGTTCAGGAACACTCTAGGACGAACCGGGATGACCCAAGGGGCCGATGCTGCCGGTCGCTTGGCAGTCAGCTCAAGGAAACGGGCCGTCTTATTCCACTGCATCCGGGCGGCAGGTCTGAATTCCAACGAGCCAGGCTGCGTTGAGTGGACTGCCTGGGAGAACTGGGCGACGCTGGTGCACATTCAGGAGGATTCAGTCGCGGGCGGATTTCTTCATGATGCCCAGCGCTTGATGTTCTGAGAACGCACCAACATTTTGCAAACATGAACTTGGAATTGCCGACCCTTCGCGGGGCGGCGGACCCTATGGCCACCGCAAGGTGGCCATAGTCGTGTTTAGGCAAAGGATGAAGATCTGCCTTGTAGATGAGGCGGGCGACCTCGGTGCGGTGGCCTTTCCACCGCGACAGAACGATCAACCTGTCTTGGTGATTGGAGGGCTGTTTCTTGATGTTGCGAATCTCCATGATTTCACAGAAGAATTCCTTCATCTGAAATCGCTGTACTTCCCGAATTTGCCTTATCCGTCTCAGATGCCCCTTGACCGAATCCTGGTCGAGGTCAATGGACAGGATCTTCGCCGAAACCTGACACGTGGCACCAGAAATCAGAGCAGGCACGCGTTTGGTTTTGTAGATCGTACTTTAGGGCTGCTGACAGGCTAAGACGTTCAACTGGTTGCGAGAGTCTGGGTGAAAGCCCCCGGCAATCCGTTCGATTCAACATAGGTATACACGTCTTCGATGCAGAGCGTCTGCTCATACTTTAATCACTGCTCGGCTCAAAGTGGAGATTTTGGCGTATGTATTGCCCTCTCTGCATCCCTGGCTTTCAAGGTCGCCCAGCTTCGTGGTCTGCCGCCGGCAGGAAGCGTCAACGAACGTTCGCAAAGACGAGTTCCATCAGGGACCGGCTCCGTCGTCGTGCTCGGAACCTGAAGCCTGCGGCACCGGACTTCCTGCATCGACTTTCATGTATTTCTCCAGTTGCTCAAGGCCGGTCAGGAAATTGGGAATCACGGTTTCTTCCACAGACTTGAGACGAGAAAGAACATCCTCGCGCCGAAGCGGTTCTCCGTAGACGTTTCGGAATACGTGCCGAAAGCGCATGAGTCTTCGCAGTTCGGAATTGTCATCGATCACGGCAGGTCGCACCGATGTCGGAAGCGACAGCTGGTCAAGAAGGCTTGAATGCCACCTGTCGCCTGACGGCTTCTCGCCATCAACCGTCTCGGCAATATCTTCCAGAATGCCTTCCATTCCGCAGCAAATGTTGTGCAAGGCGCGCGCGATGGAGTCGGTCAATGCGTCTCGAACCCTTTCTCGTTCTTCGCGCCGCAAATGCCCGGGAATGCCGTCCATGACGTCCCGGGCGCCTTTGGCACGGTCCAGATCAGCGGAGATTTGGGCCAGCTTGACGTTTGTCCGGACGAACAGGGGCGCCGAAGGCTCGATATTCAAGGGGCTTATATACATTGCTTGACGGACCGTAAGTCCGCCGCCTCCGGCACGGCACCCTCGAACGAGACGTCCGTGCGAATGATGCCGGCGTGAAAGGGGACCATGCACGGCAAAGGCTTCCATCCTGGAAAACAAAAAGGGAACTTCGTGCTTGACAGGCACTCCGCCTGCGGTCAGGATGGGTTGCGAGGCGCCTTCGACGCCCTCGCCCAAGCCCAAGCCGGAGGAACGACCGCATGGTCCTCGTCGCCACGCACAGGCAGGTTGTCTACCGCCTGCTGCCGCAGACGCGCAGCAGCTGGCGGCGGCTCGAGCGGGTGCTGGAGGACCAGCGCCAGCTCTACAACGCCGCCCTGGAGGAGCGGATCGACTGCTACCGGAAGACCGGAAAGGGCCGGACATACTTCGACCAGTGCAAGGCCCTGACCGAGTGCCGCCGGGATCTTCCGGAGATGGCGGAATGCCCGGTGGCCATTCAGCGCGGAACGCTGAAGCGGCTCGACGGTGCCTTCCAGAACTTCTTTCGCCGCGTGAAGAACGGCGAGACGCCGGGCTTCCCGAGATTCAAAGGAAGGGCGTTCTTCAACAGCATCAGCATCGTCTCCGGCATCAAGGTCAGGGACGACATGCTGCACGTTCCGTCCTTCGGCGCGCTGAAGATACGACGCAAGGGCGGGAACCCGCATCCCGACGGCAGGCCCGTCTCCGCGGTCCTGAAGCGCGAGCTCGGCAAGTGGTACGCCATCGTCTGCTTCGCCGTCGAGATCGAGGAGTCCGCCGACAACGGGCACGTTCTCGGGCTGGACCGGAACGGCGGCCAGGTCGCGGACAGCGACGGCGCGCTTCACGAGATGCCGGGCATGAAGCGTCTCGACGCGCAGGCGCAGCGCCTGCAGCGCAGGCTTTCGCGGCGCCGGAAGGGAAGCAACAGGCGCGAAAAGGCGAAGCTGCACCTGGCGAAGGTCCGGCGCAAGATCGCCAACAGGCGGAAGAACTGGCATCATCACGTGAGCCGGAAGCTGGCGACGAAGGCGGGAACCGTTGCCGTCGAGGGCCTGAACGTGAAGGGGATGACGCGCTCCGCG
>JAJEFO010000121.1 GCA_022820365.1 Silicimonas sp.
ACGGCCGTCAAGTGCCGCAGGATTCGCCGTCAAGTGTCACAGGATTTTCCGTCAAGTCCGGCAGGATTTTCCGTCAAGTGTCGTAAGATTTTTCGTCAAGTGTTGTAAGATTTTCCGTCAAGTGTCGCAGGATTTTGCATCCTGGCCAAGCAGCGCCTCGACGCCGCCGGAGGACGCGCCGCCGAGGGACTGCCTCCCCGACAGCGACCAGCCGCGCTTCGTCTCCGGCCGCGGATCCCAGGAGAGGCCCAGCGACAGGCCCCAGTTCCGGAACGCCCCGTCCTCGTGCAGCGCCAGCGTGCGCCCGTCCACGGTCACCGACAGGCCGCTGGCGGGATCGCTGAAGCCGAAGCCGCCGCCGATCTCCAGCCCGAAGCCGGTCTCGGCGTCGCCGCCGTCATGGCGCAGCCCCGCCTCGAGACGCGGTCGCAACGTGGCCCCCGTCTCGAGCGTCCGCTGCCAGTTTGCGGTCACCCCGAGCCGCAGCCGCGTGGTCGCGCCCGAGCCCGCCGCGAGCCCCGTCGCGGCATCAGAGGACATCTGCGTCCTGAGCGCGTCCGCGTGCCAGTCGAGATCCATGCCGCCGGGCCCCGAGGCCAGCGCGCCCTCCGCGCCGGCGGACGCCATGCTCCAGCCGACGCCCGTCTCCATGGGCTCCCCGCCGTCGGGCGTCAGGGTCATGTCGCCGCGACCAATCCCGGCCGCGCCCCAGACGGACAGCCCGTCGCCGATCTCCCGGCCCGCCCAGGGGACGAGGGCCGTCAGCGTGACGTCGATCTCCCCCGAGGACGCGCCGGAATACGTTCCGGCGCCCCGGTTACGGGACAGGATCATTCCGAACAACGTGCCCTTCCGCCTCCAGTCGGTGCCGAGCATGACGCCCGTCACCTCGCCGTCGAGGGAGGTCTCCCCGTCCCGTCCGCTGAACCCGGAGCGGCTTGCCCGGCCCCAGAACCCGTGCGAGAGTCCGGTCTCCGTGTCCCGCATCATGATGAATGACGTGCCGAGCAGGGCGTCGTCCGCCGCGACCGCCTGCGTCTCCGGGCCGTCCTCTCCGTCGTCGCCGTCCGCCAGGAACGACCGGAACGCGAGGATCCCGTCCTCCGGGAACTCCTCCGGAGGACGGGCCCGTCCGGCTTCAGGTTCCGGGACGGAAGGGGCGTGCAGGACGAGCATCTCTGCATCCGGGGGAGACTCCGGGCCGGTCAGCGCGTTCTCGGCGACCGCCTCGTTCTGAAGGCCGGTCCCCGTCTCCGGCCCCGGCAGGGGCTGGCCGGCAAACCGGCCCGTGAAGCCCGGGCTCCGGTCGGCGGCCAGACGGTCGCGGACCGCGTCCAGGTGGCTCTCGGCCACCGAGCGCCCGAAGCGCGCCAGCCACGCGTCCGGAACCGGGTCGTCGTTGACGATCGTCCCCGTCGCCTCGCCGTCGCCGATGCGCGCGCCCGCGGCGTTCGACAGCCTGAGCGCGAACGTCTCCTCGCCCTCGTCGTGGCTGTCGTCGAGGATCGGCACCGACACCGTCTTCGTCGTCTCGCCCGCCGCGAAGATGAGAATGCCGTACGTCGCCGTGTAGTCCTCGCCGGCCACGGCCGTCCCGTCGGCGGTCGCGTAGTCCACCGTCACCCGGTGCGCCGCCGTCGTGAAGGCGCGGTCCAGGCTCACCTCGAACGAGATCGACGCGCCTGCGCCCTCGCTTGCCCGCGCGTCCGCGACCGAAACCGCCGGACGCCAGTCCACCTTGTGGTCCGAATCGTGGCCGAGGCCGGAATGGGCGAGCGCCGCGTCCTCCTGCGACGCCGCCGAGCGGATGGTGCCGCCGTCGAGCGCCAGGCTGTTCGCGAGCACCGCGATGCCCTGCGTCGAATGGTTCGGCTCCACCACGGCGTGGGAGAAGGTGAGGCTCGTCGTCCCTCCGCCGCCCGCGTAGGCCGCGTGCTTCGTGCCCCAGTGCGCCGGGTCCATGTCGATCGACAGCCGGGGAGTGCCGGTCACCGAAACCGCCGCGTCGAACGTGACCTGGACGCGGATCGTCTCGCCCAGCATGTAGGTGTCGCCCGAGGCCGGGCTCGAGACCACCGAAACGCCGGTCACCGACGGCGGCCCGCCGTCCCCGCCTGTCCCGCCGGGGCTGTCGTCGCCGCCGCTTGCGGGCTGCGTCCGCCAGTCAACCTTGTGGTCCGGGTCGTGGGCGAGACCCGCGTGGCCGAGCGTCGCGTCCTCCTGCGACGCCGCCCACCTGATGGTCCCGCCGTGGAGGGCCAGTGTGCTGGCCGGCACCGCGATCCCCTGCGTCGAGATGTTCGGCTCCGCCACCTCGTGCGCGAAGACCAGCGTCTCCGTGCCGGAGCCGCTCTCGTAGGCCGCCCGCTTCTCGCCCCAGTCGGCCGGATCCATGTCGATGATCAGTCCCGGCGTCCCGCCGGTCGTGTCCACCTCCACCGCCTCGCTGAAGGTCACCTGCACCCGGATCCGCTCGCCGAGCGCATAGGTGTCGTCGCTTCCTGCGTCCGAGATCACCTCGATTCCCGTCACCCCGGTCCCCGCTCGGGTGACGTTCTCCAGACCGATCTTTATGGACCTCAGCTCGTGGCCGTCCCTGGACCGCCCCGCGTCCGGCGCCGCCACCGGGTTGCCGGCCAGATCGCTGAGCGCCCCGCCGCTGCCGTCCGCGCGCCGCCAGTAGATCAACCAGTTGCGCTCCGTCAGCCCCGCCGTCGCGTGCGGCGCGTGGGGAGCGCGCTCTCCCAGCCCGACCGTCACCGTCGCGCCGTCGACCGCCACCTCGCCCGTGGGATTGAAGCCCCTCGCACCCGTCTCCGAAGTCGCCACGGACACCATGAACGAGCCGCCCGTCGCGTCCGGATCCAGCGCCTCGCTGAAGTGGAGCGTCACCGTCCCGCCGTCGATCTCGCCCCGAAGCACCTTCGGCGGCGCCGCGTCCACCTTGTGCGCCGGGTCGGCCGCAAGCCCCGCATGGCCGAGGAGCGCGTCCTCCTGCGTCGCCTTCGACCTGATTGTTCCTCCATCGAGCTCCAGCGTGTCCGCGAGCACCGCGATGCCGTCAGGCGCCTCGTCCGGCGCCGCGGCCGTCCAGGCAAATGTCAGCGCGTCGCTGCCGGAGCCGTCCTCGTACGCCGCCCAGCGCTCGCCCGCGCCGTCGTCGCCGCCCAGGTCGAGCTTCAGCCGCGGCGCCCCGGATTCCGTGCCCACGTCCACCGCCTCGCTGAACGCCAGTTGCACCCGGACCTTCTCGCCGGCCGCGTAGGTCTCATCGTCGCCCGGGTCCGAAGCCATCGCCACCCCGGTCACCGCAGCCCGCGCGCCCGCCACCGCCTCGGCGTCGAAGTCCGCCAGCTGCCTGCGTTGCGCGGTCCACAGGCCAAGCTCCCCCTGCGGGCGCCGGTAGTGCACCGTCAACCCCTCGCCGTCGGCGACCGTCCGGCCGAGCGTCAGCTCGACCCCGGCGCCGTTCGCGGCGAACGCCGCGTCGAGGACCGGAACGGGCGCCGCCGCCGGCGCGGCCGGCGTCACCGTGAAGTACGCCGTCCTCGGCAACGCCTGCGGCTCCAGCGCCTGATGAAACTCCATCATCATCCGCTCGCCGCTCCCTGACAGCCCGCTGCCGCCCATCGCGGTGCAGTTCCCCACCTGCGCGTTCGCCACCGCCTGCCCGGTGAATTCGCCCGCCTCCATGCCCCAGCGGTTCTGCAGCGCGTTCACCGAGGGTCTCGCATACGTCAGATTGAACGTGTCGCACGGCATCGCCGTCCGAACCATCTGCAGTTCCACCGTCTTGCCGCGCACCGTCACGAGATTGACGCCCAGATACGACTGGTCGAGCGCGAACGCGCTCTTGTCCGGCACCTTCGTCGGGTCCAGCGCCTGGTCGAAGGAGAGCGTCAGCACATTCCCGTTCATCGTCGCCGGGCCTGTCGCCGCCAGCGCCGGCGCCGCAGCCGGCCTGGTCGTCCCCTCGTTGGTCAGCGTCGCGGCGGCGCCGCCCTCAGTGGCATGGGAGAGGCTGGCCGCCCTGTTGCCCGCGAGGTCGCGCAGCCCGGTGGCCGGCGCGGTCGGCGCGGTGTAGGCCACCGTCACCGCGTCACTGGCGCCGGTCGCCGAGGCCAGGGCAAGGAACACCGCGTTCCCCCGCACCACCACCTCGGCGGGAGCCGCTCCGGACGCGGTGCCCACGATCACGCTGAACGCGCTCGCCGCCGGTATCGCGCTCTCGTCCAGCGCCTCGTCGAAGTAGAGCGTCACGTCCGTCCCGGAGACGCTGCCGGAGCCCGACGTCGGGGGTGTCGTGTCGTTGATCTGGCGCATCCGGTAGAGCCTGATGTCCTCCACCTCGATGCCGGCGGCGCCGCGCAGCGGGTTCGCCTCGTCGCCCTTCTCGTAGAACGCCCACGCGCCCGCGGCGCTGCCCGGGTCCTCCGCCAGCGTGACCGTCACCGTCGCGCCCCGGATCTTCGCGGTGCCCGTGCCCCGGACGAAATTGCCGAAGACCTTGGCACTGTCGTACACCCGGAACCTGCGCCCTTCCGGGCGCGAGCCCGCGTCCAGCCCCCGGTCGAAGACCATCGTGAGCGTGCGCCCCTCCACCTGCCCGCGCAGCATCACGGGCGGATCGGCCGGCGGCGTCACGTTGGTCAGCACCTGGCTGAACTTGGCCACCTTGTTGCCGGCCGCGTCCCTGAGCTGATGGGCGGTGTCGGTTCCGCTGCTTGTCTTGTGCAGGCGGTAGTACACCGTCGCCGGCTGGTGGGCGGCGACCGGCGCGAGCAGCGTCAGCGTCACTGTCGAGTCGCGCACCGCCACCCGATGGGGCCCCTGGTTGACGATGACCGCGCCCTCGTGGCGCCCGCCCTGGATGGTGAACGCGAAGGCCAGCTCGGCCCGGTCATTCGCGGTCGGCGTCGCCGCCGACGTCTTGACGTCATCGTCGAAGGTCAGCGTCACGGTCGCGCCGTTCACCGTCGCATGGACGAGCTTGGGCGGCGTCGCGTCCGCAACCGGGGTGAGACCGCCGTTCACCTTGTGGGTTTCGCCTCCGGAGAGCCCCGGATGGCTGCGCGACACGGCGCGGCCCTGCGCGTCAAGAAGCGTCGCCCCGCCGGACAGCACCACGAGATCGCCCGCCGCGGTCGGCGTCAGCTCGAACCCTTCCGCGTCCGTGTCCGTGTCCGCGGCCTGCACCTTGTACCCGAAGACGAGCGAGCGCGCCCGGCCCCGGGTCGCGCGCCCCTTCCGCAGGCTGGCCGCCTTCTCGCTTCCGCCCACGTCGAGCGGCACCGAGAGATCTCCCCCGGCCGGAACGTCCCACACCACGTCCGCCGACCAGGTCACCCGCACCAGGACGTGTTCGCCCCTCATTTGCCTGAACACGCCATTCTCATCCGGGTCGTGCCCGACAAGGCCGTAGGTGTCCGGGGTGTTGTCGCTGTTCGTGTCGTGCGACGGCTTGGACACGATGGCCACCGACACGATGCGCGTCGCAGGCGTCGGGGTGACGTTGGCTGCCGCCACGTTGGCGAAGCTCTGCGTCTCGGTGCCTCCGGTGTTGCGGAGCCGACCGGTCGCCGGCCGATGGTATCCCACCGTGACCTTCTCGTGCGCGGCCACCGCCGCGACGAGCGTCAGCGTCACCGTCTTGCCGCTCACCGCCACCGGAGTGGTCCCGGTCCCGGACACGAGCGCCACGGGGTCCCCGTCCGCCCTCACCGTGAACGCGCTCGCCGCCGGCACCGAACCGGTGTCCAGGAAGTTAGGCATGGTGATGGTCAGCGTCGTCCCGTTCACCGTCGCCAAGACGGGCTGCGGCGTGGTGCCCGGCGCCGGCGTGTCGTTGGTGATGCTGACGGCGCCATAGACCTTTTGCCTCCACCCGTTGCCCGCCAGGTCCCTCAGCCGCTCGGTCTGCGGCACGAACTGCATCTGCACTATCTGGCCCTGGGTCACCGCGCTCGCCAGCGTCAGCGTCACCGTCCGGCCCGAGATGGCAATCGCCGTGGCGGAAGCGCCAGCGCCCGAGGGGGTCGTGGCATGCGCCCTGAAGCGGAACGACCTCGCCGGCACCGGGTTCGTGTCCAGCTCCTCGTTGAACGTCAGCACCGCCGTCGAACCGTTCACCGTCGCCGAGACGACCGACGGGCGCGTGGTGTCCACCGCCGGCGTGTTGTTGGTGACGCTGACGGTGCCGAAAAGAAGTGTCCCCCAGTCGTTGCCCGCCAGGTCCCGGAGGTTCAATTCGGGCTGCACCGTGTTCCGCGCGTACTGCATCTGCACCGTCTGGCCGTGGGTCACCGCGCTCGCCAGCGTCAGCGTCACCGTCCGCCCCGAGATGGCAATCGCCGTGGCAGAAGCGCCAACGCCCGTCGTGCCCACCCGGAAACGGAACAACGTGAACTGCACAACGTTCGTGTCCAGCTCCTCGTCGAAGGTCAGCACCGCCGTCGCCCCGTTCACCGTCGCCGAGACGAGCGACGGGCGCGTGGTGTCCGGCGCCGGCGTCTCGTTGGTGATGCTGACGGCGCCGAAGACCTTTTGCCTCCACCCGTTGCCCGCCAGGTCCCTCAACCGCTCGGTCTGCGGCACGAACTGCATCTGCACCGTCTGGCCCTGAGTCACCGCGCTCGCCAGCGTCAGCGTCACCGTCCGGCCCGAGACGGCAATCGCCGTGGCTTGAGCGCCAGCGCCCGCCGTGCCCACCCTGAAGCGGAACGACCTCGCCGGCACCGGGTTCGTGTCCAGCTCCTCGTCGAAGGTCAGCACCGCCGTCGCCCCGTTCACCGTCGCCGAGACGACCGACGGGCGCGTGGTGTCGCCAGTGCCGTTCTCCGCCGTCCGGTCCGCGACGCTCGGCAGCGCGGTGCCGGAGGAATCCTCGAGCACGGCGCCGCTCGCCGGCTTGTCGTAGCGCACCCGCAGCGTCTCGCCCAAGGTGACCTCCGACGTGAGCGTTGCGGTCACCCTGTTGCCCGCGATGGAGACCAACGCGCTCGCGCCCGCGATGGTGCGGCTCGACCCGGCTTTCGTGGCGATCACCGCGAACGCGCTGCTCGCGGGCCTCGCGCTCGTGCTCAGCGCCGTGTCGAAGATGACGTTGAGCGCCTTCCCGTCCACCCGCGCGGCCGTCACCATCGCCGTCGTGCTGTTCGTCACCGCCTTGCCGGTGAAGCTCGCCACCTCGTTGTTCGCCTCGTCCTTGAGCTTGTTGTTCGTCCCCGTGCTGGGCTTCATGTAGCTCACTTTCACGCCGGTGTCGGTGGACAGCACCGCGGCCGCCAGCGTCAGAGTCACGGTCCGGCCGTTGATGACCGGCGCCGTCGCGCTCAGGGCCACGTCCTGCTCGTTGCCGTTCCGCGGCGTCTTCTTCACCCCGAAGGCGCTGTTCGCCAGGCTCGCCGCGGCGGCGAGGTCCTCGTTGAAGGTGATCGTCAGCGACGTGCCGTCTACCGCCGCCGATGAAACCGTCGGCGCGGTCGTGTCGGCGACGGTCTTGATCGCGATCAACAGGGTGTTCGAGGATGATTTCCATGTAGGGGTGTCGGCCGCCGCGTCCCGCCAGCGCCTGTCGTTGGCGATGCTCCACCCGGTCGCGGCGCCCGCGTCCTCCGCGCCGCTGTCAGTTCGTTTTAGGCTGCAACTGCCGGAATTGCCGTTCTGCTGGAGTACGACCGAGTACGTCGTACTCGCATCGAGAGTCGCGCCCGAGGCCGCCGTGAACGTGTTGACCGCGTTCGCCGCGACTGAGGACGGGCTGGTCAGCGCGTGGACGCTGCTGTCGGGAGCGCCGCCGCTGGTCGTGCTGTAGATGCTCGCGCTGGGGCTGCAGCCACTACTTGCTGATCCGAATCTCACATCGACCGAGTGGAGCGTGTAGCCCCCTGATTGCGAGCCGGTCGTGAAGGATGTCGAATTCTCCCACTTGGACCCGCCAGAGAAGCCAACGATAAGGCTGCCGTCGGCAAGCGTTTGCCCGGTGTTGCTCACCTGCGTGGTCTGCGCCTTCGCGGTCCCGGCGCCGAGCAGCAGGAGGACGAGAACGGCGGCCAGGGTGGCGGTGAACTCGCCGAACGTACGCACCACCGCCCGCCACGCGAACGCGCGGTGGGCGGGCCAGCGAAACCGGACGCCGGAAGTAGAGGAAGACGGTGAGGGGAGCGCAGGCGCCGCCGGGCGGCGGGCGCCGGGGCTCAGCCGGCGGTGGCGATCCCGCGGACGGCAGGGAGCCGGCCGGGAGCCTGTCGAAGCGGCACGGCCCATGGCGTCAGCCACGCGACGCACGAGGAACTGGAGGAAGCCGCCCTGAGCGCGGGCGCAGGAATGGGCTCGGCTCGGCTCGGCTCGGCTCGGCTCGGCTCGGCTCGGCTCGATTATCGAGCGGGAAACGGCTGCAATCGAGCGGGAAACGACTGCGAGCAAAAACACCCCGACTGGAACCAAACCCATCGAACCACTCCTCCGCTGCAACGCGCGGCCCGGGGCCGGAGGGCCCGCCAGGCCGCGTCGCTTTCCTGTTCGGACGAAGTGTAATCGGGACCGCGAGCCTGTAAATTCCTGCCACTTGGGAGGTAATGAACACCGGACCGGGGGCTCTTGAAGGCGGCGCGGACGGCGCCGGCCCCGGCTGCCGGCGGACCGTCAGCGCCCCGGAAGGGCATCCACCGCCAGCACGTGCCGCACCAGCGCGACCTGCCCCGATACGCCGAGCTTTCGGTAGACCTGCTTGGTCAGCCAGCGCACGTAGTCCTCGCTCCAGCCCTGGGCCGCGGCGATCTCGCGCAGGTTCAGACCCTCGGCCAGCAGCGCCGCCATCCGGCCCTCCGACGCCGTCAACCCAAGCGTCACCGCCACTCGCTGCGCGTCAATCCGGGGGCGGCGCGCCGGGTCGACCACCAGCACCAGAACCGCCACCCGCCGCCCCCCGAAATCCGCCGCCGCGTCGCCCACCGGCATGACGTGCAGCCCCAGCCGCGACCGGCCCGAGCGGCGCTGGACCGTCATCGAGCCGCCGCTCGGGGCCTCGCCCAGGAACTCCGGCAGCGCGTGCGCCAGCAACCGGCGCAGGCGGCTGCGGTCCGCCGGCAGCACGGCGTCCAGGGTCCCGTCGCCCTCGACCAGCCCGTCTCCGCGGCGCAGGATCTCCAGCGCCGGCGCGTTCGCCTCCAGCACCCGCCCGCCGCGGTCGAGCTGCACCACGCCGATCCGGTCCTTGTCCAGAAGCCCCGCCAGGCCGGCGCCCAGCGCATCGGCCTCCGCCAGCGCCTGCCGGATCAGGACCGATCGGTGGAAATGCGGCAGCAACCGCTCGATCATCTCCATCTGGTCGGACTGCCAGCCGCCGTCGCCGACGGGGTCGCCGACGCACCAGACGATGCGAAGGCCGTCCGGCCCTTCGAACCGCACATACAGGCCGTTCCGGCTGCCCAGGTCGCGCAGGCCCTCGTTGTACGCCAGCGACGTCTTCAGCTCGTCTTCGGTATAGAGGTCGCGGACGCGCGCCAGCCGGCCGTGGGGCAGCTGCCTCAGACGCGGCATCCCTTCGTCGTGCGGGTGATAGGCGCTGAAGTACGCGCGCGCCTGCTCATGCACGCTCTCTCCGCGGCGAAGATAGCGGGCGAAGTGGATGCGCACGTCGTCGTCCAGTCCTTCGCCGACGATCAGTGCGTTCCCGCTGGCGCCGACAGTCTCCTCGATCAGCGCCGTGGCGGCAGGCCAGCGGACGTCGTCGAGGGCGGCCTCGTACAGCGCCGCCAGGCTGCGCTCGAAGGCACTGTCCGGGTTCACGCCGCGTCCCCCCAGCGGCGCGGGCCTGCCCGCGCAACCCCCGACCCGGCCTGCTGAATATCGGTACCCCTGTCCACTGTCCTCCCCGAGCGGGTGAATCCGGCCGACACCGCCCTGACCTGCCACCGTCCCCGCCGCCGCCGACGGCGGCAGGCGCGGACAGGCCCGGTGCGCGAACCGCCACGCCCAAACCTAGGCAAGTTCCGGACGCCCCGCCAGCCTGCCACTTGGGAGGTATTGAAAAATCGGGCAGAGAAAATTACGCCTTGCCCATGACATGTTTCCTCCGCGAATCAGACAATCCGCAATCCCTCGCTTCAGCATTCGCCGCCCGGGGCGGCACGCCCCGCGCGCTGAAGCTTGCGGATCGCGACCCGGGCTTGCCAGCAATCCGACCCATGCGCCGGATCTTCCACGACCAGATCACCGCCCCGATCCCCGTCTCGCCGCCGGGCCCGCGCGACCGGCGACCGTCGTGACCGCGGCGGCGCGCGCGGCGCCGTCGCCCGGCGGCGGGGGCGCACTGATGGACCGGCTCGGGGAGGCGGCGCGCTCGGTGCTGGCCCGCGCGGTCGTGGCGGGCGAACGCCGGCGGACAGGGGTGGCCTACAACCCGCTCTCGAACGCCATGGTCCAGAACCCCTGGCCGGTCTATGCAGCGCTCCGCGCCCGCGCCACGGTGCATCGCAGCCGGCTGATGAACGCCTGGCTCTTCGCGCGCCACGCCGATGCCGACGCGATCCTGCGCGACCACCGCAACTTCGCCAACGATCCGCGCCTCGGCACGCTGACCCGCCGCCAGCAGGCCATGCTGCCGGCCGCGGACGAGTTCACCCTGCTGTTTCTCGACCCGCCCGACCACAAGCGGCTCCGGGCCCTGGTGAGCAAGGCCTTCACCTCCCGGGCGGTCGGCGCCCTGGAGGACCGCATCCGGGCGATCACGGCCGCGCTCCTGGACGACATCGACGATCCCGGCGGCTTCGACCTCCTCGCGGCCGTCGCCCAGCCCCTGCCGATCATCGTGGTCGCCGAGATGCTGGGCGTCCCGGCCGAGGACCGGGACCGCTTCAAGCTCTGGTCGATGCAGCGCGCCCGTCTGCTGGAGCCGACGGTAAGCCGCCGCGAGCGCGCGATCGCCCACGAGGCGTCGCGGGAGTTCGACGCGTACTTTCGGGCGATCATCGCGGAACGACGGAACGCGCCCCGCGACGACATCCTGAGCGCGCTGGCGCACGCCGAGGACGGAGGCGAACGGCTGAGCGAGCGCGAGATGCTGAACATCCTGCGCCTCCTGCTGGTCGCCGGCAACGAGACCACCACCAACCTGATCGGCAACGGCATGCTGGCGCTGCTCGCCAACCCGGACCAGCTCGTCCGGCTCCGGGACGACCCGGGCCTCATGCCGGCGGCCGTCGAGGAGCTGCTGCGCTACGATTCCCCGGTGCAGACGACGTTCCGGCGGGTTCGCGACGACTGCGCGGTGAACGGGTTCGAGCTCCGCGCGCGCGACAACATCGCCGTCCTGGTCGGCGCCGCCAACCGCGACCCGGACGTCTTCGAGGAGCCCGACCGCCTCGACGTCGGCCGCGCCGACTGCCCCCACCTCTCGTTCGGGCGCGGCATCCACCACTGCCTCGGCGCGCCGCTTGCCCGTCTTGAGGGAAGGATCGCGTTCGAGATGCTGCTGGAGCGCTTCGCGCGGATCGACCTGCTCGGCGGACGCCCGAACTATCGCAACGGCATCGTGCTGCGCGGCCTCCGGTCCCTGCCGCTCGGCTGCACGCGCGCCTGACCCGCCGCAACGCCGGCCCCCGATCTGAAAAACCGGCCGCCTGCGCAGCGCTTCCCCCCGCAAGTCGCCCGGACATCACGGAAGCCGGTCGTGCAGGACGGGGTCGTTGCCGCGATGCCGACGTCGGCTGGCTCGCTCCGCACCGCGACGCGCAACTGGGCGCTCTCAACAGGCTCGGCCACCGTCACGCCGCCCTTGGCCGGTCCGCCTGCGCCGTCGCGGTCGCACGACGTGCCGCCGCCCAGCCGTCCAGGTCCGAGCGGCGGCAGCGCACCCGGCCTGAAGGGGTCTTCAATCGCGACCGATCCTGCAGCCCGGGGTGAAGCGGATGGTCGAAACGGTCGCGGGTCGGAAGCCGTTCACGGATTTCGACTGCCGCAACGAGAACTGCATCCCCGGCAGTCGCTGCTGCTCTGGACGCGCGCACCGCCCGTTCCCGTCGTCCAGGGTCGGCCGATTCCTGACATGGTCATCTGGCCTGCCGTCAATCCGCCGGACAATACCGAGCCCGGTTCGGTTGGCGCCATCAGGGGATCGCGGTGCTCGACGGAATCGTCACTGCCACCCAAATGATTGCCGACGCAGAGTTGTTTTCGCAACAGTTGATTGAAGCTGCACAGGTGACAGTGACGGATCATTGATACCACCGTGCACTCACATGAAAAGCCGATGACGTCCTGACTGAATGCAGGGGCAACGAGACGGCGGCCCACGTGCGCCTGTCTGACAGGATGACGCTGATGTTCTGCGCCTTTGAAGGCGAAGCTCTCATCCTTCGCGTCTACGGCACGGCCCGGGCCACCCATCCACAGGATGCCGACTGGGCCGAGAAAGCCGCCGCTTTCCCCGATCTTGCCGGTGCGCGGCAGCTGATCGACATGAAGATCGATCTGGTCCAGACTTCCTGCGGCACCGGCGTGCCCTTCATGGAATTCAAGGCTCAGCGCGGCCCCGACGAACTGGTCCCTTATTTCGAGAAGATGCGCCCGGAGGGAGTCACTGCCTGCCGGAGGAGAAAGGACACTCACAGCATCGATGGTTGCGAAACGGGCATTTTCCATGCCGATTGAGTTGCATTCCGCCGATTCTACCAGATTGCCTTCACGACTCGCACGAAGCCGCAAATTGATGCGCCGATGACTCTCAGCCCCGCGAACCGGGAAAGGAACTGTACGCCGTTGAAACTGAAAGTGTCATTCCGATGACCACTCCAGGGTGCCTCAGGATCCCGTGCGGCCCCTCCTGTCCATGGTCGAAGATTCCCTTTTCAACAGAGACAAAACACGCCTTCCAGGAGGGCGGACGGATGCGCCCCTACGGGGCGCATCCGTCGATCGCAACGTGTTGACAATTTGGGCGAAATAGTGGCTGATCGAGACATGCCCTCGAACTCAACACCACAAGCGGGAAAGCGCGTCGCGCGCATCAGGATGACCCTCACCGCGCGCACCGTCGAAGCACTCCAGCCGAAGGCGAGGGCCTACACCGCATGGGACGACAGGATCACCGGATTCGGCGTCCGCGTTCAGCCGTCCGGCCTGCGCTCGTATCTCGTCAACTATCGTGCCGGAGATCGCGGCCGGAAGGCGCCGCACCGGCGAATCGTCATCGGCCGCCACGGGCACATCACCGCCGACCAGGCACGCCGCCGCGCCCGCGAGATCCTCGGCCGCGTCGCCCTGGGCGAGGATCCGCTCGCCGACCGTGCCCGCACACGATCCATCCCCACCCTGCGCAAGGCCTTCAAGGACTACCTGGCCGTCGGCCCCAAGCGCAGGGACAGCACGATCGCCAACTACCGCCGTGCCGTTCACCGGGATCTCGGCGACTGGCTCGACCGGTCTCTCGACGACATCGACAGGCGCGACGTCGAGCGGAGGTTCCACGAACTGACCGAACGGCCATGCTGGGTGCAGGCGAACACCGCCATGAAACTGCTCGGCGCGATTTACCGCCGGCCATGTCTCGATTTCGAGGACTTGCGCAATCCGGTGGAGCTCTGGCGCGCCGCCGGTGGGCGGCTGCACCGCCCGCGCCGCCGCCGCATCCAGCCGCCGTCGGAAGTCCTGCCATGCTGGAACCGCGGCTTCGAGACGGCGGTGCGCAACCCGGTCGCCCGCGACGCCTTCCGCTTCGGACTCTACACCGGAATGCGGCTCACGGAAGTGATTTCCCTCGCCTGGACGCAGGTCGACATGGCGGCCATGACCATCCGCATCGAGGACACCAAGAGCGGCGAGCCGCTGGAATTCCCGGTCACCCGACAGCTTGCCGCCATCCTGGAGCGCAGGTTCACGGAGCGGAACCGATTTCCGGGGAAAGCGCAGGCGTGGGTGTTTCCGTCCGAGACCAGCGCGTCCGGCCACCTCGAATCCATCCAGCATCTGAACGCGCGCATCGGCGAGACCGGCGGCGCGAAGTTCTGGTTCCATGCGCTCCGCAACTGCTTCATCACGGTCGCCGATCGCGAGCTCATGCTGCCGACCAGCCTCACCAAGCGGCTGGTCAACCATGCTCCGTCCAACGACGTCACCCAAGGCTACGCCGCCGACTGGACCATGGCGCAGCTGCGCGACGCCGCCCAACGGATCGCGGACAAGATCGACGAGCTGATTCGTGGATTGAGCCCCGCGCCTGTAACTCGTTCACAAACTACATTTCAGTCGTACACAACCGCAGCTGAGTCCTTGGAAACAATGTCAGCAAACCTTCCCAGCAGTACTTCTGAGTAGCAATTTCGTAAAGCTTCCGGATAAACACACGACAACTACATCGCATGAAACTCCCTTGCTCAAAATCCGCTCTCATCAGCAACGACCGGTTCCAACCGTTGCCATTTCCAACATCGAGTTGCATGTTCTGCACTAGACAGCCTATGAGTGACAGAACACCAGCACTGAGACCAAATCTACTTCGAACATCTTCCTCTAGCCCATTGCACAACCCTCACTCTTCTCCCCATCTACACCATTGGAAGAAATACCAGTGAACGACATCATCGACTTGGCCAACAAACGTTCGGAACCAAAAGGTCTCGTCGACTATTGGAGAGAACACACCGTCAGCGCGATCTTGTGGCCTTCGGCCTGGAGAACGGCCACAATCGCACAGACACTGCACTGGATCCGCGTCGAGTTCTCTCCCAGAAACGCAAAAAAGATTCCAAAGACTCCTGGCATTTACGCCTTTTCAATCTCAATAAAGAAAAGCATTATGCCCGAAAACAGCACAATTGTTTATTTTGGGGAGACAAACTCCCTTCAAAGTCGCTATAGAGACTATTTGAGTGAAATGAAGCTTGGACCAAAACGAATTAAGTTCGAAAGACTCTTTAGGCTCTGGCCAAAAGACCTGGACTTCATTTACGCTGAGGTCCCGGAGGACAATGTAGATTTAGAATGTATCGAAGAGACATTAAACGACTCTGTAATTCCAGAATGCGTAGTAAATGACTTTAGTGCGGAAGTGGTCAAACTTGTCCGAGTCTTGAGGGGATAAAATTATGTCAAGAAAACCTACACGAACATATCTCCCAGCACTCAAAGGCCGGGTTGGTAAGTGGGCATTCTACACAACCCTTATGAAGTTTTCAGAGTTGACGGACCGTGTTCACCTCAGCGATGAGATTTATAAAAACAAAAAGTTGTCGAAAATGATCCAACGCATGATTACAGAAGGGCGAGCCGAAAATATCGCTCAGTACATAACGACCGAAGAAGAGCGCTTTTTTCCCGCCATGGTTGTTGCGGTCTTCGAAGGATCCCCCAACTGGCTAGAGTTTTCCATTAGCACAAGAAAGGCGCCGAGGAGATTCGACGAGAAACTACTCGACTTGTCAAAACTGGACTCATTCGGCTTCCTTGAATTAACTGGTAAGGAAAAGCTGTTTCCACTGGATGGGCAGCATCGCCTGGCGGGAATTCGCGAGGCGCTCTCGCAGCTCCAATCAACAGACAGTCTCGTTCCTGACGACGAAATCGCAGTAATGTTGGTGTCGCATGACCCTTCGGTCGCCGGCCGAGTAAGGTCCAGAAGGTTGTTCACTGTCCTTAACAAAAGAGCTGTTCCCGTAAGAAAACACGAGACCATTGCGCTGGACGAAGACGATGTCATGGCTATAGCCACTCGGCATCTGGTAGAGAATTTCAAGCCGCTGTCTCGCGAAAAGGTCATTTCCTATCGTCAAAATGCTAATATAACCTATGCAGACAGGTCAATTTTCACCACAATTGTGACTCTCTATGACACCATGCAAGAGGTATTTAAACCACTGTCAGGGAGCAAGATTCACGAACTAAAGTATAACCGTCCTTCGGACGATTGGCTGTCTGTCTATCTGCGCATCTCCGAAACTTACTTTGAGCTGATGTTCGATTGCTTCCCTGAGGTATCCGAAGCCCTTAAGTCGAGGAGTCCCAGCTCCATTATTGCAGAGCATCGACATGACTCTGGCGGGCACATCCTCTTTCGCCCGGTTGGACAGAAATTGCTATCGGAATTGATATCCTCGTATCTTGAATTCCACTGGACCGAAGTATTCGAGGATCCTCAAGATGACCCGGAGGAAATACTCAGTAAAGCAACGTCTTGCTTGTCCGATGCATTTGATATGTTTTCCGACATTCCGACAGATCTTACGCAGCCGCCTTATGCTGGTTTGATTTGGATTCCTGAGACAAGAAAGATGTCTATCGGCCGAATGACCATTGTCCGAGACATCGTTTTGATGAGATATGGATTTCTCAGTTCGCGGGCTGGACGTTTACTTTCTGATCGCCTACAGAAGAGCATTGGTACCGAGTTTTCCATAGATGAGTTTCTATGGTAATATCGCACTTACACCGGTCGGATACTGATTCTCATCAACCAAAGCCGGTTTCTTCAGGCCATACAGTTCCACATGCGGATTTGAGGGAATTTCCGGTGGTTCGGCTCGGACATTGCCCATTACTCAGCCGTCGATGCTAGCCGTATCAGATCGTCTATCTTGCGTAATTCTTTGTTTCCTGCGAGGTAGGAAATCCCGCGGTGCAGGTGCAGCCGAAACTGCTGTGCCAGAACGCTTGGAGCAGTGCCGAGTCCATCCTGCGTACATCGTTCCTTGAGCAATGTCAGATAAACGTCCGCGTAACGGCCACCAAATACTCTCCAGCTCATCTCGACGTTGCTGTCCGCCGCTATTCTCCGCGCCGGTGGCACGCTACGTTCGGCAAGAGACACGCAAAATGCCCACCGGCAAAGCTCGTTCCAGTGGTCGATGCCCGTTACCCGCTTGAGCTTCGTCAGCTGATCCTTGCCTTGCTGCGACAGCCGTATGTGTTCTATGGCCACTATCCAGGCACCTTGTTCGCCAAGTATCCTGGCAAGACTTGTGTTTCTCCAGCTTCATCATCGTACGAAAGCTGATACGCCCTACCAATCCATGGGTTGAGTTTGTCCAAGTATTCGCCCGCAATTTCCTCGTCCGTCGACAACAGTACTACTTGGTGGCTGGCAAACGGCAGATATCGTTCTACAAGGTGCATTCGGTGTCCCGAGTCCAGTCGACCCAGCGGCGTGTCGATTGCCGTAGGCAGCGGACGACCGGACGCTCTTGCTAGACCCCACAGAAGTGCGATCGCAAGCAGCTGGCGTTCACCTGCTGATAGCCGTTCCGAACTAAGGACATTTCCGTCACGCCCGTAGAGCGTCAGGGACAACTCTTCTGGATCAATGGACAACCGTGTAACCAGCGCCGACTTGCGCAACAGCTGCTGATAGCTTTCCAGGACCAAATGCTCAATTCGCCGAACGTGACGTTCGATCACTCTGCGCCGAAACGCATCCAGCGTCATGCGCACTCTTGCAGAGTACTGCAATACTCGCTCCCGGTCTCGGCGCGCATTTTCTGCATGAGCCTCTTCCTGAATCAATCGGAAGAGCCTTTGTTCGTGGCGCTCCAACTCGCGCTTCTGCCGCTCGATGTCTTCGCCCATCGCCAATTCTGTCGACTGGAGTTCCGCCAATTCCTGCTTCAACCCCTCTCGCTCCGATGCAAGTTGTGCGATCGCATCAGTCTCCGGTACATTCTCCATCTCGATCTGCGCTTGGTCCAACGCCGTTCTCGCTTTCTCCTGACATTCGAGCAGGCATTCACATTGCGCACTCACGTCCTTGAGACCGTCGCCTAGCAGGCCATGCAGGTCGCTACGCACTTCCGATTGCAGGTCGAGCATGATCTGCTTCGTGCCCTTCGCCAGTCGTTCGGCACGATCATCGGACAGGAATGTCTTCAGCACTTTGATAGTACGCTGGTCGATCGCCTCTCGACGCAAGTGCCTCAAGGTGGCAGCATCCCTATCTTTGAGACCTTCCGCCAGATAACGATCCCTTAAACTGGCCTCCTCTCGTGCATCTCGACAGCTGGCAGAATCCAGCAACGCCCGAACAAGCATCAGCGGGAGCGAACCTATGGCGAGATCGCGCAACGCCCGCTCACCCTCGCGAACCGCTTCCTTTGCATCCAGCCACTTTCGTTCGATCTCCTCCTTCCGGTCATAGAGTTCCCCTCCCATCTTGCGATAGGCATCCTCGTTCTCGCGCAGAGCACGTTGGCAACGGTCGATGCGATGAGTCCGCAATGCCGCTCGCTCCTGCATCACCCCATCGATGCGCGCCCGCGAAGCGCGTACAGAATCCTGAATCTCCGCGATTTTCAAATTTCCGGGATTCGCCTTGTTTTCAGACCTTTTCCGACGTTCGTAGACCACGAGATCCTTTTGCAAGCGATCCACCAAGTCCAGTCCGAGAAGGTTTTGAATTGCGGCCCGGATCAGTGCTGACGAATCGTCCTGCGACGCGTACGCCTCCGCCTGCTCACCGTCGAACAGGAACAAATGCGCAATATTGGCCGGAAAAAACTCTTCGACCTGACTTGCCCAGTTGTCCGCCAAAGCAGGTTCTGGCACGCCATTCTTCAGGACTTCCACGGATTCGACACACCCCTTGCCGTTACGACGCCAAGACCGATGCAACATGTACCGCTCCTCATGCCCCTCGACTGTGTAGCGGAAACAGACTTTGACTGAGGCCTCTCGAGTTGATGTTCCACGGTGAATCGAACGAGACAGGTATTCCTGATAGCTGAGCGTGCCTCGATTGGAGAGCTTGGCGTGCGGACCAAACAGGCAAAGCTGAAGTCCGTCCAGAAAGGTTGTCTTTCCGCCGCCGTTCAGACCACCGATCAACACGATTGGCCTCTTCGGCGACGGAGGCGTCAGCGTGACTGCATGCGACCCGGAATAGAGCCCGAAGTTCGTCAGCACGATCTGATCCAGGATCATCGACTTCCCTCATCAAGTGCGAATAGACCTCGCGATTCTTCCTGGGCCGTCAACGCGGAGTCATCCATTATTCGCTTTCGCGCCATATCAACCGAGTCGCGCCGTTCCCGCGCCCGTGCGATTGCATCCTCCTCTCCGTCATACGAGCTCCGATGGAACGCCTGCTCGATCGCATTGAACAAGCCGGCGCGCCGCAACATGGACTTGTGGCGCTTCTCGATGGATAGCAGTTCGCGCGTGAGCTGAAACTGCAGATCGTCCTCGCCGCATACTTCACGCAGCAGCCCCATCTCTGCCCCTCCAATCGCAAGATTGTCGTCCAGCCGTGCTCCCGGGTACGCGACGCCGGTAACGCTTTCATAGACATCGGGAAGGCTGTCCTCGATTTCATGCTTCTCGACGACCCAAATGCGCCGAATTGCCTCAAGCTCCTCAAGCGTGATCAATTGTAGATCGCGCACCTCCTCAGGCCCGTGTTCCCGGATGTGCTGTTCTGCCGCGAGCACCTTGCGCAACCAATCCTCCCGCACACCCTGCTTGTACGGCCCTGGAATTGGCCGGTCGTTGAAGAGTTGAACGGCTCCGCTCATTCGCCGGAAGTCACGCAACGGCCTGTCGGTCTCTGGTGTCCTGGGTGGATCCAGTTCATTGCGAAGTTCCAGAAGCGGAAGCATCCATTCCTTCTCCTCGTCATTCTGTATCATGGCCTGCATCGACTTGTCCTTTTCGACAAGCGTGCAAACCCAGCACCCAAAGCGGCTGTCCCCGCAGCTCGGCGTGCTGGTGTCAACGACGAGCGGACATTCGCCTCCGGACGTCGCGCCCTGGTACATCGTCAGCAGATCCTTGTTGTTGTAGCCCCATGGATTGGAGACCTGCATCAGGAACATCCAGACATCGTCGTTCGTCCAGTCTTCTAGCGGAGTATAGACAAATGAATTGGGCAAGCTGCCATTCGGACTCAAACGGTCACGAATTCGTCCCTTCTCGAAACGCTCCATCACCTTCGCCCGCGCCGCGCTCTCCGCCTTTCGCGTTCCGAGTACGAGAATGGCCTCGCCGTGCTCCTGGACGATCGAACTAATGAACCTTGTTGACGGGTTGATCTTGAGTCGCTCTGTGCACCAGCGAAATTTCGGCCGTGGGGCCGGATAGCCCCGTCCGATCAAGTTTACCCAGAATGAGTCTTCAGTAGCAGGTGTCAGCTTGTGTGCCGTCACAGGTAGTTCACGCTGGACAGCCATTTCTTCCATCTTATCCAGCGACTTCGACACCCATAGAGACACTATCGGGTTCTCGACCAACGTGTCCGTACTAATCACGTAAACCGGTTTCGTCAGCTTGCTCGGCGGCAGCTTCTCGAGCGTCATCCAGACAAGCTGAAGAACCGCAGTTGAGTCTTTCCCGCCGCTATAGCCGATCACCCATGGTATGCCGTCGGACGTGTACAGTTGCTCCACTTCGGCCATCAGCAACTCGACAGACCTTTTGAAGCCGCTGCCCGAAAATGCGGAATCAGCCACTCGCTTGCTTTCCACCATTTGTCCCCCGCCTGAAAGCGTCTTCCACTCGCTGTTCTTCCTCGGTCAAGGCAAGCCCAAGATGCGTCTTGATCGCATTTGCCGTAAGTACAACATTCTGATGCGCCTTAGCCAATTGACCTCCGACCAGCGCTCGCCCTTCCCAAAGGTTGCTGTTCGACCGACGCCAATTCAGTTCTTTCAATCTGTCCAACTTTCTTGGCCACCGTTTCGGGTGACTTTGGATTAGGGCACGACCAGCCCGTGCCAGACCCTGCAGCACGACGCTGTGCGTGTGGATGAAGTCGGCACGCACCTCGCCAGCAGTCAGTTCACCGTTTCGAACCCGTTCCCACTCCTTCATATGCTTGGCAACAGATTCCCAGAATTCCAAAGCAAGATGTGCAGCTTCTTCTGGTTCTGCAATAGTCAGATCCGCAAGCAGTTCGCTCGTTGCATGGTAAATTGCACTCAACGTAAACAGACGACGCGACCGTGGCGCGAGACTTGTCTTCTCCAGTTCGACCACGTCACGGAATATCTCCGAACCCGCAATGAGCGCCTTCGCCAGTTGAGCAGTCTCATCGCGATAGTCATACAGGATACTCAACGACTTTGATGGCCGAATAGCATAACGGTTAAGATCGGCAAACATCTGCTGGCATCGCTCAAGCCCCTTGTCCATGAAGAACACGACCGCGATTGTTTCGTCTCCAAGCTCGGGCCTTTCCCGAAGCGCCAAGTCGATGGCGGCTCGACGATGCTGACCGTCGTTGATGATGAAACGGGCCGACATCGGTATGCGAAGAAGCCCAACCCGATTGATCTCAATGTGCCCGGAAATCTCTTCAAATGCCACATCGGCGTCAATCGACACGGTAATGGCCGAAAACACATAGTTTTCCGCGTTCTCAGTAATATAGCGAGACAGTTCTGGAAGACGGGCCTTGTTGAGGTGCCGTTGCGCCCTCAGTTGCGGCGCCAGTTCCTCTTCGTCGAATTGAAACAGCTTTGGAAGAAGACGCATCGGGCACATCGAAACATAGTATTCGCGATGAGCCTGAATGCCCCGGATGGCGGGAAAGACATACTCGAACCCCGTTGTCATTTCTCTTTCCTTGAATTCCTGCTCTTGTGTGATAGTGACCAATGAAAACATGTCGGCTGTTGTTTGTCAATCATGAAACATACGTTTGCATCTATATCCAAACAACGGCCGGGCCCCGCATACCTTGATTGCAACGCAACCGCGCCGCTCGACCCTGCGGCACGAGCCGCCATGATCGATTGGCTTACCGACGGAATCGGCAATGCCGGCAGTCGGACTCACGAGTATGGAGTTCTTGCCAAGCGAATGGTCCAGACTGCACGCGAGCAGGTGGCTGCTGTCGTAGCAGCCGCACCCGACGAGGTTCACTTCACGAGCGGGGCAACCGAGAGCAACAACATTGCCCTGCTGGGACTGGCCGCCCACGGCCATAGCACAGAACGTCGACACATCGTCTCGACCGCCATCGAGCACAAGGCCGTGCTGGAACCGCTTCAGGAGATGGAGAACCGTGGCTTCGAAATATCCCTGATTTCTCCTGAAAGCACTGGCACCGTAACCACCGATGCCATCTTGGGCAAACTGCGCCCCGACACTTTGCTCGTCTCGGTGATGCACGCAAACAACGAAACAGGCGCTATCCAGCCGATCTCGGAAATTGCCGCAGCACTTGAAGGCCACGAAGCATACTTTCATGTCGACGCAGCACAGGGCTACGGAAAGGATCTCAGTCCTCTTCGCAACATTCGAATTGATCTCATCAGCGTGAGCGGGCACAAAGCATATGGCCCTCTCGGTGTTGGCGCACTTATCGCACGGCGACGCGGATTCAAGAGCCCGCCATTGGCGCCGCTAACCTACGGGGGAGGCCAGGAACGCGGACTTCGTCCAGGAACGCTTCCAGTACCACTCCTGATCGGGTTCGGTGTCGCGGCCGAACGTGCATTGGCGGACAATAAGCATAGGCGTGAACGGTGCAGCCAAATTGGACGCGAGGCTAAGGATGCCTTAGCACGCCTGCATCCACGATACCATTCTGATCCGGGTCTTGCATTGCCGCATGTCCTCAATTTCTCCATTCCCGGCATCGACTCGGAAGCAATCATGGTGGCCGTCAAGGACCTGGCCGCCATTTCGAATGGCTCCGCGTGCACGTCCCAAAGCTACAGCCCAAGCCACGTCCTTGAAGCCATGAACCTCCCCGAGGACGCCGTTGCAGGTGCTGTGCGCCTTTCCTGGTGTCACTTGACCCCCGATGTCGACTGGATGGCGATCGCTGATCGCATCGAATCTCTCGCTTGACAATTGCCGACCCGGATCCAAGATTTGCCCAATTGAAGGCATCAATCATTGCTGGAGATCGCCCTTCCAATGCCGGAATCGCCGCATCAGCCACAACAAGCTGCCAAAGGTCTCCGATCCAGCTACACACTTCCCTGCAGCCCGTCTAGCACTTGCCCTATTGACCTCCTTTTGTCGCACCGACAGGTCTATAGCCGATGAGCCTTAGGGACATTCAGTACCAGACTGATTACCGGTCTGGATACGACAACATCGTAGAAGATTTTGTTCGCCCGTCATTGCGCGTGGCGAGGGAATATTGCCGTGCTGTCGGGTATTTTTCGAGCTCTGCTCTGGAGTCCTTTGGCGCGCCGCTTGGTGAGTTCATTGGGAACGGCGGCAAAATCCGCCTTGTTTGCTCCGTCGAGCTTTCTTCAAGCGATCTGAGGGAAATTGAGAATGGCACCCCCAAACCGGACATTTGTGCGCATCGCCTTGTTCAGATAATCGAGAACGAATTTGCTGATGGCGTCGGAAACGGCACGACACGTCTCGCCCGTTTGCTGGAAATCGGCCGCCTTGAAATCCAAATCGCGGTTCCAAAATCGGGCACTGGGATCTACCACGAAAAGATCGGGATATTTGTTGAAAACGGAGACTTCGTCGCCTTTACGGGATCGGCGAACGAAAGCCGAAACGCCTTCGAAAACAACCGCGAGTGCGTTGACGTCTACACTTCTTGGGAGAGTCCCGAACGGGCGCAACGCAAGAGGGACCATTTCGAAGTTCTTTGGGACGATGACGATGAGGGCGTGGAAGTTCACACCTTTCCCGAGGCTGCAAAAAAGAAGCTCCTCCGCGTTTGTGGTGAATGGGAAGCTGGACGAAAACGTAGACGAAGGCGCTCCAAAAAATGGCGTCATCAGGAAGATGCCGCGAAGGCATTCCTTTCTGCCGAACGCGGAGTTCTCAATATGGCTACCGGTACCGGCAAGACACGTACAGCACTGAACATATTGCGTTCCCTCTTCGAAACCGACCAAATCGATACCGTCGTAATTTGCACCGATGGCAATGATCTACTGGACCAATGGTACAAAGAGCTGCTTGACATACGTAAGGAAGTTGGCGACGACGTTCGCGTTTTCCGACATTACAGGGACAGGAAAGAGATTCAGGAATTCGCGCTTGACCCGAAGCGAACTTTCCTTCTCCTTTCCCGTTCGTCAGCAGCCATGGCTCTGAAACAGTTGGGCGCCGCCCAAGGGCAAAGGACACTGCTCATCTATGACGAAGTCCATGGTCTCGGCAGTCCTGGCAACAGGGATCGCCTTACCGGGCTCTCGGACGATGTCCGCTATCGGCTTGGACTGAGTGCAACGCCAGAACGCCCCTACGACCAAGACGGCAATACGTTCATCGAAGAAGATGTGGGTCCCGTGCTCTACACATTTGGTCTCCACGAGGCGATCGAACGACAGATTCTCGCTCCCTTCAATTATCACCCACTCTCCTACACCCCTACGGAAGAGGACAGATCCCGAATCGCGGCGATCTACCGAAAAAAGAAAGCCCGGGAAGTTGCCGGTGAACCCATGGCCGAAGCCGAACTCTGGATTGAGCTTGCTCGCGTCTACAAAACGTCGGAGGCCAAACTGCCGGTATTCGTCCAATTCCTCGAAGAACATCAGAGAATGCTGGAGCGGTGCATTATATTTACGGAAACCATGGATTATGGTCGAAGCGTCCTGGAAATCGTTCACAGACACAGGCCGGACTTCCACACCTATTTTTCCGGCGAAGACCAGTCTACCCTCCAGCGATTTGCCCGCGGAGATCTGGAGTGTCTCATTACCTGCCACCGCTTGTCGGAGGGCATCGACATCCAGTCACTGGGCAACGTGATCCTGTTCTCTTCGGAAAGAGGACAGCTGGAAACGGTGCAGCGCATCGGCAGATGCTTGCGCACCAATCCTGACGAACCTGGCAAGGTCGCCAATGTGGTTGACTTCATACGAGAATCCGACGACGACGCAGTTCCCAACGCCGATGAGCAACGCCGTGATTGGCTATCTGCTCTCTCCCAGGTGAGACCGCAGGACTAAAGAGGTAATTGCTTTGGATCCGAAGATCACAGACGCCATACAGCAGTCCGTTCGGGATGAGGGCCAGAGTGATGCCCTCGCTAGAAGACTCATTGCGTGGTTCAAAGCCGTCGCGTCCGGCAACGAAGACATCAATGATCGTCAGTCGGCAAACAGGCATCTGGAACTCCTCTACGGAGAGGTTCAACTGCCTGGCGGTCATGTTGATGACATAGATGACAATGTCGAAGAGTCTTATTCTTCGACCGACCCTCCCGAAGAAGCCGGCTGATGTCTTCGATCATGCATATCCTAGGTTGGAGTGCACACGGTCTGCGCTGCCCGGATCACGAAGTCATTTGCTCTGACTCAGAAGAAACACCCCTGCCGATAGTTCTGGTCCAGATGCCGAACGGGACCGGAAAGACCACCACACTTTCGCTCCTGCGCGCCGCCCTGTCCGGTTCCGCCGACAAGAATGCTTGGTCACCCTCACATGTTCGCACGTTCCAGAAACAGGACAACCCGGATCCGGACGGTCTCTTCGAGTTACGCCTTCTTCTTAATGAACAACGAGTGACCATAGTTCTCGAGTTCGATTTCGATAGTGGCCGCGTATACTACAAGACGACACGTGGGCACGGCCAAGTGAATGGCTTTGACCCACCCATGGAATTTCGACGCTTCATGAATAGAGAGTTCGTGAAGTTCTTTGTTTTTGACGGAGAGCTCGCGGACAATTTGCTGCGTCAGGAGCACACAGATGCGCAACAGGCGGTTGAAAGCCTGTTTCAGGTACATCTGCTTCCGCAATTCCAATCAAGGATATCGGACTACTGGGATCAACAAACCCGCGACGTTACAGCCAAAGACTGGACTGGTCATACACGCCGTACAAACAAGCTCCAAGATTGGCGTTCCCGTCTAACAGACTTGCAACGAAAAAGGAGCGTCTGTGAATCGAAATTTAACAAGGTTCTTCAAGATCTCTCGAGTCAGGAAGAGCGCTACAATACAGAAATTAAAAAGTTAGAAAACAGAGGCCGAGAAATCAGATCAGCCGAAGACGCCGTAGACGAAGCGGCGAAACGAGTGAATGACGCCACCCAAGGTGTTCTCGACGCAATTCGCGACCCTCACGCACTCTCTCCGACGTTTGCAGAATCCATCTACGGACTCAAGATGGGACTGGACCGTGTAAAGCTGCCAGAAACCGCCGCTCGAGAATTCTTCGAGGAGCTCTCCGAAGAGGACCAATGTGTCTGCGGTCGTCCGATCAACGACGATATCAAATCCGCAATAAGAATCAGGGCAAGTCACTATCTTGGTTCCGACGACGTCTCTCTGCTCAATGCCATGAAAACGTCCATAGACGAAGCAGTTGGATCTTCACGCACTCGTGCAGCAGAACTGCTCACGCAACATATCAACGAACTCAGCAGATTCGTCACGCATGAACTTACTGCCCGAAATGAACTTGACCACATTCGGCAAGAGGCCGAAAGATCAGATCCAGACCTGATGCGTGCAAAGGAAAGAATTGATCACCTAAAATCTGAACGTAAAGACTTGCAAGGCCAGATCGCTGCCTTTGATACTCCTGACGAAACGGTAAATCTGGATCGTATTGGCCACCTTGACCCGAATCGAGTTCATTCAGTCGTAACCGCCGAGCAAGTAGTCTCCATTCTTGAAGATCAAGTAGCCGAAATATCAGACACCTTGGAATTGAGAAAAAAGCGGGATCTACTCAAGAAACTACTTCATCGATCATACGTTGCCGCTCGTACCGAAATTGCGAACGAAATTAGAGATAGCGCTAATGATCGCATATCTGAATTAATGCCTGACAATTCCATACGTATTGAGGAAATTGACCGCTCCGTACACCTCCACCGCCAAACGACTGGAAGCGCGGGAGAAAACCTCTCTGTCGGTTATGCCTTTCTAGCTACTCTCTTCAATCGCTCGGGTGAACACGAACTGCCATTTGTTGTAGACAGCCCAGCCAACCCGATCGACTATGAAATCCGATCCAAAATCGGCGACTTAGCACCAAGTCTCACAAACCAATTCATCGCTTTCGTTATCTCATCCGAGAGAGAGAAGTTCCTTCCCGCCCTCCGCGCAGCCGCCAATGGACAGATCAAGTACATTACGCTCTTTCGAAAGAAAATCGCCCGCCACGCCCAAAGAGCTCGAACGACATCCAATCACGTAGAGACGGCAGACGGCTTGCTAGTCGAAGACGAGGCTTTCTTCAACGACTTCCAACTGGACACAGAGGAAGACGAATAAATGGAATTTCGGATCAGAAGGGACGCACGCGAATGGTTCAGGGACATTCGGTCAGGTCTCACAGCCCCGCCAGGAACGCCGTCTGCACCGGACTTTGACGCGTTCTATTTTTGCTTCATCGCGGGCATAACAGCCAGGAGAAAGAAGGACACTCCCACTTCTGCAACAGCTGAACTCGTCGAAAATTTCCCTGGCCCGTATCGACACCGAGGACGACACCTGGTGGGCTTGTTTCTTCGCACGGAACTGGAATATCTTGGTGTTTCATTGGATGAAAAGAGTGCGGTCCGCACCGAGATACGCCGCTTGGTCCACCCGTCAGCACAGAATTTTCTCAGTGACGAAGGCGTCAGGGAATTCAACAAGTATGCCCATGGCGGGTACGAAGTTCTCCAGGATTGGTTTGACGACCGACCACGAGCTTTGGAAACTTTTGTTCGCAGTTTTCGTATGCAAGTTGCAAGAGCCTGTTCAATGGACTAATCACGCTCTGCGAAGACTGCTTCGCCCAGACAATGGCGTCGGTCGGGACAAACTTCATTCACATTCACAGCCACTCTTCCGTCGCTTGGTCTTTACCCACGAAGGTGATCACACTGCTTCAAATTGACCAAACGAGAGTCATGTACGAGGCCGGAAAATGCGGGAGTCGCCCCACTCTCCTTAATCCATTCTCCCTAATCGGACGCTGCTTCTTCACGTGCCTTCATTAGACGTTCGAAAACACGCTGCTCTGGGACAACATCTCTTGTTTGTCCTACAGATGTGTATATTTGAGCCCGAAGTGTCTTCACTTCCTTTTCAGAAGCATCCTTAAGGAAGCCAACCGCGAAGTCTTTGAGCCAATCCGAATCAGAGAAGAATACCTTGAAGGAACCTGTATCTCCGTAATGCAACGTTTTCGGACACGTATCCGATAACGGATTGCCGAAAATCTGCACCGCATATCTCGGCGACCTTCCTATCTTGGCACGCCACCCAACTCCGGATATCGTTACTGGTCTATTTCCAACATTTGTGGCGCTAATATCTAAGAGTTCTTCCTTCGGACCACCGCCGCCGACCAAAACTCTAATGCCAACATGAGATTTCAGCTTGACCTTCTCACTATGACGAGAAAGCCACAACGCGACGACTGCGGCCGAGAGGCTGCCGAGTCCACCTACCCACACACCCAAGACAGATAGGATTTGCATTAGTTCGTCGAATGATATGTTTACTTTCATTTTTCGAACTGCCAAGTTTGTCAACGTACGATATTGGCAATGCCTACTACAACTAGAATTAGCGTCAAAGGGTGATTGAATCCGATAAGTTACTCGACAAGCTGTCGCATGTTGAACTCGTCCTTGTCTACTCCAGCTTCTTCAAACCGGACGACTAAAGAACCACCAGTCACTCGGCCTCTTCCCTTTTCACCGCATTGTTGATCATGCTCCACCGCTTGCGGGCAAAGACTTGGGCTATGGTAGTTTTTGCGTAAGCATATTCTGGCTCGCTCCTTAAGACTCCCCTATGAAGCATGAATGCTTCGTCTTCCCAATATGGCACATCATCTATCGCGTATCCCATGACCTCAAGTGCGTCGACCAATTCTGGTCTTACGAAATCGACCGTTCGATCACCACCCTAGGTTGCCAAAATCAGGTCCAATTCGTCGTCACTGGCGAGCCCGTCCATACCAATCCGGACACCAAAGGCTAACGCCAGCAACACCAGAGCCGTTTCCTCAGGGGTCAGACCCGCATCCCCGCCAAGCAACTGCACATCCCTCCTTAAATCACTCTCGAGAGAAGTTGGGCCAACCCCAAATCCAGCGAGTGCCGTGCTCACCTTGAGCGGTCAGAGAAGCCGTTTCATCGATCTGCCCCCATTCTATGTAGGCGACGATGCAAAGCCAACAACCCATGTCAAGAGAGTGCGTCCTACCGAGCTCTTGTCACTTGACCTCGGACCAAGATGACATTGCAGTAATGAAAGTCCTCGTCGACGCCCCCAAGATCGACGACATTGCAATATCAATGTCAGCTGGAAGATCGGCCGCGGCCAACGCTAGGTCGGAACCGACACTGAAGAGCGTCTACTCAAGATTACGCCCAATTCCGCCGCCGCAAGCGCATCCGAATACACCAGTTCCCATCAACGACCGCCGCGGGGACGTCGAGCAAGACATACATTCCGGGGCGAGTGCACGCGGCCAACCAAGGACTGCAACAGTACATCGGGTGCAGCGCGACGAGACGTCGCGGACTTCGCAGCCCGGAAAGTTACCGCAACACCGCTCCAAAACATGCATCAATGAAACATCGCATTCCGCTGAACCCGAACAGGGAACACACCAAGAGTGTTCCTTCTTGGTCCAATACTCTGCTCGTCACCAAAACGCAGAATCGCTGCCAATCACTGATCGAGCCGTTCAAGCACGACATCGAATTTCTGCACTCGCTTGACTTCGACACAACGCGGCACAGAAGGAGAGGGGCGATCTGTCACCACGAAAACATTCCGGTCTGTCCAGAATTGGACCTCTCACACGGCGCAGGCACTCGAAATTCTGCCAGCAGGCTCCGATCTTGCTTGACCGCTTAGAATATCAAGAGTGATCCTGCGAGGCACTGATGCTTGATCTCGTCGAAAGAAATGTCGACATAATAATCCTGAACGAGGTATTCGAAAACACAGCAATGGACGCCAAAGGCCTTGACTTCTTTACATGCCGGCACCAATACCCATCCATCTCCATGGAAGGAGAACAACTTCATCGCCGCAGCGGGCGCAGCCGGCTCCCTGCCTACCCCAACCTTGCCGATTCAACGTGTTTTCCACGGCCGCGAATGAGTATGTCCAGCGATTCAACACAACTTGACAAAAATCGAATCTCCGTAGCGAGCAACATGTGAGATGATTCGCCTTCCAACGTAGCTACAAATATGCCCAGCAACCCCTACATCCAAAAAAACCAAAAACCCACTCATCTGACGTCCGTATTTGCGTTCATCGACGTATTGGGTTACACAGAATTGACATTGGAAGCAAAATCTTCCGGGAAACTCCAGCAGTTTCTAGAAAACGTTCACCAGGCCTTATCTGAGGGCCGGAAATGGCTGGAAGACGACTTTGGCGAAACATATGATCAGCTGCAGAAACTAATCTCTCCCAAAAGGAGATTTGCCTTACTGGCCTTCACGGACAGCATCGTTATTGGCTGGCCTATATTTGACGATGCAGAAATGGAGTTTGGGAGTGCCTTCATGCGGTTAGCCTATTTTCAATTCCAAATGATTATCTCTGGATTCTTTGTCAGGGGTGCAATTTCTATTGGAGATGCGTACATCGACGATATCGTAGTGTCTGGCGACGCCTTAATTGAAGCCTATCAAGCTGAAACCAAACTTGCTAGAGAGCCACGTATTGTATTGTCTGACTCTGCATCAAAAGTAGTTCAGTCGCACCTAGAATACTATTTTCCCCCAAAATTTGCGCCCCAGAATCGCGCCCTACTAGAAGATTCCGATGGTCAATGGTTTATAAGCTACCTCGACCAAGTCGTATATCCTGGAGACGGCGATGTACCGGAGCGTGAGAATCTACTCAAGCATAAGAAATCTATAGAAAATTGCCTTTCAAAATACAAGAATGAACCACGAAAATTCTCAAAGTATGCATGGAGCGCCGGATATCATAATCACTTCTGTGAAACTCACAACGGACATTTTGACAAAAAATACAAAATTGAAACAGACTTGTTTCGTGCAAAACCCAAACCTATTGTAAAACAGGATTAAGAGATTTTGCCTATGAAACTTGCGCACTTGCCTGATGGTTCGAATTATCGCAAGTAAGAGATTATTGCCCGCTTTACAAGCCGGCTCTTGCACCCGGAGACCAAATAGATAAAGGCGGCGGAAGTCCGTTGCTTGATCTTCCCAGCAGAGTTCGGTGCATTTCGCGAATTTGCGTTATCCCCGGTTCTATTCATCCCACTTAGACACTCCCCAGCGAATACTGGCGGGCCAAGATAATCATCACTCGGCTTCGGCGCTAGCGTGCCGATATGCAGGCGGATTCGAATACACGCATTGTCAAGTCAGCAATCTCGTAGCTTCGCGGACTTTGCCTAACTATAGATCATCTCCTTACCGCTTACGCAAGACTTGACGCCCACAGACAATCGGGACGCACCCAAACCTTCGCGTACATTAACCTTTTCGCGCACCCCACGTCGAACCCTTTCCGCGACCGTCATCGCATCGCAACCAACGGGATTCAACCCCGCAGCCACCGTCGCCGCCTTCCGTCCCTCGGGGTCAAGGTCGATAGGTCCTGCATGCGACTTGCGAACCGAAACTATTCCCCAATTTCCGTTGCCAGTCGGCTTGCCACGAGCTCTTCCTCGACAAGAACATAGATCTCGTCCGGAGGCGTGTTCAGGGAATGCAGCATGACGCTGGGCTCCACGCCCATCTCGATCAGGAACTCCATGACCCGACCCTGCCCGTGCTGGATGTCCTCCACGGCCCAGAAGGCCGGCAGGTAGGCGGGCGTCTCGTAGTAATGCTGGTGCATGCCGACCGCGCCGCGCCGCGAAACCCGACGTTCGCCACCACCGGCCAGCATGTAGGGACAGGCCGAAACGCAGACCATGCCCGGAAAGATCGCCGTGTCCGCATCCCGGTCCCGGAGCATCCGGCCGATCTTCAGGGCCTCGTCCACGACGCCGCCGGGGCTGTTCAGCGCGACCGGGACGGTCAGGTCACCCAGGCTCGCCAGGTAGGCCGCAAAACGATCTGCATCTCCGCTTTCGATGGCGCCGTGCACGAGCAGAACGTTGCCGAACTCCCCCGCGTCCTGCATCGTGAACTCCAGCCGATCGGGCAGGTCGGCAGGCAACTCCATGTCCGGCAGCGTGGACGGATCGGTATAGGCCGGGCGTGTCTCGCGCGGTTCGTACCTGCGCACTTGGTCGCCCGGAGAAACAGGCCCGTCAGGGACATCCGGGCCTGGCAACAGTCGCTGGATCAGTCTCGCCTCAAGGTCGCTTGCAACGAGAAGGATCGCGATCACGCATTGGACGGCGAGGATCACCGCGAGGCCGCGCCGCATTGTCATCTCGCGCAGCGGCGTCACGGAAACTTACTCCGCCGCGTCCGGCTGGTCCTGCGGCCTTGGCAACGGTGCCGGACCGGTGGAACGCCGCTGGATTTCGGCATCTGCGGCGCCCATCGACGATTCAACGTCCCGCATGGCATTCATCGCCGCCTTGAGATCCGCCAGCGTCAACGTGTCCTCGATGCCGGTGCCGTCCCGACCGCTGCGGATCGCGGCCTGCGTAATGGCCAGGACGAAGACGAGAACGGCCGGCAGCAGATCGATGGCGATCGCGCCCGCCCAGGAAGGAACGAAGTGCTCGGCGTACTTGATCACGGCATCTGCGGCCGAGATAGGGTTGTACGCGGTCTCCAGCGGCGGGTCCATCGCCAGCACTTCATCCGCCGCGCGCTTCAGCGTCTGGCTCCGCTGGTCCAGCGCGTCCAGAACCGAGGCGATCGTCGAGGACTGCGCGTCCCGGATGCGTGCGTTGCGCCCGTCGAGCTCCGGCAGGACAACCGAGGCCGGCAGGTCTTCTGCGGCGCGGGCAAGGAGGGGTGCCACAGAATACTGGTTCAGGGTCGCAATCACGCCGGCCAGCCGGACGCTTTCCTCCGAGAACGTCACAGAGCGCTGGTCGACCGGCCCCGGCGCCACGGTCAGCGCGCGCATGCGGCCGAGAATGGCGTTCCCTTCCTCGAACGCCTGCTCGATCAGCGGCTGCTGATCCCTGATCTGGTTCTCAAGATTGCCAAGCTCCTCGGTCTTTTGCGTCAAGACCCGGAACACGGCGCCTTCGCCGGCCGTGCCGGAGAGCTGCCCGGACCGCTCCTGGTCCGCCAGGGCGTCGAAGGTCTCCCTGGCACGCCGCACCTCCCTGCCGAGCGCCTGCCCGGACAGGGCGATGTCGTGCGCCTGTTCGAGGGCAGACTGGTAGTCGCGGACGGTCCTGTCGAGATGCAGTTCAACCGCTGCGGAGCCTGCCAGCGCCGCAGCGTTCAGCCAGCTCGACATGGCGATGATCGCCAGGGACCCCGCCATCGTGGACACCGTCAGCCCGATGAAACCGGCCGCGGTCCGCATCGCCGGGAGAAGCCGCAGCATGTAGCTCCAGAAGAC
This sequence comes from Silicimonas sp., assembly GCA_022820365.1. Classification (GTDB taxonomy): domain Bacteria; phylum Pseudomonadota; class Alphaproteobacteria; order Rhodobacterales; family Rhodobacteraceae; genus JAJEFO01. The sequence goes on from JAJEFO010000121.1 coordinate 33,342, forward strand.
GAAGATCCCGACGGACACCGCGATCGAGTAAGCGACGGCAGCAAAGAAGCTCATGGCGCCGGTGTCCTCGAGAAGGGTCGAGACACCGAGGTAGGTGTAGATGCCGGACGCGATGGCGAGCACACCTAGCGCGGCGGGGGTGAACGTGTCGAGCCAGGAAACATGGGCTTCAAGCTCCTTGGCCGTTCGAAGGCCCCTGGCTTCCTCTGCGGTCGTCTTCCGATCTGGTTCAGACATGGTCATGCCCCGAAGGTGGCTGCGATCCCCGCCTGACGTTCGCCAAGCGGCCTGATCTGCGACTGTTCTGGAGGCGACGTCAAGAGTTCAGCATGATCCTGCAAGTCATCCATGCCCGGCCAGCGGGCAATGCGGTGGATGCGAAGGCCCCGGCAAACTTGAACTGTCCTTAGCGCTTCAGGATGCGAAATCTGCAGCGGGTGTCCGCCTGCGGTCGACGCACTCTTGGAGAGAGCAGCTCGACACCCGCCTTTCGTTCAAACTTCTTCGTTAGCAGCGCGCTTCGTACCGTCTGCATTGGATTGTCGAGATCCAGACTCCTTTGAATGTCACCCAGTCGAATGCTGATCTCGCCAAGACCGGCCACGCGGGCCGACTCAACATGACGCTCGAATGCAAACTGCCGAACGCGCTCTGGCACGGTCATGCCAGGCTCCTCCAAATCTATGCGCACAAGTCGCCTTGCATCGGGCTCTCCCTCGTCCGCCGAAAATTCCCCATGCCGAAAGCCCGAAAACAAACGCCCAACGCTGCCGTCATCGCATCGCGCCTTTCCCGACACAACCCCGCGAACCCCGCTGCCCTCTCACGTCGCCGTCGATGGAAACGAAACGTCGACGCGTGCAGTCGCATCATGGATTCCGATCCTTCCGTACATCTGCCCTCCCGCTCGACCAGACCTGAGTTGCAGCACCTGAAGGCCCGGAATCCCGTTCCGGGCGCCACGCCCCGATGCGTCGGCGGCCAGCGGCCGACCCGCCGAAGCCGGGAGCCCTGAGGCGGCCCCGGCGCCCAAAGCCGGGAGGCCCGCCCATGACCAGACGCCATTCAGGAATTCACGTTCCCCCGGAATGCCGCGAGATGATCCGGGCCGGCGCCCTCGTCGCGATCTCGACCAGCGGCGGCAAGGACAGCCAGGCAATGACGATCCTGCTGTCCCGCATCGTCCCCCGCGACCAGCTGGTCGCCGTCCATGCACCCCTTGAGGACGTCGAATGGCCGGGAACGCTTGAACACATCGAAGCGACCCTTCCAGACGGCGTGCCCCTGATCCTCGCGCGCGTCACCTCCGGAAAGACCCTCTTGGACAGCATCGAGGAACGGGGCCGGTTTCCTTCTCCAAGGGTGCGCTGGTGCACGAGTTCGACGAAACGTGGACCAATCGAGCGCGAACTCCGCCGCCTTCTCAAGGCGCATCCCCGCTTCGGTGGCCGCATCGTCAGCGCCATAGGCATGCGGGCCGGGGAAAGCCCCGCCCGGGCGCGGAAAACGCCCTGGAAGTTCAGCGAGCGCAACTCCCGCGCGGGGCGGACATGTTTCGACTGGCTGCCGATTCACGACCTCACCGAAGGACAGGTCTTCGACGTCATCCGCGACGCGGGACAGGCGCCGCATCCGGCCTACGCCATGGGCATGTCCCGGCTGTCCTGCGTCTTCTGCATCATGGCCTCGCGCGCGGACCTTCGCACCGCCGCCCGGCTCCGGCCGCAGCTCTACGCCCGCTACTGCGCCCTCGAACGCCGCATCGGCCACACGCTGTCGCCGTCCCGCGTCCCGCTGCCCGACCTGACCGGAGTCCCCGCCCGACTATGTTCCGATGTCGGTCCCCAGGGCTGCCGCCGCTGCGCGGCGAGAAATTAGGTCGCGCATCAGCGAATCACCTGCAGAACCTGATTCGCCATCTTCAGGATTCGTCCGACTTCGCGGCAAGAGAAATGAGAATTCCGAATGCAGACACACACAATTTCCTGCCACGAGCAAGGGTGTCCTTCCCCCCAGCACCCCAGGAGCACGGGCGAGCACCGATGAGCACGTGAAGACATGAGCACTTGGATCACTACAATCTTCCACCAACCATTTGAACTTCAACCATTTTTTTGGTGTGGTCATTCCGATTCAACTCATGTATTAACATAGTATGAATGTTATTTATCTGGTAACTAGAACCTGTATTTCACTTTTTCAAATAGCGAATAAACTATTAACTTATTGATTATCAATATTTTTTTATTGCTAAATGGTATTTTCTTGTTGCATTAGAGAAGTTTTTTTGGCATTTTATGGGTAACGGGTGGCTGGCGTGTAGTGCCGGTCCAAACGGCACGCGACACGTATCCACTCGTGTCGCGCCCTCGCAAGCCGCGCCGCAGGGCCGGGGGTCCACACCCCGGCCCGAACCCTCGAACGAGCAAAAGGAGACGCAAGAAGTGGCATCCGCAAGCAAGAAACGCCAAAGCAAGATCGCGCGTCAGAAGCAGCGCATGCGCGACACGCTTTGGCCCGAACTTGATGAGACGAATCTATGGTCGCGCAGTCGGTCGGACGGATGGCTTAGCTTACCTCGGCCAATGCCGCTGATCATGAAGGTCATGGACAGCCTGTCCAAGGGCAAACCGGTTTCCGCGACCTATCTCGACCTGTGGTGCCGGACTTACGACGATTCTTTCGTCATCGTGAACAAGGAACGCGAGATGGCGTATTTCTCGGGATTCGCGGGCGAACGGGCCGTGCGCACCTGGACGATGCGCATGCGAACTCTCGATGAGCTTGGCTTCATCGACATCAAGAGCGGACCGAACGGCCCGATAAGCTACGTGCTGATCTTCAACCCCTACTTCGTCGTGCGTCAGCTCCACGAAGATGGCTTAGTCGACGAGTCCTTCTTCAACTCGCTCAAGCTGCGAATGATCGATGTCGGAGCTCACGACCTCATCGAACCACCTGACGAGGAAGATACGAAGACACGTCCATCCGCCGAACCTCGCCGACCCGGGAAAAGAAAGACAACCAAATGAGCAAGGAAACGCAAATACCGAGCGCGGAGAACGATCACGAAGTGCAAAATCCTGCGACACTTGACGGAAAATCTTACAACACTTGACGAAAAATCTTACGACACTTGACGGAAAATCCTGCCGGACTTGACGGAAAATCCTGTGACACTTGACGGCGAATCCTGCGGCACTTGACGGCCG
>JAJEFO010000130.1 GCA_022820365.1 Silicimonas sp.
CTGTCGGGAAGGGAAGTACGCGGCCGAAACGCAACCCGTCCCTGAATGACCAGCAATGTCGGAAGACCGTGGGAAGAAACACCCAATCCCGCACGAAACAATCCGGGAAATCCGCAACGGATCAATCAGAAATACAACACATGTTCTGGGTGTGCCGGACGACCTGCTCTTCAGGGACGAGGACGGCGCCCGGCGGCTGTACCGCGTCGCCCATCTGTGCGAACCGCCGCCGGACGGCGACTCCATCTCGCTCGCCCACTCGGTGTTCAAGGCCATCCCGGTCATGGCGGGTCTTGAGAGCGACGCCGAGAAAAAAGTGCTTGCGCGCTACGCCTACAGGCTTTCCCGCGCCCTGATCGGGAACAAGCTTGCCGACGAGCTGGAGTATCCGAAATTCATGACCTTCGGCACGCTGCCCTACTATCGCACGAAGGAAATCCTCCGGCGACGCCTCAGCGGAAGAAACGCGTTCGTGCAGGACAGCTTCTCCCAGATCTTCGATTCGGCCCAGTACGACAGTGACGGCATCAGCTACAAGATGCCGGACCATGTGCGGGCGGCGCAGCAAAGTCCTTGGTAGGCGGATCCGTCTCTTCTGCCGCCGCCAGCGGCCGAGCCTTCTCGCAACCGGCAAGGGAGTCGCTGGACGTGACTGCCCCGATGAAGCCACGGACCGCGCCGGCGGACGCATGCCTGGCTCGCGGCGGCACTTGCCGTTGCGTAACGGAGCATTGCGCGGCGGCGCCGAAGCCGCTCTCAAATTCGCGTCCTGTCTTCCGGCGCGGAACCAGGGAGAGGGGTGAGGGCGGACCTTGAGCCTGGATCGCTACATCGCCTTCGTCCTGCGCCGCCGATGGTGGGTCGTGACACTTGCCGCCTTGGTCATGGTGCTGGTCGCGGCAGGCGGGAATCGAGTTGTCGTGGTAGACGATTTTCGGCAGTTGCTGGGCAATGACAATCCGGACATTGCCGCGCTGAACGCGCTGGAAAGCACCTACGCGGCGTCGAACACGGTGCTCATCGCCGTCGCGCCTCCGACGGGGACCGTCTTCAGCCGGCGCACGCTCAACGCGATCGAGCAACTGACCCTTGTGGCGTGGGAAACGCCCCATTCGGTCCGCGTCGATTCCCTGACGAACTACAGCCATACATATGCCGACGGCGACGACCTTATCGTCGAGCCCCTCGTCGATGGGGCTGACGGGCTGAGCGACAGTGACCTGGCACGAATCAAGATGATCGCGCTCAACGAACCGGAGCTTGTCGGACGTTTAGTTTCCCGGGACGGGCGCGTCGCAGCGTTGGCGATCAGCTTTGTCCAGGCTGACGATCAAAGCGCCATCGTTTCCGAAGTTCCAAACTTTCTGAACGCGGCGCTGGATCAGGCTCGCGCAAACCATCCGGATCTCGGCTTCTATCTCACGGGCGACGTCATATTGAACCGCACGACCGCTGCCGCGATGGAGGTGGGCGTGCAGTCCACCTTGCCATTGAGCTTCGTCCTGGTGCTCGTCGTAACGGCGTTGCTGCTGCGATCGGTGTTTGCGGTCGCGGCAATCGTGGTCATGATGGTGTTTGGTATCGTCACGACCATCGGCTTTGCCGGCTGGGCCGGCCTGGTTCTCAGCCCGCTTACGTCAGGAGTTCCGGTTGTCGTGATGGTGCTTGCGGTCGCGCACTCGATTCATGTCGTTTCGCGGGTGTCGCTGGCCATGGGCCAGGGCCTGGACCGGCAAGCCGCGGTGGCGGATTCGCTGCGCAGCAATTCCTGGCCGGTGTTCCTCACGTCGTTCACGACCATGATCGGATTCCTGAGCCTGAACACCTCCGATTCCCCGCCCGTCCAGGTCCTGGGCAATCTCTCGGCATTCGGAATGTTCTCGATCTACGTCTATTCCATGACCCTGCTGCCTGCGCTGCTGTCCATTCTGCCATTGCGCCCGCGTCTCGTCCTGTCGGTGCGCTCTTCCCTGGTTGAGCGCTTCGGAGACTTCGTGGTCGAACGCCGCAAGCTGCTGCTCTGGTCGGGGCTCGTCGTTTCCCTCGTCCTGGTTGCCGGCATTCCCCGCAACGAGTTCAGCGACGACTGGACGAAGGCGTTTGACGAACGTTACCAGTTCAGGCGCGATACCGACTTCGTCATCGACAACCTGACTGGCCTGAACTCCCTCGAATACTCGCTGGAATCCGGAATTCAGGACGGGATCACGGATCCCAAGTACCTGGAAAAGGTCGAGGCGTTTGCCGGATGGGCGAGGACGCAGCCCGAGGTGGCACACGTCCGGGCGTTCACCGACATCATGAAACGCCTGAACAGAAGCATGCACGGCGACGACCCAGCCCATTACCGGCTGCCGGCCGACGGCAGCCTCGCCGCCCAGTATCTGCTGCTTTATGAGCTTTCTCTCCCGTTCGGCGCCGATTTGAACGACCGCATCGACATCGCAAAGTCGGCGACAAGGATGACGATAGCGATGAGTGATCTGCCAGTTCGATACATGCGAGACTTCGATCAGCGAGCGCAATCCTGGATCGAGGACAATGCGCCGAGCCTGGCTGGCAGGGCGTCCGGCCTGAGCATGGTTTTCGCCTATCTCACCCAGCGCAATCTCGAAAGCGTCCTGCGCGGAACGATCATCGGCATGGGCCTGATCTCGCTGATGCTGATCTGGGTCTTCAGGAGTCTTCGCCTTGGTCTGATAAGTCTCGTGCCGAATTTCCTTCCGCCAGCGATGGCTTTCGGGCTTTGGGGCTACCTGATCGGGCAGGTCAGTCTGGCTGCGACGATCACGACGATCATTGCCTTCGGAATCATTGTGGACGACACGATTCACTTCATGACCAAGTACCTGAGAGGCCGCAACGACGGCCTGTCGGGAAACGAGGCCGTCAAGCGTGCGTTCAAGACGACCGGTCTTGCTCTGTTCACAACTTCGGCGGTCCTTGCGGCAGGCTTCAGCGTATTCGCGTTTGCAGGATATGAGGGCGTCTGGATACTGGGCGTGATGGTCACGATGATGGTCGTCCTGGGCATCGTCGTGGACTTCCTGCTTCTGCCCCCTCTGCTGATGGTCCTGGACCGGGAGAGCACCTAGTGTCTCGTCACAGAGATTCTGACGGTTTGCGGCAGTTCATTTCAGTGTCGGCAGACATTCCGGACTGACGAGCAGCCGGATGCTTCGAGGTTGCCCGGGGGTGCGTTCGATCAACCTCGCACGGTCGAGATTGAGAACCATCTGGTGCACTGTCGGCGGCGTGACCCGGAAATATCTTTGCATGTTCGCCTCGGCGGGCGGCCTGCGGTTGAGCTTCGTGTAGGCATGAATGAAGGCCAGGTACTGGCCCTGCCTTTCGGTGAACCCGGCCCGGGAGGGGTGACGTGGCGCGACAGTCTGATTCATCGGTGTGCCCAACAAATGTACGAGGCACTGAACATACGCTATCGAGTCGAACTTCACCAATCGGAACGTGACGAGCTGACGGCACTCCTCGCGGGCGGGAGGCAGCGGATCCGCCGCCTGAAACGGGCGCAGATCCTTCTGGCTGCGGACAGGGGGGGGGGCGTCCGACGCGGAGATTGCCGAACGGGTGATTTGCGGTATCTCGACCGTCAGAACGTGGCATCCGGTCCCGAGACATGACAGCCCCAATCACGCGAGATTGATCGGCGCGTCAGCACTGGCCTGCGTCAGGCATGGGCACGGCGCTTGCGTTACGTTCCCGCTCTGGACATGCTGCGCCAATGACGTCTTGCCGGACGCCCGAATCCTGGTCTCGTGGAGCCAAGCGCTGCTTCAGGGAGAGCTCCTGCCGCTTCCACCACGATTGCAGCCATTGGCAGTCTCGGCTGGCTGCACGAACAAGGAGGTCAAATGGCATTGCGTGCTGATACGGGGTCGGCCGAATTCGCATCGCTTTGGGACCTCGCCGGACAATGGTCGCTGGCGCGTCGCATCCGACACGCCGACGGTCGCGAGAATTCCTTCTCCGGTAAGGCCGTGTTCACCCGTTCGGGCTCCCGATTGATCCAGGAAGAGTCCGGGCTGCTGCGCATCGATGACCAATCCCTGGAGGCCAGCCAGCGCCTCGTCTGGAATCAGGACGGACCCTTGCTGAGGGTTCATTTCGCCGACATGCGGCCGTTTCACGAAATCCCGATCGGGGTCGCCGACCCCGAGGCGGTCCACGATTGCCCGCCTGACCGGTACCATGTTGCCTACGACTTTGCCCAATGGCCGACCTGGAGCAGCGTCTGGACCGTGACCGGACCGCGCAAGGATTACGTCATGAACTCCACCTACACGCCCGTTTGATGCCAGCAGCGACGAACGTGTCCAGCGATACGGGTTCACGTCCGCGATCTTGCGGCGCGCGAGCGTGGCGGCTGCCCGATTGATGTTTGCACCCGCAGTTCCGCAACGAATGCGCGATTTCGCACCCGCACTCGAAGACGTTCCGTCAACCCGAATGGCAAAGTGGCCGCGGCACGGTCGGCAGTCGGGCGTGCTCACTTGATCGGCGGCCGCGTTGCCACCCTCTCGCGCGCTCCCGAGCCGCCTGCCCGCGCTTCGTCGCCTTGCGCGATCAACGTGTCACATGGTATGCGCGCGCCAACGGAATCCTGCAGAAAGGAACAGGCCCATGACAACGCTCGCCGACCGTCCGGTTCTCGCTGACACATTCTGGGAAACGACCGAAACCGGAATCTGGATCAAGCGTCTCGCTCTCGTTGTCGCAGGCGTTCTTGCCCTGACAATAGCCGCAAAGCTCAAGGTTCCGATGTGGCCGGTCCCGATCACCATGGGCACCTTTGCAGTCCTGGCAATCGGAACGGCCTACGGCCCGGCTCTCGGCCTGTCCACCATCCTGGCATACCTGGTCGTGGGCGCATTTGGGTTTGACGTCTTCGCCAACAGTTCGGCCGAATCAAACGGCTTGGCCTACATGATGGGAACCACGGGCGGCTACCTTGTCGGATTCGTCCTTGCCGCAACGGCGCTTGGCTGGTTTGCCCGCAAGGGATGGGACAGGGACATCAAGTGGATGGCTGTTGCGCTGTTGATCGGCAACGCGATCATCTACGTCCCGGGCTTGCTGTGGCTCGGCTATGTCCTGGGTTGGGACAAGCCGATCCTGGCATGGGGTCTCTGGCCGTTCCTGATCGGTGACGGGTTGAAGCTCGTGCTTGCCGCACTCGTCATTCCGGGCCTCTGGAAACTGGTGGGCGACGCCCGGGCCTGAGAGCTTCGCAATTGAGTGCTTCATGGCCCGGCGAGGCCACGCGACCTTGGCGTCGTGATGCGCCGTCGTGGAATTCACGGCGTATGCGGTCATCCTCGCCTTTTCTCGTCCTGATCAACGCAGGTTGCCGCGCAGGGCCATGGCACACGCAAATGGCAGGACAGCAAGGCTGCCAAGCGTGACCAGCGCCAGCAGGAGCAGTGGAGTGACATTTCCCTGGCCCGCGGCAGCCCGGCTGACGGCCTCGGCCCCAAAGATCAGGGTCGGCACGTAGAGCGGCAGCACAAGCAGCGACAGAAGCAGCCCGCCGCGTTTCAGCCCAACCGTCAGGGACGCGCCGAAGGTGCCGATCATCGAAAGCGCCGGAGTGCCGACCAGAAGGCTCAGGACCAATGAGCCATACGCGGCAGACGGCAGGTTGAGCAGAAGAGCCAGGATCGGAGCCACGAGGGACAGCGGCAAACCGGTCGTCAGCCAGTGGGCTGCGGACTTGGACAGTGCAAGAGCCTCAAGCGGAAGCGGCGCGGTTGCAAGAAGATCGAGCGAGCCGTCCTCGAAATCCGTCGCGAAGATCCGGTCAAGCGACAGGAGGCAGGCTAGCAGCGCGCCAACCCAAAGCATGCCAGGGGCAATGGACGCGAGACGTCCGGATTCAGGCCCCACGCCGAAGGGCACCAGCACGCAGGCGATCAGGAAGAAGGCCAGCGCCAGCCCGAAGCCGCCGCCTGCGCGAACGGCAAGCCTCAAGTCCCTCAGCACAAGGCGGATCACAGGAACGCCTCGTCTGCGAAACGGGCATCCGTGCCCGTCGGCCTGAAGGCGCTGACATCAAGCACGCGCGCGTCCAGGCCGAGATCAACATGGCTCGCGATGAGAGCCGCGCCGCCGGATGCAAGATGCGCCCGTGCGAGATCCGCAAAGAGCCTCACGGACGCCTCGTCCAGCGAGTCCGTGGGCTCGTCCAGCAGCCAGAACGGCCGACCGGTCACCAGGAGCCGTGCCAATGCAAGCCGGCGCTTCTGCCCGGCAGACAATGTCTGCGCGCGCCGGCTTCGCAATTTGCCCAAAGCAAGCGCATCAAGCGCTGCGTCCACTCGGTCAACGCCATGAAGTCCGGCCCAGAATGCGAGGTTCTCGGCTGCGCTCAACGTGCCTTTCACGCCGTTGGCATGCGGCAGGTAGGCAATCGCATCGCCGTCGCGCACCATCCCGCCTCCGGTCGCTGGCTGCAATCCGGCAATGGTCCTGAGAAGTGTCGTCTTGCCCGACCCGTTCGGCCCCCTGACCACGACCGCTTCGCCCGGATGCAATGTGAGCGAGACGTCTTCCAGGACGGGGACGCCTCCCCGGCTGCAATGAAGACCGGTCAGGGTCAGCAACGGGGCCGTCATGTGACCTGCGACCGGTCAGCGCCCGATTCTGCACGTCCGCCGGCCGCCTTCGGAGACCTCCGTCGGCAGGCACCGTCGGGTCGATGAGACTGCAGTCGATGCGCGCCCGGTGGTTCCATGCAAGTTCTCAGACCGGAAGAAGCGCCAGGCCAACGCGACGACCTTCGCCCAAAAGGATGTTGTAGGTCCGGCATGCCTGCGGCGATGCCATCGCCTCCACGCCAATGTTCGCCGCCGCAAACCGGTCGGCGAACATTTTCGGGAGCCTTGCCAGCTCCGGCCCTGTCCCGACCAGGAGGACATCGATCTGGCCGGCCGCACCAAGGAGCGAGTCGCAATCGTCGAGGCCGGCCCATGGCGTTATGCCGGACGGCAGAATCGCCAACGGCGCGTCATGGGCCTCGCCGCCGATGCGAAAGAACCCCGGTCCGTACCCGTCGACCGGCAGGGCTTCCGTGTAGGCGATTTCGGTGATGCGCATCGGCCTCTCCTCAGTCCCATACGGGCAGACCAATGATCGCCGAACCTGCAATGACCAGGTAGGCGATGTTTCGGTAGACGCGCTCGGCGTTCGGCTGAAACAGCATCGCTCCGCTCCAGTTGCCGAGGACGTAGGGCAAGATCAGGATACCCCCGAGCGCAAGTGCCGGAACCGAAAGATATCCGTTCCATTGGAATACGGCCAGCAGGGCCAGTTCGGCGAGTATCAGGTACAGAGTGCTGTTTGCGCGCACCGCCGCCGCCGGCAGCGTGGAGGCCATGTACAGGATGATCACCGGCGGCCCCGGCAGTCCGACGGAACCGCCGGTGAACCCGCCGATCAGGCCGGTGCCGTAGATCATGGCCGACGTCGGCTTCCCCCTGTACCGGACACCGGCAACGAGGAGGACAAGAAGTCCCAGGGCCACGACAGAAACGCCCCAGCGAAACACTTCGGGCTCGACCATGGCGAGGACAAGCACGCCAAGAGGCACGGCAATGAACGCCCCGCATGCCAGGCGCAGAACGTCCGGCGGATGCCCGTCCCTGAGGGCGCGCGGCACATGAATGAGCGGTGCCACGAGGTCCATCACGATCATTGAGGTGAGCGCCTCGAACGGGCTGAGCACCTGCGCCGCGATAGGCAGGTAGACCATCGCAGTGCCAAAGCCCGTGAAGCCCCTTACGATGCCTGCCAGGACCGCACCCAGTCCCAGGAGCCACAACCCGTCCGTCTGGAGGGCAATCGTGAACGGCTCAAGCATCCACGTTTGCAAACTGCGTGCCCGCACCGCCGCCATCGGACGGCTTCGACCAGTCGCGCTTCACGCCCAGCATCAGGACAACGTTCTTGGCCACGTAGACCGAGGAATAGGTGCCGACGATCACGCCCCAGGTGATCGCGAACACGAAGCCCCGGATGACGTCGCCGCCGAAGACCAGCAAGGCGACCAGCGCCAGCAACGTCGTCCCGCTCGTCATCAACGTACGGCTCAACGTCTCGTTTACCGACGTGTTCATGACGTCCTTCAGGGGCGTCTTCTTGTACTTTCTCAGATTCTCGCGCAGCCGGTCGAAGATGACCACCGTGTCGTTGATCGAGTATCCCACGATGGTCAGGAGCGCGGCGATGGTCGACAGGTCAAATCGAATCTGCAGAAGGCTGAAAACGCCAATGGTCAGAATCACGTCGTGGAACAGCGCCGCGACGGCCCCGATGGAAAATTGCCACTCGAACCGGAGCCAGATGTAAATGAGAATTGCAGCCAGCGCGGAGGCCACGGCCAGAATCGCCGTCTGGACAAGCTCGCCCGAGACCTTGGGTCCCACGGAATCGACGGACGTGAACTCGATGGAAGGGTCCACCTCCTTCAGGGCCGCCTCGACGTCGATGATGATGGCACCCGTTATGCTTTCCTGCCCCTCCTGGGCCTGGATGCGGATCAGGGTGACGTTCTGGTCCTCGCGGAAATTCGGATCGAAGACCTCGATGACGGAAACCTCGCCGAGATCCAGCGCGGAAACAGCCTGCCGGTAGGCGCCGACGTCGACCTGCTGAACCGCCTCGGTTCGGATCGTCGTCCCGCCCCGGAAATCAATGCCGAAGTTGAGGCCCACCACCAGCCACAGGATGATCGATGCAACGACCGCCGCGATCGAGGCGCCCATCGTGACTGTCCGGTAGCGGAAGAAATCAAAGTTCGTCTCTTTGGGTACGAGTTTCAGGCGCATGGCATCAAACCTCGATGGTCCGCGGACGCCGCCGCTCGAACCACATCACGATCAGGAGGCGCGTAACGAATATCGCCGTGAAGACGGAAGTGGCGATGCCGCACATCAGGGTGACGGCAAAGCCCTTCACCGGTCCCGAACCGAGCGCGAAGAGGATCACTGCCGTCATTCCCGTCGTGACGTTTGCGTCTATGATGGCGGACAGCGCCCGTTGATAGCCAAGCTCTATGGCGCGACTTGGCCCCTTCGCGGTCTTGAGTTCCTCCCGGATGCGCTCGAAGACAAGCACGTTTGCGTCAACCGCCATGCCGATCGTGAGCACGATCCCCGCGATGCCCGGCAGCGTGAGCGTCGCTCCGAACACCGAAAGGACGCCAAGGAGCAGCGCGACATTCAGGATGAGCGCCACGTCGGCAAAGATGCCGAACAGGCCATAGGACAGGGCCATGAATACGATCACGGCAGCGAATGCCACGATGCAGGCTATGCGCCCGGCATCGATGCTGTCCTGGCCCAGCCCGGGGCTGACCGTCCGCTCTTCGAGGAATGTCAACTCGGCAGGAAGTGCGCCGGCCCGCAGGAGTATGGCGAGTTCCGTCGAGCTCTCGACCGTGAAGTTGCCCGTGATCTGGCCGGAACCGCCGGTTATGGGTTCACGAATTTGCGGAGCCGTTATGACCTCCCCGTCAAGCACCGTGGCGAACAGGGCGCCGACATTGTCGCTCGTGTACTGGCCGAATATCCGTGCGCCCGCGGGATTGAACCGGAACGTTACCGACGGCAGCCCGTTCTGGTCGAACGCGGGCTGCGCATCCACGAGATCCTCGCCCGACAGAACGGCTGCACGCTCGACGATGTAGTACTCCCCCTCGCGGTCCAGGTGCGGCACCAGGATGTTGCCGGGCCCCGCAATGGCCTCCGAATCCGCCGTGGAACTGACGACCGGATGGAATGTCAGGCGCGCGGTCGTGCCGATGAGTGCCTTGAGCTCGGCAGCAGATCCGACGCCCGGCACCTGGATAAGTATCCGGTTCTCGCCCTGCCTCTGGATCGACGGCTCCCGCGTGCCGACTTCGTCGATCCGACGCCGAATGATCTCGAGCGCCTGCTGCACGGTCCTGTTGTCAGTGGCCGCCTTTTCCTCTGGCGAAAGCTCGACGGTGACGACGTCGCCCTGCCCCGACGCGACGATGTCGGTCGCGCCGATCCCCGCGGTCAGGCTCACGACCGGCTGCGCCAGATCGCGCACCGCCTGAAGAGCCGCCTCGATCGCCTCGGAGCGCTGGATGCGAACCTGCAACGTGCCGCGTGGCGCCGTGTCCACGCGCTCCACGAATCCGACCTGATCGCGCAGTTCAACGAGGGCCTGGCGAACCTCCGGCCAGTAGACGTCCATGCGGTCGGCGTAGACGTCCTCGACATGCACCTCGGCCAGCAGGTGCGCCCCGCCTCTCAGGTCAAGGCCCAGGTTGATCAGCGTCGAAGGCAGGAACGAGGGCCAGATTGCTGCCTGCGCCTCGCGCTCGGAGGTCGAGCCGAAGGTTTCGATGGCGGCAACGGCATCGTTGTGGGTCTCGACTCGGGAATAGAACCCGTTCGGAAAGGAAAACAGCAGGCCCGACGCGCAAACTGCAAGAATCAGAACCCGCTTCCAGAGCGCGATTTGCAGCATCTGCGCCCCTAGTTCGCCGGTTCCGTCTTTGACAAAACAGTCTGTATCGTGTTCCTGATCACGCGAACGTTCACGCCCTCGGCAATCTCGATCTCGACTTCACCGTCCTCGCGGACCTTGGTCACCTTGCCGACGACGCCGCCTTGGGTGATGACCTGGTCGCCGCGGCGCAGCGCCTCGACCATGGCCTGATGTTCCTTCATCTTCTTTCGTTGCGGGCGGATCAGCAGCAGGTAGAAGATTGCGAAGATCAGAATGAAGAAGGGCAACTGCATCAGCAGCGCGTTTCCGCCCCCACCGGCGGCCTGGGCAAAGGCTGGTGTCACGAACATTGGATGTGTGTCCTTGTCATTGATTCGAGGCGCAATGCGCGCCCCGCCCGATTTCGCGCGCACCCTATAGCTGCGTTTCAGGCTTGGCAAGCGGTGGCCATGGCATCCGCGAAGAGCCGGCAGCCCATTGGCCGCAAGCCATGACAGAGGTCGCGAAGCCGTCGCAAGTAGTCGATATTCGCCTTTTGGTCGCAGCGAAGCGGCGGTAAGAGACGCGCGGATAGAGGAGTGCCGAATGGCAGAGGTCACCATCGTCTACTGGCGAGACATGCCCGCGCAGGTCATCGTCGGCAAAGGCCGGCGCGGTGCCAAGGCCGCCTTGCCCGAGCGCTTCGAACAGGCGATCGACCGTGCCGCCATGAAGGTCGGTGCTCGGGACAGCGACGCCTACCTGTCCGAGTGGCGGAAGGCCGTCGAAGGCGACCGCGACGGCGCAGCCGAAGAGATCGCGAAGGCCGAGGCGGCGCGCATCGAGCGCGAGTATGATCGCGAACGGTTGGCGTCCCTGATTGACAACGACGGATGGGCTCCGGCGACCGCTGGCCCGGAGGGGGCCTGATGGCATTGTTGGGTTTCCTTGACAGGCCCGAACGTGCCGGGCCGGTTGACCCGCGGGTCGCGGAGTTCCTGAACGGCTTTTCGATCGAAGTCATGCCCCGCACGGCGGAAAAGATCGACGATTTCCGGGAGATCCTGCCGACGGGAACCCGAGTCTACATTGCGCATATCGACGGCACGGCCATTGAAGACATGGTGGCGACCGCAAGGCGCCTTTCTTCTGACGGCTTCCGCGTCATGCCGCATTTTCCGGCGCGGATCATCAAGGACAAGGCGACGCTCGAAGACTGGGTTGCGCGTTACCAAGGCGAAGCCGGAATCGAGGATGCCCTGATCCTTGCCGGCAGCCCTGCGTCTCCAGCCGGCAGTTTCGACAGTTCAATGCAACTCCTGGAATCCGGTGCCTTCGACAGGGCTGACTTCAAGCATCTGCATGTCGCTGGCCATCCTGAAGGCAACAGGGACATCGATCCCGATGGCAGCACCAGGAACGTGGACGCGGCCATGCACTGGAAGGCTGCATTCAACGAGCGTACCGACGCCAAGATGGCGCTGGTCACGCAGTTCGCCTTTGAGGCCGGGCCGATCATTGAATGGGCGAACGGCCTTCGGGACGCGGACATCGACCTGCCGGTCCATGTCGGAATTGCCGGGCCCGCAAAGCTGCAGACGCTCATCAAGTTCGCGATTGCCTGCGGAGTCGGACCGTCGCTCAAGGTACTCCAGCGACGAGCGAGAGACGTCAGCAAGTTGCTCCTTCCCTTCGAACCGGACGAGGTGGTGAAGGCCCTTGCCCGGCACAAGGCGGCCGCACCGGAATCCGCAATTTCCTGCTTGCACCTCTTTCCGCTAGGCGGCATCAAGTCCGCTGCCACGTGGGCACGGACGCGAAGCGCGATTGAGCCGGCGATCCTAACCGCCTGACGAATTCACAGTTCCGGAAAGTCCGAAGCCATGGCACGTACCGTCCTCCAATCGAAGTCCAAGACCGTTGTCATCGGCTTCGATGAACCCTTCTGCGTGATCGGCGAACGCATCAATCCGACCGGGCGCAAGATTCTCGCCGCCGAACTTGAGGCGGGCAACTTCTCGACCGTGGAGAAGGATGCGGTCGAGCAGGTCGCGTGCGGCGCACAGGTGCTCGATGTGAACGCGGGCGTCGTCTACAACTCGAACCCCAATCCCAACGAGACCGAACCGCCGCTGATGCAGAAGATGGTCGAGCTGGTGCAAGGCCTTGTCGAGGTGCCGCTTTGCATAGACAGTTCCGTGCCCGGCGCGCTGGAGGCGGGGCTCGAAACAGCCGAAGGGCGTCCCCTGCTGAACTCCGTGACCGGCGAGGAGGAACGCCTGGAAATGGTCCTGCCGCTCGTCAAGAAGTACAACGTTCCGGTGGTCGCCATCTCGAATGACGACACGGGGATTTCCGAAGATCCAGACGTGCGTTTCGAGGTTGCAAGGAAGATCGTCGAGCGAGCGGCCGATTTCGGCATCCCGGCGGAGGACATCGTGGTCGACCCGCTCGTTATGCCGATCGGCGCAATGGGGACCGCGGGCAAGCAGGTATTTGCGCTCGTGCGACGTCTGCGCCTGGAATTGGGCGTCAACACCACCTGCGGCGCTTCGAACATCTCGTTCGGACTGCCGAACCGGCACGGCATTAACAATGCCTTCCTGGCAATGGCTGCCTCGCACGGCATGACCAGCGCGATCATGAACCCGGTCGCAATGCCGCGCACGCTCAAGGCTGTCGGCGAACGCCTCGACGCCCTGAAGGCCTTGGGCGTCACGGCGCCACCGGACGTCGACCTGCGCACCTTGCGCCCGCTTCTTGGGATGGAGCCTTCGGAGAACCTTGTTCAGGATCGGGTTGCAAGGCTGACGGAACTGGGAATCACCATTCCGGAGGGGCTCAGTGCGGCCCGGCTGGCCCCGCTTCTCGGGCTTTCCCCGACGACCGTTGTCCCCTCGGATGAGATCCTGTCCATTCGGGCGGCCGACTTCCTGAACAACAACGATCCTTCGGGCAGCACGTGGATCAGGATGAACAAGCCTGTTGCAAGCGGGGAGAACGGTCGCGGCCGACGCGAAGGCCGCCGCCGTCGGAGGGCCTGATGGCACCGTGCGCGAGCCGAAAGGCAGGCCGTTGTCAACCGTCCCATTTCCCGGGCACGGCGACACGATCAGGAGAGACGACGGTTCGCGAATGCCGCCAGGCGCTTGCAAGACTGCTTGGCTTTCTCTCGTAATTCATATTGCTATGCTGCCCAGGGCAGGACAGGTACCTCAATGGGCGACAAGACGGCACTCGTGATTTTTACCCCATCGGGCAAGCGCGGGCACATTCCGACCGGAACTCCGGTTTTGGCAGCTGCGCGGCAACTCGGGGTCGACCTGGACTCGGTCTGTGGCGGGCGCGGGATCTGTTCCAAGTGCCAGGTCACGCCAGGCTTCGGGAAGTTCCCCAAGCACGGTGTCACCGTCGCCGAAAGTGCGCTGTCCGAATGGAACGCGGTCGAGGCAAGGTATGACGAGAAACGAGGGCTGAAGGAAGGCCGTCGCCTCGGCTGCCAGGCATGCATTCAAGGCGACGTGGTTATCGACGTGCCTCCCGGGAGCCAGGTCCACAGGCAGGTCGTCCGCAAGGCGGCAACCCGACGCCAGATCACGATGGATCCGGCAACGCAGCTCCGCTACGTCGAAGTGCGCGAACCCGACATGCACGAACCTTCCGGCGACCTGCAAAGGCTCTGCGAGGCTCTCAAGCGCGACTGGGACATCTCGGATTCAGAGGCGAGTCCGGCATTCCTGGCGTCGCTGCAGCCCGCCCTTCGCGATGGCAGCTGGAAGGTCACCGTCGCGGTCTGGCGCGATCATCGCGACGGCGCCCCGGTGCTTCTCGACATATGGCCCGGGTTCTTCGAGGGACGACTCTACGGGCTCGCGATCGACCTCGGCTCCACGACGATCTCCGCACATCTCTGTGACCTTCGCGACGGCCTCGTCCTTGCATCGTCCGGCGTGATGAACCCCCAGATCCGCTTCGGCGAGGATCTGATGAGCCGCGTGTCGTACGCGATGATGAATCCGGGCGGCGACGTCGAAATGACCCGGGCCGTGCGCGAGGCCATCGGCGAGCTCGCCATCGAGCTGTCCGGCGAATCGGACATTCCGCTGCGCCAGATCGTGGAGGCCGTGGTGGTCTGCAATCCGGTGATGCACCATCTTCTCCTGGGCATCGATCCGGTGGAGCTCGGCCAGGCACCCTTTGCCCTGGCCACTTCGGACGCCGCGAACATGCATGCCGCCAACCTCGGCCTGACATGCATAAACCCCTCCGCCAATGCATACGTGCTGCCCTGCATTGCGGGACATGTGGGCGCGGACTGCGCGGCCGTTGCCCTTTCGGAGGAGCCCTACAAGTCGGAAGACCTGGTCCTCATATGCGACGTCGGCACCAATGCCGAGATCTTGCTGGGAAACAAGGATCGGGTCCTTGCATGCTCGTCGCCCACCGGTCCGGCGTTCGAAGGCGCGCAGATATCCTCCGGGCAGCGCGCAGCCCCCGGCGCAATCGAGCGCGTCGAGATCGACCCGAAGACGAAAAAGCCCCGATTCCAGGTGATCGGCTCGGATCTCTGGTCGGACGAGGCCGGCTTTGCCGAGGCAACGGCCGTGACCGGTGTCACCGGAATCTGCGGGTCCGGAATCATCGAGGCTGTCGCGGAAATGCGCATGGCAGGACTGCTAGACGCTTCGGGGCTGATAGGCTCGGCGGAACAGACCGGATCGGACCTCTGCATTCCCGACGGCCGCACGCACGCCTACGTCATCTGGGATGCGCGCGACGATGGCGGCCCCCTCATTACGGTCACGCAGGGAGACATCCGTGCCATCCAGTTGGCAAAGTCCGCACTCTACGCGGGCGCACGCCTGCTGATGGACGAACTCGATGTTGAAAGCGTGGACCGCATCGCGCTTGCGGGCGCGTTCGGGTCACATGTCTCGCCAAGGCACGCCATGGTCCTCGGCATGATTCCCGATTGCGATCCCGCAAAGGTGAGGTCGGTCGGGAATGCCGCCGGAACGGGCGCGCGGATCGCGCTGTGTGACATTTCGGCCCGCGCCAAGATCGAAGCCGAGGTGCTTCGCGTCCAAAAGGTTGAAACGGCGATCGAGCCGAGATTCCAGGAGCATTTCGTGGCGGCAAACGCGATACCGCATGCCTTGGACCGGTTTCCGCACCTGCCGGATCTTCCGGATGTCAGCTTCAATACGGGTGGAAGCAGAGGCGCCGACGCTTCGACTGGTCGCCGCAGGCGCCGACGCGCTCAGGATCCCTTGCAGCAGACTTGATTGTACAGATCCCCGCACCCTTGCTCCCCGCACCCTTCCGACCGGCAGCCGAAGCTGATCGGTTTGACTTTCCCCGAACGGTGCAAGTAATATCGGGAGTTGGCCGGTGTTGGGTCCAAGTGAACTGTCTAGCGCTGCATGCCGTCACAATGCTCGGGCCAGGCAATCCCGGTCCCGCCTAGAACTAGGGAGAATATGGCCACCCATGACCGAATCCGCTCGGCACAGGCACAAGGGATTGCCCCGGCAGCAGGGGCTCTACGACCCGCGCAACGAGCACGACGCGTGCGGGATCGGTTTCGTGGCGAACATCGGGAACCGCAAGAGCCACGGGATCATTGATCAGGGCCTGCAGATTCTCAAGAATCTTACCCATCGCGGCGCGGTGGGCGCCGACCCGCTGGCCGGCGACGGGGCAGGCATCCTCGTTCAGACGCCGGATGCCCATCTGCGCGCCGTCTGCGGCGAAATCGGGCTCAACATTCCTCCGCCGGGCGACTACGCCGTCGGAATGCTGTTCCTGCCGCGGGCCGAAGGGCCGCGGGCGGACTGCGTTTGCGTCGTCGAGCAATTGGTCGAGTCAGAAGGACAGCACGTGATCGGCTGGCGCGACGTGCCGGTCGACAACTCGGGGCTGGGTGAAAGTGTCGTTCCGACCGAACCCTTCGTTCGCCAGGTCATAGTTGGCCGCGGCGACAACTGCGCCGACCAGGATGCGTTCGAGCGCAAGCTGTTCGTCATTCGCAAGCAGGCGGAACACCGGGTCGACGCATTGGGCGAGGCTTGCGACGACTTCTACATCGCGTCCCTCTCGTCGCGCACGCTCATCTACAAGGGGATGCTGCTCGCGCATCAGGTAGGCGAGTACTATCTGGACCTCCACGACGAGAGGATGGTCTCCGCGCTCGCCTTGGTTCACCAGCGCTTTTCCACCAACACGTTTCCGTCGTGGCGGCTGGCCCACCCCTACCGGATGATCTGCCACAACGGCGAGATCAACACACTGCGCGGAAACATCAACTGGATGGCGGCACGCCGGCATCTCATGAAGTCGGAACTCCTGGGTGACGATCTCGACAAGCTGTGGCCGCTGATCACCGAGGGCCAGTCGGACTCGGCGAGCTTCGACAACGCCCTCGAGCTGCTGGTACGGTCTGGCTATTCGCTGGCCCACGCGATGATGATGCTGATCCCGGAGGCCTGGACCGGCAATCCGCTGATGGACGACCGCCGCCGTGCGTTTTATGAATATCATGCAGCGCTGATGGAGCCGTGGGACGGCCCGGCCGCCGTGGCATTTACAGACGGACGCCAGATCGGCGCGACCCTGGACCGCAACGGGTTGCGGCCCGCGCGCTACGTCATCACGGACGACGATCTGGTGGTGATGAGTTCAGAAGTCGGCGTCCTTCCGATCGACGAAAGCCGCATTGTCAAGAAGTGGCGCCTGCAACCGGGCAAGATGTTGCTGATCGACCTGGAGCAGGGCTGCATCGTCGACGATGACGACATCAAGGCGCAACTGTCCGCGGCCCAGCCCTATCAGGAATGGCTCGACCGCACCCAAATCGTGCTGGAGGACCTGCCGGCGACCAGCGTCCCGATCGCGCAGCCCGACCGTCTGACGCTCCTCGATCGCCAGCAGGCTTTTGGCTACACCCAGGAAGACCTCAAGTTCCTGATGTCCCCGATGGCCCTCACCGGACAGGAAGCCGTCGGCTCGATGGGCACCGATACGCCGATATCGGCGCTTTCGTCGCGACCCAAGCTGCTCTATTCCTATTTCAAGCAGATCTTCGCCCAGGTTACCAACCCGCCGATCGACCCGATCCGCGAAGAGCTGGTGATGTCGCTCCTGTCCTTCATCGGCCCACGGCCCAACCTGCTTGGCATCAACGACACGACGCCGCAGAGGCGTCTCGAGGTGCGCCAACCAGTGCTGACGAATCAGGACCTTGAAAAGGTCCGTTCGATCGGCGAGATCGCGGACAACGCATTCAGGACCATTACCATTGATCTGACCTATCCGGCGGCCGACGGTGCCGAGGGCATGCGTGCCGCGCTCGATGCGGTTTGCAGCCAGGCGGAGGCGGCGTGCCAGGAAGGCTATAACATCCTGGTGCTCAGCGATCGGGCGATCGACCGCGATCGCATCGCCATCCCGGCGCTGCTGGGCACCTCGGCGGTCCATCACCACCTGGTGAGGACGGGCCTTCGGAACTTCCTCGGCCTTGTCGTCGAGACCGGAGAGGCACGCGAGGTCCACCACTTTTGCGCACTGGCCGGCTACGGTGCCGAGGCGATCAACCCCTATCTGGCATTCGAGACCCTCGCGGCGCTGCGGGACGAATTGCCGGAGGAGTTGAGCGACCGCCAACTCTTCAGGCGCTACATCAAGGCGATCGACAAGGGCATCCTGAAGGTGATGTCCAAGATGGGCATTTCGACTTACCAGTCCTATTGCGGCGCGCAGATCTTCGACGCGGTTGGCCTCGACGAGGCCTTTGTCGAGCAGTATTTCACCGGCACGGCGAGCAACATCGGCGGGGCCGGGCTGCCGGAGGTCGCGCGGGAGACCGTCGAGCGGCACCAGCTCGCCTACGGCGATGCGCCGGTCTATCGCAACGCGCTCGATCCCGGCGGCGAATACGCCTACCGCCTGCGTGGCGAGGAGCATTCCTGGACGCCCGACACGGTCACCAATCTGCAGCATGCCGTACGCGGCGAACTGCCAGACAAGTATCGCGACTTCGCCAGGCAGGTGAACGACCAGGACCACCGGATGATGACCGTCCGGGGCCTGTTCGAGTTGATCCCGGCAGAGACGTCGGCACCCCTCGACGAGGTCGAGCCGGCATCCGAAATCGTCAAGCGGTTCTCGACCGGGGCGATGTCCTTCGGATCGATCTCGCGCGAGGCGCATTCAACCCTGGCCGTCGCCATGAACAGGATAGGCGGCAAGTCGAACACCGGCGAGGGCGGCGAGGAGCCGGACCGCTTCCAGCCCATGCCCAATGGCGATTCCATGCGCTCGTCCATCAAGCAGGTGGCCTCGGGCCGATTCGGCGTAACCACCGAGTATCTCGTCAATTCCGACATGATGCAGATCAAGATGGCCCAAGGTGCCAAGCCCGGAGAGGGCGGCCAGCTACCGGGGCACAAGGTGGACGCGGTCATCGCCAAGGTGCGCCACTCAACTCCCGGTGTCGGCCTGATCTCGCCGCCGCCGCATCACGACATCTACTCGATCGAGGATCTCGCCCAGCTGATCTACGACCTGAAGAACACAAATCCGGACGCCGACGTCTCGGTGAAGCTGGTGTCGGAAGTCGGGGTGGGAACGGTGGCGGCAGGGGTCTCGAAGGCGCGTTCCGATCACGTGACCATTTCGGGGTTCGAAGGCGGCACCGGAGCCAGCCCGCTGACGTCGATCACGCACGCGGGCTCGCCGTGGGAGATCGGGCTCGCCGAGACCCACCAGACTCTGGTGCTCAACCAGCTTCGCGGCCGCATCGCGGTCCAGGTCGACGGCGGTCTCCGGACCGGGCGTGACGTGGTCGTGGGCGCGTTGCTCGGCGCGGACGAGTTCGGCTTCTCGACCGCGCCGCTGATCGCCGCTGGCTGCATCATGATGCGCAAGTGTCATCTCAATACATGCCCGGTTGGCGTCGCGACCCAGGATCCGGAACTGCGCAAGAAGTTCACCGGCACGCCGGAGCACGTGATCAACTATTTCTTCTTCGTCGCAGAGGAGGTGCGCGAATTGATGGCGCAACTCGGGATCGTCCGCTTCGCGGATATGATCGGCGAGTCCCAGCATCTCAACCAGCGCCGTGCAATCGAGCATTACAAGGCGAAGGGCATCGACCTTTCGCGGATTCTTGCCAAGCCCGACGCCCCGCCTGGCGTGGCCACCCACAACAGCGAGCGCCAGAACCACCATCTGGAAGATGTCCTCGACCGCCGGTTGATCGAATTGGCGCAGCCCGCGTTGACCGATCGCCGGCCGGTCCGCTCGGAAATGCCGATCCGCAACATCAACCGCACGACCGGCGCGATGCTGTCGGGCGAGGTCGCGAAGCAGTTCGGCCATGCCGGCTTGCCCCAGGACACGATTTGCGTGACCTTCCGGGGCACGGCCGGCCAGAGTTTCGGCGCATTCCTCGCCAGCGGCGTCTCCTTCGAGCTGATCGGGGAAGCCAACGACTATACCGGCAAGGGCTTGTCGGGGGGCCGTCTGGTGGTCTACCCGCCGCCCGAAAGCGCGCTCGTCCCAGAGGAGAGCATCATCGTCGGGAACACCGTCCTCTACGGTGCGATCTCCGGGGAATGCTATTTCCGCGGGGTTGCGGGCGAACGCTTCGCGGTGCGCAATTCCGGCGCCATCGCAGTGGTCGAAGGCGTCGGCGACCATGGCTGCGAATACATGACGGGAGGCATCGTCGTTTGTCTCGGCCACACGGGACGCAACTTCGCCGCCGGCATGAGCGGCGGCATCGCCTATGTCCTCGACGAGGAGGGCGATTTCGAGCGCCGCTGCAACCTTGCCATGGTCGAGCTTGCGCCCGTCAAGGCTGAGGACGAGTCGCTTGAGCGCCTCGCGCATCAGGGCGGGGATCTCGAAGCCCACGGGCTGGTCGACGTGATGCGCGACATGACCCGTTTCGACGGCGAACGCTTGAAGAGCCTCATTGAAAAGCACGTGCACTACACCGACTCGGCACGCGGCCGGCGGATTCTGAAGGACTGGGAGGCCTGCTTGCCGCGATTCGTCAAGGTGATGCCCGTCGACTACTACCGTGCGCTGCGAGAAATGGAGATCGCCCAGCCGGCCGATCCCGCAGCGCTTCTGGCGGAGAGCGGCTGAATCATGGGCAAGGTTACGGGTTTTCTCGAATTCGACAGGCACGAGCAGCGCTACGTGCCGGTGGCCGACCGCGTCCGCCACTTCGACGAGTTCCTGATACCGCTGGACGAGAACACGCTGCGGCAGCAAGGCGCGCGCTGCATGGATTGCGGCATCCCGTTCTGCCACACGGGCTGCCCGGTCAACAACATCATCCCCGACTGGAACGACCTCGTGTACCGCGACCAGTGGCGGGAAGCGATCGAGGTCCTGCATTCGACCAACAACTTTCCCGAATTCACCGGCCGAATCTGCCCGGCGCCCTGCGAGGAAGCATGCACGCTGAACATCGACGACGCGCCGGTGACCATCAAGTCGATCGAGTCGGCCATCGCCGATCGCGCCTGGCAGGAAGGGTGGGTGGTCCCCGACATTCCCGCCGCCAGGACTGGCAAGCGCGTGGCCATCGTCGGTTCGGGTCCGGCGGGGATGGCCTGCGCACAACAGCTGGCACGCGCCGGGCATGACGTCACCGTGTTCGAGAAGCACGCCAAGCCGGGAGGGTTGCTCCGCTACGGCATTCCGGACTTCAAGATGGCAAAGGACTTTGTCGACCGGCGTGTCAGCCAGATGGAGGCGGAAGGCGTGTCCTTCCGCACCGACACGCATGTCGGGGCCGGTCTAGCGACGGAAGACCTCGTCCGGGACTACGACGCCGTGGTACTGGCGGGCGGGTCGGAGAAGGCGCGCGACCTGCCGGTCGAGGGACGGGAATTGCGCGGCGTCGAACTCGCGATGGATTTCCTGCCCCAGCAAAATCGCCGCATCAGTGGCGAGTCGCTCGGCGAGGTGGAGGAGATTTCCGCTGGCGGAAAGCATGTCGTCGTGATCGGCGGCGGCGATACCGGTTCGGATTGCATCGGTACTTCGTTCCGCCAAGGCGCCGTCTCGGTGACCCAACTCGAGATCATGCCCATGCCGCCGGAGAAGCCCGACAAGGCCACCACCTGGCCGCTGTGGCCGCTGCGGCTGCGCACTTCCTCGTCGCAGGCGGAAGGAGCAGGCCGCGACTGGAGCGTCGCGACCAAGCGCCTTTCAGGCGTCGACGGGGCTGTCTCTACCCTCCAAGCCGTCCGGCTGGATCAGCGAATGCAGGAAGTCCCCGGAACCGAGTTCGAACTGAAAGCTGAGCTCGTGCTGCTTGCCATGGGTTTCGTCCATCCAGTCCATGAGGGCATGCTGGAGGAGATTGGCGTGGAACTGGACACACGAGGAAACGTGCTCGCCGATACCGAAAGTTACGCCACCACACTGCCTCAGGTGTTTGCCGCGGGCGACATGCGCCGAGGTCAGTCGCTCGTGGTTTGGGCCATCCGCGAGGGCCGGCAATGCGCCCGCGCCGTTGACGAATTCCTGACAGGATCGTCGTCATTGCCACGATGAAGCAAGCCTGGCGGCGGCGAGCGACCCTCGGACGGACACGCTCCCGGAAGGAGCAAATCCAGAGCGAGGAAGCGCCGAGAAGTTACAAATTTACAATTTTTCTATCTGTAATGTAAACGATATACACCAACACCCGATTTCCGTGGAAATTTGTTGTGTGCGCAATTATGTTGCCCAAAACAACGCAAATTGGGTGCATTATGTCTCGAAGAATACTGATCCTCGGCGCTTCCTACGGGTCGCTTCTCGGTACGAAACTGCTCATGGCGGGCCACGACGTGACGCTGGTGTGTCGCAGCGCGACCGCTGAACTGATCAACGACAAAGGCACCGAGGTGCGAATCAAGCTCCGGGACGAGGATTTGCATCGCCCGTTCCGTTCAAGGGATCTGAAGGGAACGCTCGACTGCAAAATCCTGCGACACTTGACGGAAAATCTTACAACACTTGACGAAAAATCTTACGACACTTGACGGAAAATCCTGCCGGACTTGACGGAAAATCCTGTGACACTTGACGGCGAATCCTGCGGCACTTGACGGCCGTG
>JAJEFO010000109.1 GCA_022820365.1 Silicimonas sp.
CACGGCCGTCAAGTGCCGCAGGATTCGCCGTCAAGTGTCACAGGATTTTCCGTCAAGTCCGGCAGGATTTTCCGTCAAGTGTCGTAAGATTTTTCGTCAAGTGTTGTAAGATTTTCCGTCAAGTGTCGCAGGATTTTGCAGCAAGGGACCGGGTGGTCGGCGTCCAGGGCTACGCCGGGACCGGCAAGACCACCATGCTGAACCGGGCGCGTGCGCTGGCGGAGAAGCGGGGCTGGCGCATGACGGGTCTCGCGCCCTCGGCCTCGGCGGCCCGGACCCTGGCATCGGAGGCCGGAATCGCGACGGAGACGCTCCAGATGTTCCTTGCCCGCAATGCCGGCGTCGCCGAGGGTCGGCTCACGCGCAAGGGCGCAAGGGTGATGCGGGCGCAGTTCGCAAAAACGATCCTGGTGGTCGACGAGGGATCGCTCGCCTCGACCGTGCAGGCAAGGGACCTCCTGCGCATCGCGAGGGAGCTGCGGATCCCCCGCGTGGTGATGGTGGGCGATTCGAAGCAGCTCGACGCGGTCGACGCCGGCAAGCCGTTCGCCCAGCTCCAGGCCGCGGGCATGACGGTCGCGGTGATGGACGAGATCATGCGGCAGCGCGACCCGGCGCTGAAGGAGGCGGTCGAGGCCAGCCTCAAGGGGGACATCGTGCGCGCCTTCGAGAGGCTGGGGAGCAACGTCGCCGAGGTCAAGGCCGACAACATCGCGGGCGCGGTCGCCGCGAGATGGCTGCGGCTCGACCCGGAGGCGCGGGAGCGGACCGGCGTCATGGCGCCCTCGCACGTGCTCCGCCAGGAGATCAACGGTCACATCCGCGCACGGCTGGCAAGGGAAGGCCGCATCCACGGACCTGCAATGCAGTCGGAGCGGCTGGTCTCGAAGGGCTTCACGAACGCCGAGAAGGCGCTCGCGGCCAACTACGCCGCCGGCGACGTGGTGGCGTTCCATCGCCCGTACAAGCGGATCGGCGTGGAGAAGGGAGAGGAGCGCCGCGTCGCAGGCGTGGACCACGACTCCCGGACCGTGCTGCTTGACGACGGGAAGGGCGGCTCCGTCGCCTGGAGGCCGAACGAGATCGGCGGGCGCAGGGGCGGCAGCGAGGTCTACAGGGCGGAAGGGATCGAGTTTCGCGCCGGCGACCGCGTCCGCTGGACGCGCAACGATGCCGGCCTCGGCCTGGTCAACAGCCGCACGGCGGAAGTGGCCGGGATCGCGGACGGGCGCGTGACGTTCCGCCTGGAGGACGGAAAGACCTTGACGCTCGGGAAGGGCGCCCCTCAGCTTCGCCATGTCGACCATGCCTGGGCCTCGACGGTGCACGCCTTCCAGGGCCGGACCGTGGACAGCGTGATCGCGGCGATGGAGGCGCGGCATCCGAACCTCACCACCCAGAAGAGCTACTACGTCGAGATCAGCAGGGCCAGGGACCGCGCCGAATTGGTGACCGACAGCGCGGCCGAGCTCCGCGCCCGGCTACAGGCCGTCACGGGCGAGCGCATCGCCGCGCTGGAGGGCATCGGCGAGATGAAGCGCGAGGGGCCGGACAGGGCGGCGGAAGCGGACGGGCGAGGCGGAAAGAAGGCCGAACGCGGCGACGGTGAAAGCAGCGGCAAGGGCCATGACGATTCGGGCAGGTCCGTGGAGACGCCGGAGGCTGTCCGCGACCGGGGCAAAGGCGGCATGGACCTCGGGCTGTGATGAATCCGGGAATCCTGTGCGAGGTATACGGGCAGGCGGCAGGAGGATGCAGCTGCCGCGCCCGGAGAAGGCGCAGGAGAGACGTGAAACGAAGGAGAATGAGGGATGCAGAGCGAGATCACGGAAGATGACGCGACAGGCAGCGAGGCGGCAGTTGGGCCTGCGGAGGAGAAGCGCAGGAACAGGACCATCCGCTTCTCGGATGCAGAATGGGAGGAGGTCAGTATGGCGGCGCTCGTACACGACATGTCGCCTGCCGAGTTCGTGCGGGAGACGGTCCTTGCGCCGGCAAGGGATCCGAGCAGTGTTGCCATGGACGCGGTCGGTCGTACGCTCGCGCCATTGATCGAGCGGATGTTCCGTTACACCTGGTTCCTGGCGACAGAGAGGCGCGACGCGATGGTTCGGGAGGGGCGGAAGGACGAGATCGACGCTCTGGTCGCCGAGGCCCGATCCCTGCACGATAAACTGCGCAGGGCCAGCGCAGGCTGAGTCCGCACGGCCGTCGGCTACTGTCCGGGAGCCCTTGCAGGAACTTGCGGGCGCTCTGCATGAGGTCGTCACATCGGTGTGCGATGCCGGAACAGCAACAGGCATGCAGACACAGCTATGCCGGTTGTGGCGTACGGCAAAGTTCGTCCGTGACGGCCTTGGCCAGTCCAATCCGGAGTGCGCATTGCGACGAACTTATTTGTTCGTTCGTGGCCGTCAAGGACGATGCATACGGTCAACCAGGTAGTGGAGCCCCAGGAATGTGGCCACCAGCAGACTGCACAGCATCCACGTGTAGATCGCCCACGCACAGAATTCCGAAATCCGCAGGGCGGCATTGATCCAGCTGGGATACGGCACGGCGACAGATACATGGATCAGCAGAATCCCGAAAATGTAGAGCAAAATCGACAGGGTTGCGCAGTACCCGAAGAGGATGGATAGGAAGCGCCTGCGGGTGAGCGTTTCCGTAATTTTCTCTCCTTGCCGAACGACTGTCAGCGTAGGGGCTCGTCCCTTCATGACTTCATCCAGGTTCTCGTTCCTGAAACTTGAAACGGCTGCCAAAGCAGCAATGTAAAACGCGACGAGAAGTCCCATCCAGGAATTGAATTCAGTTATCAGCTTGACCGGATCAAAAGTGATGAACTGGTTACCCAGCAAATGGAAGCAAATGAAAACGATGGAAAAGGCCGCGGTCGGGTAGATCCATTGATACAAGCGGATGTCAGGACTCTTCAGGCGGAGAAACGAAAAGACTGAGAAGACCTTTGTGTGTTTCCTTAGCGTCATCTCAATCGCCTAAATGATCTGCGACTGCTCTCATCTTCTGAAGCATGTCACTGCGGAACCCTTCGTACCGTGGCGTAAGCGGTTGATCAAAGTCGTTCACGACTTCATTTTGGATGAAAGCCTGCTCCAGAATTTCTGCGCCGTTGTGCTCGATCTCTGCACGCTTGATCTGGCCGTTTGCCGCCTTGATGCGTACAAACATCTTCGTATTGTCTGATCCGCCGTGGAGCTTGGGAATTCGATCGACGATTACTCGTTGAAACAATTTGAGTGCCTGACCTTCTGACACCTTTCGCTTTACGTCAATGCGCGCCTCATGCACGACCTGACGTACAACCGGGTCTTCGTCCAGACCGTCTTCGTGGTCTTCCTCGTGCGCGACCAGTTCAATGTCTTGA
The DNA here is from genome assembly GCA_022820365.1 of Silicimonas sp. Taxonomy (GTDB): domain Bacteria; phylum Pseudomonadota; class Alphaproteobacteria; order Rhodobacterales; family Rhodobacteraceae; genus JAJEFO01. The sequence goes on from JAJEFO010000109.1 coordinate 3,389, forward strand.
AGGATGCCGGTTTGGAGCGCATCTCGGATTGTCTTTGATTGGTGGCCATCAAGCTCAAAAAGCAGTCGAAAGAACTTTTGCCGACCACCGCCCGTTAACCCAGGTTTTTGGTATTTGAGGTTTTTGCAGGCCCATGTGAAATGGGCCTTGACTGACGATAAGTAAATTCCCGGCACTCTTTCGACCAAAATCAAGTGGCGGTTGGCTTGGTCAGGCGATTTCTTGATGAGAATGTGCGAAGTATAATGACTGCCCTCTTCCCTCCTTTTCTGAATGTCACGAGAGTTTTTTGTCTCGAAATTCAGGAACGAGACGCCATACACGTTCTTGTCGCCTGCATGAACGGTCAGGAAATGGTACTGGTCGTCCTCATCGAGATTCTCGCACCACATTAGGCGGTTGTCTTTGCTGTAGGCACGATAGATGTCCTTGTGACTCACACGGTCAGACAGCACGTCAATCAAATCCTGAATCTCGAAATCGGGCGCAAAGGCCCCGGCGTTGGCTCGGGTTCGGAGCGTCAACTTTCCAACTGCGATCCATCTGTGGTTGGAAGGTAGGGCCATCTAGCATTCCTTTTGCCGTGAAGGGAGCGGCACCGTGCCGATTCGAACAGGTCTTGCGAACAATACGGTGCGTCTTGATCGCGATTCCGGTTGCGCTTTTTCGTATGTGATGTCCACGTGCAACTGTCGGCACTGGTGACGGATTTCTGACTCCCTGATTGCTTGCCAGCCGGAAGCGAACGTAGTCGAGCTCTGTTGATCATGCAAAGGCATTTTCGGCTCATGGTGTAGTCCAGTTTGTTGATTTCGGCGTTATCTGCCACCACTTTAGCCAAGGGACACTTTTTGTGGTGGTGGTCGGGTGAATCGGTCGACGGTTTGCCTGCAGAGGCAAGAGCGCGAACGATGCGGCAGGACCTCCGATCCGGACGCCGACTGGGGGTGGCACGAGACCTTGGGGGTCACCAGGGCTGGAAAGCACTGGGCGAAGGTGACGGCATGGTTCGGCTGCAAGCTGCACGAGATTGCGGGCACGCGGCACGAGATCCAGTTTGCGGTGTCGGAGGCGAAAGAACTGGAGCGGGTGGTCGCCGGGCTGATGGTGAGGCATCCTGCCTTGGCGATCCGCCGTGCGGGTGCGTTTCCCGATGGGCGCCTGCCGTTGCGCCGGTCGCACACCCGCCGTGCGGCTACGCAAAGGCGGACGGTCGTTGGCGCAGACTTTCGGAAGCAAACGAAGAGGTGCGATCTTGAGTTTCGTCCTGGGAAGCATCAAGGCGGGTTCTGGTGGCGGCAACCGCTGCGCCAGGAACTGGCACGGCCAACTTGGCAAGCGAGGCTTCGAATTGAGGCCCCCCCGGGCCTGGGAATCGAGTCTGTTGGCACAAGCCATGCATGCCTTCTTCAACACGGATTGCAGGACTGTTCCGGCAGGCAGTCGAATCCGATTGAATTTTCAGAGGCGGTACTGTTCATGAAAGTCGGCAGTGGGAGACAGAGCTGTGAGCTCGGAAACAGACAAGCACTTCAAGAAGCTGGCAGAGATGAGCGTGCCTGCGAAGCGGGCCGCCTACAGCGATCGCATGGCCTGGATGATGGCGCTGCTGGCAGAGATCGTCTATGAGCGGTTCGACGAGGAATCAGATGACGTCCTGATGTCCATGGCCGAGGATCTGGCCGGCCTCGCCGCCGGAAAGGATGTTGATGCCGAGGCCATCAAGGGCCGTCTTCTGAATTTTGCCGTGACCCTTGCCGGTGTCGGCAGGCGCAACGAAGACGCAATGAACGAGATACTTAACGCCGCGCTGTCGGCTGGTGGGTTCTCGCTCGTCGGCGGAACCCCGATCCACGTTCCCGAAACGGACACGCAGGCAATGGTCATCCGGCGCGATGCAACGGAAACGGAGCCGGCGTTCGTCGTCCTTTGTTTCCGGGGAACACAGCAAGTTCGCGACTGGCTCACCAACCTGAGATCTTCTCCGGTCCCGATCACCAACCCAAAGACGGGTGAAGGCCATATCGGCAACATGCACGAAGGATTTCATGACGCATTCAAGTCTGCTGAGCAGGCAATTCGCGAACGACTTGAAGCCGAAGACGTGAAGAACCTGCCGCTCTACATCACCGGCCATTCACTCGGTGGCGCGCTTGCGGTCGTGGCGACCTGGTACACTAGCTCCAAGCAGCTTGCGGCATGCTACACGTTCGGAGCGCCGCGCGTCGGGGACGCGGGGCTGCTCGGCTGGTACAAGACACCGATCTACCGGATCGTCAACGCGGCCGACCCGGTTCCCTTCGTGCCTCCCTCGGGGCGGTTCGTCGCCTGTCTCAAGCACCTCTTCCGGTTTCTCGCCGCGTTGCTTCCTTGGGGCGGGCTGCTTGATCGGGTCGTTGGCCTTTTGGTTCGCCAGCAGAACTTCCGGCACTTCGGTGACATGAAGTACCTGCCATTCGCGGAACCGAAAGAGGGCGAATTTCCGCCGACGTTTCGGATCCATCCTGGAATCTCGAGTTCCGAGAGGCTGTTCAGGTATGTCCGGATGTTTTTCGTGAAGCCGGTCAGCACGAGCAAAGGCCGTGCCAGTGCAAGGCCGGACCGGATCGACCGCTATCACGGGATGGATCGCTATCGCGAGAAGCTGCGGGCCGTTGCGATCAACCGAAACGCCTGAAGATTGATGGGGAAAGATGAACAGTCTTTCGCCTGCACGTGCCGCTAGCAGCTTGGCAGCTCTTGAGGGACCGCGGACTACCGCGGCAGATTGCACCGCCAATCAATATCTGGAACGTGATGCAACGCCTGACGCATGGGTGGAGAGGAAGAACTGAAACACGTTCGCCTGAAAGTCCTTGTTCGTGCGTCAACTCCGGTTCGGAGTGCCAGTCAACGACCAAGCGTTTAGCGAGGGGTGGTCCTGCCGGAGTGCGCATGCCGGTCCGGCCCGAACTCTTGACGGCGAGTCAGGCCACTTTTGCCGTCCGTTGTTGTGGACCGACGACTTGTGATCGTTCGACTCGATGCTACTGGCTCGGGCCGCGGGATTTGACGGGTTCGGATTTTAATTTTCTCAGCGACCCCCCAATGTCGCCTACATATTGTCTCGGCACTGGCCTTCGATGGATACTTGGCTGATGCCTCGATGCACGACCATTGGCGAATGACAGCCATGCTGTATGGGGCCGCAGATTGAAGTCAGGGTGCCTCGCATGCGTGCGGCAATGGAACTGCAACAGCATTGGCGCATAGATGCCTATCTGGGATGTGACAGGGCTTTCGAGGAAATAGCCATGAGATCAAAAAAGGGGAAAGCAGCAATTCCGTGTAGGATTTTTTGTTACTTATTTTCAGTAAGATGTGAAGTCTCCGAGCTTTCCTTTTTGCAGCGTTTTGGCACCAAATCGGCAATATCCCAACGGATTCCCCATGCGGCTCTTGCCTTATTTTCAACTGTTCCACGCTGAATTGACTGTCTGCTGGCCGGGATCGGACTTAGCGGGAATTGCTGAGGGGAAAGAAGGCCTGCTTGACGAACGCAGCTAGATGTCTTTGCTTCGAACCGGGTGCTGCCCTGGGTGAAGTCGGGTGGCGAGCATGGGCGCTCACGGGCGGCTGTTTGCCCTGAAATCTTGCGGCCGCTTGCTGGAATCTCGCAGTTCGCGATCCGATTTCCTTGCCCGGGCAGCACTGTGTCATCGCAAGTAGACGGACCTTAGAGCCATGAGCAACCTCTCCGATCTTCGCCAATCCACGAATGAGACCGCTCGGGTTGCTCGCGCCAATCTGTTGCTGCTTCTCACCGTCGGCCTTTTCATCGGCATTCTGGTTTCGGCCACCAGTGACATGATGCTGCTGAAGGGAGTCCACATGGACCTGCCCCTCATGGATGTCGAGGTGCCGATAGACCACTTCTACGCAATGGCTCCGATAGTCTTCGTTGTCCTGCACCTGCACCTGTTCCTGCGACTCAATCGGCTCGCTCACGTGGCAGGTCTCCTGCAGGCAGAAATCGAGAAGCGTGAAACCCCGGCTGAGAAGACAGTTGAGACGGCTCTGCTGTATCCGTTCGATTTTCTTCAGGTAATTCTCTACAGGACAGGTCGTCAGGCAGAAATCGACCCGCCCGGGTTCAGGCAAATTGTCAGATACTTCAAGTACGAACATGAGAGATACGGATACCTCTCGTCACTGGTAGTCATCGTTGCTCTTTCGATATTTGTGTTGCCGGCAGCAATTCTGGTGTGGATGCAGATGACCTTTCTCTCCTACCAGAATGAGTTCATAACCTTCATTCACCAGAGCGTCATCTCGATCGATCTGGCTGCACAACTGTTCTTCATTTATCGGATTGGCGTCTTCGGAAAGCTCCTCGCCGTCGTGAGGGAGGGCCCGACACAGCTTGAACGGGTGGTCGGGCTGGCGAATTTCGGCTTCATATCGGTTCCCGTGGTTGCATTGCTCGCGATTTCATGGGTGATCGCGGTCGTTCCCGACAGCTGGCTGGAAAGGAACCTTCCGTTCCCGGAGGCGCGTTCGTCCGCGACGTACGCAGTGTTCAAGGACTGGTGGTTCCTGGATGGCTGCGACAGGCGGAGTAGACCCGGCCACAGGACACTCCGGCGCTACATTCACATGCCTGGCAAGGCGATAGCGTCTGAATTGCAATTGGTGCATGGTGGAGTCCACTCGCAGGGAAGCCCCGAACAGAATCTGGTCCGGGGCTCGGAGATCGAGCTGGACCTCAGTCGTCGGTCTCTGCGCTATGCCTGGCTGGACAGGAGCCGGTTCCCGCCCACAACATTTGCCGGGAGCGACCTGCATTGCAGCAAACTTAGGGAAACCAAGCTGCAGGGAGCGGTGTTCGACGGTGCGGAATTGAACGGGGCGGTGTTCGACGATGCGGACCTCCGGAAAGCAAGCTTCAAAGATGTGACGTCAAGCGGTACAAAATTCGAGAAATCCGACATGCGCGACGTGGTACTGAGCGGCTCAGAGTTCCGGGACGGCTCCTTTCGTGGTGCACGGATGGAGGGGGCGGTTGCTAGGAATGTGGATTTCTACGGTACGGACTTGAAACAGACAAAGTTCCACGGGGCGGATATGTCGAATGTTGACTTCTTCGGTGGAGATCTGGACAGGGCCGAATTCCATGGGGCCGATCTCGACGGGGCCGAATTTCACGGCACTACTTTAAGAAATGCGGAGATTTACGGCGTCATTCTGGAAGATGCTGAATTCCGCGCCACCAATGCGAACGGGGCCAAGTTCTACGGAACCAGTCTGAGACGGGCGGACGTGACCGAGACCAGCCTCTTCGAGGCGCGATTCTTCGGAAACGACATGAGGTCGATCAAGTTGCAGTACTCCAATCTGCGCAAAGTACGATTGGGGGAGCCGGGGAACTGGGCATCGTTCATACTGAAGATCGATGAGGCCCTTGAACGAAGAGGACTGGATGCTGAGGAGCGCAAAATGATGCTTGATGACATCAAGGAAGACGCAAGCGAGGAGTATCACTCGCGAGGATTGGAAGGCCTGGAGGCAATGAAGTGCACATGGACGGATGGCAGCGGCCCGTTCAATGAATGGAGCGCCCCGGAGCCTACCTGCGGGCATAAGCTTGAGGAATATCTGGTGAATGAGGCGTGCAACAGCGGCGTTCAGGGTGTCGCGGCGGGAATTGCCGAAGTGGTCGGATCTCCGGAGACGTGGCAGGAGGCGGTTTCCGCCTTGGGACTTCTTGAAACCGGCACCGACGAGTGTGACGCGATCACGGAGATGCACCGAAGCAAAATTTGCGAGGGTCTCATCGATTGGTTCGACAAAGACGAAGAGGAAGACGACAGCAGCGACGCTGTGCCGCCGATTGTCCAGAGCACATTGATGGACCGGTGGAACAGGGCAAGGGAGACCGGGCTATGCTCGACAACGGAATCACGTTAGCGGCCATGCATCATTTCTTGCGGTTGTGTTGGCGTGCACGAGGTGCCAGCGGACATTGGAACTGTCACCCAATTCCATGCGTTCCGCCTCGTCGGCAGGCCAAATGCCTGCTGGAAAAATTGCTTGTCCGCAGGAGAGTGCATCGGGCGACCTATCGGACTCCGGCAGGGCTCTTCCTGTTCGTGATCGACTCCAGACGTTTGCGCAGCAGTTTCTTCAATCCAATCGCGTTCTTGTATTCCCGGCAGTTGTGGTTGGCTAGGTCGAAGTGAATCTTCGTGCCCTCCTTGCGAACCAGGATCACGCGCTTGTTCAGGGCGTGTGCATGTCCGATCTCGTAGTACACGTTGGGGCGTTCGTGAGTCAGGTCGGCAATGAGGAATTCACTGGTTCCGATCTCGGAGAGGATGCGCTCTGTAATCACCCCTTCGTGCTCGATCTCGTCTGCGGCGACGGCTTCGATTCCGAACTCCTCGAACACGTCCTTGATTCCGACTCTGATGTCCTCCAGTTCCGGTTTCGAGGCATCTATCGCCATCATGATGAACGCCGTGTTCGGTCGATAGTTGGCCGTACCCGGCTGCACCAGATCTACTGCGTCAGCCGACACGAGGAGTTCCGTCAGATCCAGAGTTTTGGCTGCGGCATGGTCGAAACGCCTTCGTGCGGTGGCGACGTCTTCGAACGAGAATTCTTCGTGAGTTGGCGGATCGACCCCAAGCACCACATCTTCGTCGTGGTGGACGTGGACGCCAGTGTGATGGTATTCTCTGAATTGCACGTTCGCGAGCATTTGGCGCGTGTTGTGCCTGAGTTCCTGCATGTCTGCATCGGAATGAAGGGGAGAAACGCGCACAGCGGCGGCTATGTCTACACCCAGTTCCTTGATCGTCCGCCTTAGGGCCTCGCACTTCTTCAGAGTTTTTGGATCCGATAACTCCAAGCTGTGCGTACAAGCGATGTCGTCGAAGACTGATTTGGGGTTGGCCTCGGCGAAATAAGACTGAGCCTGTTCGCGTACTGAGACCATCCGCGTTCGCAGTGTTCCGATTTCTTCCTTGGTAAGTCGCATCTGGCATCCTGTCCTTGGGCGCTTTGGTTGCGGAACCGAGTGGCGTCGCCTGTTGTCTTGAAGGTGGGGCGGCATCAACGGAAGCGCAGTGTGCGGTTGTTGCCGACAATACAATTGCACTTGTGGCAATGGAAGAGACCCGTCAAGAGTCTGGGATCAAGGACATGTCGACGGGAATCGACCGGCGCTCCAGGCAAATTTTCTCATTCGAATGCGCAAGCGCGCATGCCGCTCCGAGCGCATGCTGCGAGAATGCGAGTGCTGATCGGAGGGTGAAAGAGCCGTATGCTCGGAAAGAACACGGTGGTCACGGTAGGACATGGGGCGAAGTTCTCCAGAGAGTACACGGTCCGGAACTGGGATTCGGAACGCATATCGGTCGTGTATCGGTGCCGGACGGACGGGGTCCTGTGAGGACTGGGGGTGGGCGGAATCGCGCATTGCGCGCGCAATGCGCTCGGTCCAACAACCTCTGGGCACTATCTGGCCACGAATTTCCCCGAATGGACCGGCCAAGGGGAGACAGGGCACATACTGCATCAGCGATGCGTGGGGTGTGAAAACAGAGCCGCTCGGGCGGTCAGGACAGCAACAGCCGTCTGCATGGATGATCAGGGATTGAAAACCGTGCAGGATCAACGGTCTAGCCCGAGCGGCGCATGAGCGGCAGCGCCCGGAACGGGCCTGCCGCAAGGCCCGGGACAGCCGGAGAGTCGCAGTCCGGGGAACAATTGTCCCCGTTTGGCGCGCATGGCGCCCGCATTGCGCGCGCAATGCGCCGCAATGCGGGCGATACACGCGCGGCATGCGCGGAAATTGGGCGTGTCCGCCGGATTCAGGTGGTGGACGAACTCAGGTTTGGGCGCAGTCCACGATCGCGAGGTGCCAACGACGTGACCTTCGCGAGCCGCAGTGGCGTCGGCACAAGTGCTGCCGGCAGTGTCGCCGGGCACGGTCGCCGCGAGCGTCAGCGAGCATGGCGACCGGCGACACCGGAGGGGCCGGGCACGGCAAGTCCGCAAGCGCGGCGCGCAGCGCCAGCGATGCGGACTTTGCCGGAGCATTGCGTCCGGCCCGAGGGAAGCGGACGCGCGCCAGCGCGACGCGCGGGTCAGGGCGTCGGCAGTGCGCGGCGTTCAGCCGCAAACTGCCGACATTGACTTGCGCAGTTGCATCGCCGCTGTTGTCGTCGATCAGGTCGCGAATTCCGTGCCGCTGGGGATGCGACGGTTCATGCTGGATCGCGTTTCGGCATGTTGGTCGTTGTCGTCGGCGTTGCCGAGGCGGATGCGCGTCAGCGCGAAGCCGAAGGCAAGCACGGTCGCCGCGAGCGTCAGCGAGCATGGCGACCGGCGACACCGTAGAGGCCAGACACGGCGAGGCCGCGAGCGCGGCGCGAAGCGCCTGCGCCAAGCGGCGAGCGAGTGACGGCACGTGTCCCGGAACGCGACCGCAATCCAGCGCACTGGCGTTACACCGGCGATGTCGGCAGTGCGCGGCGTTCAGCCGCAAACTGTCGACTGCGACCGGCGCGTTTGCATCGTCGCCGGGGTGGGCGATCTCGCGATTCGTCATGTCGGTCACTGCCGTCGGCGTCGCCAAAGGCGGATGCGCGTCAGCGCGACGCCGAGGGCGAGCATCGTCGCCGTGAGCGTCAGCGAGCATGGCGACCGGTGACTCCGGCGAGGCCGCGCACGGCAAGTCCGCGAGCGCGGCGCGCAGCGCCAGCGATGCGGACGTTGCCGCGGCACCGCGTCTGGCCGGAAGGGGCACGAACGCGCGAGCGCGACGCCGGATGCGAGCGCGAGACGCCCGCCCGCAATGATCTCGTTGAAGACGTTCGGCACGGTCGTCGCGAGCGTCAGCGAGCGCGACGACCGGCGGAGCCGGATAGGCCGAGCATCGCGAGGCCGCAAGCGCAGCGCGAAGCGCGCGCGATGGCGGGCGGTGCCGCAGCACCGCGCCCGCCGCGAGGGAGAGCGGACCGCACCGCCGGAACGACGCGGCCCGCGATACGCTGCGGCCTATGCGGCCTTGAACTGCATCACCGGGATGCCCAGCTGCCTTGCCTTGTCCACCAGGTTGTCTGTTATGCCCGACCCCGGGAACGCGATCACGCCCTTAGGCAGCAGGTTCAGGAGTTCGTCATTTCTGCGGAACGGAGCCGCCCTGCCGTGGCGATCCCAGTCGGGCTTGCACACCACCTGGTGGACGCCGTTCCGCTCCGCCCAGCGCGCCGCGATCCGCTCCACGCCGGGGCCGCCGCCGTGGACCAGCACCATGTCGGCGTGCTTCTCCCGTGCCCGGTCCAGCCGCGCGATCACCGCCGCCGGGTCCGCGACGTCCCTGCCGCCCGCGACGGCCACCAGGGTGCCCTCCGGAAGGTGCGCGGCCGTCGTCCGCTCCTTGCGCGCCCTCTGGTAGTCGCGGGCGTCGATGGCGGCGCTGGTCAGCTTGCCCGAGAGCGAGACGTGCGATCCGGTGCGCGGCCGCCACGTGCTGCCCGTCGCTTCGCGGTAGGCCTCTGCTGCCGTGTCCCGCAGCGTCTCGAAGGCGTCCCTGCGCGCGTTCAGGTTCTGCGACCGGTCGGTGACAAGCTCCAGCTCGCGGGACCGGACCTCGCTGCCGTCCTGGCTCCGCTGCAGGTCCTTCAGTTCCGGGACCAGCCTGTCGGCCGTCCGGTCCAGCCTCCGTGTCTGTGCGTCGAGGCAGTTGACGAAGCCCCACAGAAGGCTCTCGCGCTCGTCGGCAAGCTGGAACCCGTCGGGCGCGACGCCCTCGGCCAGGATCCGGAACGCCTCCAGAAGCGCGCATGTCGCGTCGTCCTCGTCCCAGACGTCCCTTGTGTCGAACTCGTCGCGGTCCGGTGTCGCGCCGAAGAGCTGCGCCTGGGCACAGATGGCTGCGGTGACGGACTCTTCGCCGGTTTCCAGTGTGTCGATGTTCGTGTTCATGATGACCTCCTTGGTCCAGGGTTTCGTTACGCCCCCTTCGGGGACCCCTCCCCCTCGCAAATCCCTGCGGCCCGCGGGTCAAGGCCGCAGAGGCGGCGAGTGGTGCGGGCCGCGCAGCAGCCCCGATTCGCAGGGAGCGCCAGCGACCATGCGAATCAGGCTGCCAGCAACCCGGTCGCCGCCGTGCCTTGACGCGCGCAGACGCGGATTTGCCATGATTCAAAGTCACAGCGAGAAGGAAAAACATTCCCGACGCCTGGGCGAAGGTCCGCCCGCTCGTCCGTTCCCCCGGGGCAAGCGGAGCGCGCAGGGAGCGCCAGCGACCGGAGGCGATAGCGATCGCAGCGGAATTGCCGGGAGCGTCAGCGAGCGGCAATTGGAGCGGAGAGCGCGGGCCGAAGGCATCGCTACCACTGCGAAGCCGCCGGCCAGGCACCAGCCCCGGAAACTCCAGGCCGAGACTCGCCAACCAGGTCCCCTGAATGTCCTCCCCGCCGCGAATGAGAAGACCGAACCGGTCGGTCAGGGACCTCGTCAAGATGATCGGGATCAAGAACGCGGACTTCTGAAGAAGAGTCATCAAGAAGCCCGGATCGAGAACGCGAAGCGTTCGCACGGCGTCGACGTCAGTGTCCACGTTACGGAACCAGGCAACAGGACTGCCCGTTCCGTCGTCACGCGGCCTCGGAGTGCGGGTGGGAGTCGGGAGAAAGCCGCGCGCGGAACGCGACGCGGCATCACCGATTCATCGGCAATGTCAGGGCGCGAAGCGCCCGCGGCCCGAAGGGCCGCCCCGCCGCCTCTGGCGGCGGGCGTCGGCGGCAGGGGAGCGCAGCGACCCTGCGCCGGTCGCTTGCGCGGACGCGGCGCAGGGCGGGAGGCCCGGCGTCAAGCGCCGGACCCCTTGTCGCTGAAGTCGTCCAGGTAGTCGATGACGAGGCATCCGTCGCGCTCGTCCTGCGCGGTGCGCTCCCTGAGGACCCTCTGCCGGATCGGCTCGAGGATCTCGGCGATCGGGTTGGTCTCTGCGCGTTGGCGTGTTTCTGCGATTTGCATTGGGGATCTCCCGTTGAATTGAAACTCGCCCCTTTCGGGACGCCGGGCCGCAACGATCCGTGCGCCCCGCGAGTCAACCCCTTGAGGCGGCGAGTGGTGCGGGCCGCGCAGCGGTCAAGGACCGTTGATCCCAGCGAAGCGGATCAACGCAGCCTTGGCCGCCAGCAACCCGGTCGCCGCTGCGGGTTGACGCGCGGAGGTGCCGCGATCGTTACGATGAGACATCCCGGAGAAGGCTTTGCTGAGCTTCGGACAGGAGCGGCGGTCGATTTGCGTCCCGAAGGTTCTGGTCCCCTGCGGGCGCATGCGCGGGCCGAAGGCCCACGCGCGAGCCCGGGTCTGCGCGCCCGTTCGCCAGCGCCCGGAGAGGCCGCGCCGCGAGGCGCGAGGCCCCTCACGGGCCGTGCGCGTCGAGCCTGTCCTTGGCCCAGGCCGCCGCGCGGGCCAGCAGGTGGCCGTGACAGCTGTCGGGATGGCACCAGCAGGCGAGGCGGCAGGACGCGAGCGCGGCCAGGTCCTCCGGCGCGATCTCGCCCTCGCGGATGCGCCGCCAGAGATCCGCGCGGTAGAGCGCAACCGCCCGCTCGCGATCCTGCCCCGGCCCGATTCGGAACGGATTGCCCCACCGCGTGCGGCGATCGATCAGTACGGCGTCGCCGTGCACGTGCGCGCGGGCGAGCGCCTTGCGCAGGTCCGGCTCGTGCCTGAGGTTGATCACGCGTGCCACTGGGTCGGTTCTGTCGCTGACGTTCATTTCCGGAACTCCCTTTTCCGATGTCGGTTGCGCCCCTTCCGGGACGCCCCTCGGCAACGATCCGTGCGCCCCGCGGGTCAACCCCTTGAGGCGGCGAGTGGTGCGGGCCGCGCAGCAGCCCCGATTCGCAGGGAGCGCCAGCGACCATGCGAATCTGGCTGCGCGCAACCCGGTCGCCGCTGCGGGTTGACGCGCGCAGGCGCCGCGATCGTTACGATGGGCGATCCCGGAGAGGGCTTTGCTGACTCCCGGACAGGAACGACGGTCGAATTGTGTCCCGAACGCTCTGGTCCCCCGGGCGCATGCGCGGGCCGAAGGCCCGAGCGCGAGCCCGCGTCTCCGCGTCCGGTCACCAGTGACAAGCTGTCGGGGATCCTGGCCCAAGCCAGCCCCCCGCAACGAGCCGCCGCCGCAGGCGGCGGCAAGGATGCGGATGGGGCGGCTGCATCAGCGCCATGGGAGCGTGTCGACCATGCGCTGCGCGGTCTCGCGGACGCGGCTGCGGTCTCGCACGCGGCGGGGCCCGCGCCAGTCCTCGTCAAGGTGTATCTCGAACACTCGAGCGCCGGGGCGGAACGTGTCGTCGTAGGCGTAGACGTCACCGACGTAGGAATCGCCGAGATAGATGCGCGACTCGTCGTCGCTGGTGCGCGAGAAGCGGATGATGGAATCGGGACAGCTCATGGCGTTGTTGTATTTCTGATTGATCCGTTGCGGATTTCCCGGATTGTTTCGTGCGGGATTGGGTGTTTCTTCCCACGGTCTTCCGACATTGCTGGTCATTCAGGGACGGGTTGCGTTTCGGCCGCGTACTTCCCTTCCCGACA
>JAJEFO010000065.1 GCA_022820365.1 Silicimonas sp.
CTGGATGCCTCGGGCTTCGTCGAGACCGGGTTCAACGGCGCGTTCTTCGTCAACGCGGATTCGCGGGAGCCCGAGATCGCCGGCATCGGCGGCGCGATTGCAGGCTCGTTCTACATGCTGCTGGTGACCCTGGTGCTGACCTTCCCCATCGGCGTGACGGCGGCGATCTACCTCGAGGAATTCGCGCCCAAGAACCGGCTCACCGACCTGATCGAGGTCAACATCAACAACCTCGCGGCGGTGCCGTCCATCGTGTTCGGCCTGCTGGGGCTTGCGGTCTTCATCAACCTGTTCCACCTGCCGCGCTCCGCGCCCATCGTGGGCGGGCTCACGCTCACGCTGATGACGCTGCCGACGATCATCATCGCGGCGCGCTCCGCGCTGAAGGCGGTGCCGCCGTCCATCCGCGAGGGCGCCTACGGCGTCGGCGCCTCGCCGATCCAGGTGGTCTTCCACCACGTGCTGCCGCTGGCAACGCCCGGCATCCTCACCGGGACGATCATCGGCATGGCGCGCGCGCTGGGCGAGACCGCGCCGCTGCTCATGATCGGGATGGTTGCCTTCATCGTCGACATTCCGGGCGGCCCCTTCGATCCCGCGACCGCGCTGCCGGTGCAGATCTTCCTCTGGGCGGACAGCCCGGAGCGGGGCTTCGTCGAGAAGGTCTCGGCGGCGATTCTGGTGCTGCTGGCGTTCCTGATCCTGATGAACGGGGTGGCGATCTACCTCCGGCGCCGGTTCGAGATCCGCTGGTGAGCGGGCAAGGAGTGCTATCGTGATGGAAGACACCGACGGGATTTTGGCGTCGATGATGGAAGACACAGGCGCAGCCGTCGCCGCACCCGTGGCCGACCGCGCCGAGGCGCAGGCGCCCATCAGGATGCGCGCCCGCGAGGTCAACGTCTTCTACGCCGACAAGCAGGCGCTCTTCGACGTCGACATCGACCTGGCGCTGAACAAGGTGACGGCGCTGATCGGCCCGTCAGGCTGCGGCAAGTCGACCTTCCTGCGCTGCCTCAACCGCATGAACGACATCATCGACATCTGCCGCGTGACCGGCTCCATCACGCTGGACGACCGCGACATCTACGGCCGCGACATCGACGTGGTGCAGCTGCGCGCCCGCGTCGGCATGGTGTTCCAAAAACCCAATCCCTTCCCCAAATCGATCTACGAGAACGTGGCCTACGGCCCGCGCATTCACGGGCTCGCCGGCAAGGGCCGGGAGCTCGACGACATCGTGGAGCACAGCCTGCGCCGCGCCGGCCTCTTCGACGAGGTCTCCGACCGGCTGCAACAGCCGGGCACCAGCCTCTCCGGCGGGCAGCAGCAGCGGCTCTGCATCGCGCGCGCCATCGCCATCAGCCCCGAGGTGATCCTGATGGACGAGCCCTGCTCGGCGCTGGACCCCATCGCCACGGCGAAGGTCGAAGAGTTGATCGACGAGTTGCGCGAGCACTACACGATCGCCATCGTCACCCACAACATGCAGCAGGCCGCGCGGGTCTCCCAGTTCACAGCGTTCTTCCACCTGGGCGAGCTGGTGGAATTCGAGGCGACCGAGCAGATCTTCACCAATCCGCACGACCAGCGGACGCAGGACTACATCACCGGGCGGTTCGGGTAGGCGCGGGCGGAGGAGAGGGAGAGCGACCGATGGCTGCCGAGCACACGGTCAAGGCTTACGACGAAGAGCTGGATCGCATGGACAACGCGATCCTCGAGATGGGCGGCATCGTCGAGCAGCAGCTCGCCGATTCGATCGTGGCACTGGTCCGCCGCGACGACGACCTCGCCTCGCGCGTCATCACCGAGGACCGCCGGGTCGACGCGCTGGAGGCGGAAATCGACCAGCTCGCCGTGCGAATTCTGGCGCTGCGACAGCCGGTGGCTGTGGACCTGCGCGTCATCACCGCCTCGCTCAAGGTGGCGAGCGACCTGGAGCGCATGGGGGACTACGCCGCCAACGTCGCCAAGCGCTCCATCGCCATCCAGGATATCGACCCCATCCGCCTCACCCACGCGATCTCGCGCATGGCGGGCATCGCCCATGGCATGATCAAGGACGTGCTCGATTCCTTCAGAGACCGCGACGTGGAGCGCGCGATGGCGGTCTGGCGGGTTCCTCGTGGTCGTCGGCGGGCGGCACCCTGGGCTGGCGCGCTGGCTGCGTCGGGCGATCAACCTGATCTCGGCGATCTTCATGACGCTGATTGCGATCACCATATTCCCGGAATTCCTCAAGATGTGGGAAACTGGCGACTTTTTCGGCATTCCCGGCGTGTTCACTGCACCCTGGTGGCCGGTCAAGCTGACGATTTTCGCCAGCGCGGTGCTGGCGGCGCTGATCTTCGCGTTGAAGGTCATGGGCGCTTCCCCTGACGAGGCCAAGCATACACCCAGCCAGGAAGACGCGGTATGAGCCCCGTCGAAATCGGCCTCTACTCGGTCCTCGCCATCATCGTCCTGGTCTATCTCGGGCTCTACATCCCAATTGCCCTCGGCGTCGTCAGCTTCGTCTCAATCTGGCTGATGCGGGACAACTTCACGCTTGCGATGAACCTGTTGAAGATCGCCGTGGGCGACAGCGTGATGGAATACACCTTTGCCACCGTGCCGCTCTTTACCTTCATGGGCCTTGTCGTCAGCAAGGCGGGGCTGGGCGCGGACATCTACAAGGTGATGAATTACGGTTTCCGAAGGGTGAAAGGCGGGATCGGCATGGCCACCGTGGGCGCGAACGCCGTATTCGCCGCCGTCACGGGGTCATCGATCGCCAGCGCCTCGGTCTTCGCCAAGGTCTCCGTGCCACAGATGCTGCACTACGACTACAACCCGCGCTTTGCCGTCGGCGTGGTGGCGGGATCGTCGGTGCTTGGCATGATCATCCCGCCGTCAGCGATGCTGATCATCTATTCTTTCGTGGCCGAGCAGTCGGTCGGCGACATGTTCCTGGCCGGCGTCGTGCCCGGCATCCTTCTGGCCATCGCCTATGTCGGCGCCATCTTCGCAATGGGCAGGCTGACGCCCGGCTTCGTCGGCGGCCGGTCCGGCGAAGACTTGGAACCGTTGGGCTGGGGCGAGATCGCAGAAAAGACGCTGCCCATTCTGGGGCTGATCCTGGTGGTGCTCGGCGGCATCTATACCGGCTGGCTGACTCCGGTCGAGGCGGGGGCCGCAGGTGCTCTGCTGGGGCTGGTCATCGCCGTCGTCCGCCGCCGCATGACGCTGCGTGGGTTCTGGGAGGCGCTGCTGGAAACCGGCCACATCACTGCTGCGATCCTGTTCCTGATCACCGCCGCCTCGATCTATTCCCGAATGCTGGGGCTTGCCGGGCTGCCAAACGAGCTGGGCGACATCCTGAACGAAACCCAGCTCGGATTCGTCTGGATCATGGTCATCTACGTGGCGCTGATGATCTTTCTCGGCACGCTTCTGGACACCGCCTCGATCATCCTGATCATGGTGCCGCTCTTCTTGCCGATTGTCGAGCCGATGGGCCTGTCGCTGGTCTGGTTCGGCATTATCACGGTCGTTGGCGCCGAGATCGGGCTTCTGACCCCGCCGCTGGGCATCTCCTGCTTCGTCATCAAGGCGACGCTCGACGACGACCGCATCAAGCTGAAGGACGTGTTCCTCGGTGCGCTTCCATTTGCCTTCGTCATGTTGATCGTACTGATCGTTCTGATACGCTTCCCGGCACTCAGCCTCGCAATTCTGAACTAAAGGGCCCGACCCATGCGCAAGCTCACGCAGGACAACATCACCGACGTGTTCCTAAGCTACTGCGGCAAGGACACCGACCCGCGCATGCGCGAGATCATGGCGAGCCTTGCCAAGCATCTGCACGCCTTTGCCAAGGATGTACGCCTCACGCATGCCGAGTGGCAAACCGGCATCGAATTCATGGAACGCATGACCGAATTCACCGACGCAGAACGCCACGAATTCGTGCTGCTGTCGGACGTGCTCGGCCTGTCGTCACTCGTGGACATGATCAATTCGGTGCCAGAGGGGACATCCTCCAGCGTGCTTGGGCCATTTCATATCTCCGGCGCGCCGGACATCCCCTTTGGCCACGACATGAAACGGCACTACGAGGGAACGATCCTGCTGGCCCGCGGTCGCATAACAGACCAGGGCGGCAACCCGATCGCAGGCGCCAAGCTGGACATCTGGCAGACCGCACCGAACGGGCTGTATTCCAGCCAGGATCCTGAACAGGACACCTACAGCTTTCACGGCATCCAGACCACTGGCGCTGACGGGTGCTATGGCTTCACAACTGTCAAGCCGGTCAGTTACACCGTGCCCAGCGATGGACCCGTGGGTGACATCCTCAATGCAGTCGGTCGGCATCCCTGGCGGCCCTCGCACCTGCACTACATCGTCACCGCCCCAGGCTACCGCCAGCTGGTCACGGAGATATTTCCCGAAGACGACCCCTATCTCGACGAAGACACAGTATTCGGCGTGCGCGAAGATCTGGTCATGAAATACGTCGAACTCCCGCCGGACACGTTTCCTGAAGGCTTCGACCTGTCAGGCAAGGTGACCGAGCCCTACCTCGTCGCGGACTTCGATCTCAAACTGGTCCGCGAAGCCTGACACGCTTGGCCGTGGCTCCTCAGTCGACCTGCTCCGCCAGGAATGCGCCGGTCTTGCGATAGTGGTCCATCAGGCTGGCGCAGGTCATGTCCGTGTCCCGGCTGACCGCCGCGTCAAGGATGGCACGATGCTCTGCCTCGACGTTGCGGCGCGAGTAAGATTTCGCCCGTCCCGCCAGGTACCTGTAGCGCACGTTCAGATCGTATAGCTGGCTGCAAAAGCGCAGCAGGATCGGGGATCTGCAGGCCGCGAGCAGCGCCATGTGAAATCGCTTGTGACGCACCTCGTACGCGTCGACATCGTTCCGGTCCGCCTTGTTCATGTGATGATGCGCCAGCACCAATGCGTCTTCCCACGCCGTGTCGGTATTGGACAGGCTGTCGCGCAGCGCGAGTTCCTCGAGATTGCAGCGCAAGTTCAGAATCTCCTGGAACTGCGCCCTGCTGGTTGCGGCCACGCGAAACCCGCGCTGATCCAGCCGGTCGACAAGCTGATCGGATGTCAGAAGGCTGAGCGCCTCGCGAACGGGGGACGCCCCGGTATCGAGCGCGACCTTGAGTGCATCGATCTTCAAGCGCTCGCCCGGCGGAATTCGCCCGGTGATGATGTCTTTCCGAAGCGTGAGATAGACACGCCGTGTCGAGGATTGCGGCGAGGATGTGTCTTCAACGGATTTGTCCATGACGAAAGATTGCCACCATCTGTCGCGGAAAACAAATATTATCGTTTTTTCTCGGACTTCGAAGTCCGACTCCGACGAAGCCAGCCTGGCAGAAACCGCCATTTGACCCCGGAATTCGTCGGAGAGGCATCAGAAGTAACAAAATCTCGGACATCCGGAATGCTGATCCGGAAACCGCCTCGGCCCTGTCGTCAGAAAAAGTGGTTTTTTCTTTTGGAACAAAAGAAAAATGGGTATAGTGTGGTTGCTCAGACTGTCCATGATTGTCCCGGGGGAACCGATGCGCGAAACTCATTTCGAAGACGGCAAGTGGTGGGTCAGCCCTTACAATTTCGTGCCCGATGTCCGCAAGGACCTGAACCTGCCCCCCAAGGTCGAGATCCACGACGCGACGCTGCGAGACGGCGAGCAGACCCCAGGAGTCGTATTTTCCATCGATGACAAGATCCGCATCGCCAGCAAGATGGACGAAATCGGCGTCGACCGGATCGAAGCCGGCATGCCGGCGGTGTCGCCGCAGGATGCCGAGGCCATCAAGGAAATCTCGAAGCTGGGTTTGAAGTCCAGGATCTACACCTTCGCCCGCGCCCTCAAGGCCGATGTCGACATGGCGCTGGAGTGCGGCGCCCATGGAGTCATCATCGAGGTGCCGATCGGCTATCCGAAGCTGGTCACCCAGTTCGGCTGGACTTGGGAGGACGTGTTCAAGAAGAGCCGCGACGTGATCAACTACGCGCGCGAACAGGGCCTGCACACGGTGTTCTTCCCCTACGACACCACCCGTGCACGGCCGGAGGACCTGACCAGCCTCTGCAAAGCGATCATGGCGGAATCGCCGCCCGACGCGATCGGCATCGTCGACACCATGGGATGCGCAACACCCGAGGCGATCAAGTACATGGTTGGCTGGGTAAAGGGCATGACGGGACTGCCGGTCGAGATTCATACCCACAACGATTTCGGAATGGGCGTGGCGACAGAGCTTGCGGCAGTGACAGCCGGTGCCGAGTGCGTACATAGCTGCGGCAACGGACTGGGCGAACGGACAGGCAATGCGGCCCTTGAAGAGTTGATCCTGGGGCTCGACCTGCTCTACGGGTACGAGTTGGGTTACAAGCTGGACAAGCTGCCTGAGCTGGGCGCAATGCTGTCCGAGCTGTCCAACGTTCCGATTGCCCGCAACAAGCCCGTCCTTGGCCACGGCAACTTCATTCGCGAAAGCGGGATCGGTATTCAGTACGTGATGCACGATCCGTTGGTGATGTTCGGCACCCATCCCGCCCTGACAGGCCGTACGGGCGAGGTGGTCCTTGGCAAGAAGAGCGGAAAGGCCTCGATCATCTACAAGTTGGAAGAGTTGGAGCTGGGAGCGTTGGCTGATGAACAGGCAGCGGAGGTCCTGACCCGTGTCAAGACCATGGGCATCGAGAAGCGCGACATGCTCAGCGACGAAGAATTCCGCAGCATCGTCGAAGACGTGCGGGCCAAAGACGTCGCCTGAGAATCCTGCACGCTTCGTGAAGAACCGACGCGAGGAAACGGCATGAAGATCGGTTGGTGATCACGGATCTTCAAGACACCGCAAAATGGGTCACTTGAATGAAGGCGGCAATGTCCGCCGTTACAACTCTTCGGTCTCTGTACCTTGCAGCCGAACGCCTTCCGCGCTGACGTGAGTACCGTCACTGTCTATCGTGGCAAGGTCGCAAAACAGTTCGATTCGGTGGCCGTCAGGATCGAGAATGTAGACAGCCTCGTTTTCGCCCCAACTCCCGTCGCCGCGCGGCTGCACGAACGAATGCAGTATCGGTCCCCGAACGATTTCCGCACCTTCCGTGCGAATGCGGTCCAGAAGCGCCAGCCAGTCGTCTCGATTGTCGCATTCAAATGCGGCATGATGGAAATTCGGTGGGCCGTCGAGGTCCGCCTCGGGAAGCGGCTTCGTTCGGTAGGTCTTCTTCGGATTGTGAACAAGGACAATCTCGTGGTGGACGTTGGCGAGACGCATGAAAGTCAGTTCGACAGGAATGTCTTCCACCTCGAACGCTGCGTGACGCTCGGTGAGCTTGAAACCGAGAACCCGCCGATACCATTCGATGGAGCGATCCGTATCGCTGACTTCAATGGCGATATGCTGCATTCTGGCAGGTCTTGGTCGGTTCATGACCGGTTCCCTCACTTGACGGCAACGTGCAGGTGCCGGGTCTCCCTGAGCCACAGGCGTGCGGCGATATCGGGCGACGCGATGAACTGCAACCCGGGGAAACGACCGAAGAGCTTCCGGAATGCAATCGCGGCTCCCATCCGCGCATGTGAGTTTCCGGCACGGACGTGAACTCCAAGACCGAAGCTCAGATGCCTGTTGGGTCGACGTGCTGTGTCGGAGCGACCAGGATCGGGAAACAGCCGGGGATCGCGGTGCGAGGCAGCGACGGTCTTCAAGAGTATCACTCCTTTCTGGGTCGCGGACCTGTTCCGCCTCGTGCTTCGGGCCCTGCTTCCGTCGCCGGTCCTGTTCCTGCCGAACTCCACGCGAGGCACGATGCCCACTTGCACGGTGCGGGCGACCGGGAATTGCCCAGGCAAACGGACCCGCCCGAGATTGCAGTCACTCGGGCATTCCAACTGCCCCGAAATCTCCCGCGACATGCAA
This sequence comes from Silicimonas sp., assembly GCA_022820365.1. GTDB lineage: Bacteria > Pseudomonadota > Alphaproteobacteria > Rhodobacterales > Rhodobacteraceae > JAJEFO01. The sequence continues at coordinate 7,944 of JAJEFO010000065.1, forward strand.
CATCGCGTTCCGGAGACTTCTTGCGCGCGCAAGAATGCGCTTGCACCAATTCCGCGACCTACACTGCGCAAGATGCTTCCCCCGATGCGCGGCCGGGCACTGGCGACGGCAATGCCAACGCTGCAAGTGCCGCTACATCCGCCTCGGTCTTCGCGCTGGCCGCAATGTATCGATCAGGTCGAACCAGGACGGCGTTCGTGTCGAATCCGGCGAGCGCGGCTGCCAGGGCAGAACCGTCAATGCACCCGACGACCGGGACGGTCGCTGCAACTTGGCGGGGCAATGCCCCACGCACGATCAGCGCCGGGTTGAACCCGACCGCATCGTCCAGCAAGCGCCCGTCCTCAAGCACCGGTTGCGGAAACAACCGTCCCTTGTGCGGCGTGTCTGCAGGGATCAAGCCGCCCACGTCACTGAAACCCAACGGTGGGGAAATGGTTTCCATGCTTGCGACTCCGGTCTCACCTCGCGACCCCAAGGACAATGTCGACCCCTTGTCCAGCGCGTTGATCAGCCCGCCAAGGCGCATTGCAGTCTCAATGAAGGCCCGCGCATTGGGTGCGCGCTCCTCCTGATAACTGTCGAGAATGTCGCAACTGACAGCACCCTTGACGCATAGTGCAAGTTTCCAGGCCAGATTTGATGCATCGCGGATTCCTGCGCACATGCCTTGTCCCATGAAAGGCGGCGTCAAATGCGCGGCATCACCCGCAATCATCAATCGGCCCTTTCGCCAGACCTGTGCGATTTCGGACCGAAATGTGTAGACCACGCGACGCTCCAATTCCGCGTCACCCGGTTCGATCCAAGGTGCCAGGAACGACCAGACCTGTTCTTCCCTTGTGACATGTTCATCAGCCTCATCATCTCGCAAAGCGAATTCCCAACGTCTCCGGTTCTTCGGGCTTCGGCAATACGTCATCGGCCGATCAGGACTGCAATACTGGATCGAGTGATCCCCAAGATCCGGCCGATCATCCTTCAATAGCACGTCCACGACCAACCAGCGTTGCTTGAACCCGAGGTCAACCATGTCCGAACCGATCACGCCGCGAACGAATGACCGTGCTCCGTCGCAGCCGACAACATAGGACGAAGAAAGGGTGCGTGTCTGGCCATTTTGGAGGTTGCGGCACGTCACGATCACATCCCGTCTCCGGACGTTGACGGAAATCGCTTCCGCATTTGTCAGTACCGACACATTGGGACGCCTCGCCAATTTCTCGCGCAACAGCCTCTCCAGATCAGGCTGGTGAAAGCGATAACTGGCATGCCACCCTTGTGGCCCGATCTCTTGTGGTCGCGGCCAGTCAAGCAGGAGTTCTCCACCGGGATCGACAAAACGCATGCCGGGATTGACAATCACCTCTCGGCTCAAGCTTTCGGAAATCCCCGCAGCCTGAAATACCCGCATGATTTCGCCGTCGAAGTGAACAGCCCTTGGCAGGTCGTAAATCCCGGCCTCGCGATCAACGACGATGGCACTGACGCCGCATTCCGCCAACAAGTTGGCCAATGTAGCGCCGGTCGGGCCAAGACCGACAATGATCACGTCCGCACGATCGTGACGCCTGCCCGCCTGACTGATGTCTTTCAGGCGCATCCCGGCGTGCCGTACGGCCGCGGACATTCAAGGAGCGGCGGTGTGTGCGATCCATTTTCGGCAACCTCCCACGCCATGTCAGGAAACGGTTCCTGACTCGGTGAAGACTGGCCAAGCCGGGATCGTCGGGAGTATTCCTGCAGGTCAGAGCAGTCCGACACTTCCCGGCCAATCAAGGCATGGGCTGGCGTTAGCATTGAACCTCTCAAGACGTTCTCCCCGTTAGTAAACCAAACCGCTCGGACGTCGGGATCTCCTGACAAAGAAGCTAGCGACGCGGCCATAAAATGCAATATTCTTTCCAATTTCATGAAAAATCGATTTTCATATGAGTTGGCGCCTAGACACGGCCAGAATTGGATGTTTCCGTCAAATGAATCAACGAGCCGCGACAACAATCGTGCCGACAGCCCGCATCGTGGCCACATGACTGGAGCAGAACAATGAACTGCATTCGATCACTGCTGACTCTTTGGGCATTCGCATTGACGTTCGGGGGCGCGATCACGTCAGAGGCGGCGGAGCTTCGCATCGGAACGGCAAGCCACGGCGGCACGTACTATCCGGTCGGCCAAGCGATCTCGACGCTGGTCGGCAACCATGCTGTGGGATTGACGATGGTACCGGTCGTGACGCAGGGATCGGTCCAGAACGCGCGGCTAGTGAATTCCGGCGAAGTCGATATCGCAATCACGAACAACAACCTCGCCGTCTTGGCCAACGAGGGCGCCGGTCCATATCGGAGCGACGGCGCAATGAATCTTCGCGCCATCGGTGCTTTGCATGCCAGCGTGCTGCACATCATGACGCTCGACGGATCCGACATCAACGGAATCCCGGACCTCAAGGGCAAGCGCATCGCCGTTGGTCCGGAAGGAGGCGGTACCATCCCCTTCCTAGGCCAGGTGCTTGGCCTGCACGGCATGACGATTGACGGCATCACGCCGAGCTTTCTCTCCCATGCTGACGGTTTCAGCCAACTCGCAGACGGCACCGTCGATGCCGTCTTTGCACTAAGCGGCTATCCCGCTGACGCGGTGATGCAGGCCCAAGCAAACGCCAAGCTGAGTTTCATTCCGCTGAGCGATGCGATGATGGCCAATGCGCTGGAGAAATATCCCAACTACAACAAGGTGGTCGTGCCGACTGACGTGTATGGCACCGATGCGGAAGGGTCGCTCTTGAGCGTCAACAACATGCTGATCGTCGGCGCAAGCATGGACGAAGAGACGGCGTATCAGATCACACAGGCAATCTACGATCACATGGACGAGTTCCGCGCAAGAAACGTGCATGCACGCCAGATCGATCCGGAGCGGTCCCAGTGGCTCAAGATTCCGCTACACCCGGGTGCAGAGCGGTATTTCAGGAAGTAGGTCGTGACGGAACGGTCTGGGACGAGTCAGCCACCGGCGTGGACACAACTTCTTCCGGCGAGTCCGTAGCCCATGAGCCGGACACTGGACAAGGTCCTTGCCAGAGGCGTGACGGGCACCGCCCTTGTCTTCAGGCTGACCCACACGCTGAACGTCCCTGACTCATTCCTCCCAGCCCGCAACTTCCGAGTCCTCCGCCTGCTGATGATGCCGCCATTGCCGTTCCTGACCCGGCCAGCATCGGTCGCCTGTCAAACTTGCTTGCCGACCGCTATACCCGCATTGCACCGGTCCGCAACATCCGATCCCGACCATACGCGGCCCGTTGAACAAGCACAGGAGTCTACGTATGGCACGAGAATTCCGCCGGGTCGTGATGGGTCATGACGAGCATGGCAAAGCCGTCGTCATCAGCGACACGACCGCCACGCAGTACCTTGAACGCACGAGCCGGCCCGGGGTCCGGTTGACGAACTTTTGGATCGAGCGCGGCAGTCCCGCTGAATACGACGGCCCGACAGAAACCTGCACCGGCGACTTCGTCCTGCATCCGCCGCCGATGGGCAGCACGTTTCGCTGCGTCGAGTTTCTGCCGGAAGATCCTGACGCCTTGAAGACCCTCGACGGAAAGGCCGCCTTCGGGGAAATGGGCGCCAGCGCCAATGTCGTTAAAGGTGGCCGGCATCCCTTCATGCATCGGACTGACTCGCTGGACTATGCCATAGTGCTCACCGGCGAGATCTGGATGATGATGGACGACGAGGCGGACGACCTCCTGTTGAAAGCCGGTGACGTGCTGATCCAGCGCGGCAACAACCACGCCTGGTCGAACCGCAGTACCGAGCCATGCGTCATCGCTTTCGTGCTGATTGACGGCGTCACCCAACGTGAAGCGCCGGAAGGCCGACAAAAGGGCATTCCGCGGCAAGGCTGAACTTGGCCAGCCCATCCTGGGCATTCTTGAAGGGCCTGGCCCGGATCGCATGCCGCATGCATGACCGGTCGATGCGTTGGTGGAACACGTACGTGACGACGCTGTCTGCCGTCGGTACGTCGGCACTGTCGTGGACGGTTGCCAAGGCATCTGTTTGCAAACTGCCGCAGCGCCGGCCGAGAATTCCTTCAACCGTGCTCGCTGGTTGCCGACAGTCTGAACGCGAAGGGATGTCCGAACCGGTTCGGGGTCGGGCGGTCAGGCGATTCATGGCGATCGCCCGTCACGGCTCTCATGTCTTCGGCTGCGACCTGGGTGTCAATGGGCACGGCCTTTGCCCGTTCCTTCGAACGGTTCGTCGCGGTCTCCATCGCACTTCTCTGCCTTCGAAAACTCGATTACCAGAAAGACTTCGTGATCATGTTTGCTGGCTGCGGCCAATGGCTCAAAGCCGAGTTCGATACAGGCACATCCGATCATTCACCGATGCAGGTTCGGTCCTCCCGGTAACGACGGACGTGCCGAACGGAAAGTTCGCGCCGGTTGCCTTCTTCGCGGTCGGCATCGTAGCCGTCAGATCTGTCAATGCGATCCACATCGACGAACGCGATCTGACGACATGCATCGCATGATGCAAACAGAGGCGCTTCCCGGAGATTCGTGTCGCTGGTGGAATGTCTGGTGAAGGTCGACATGGCGATGTTGATGTTCACAAAGGCGTCAGGACACCTCGTATGCTTGCTTGACCTTCCACCCGCTGGAAACTTTAGAGATGGCGGAAGACACTGAGGATTAGCACATGCTGGTGGTACAGATTCTCTTCCATCTCAGTGGGATCGGCGGATGGCCGCACTGTTCCACCACTGGACCACATGAGGAGATTGTCTGGGCTCCAGATGAACCGACCACATCGCATTGGGGCTTCCCTGGAGCCCTCTTGCAAGCATCACAGTACAGGAGTCATGCTCTTCCAACGCTCCAGTCGGGAAATCTGCGTTTGACGCCAAGTGTTCAGCCTGCGATGGAATCCATGTCCTCGTGCGAAAGGATGTCGCTCCTTCGCTGGATCACGAATTCTACGGGCTGTCGCATCACGGCGATCAGTCCCTCTGCAGGGCAGCGGAATTCGAAGTTCGGGAACTTCGCTGGCTGTTTGGGAGCACGCCAGCAGTCAATGTCGTCACTACGGAAATGTCGCCGTGAACATTGGCCATGTCCGCAAGCTGCAGCGGGCGAGTGGCATCAACTGAATTCGAGGAAACAGGTATGAACAAGCGATGCATCGCAGCGGGCGTGATCCTCGCGACAGCGACCGCCGCCTTGGCACATCAGGGCGTTCAAAATCCGGCGGTCAAAGCAAGAATGGACGGCATGAGTGCAATCGCCGAAAACTTGAAGACCCTTGGGATGATGGCAAGAGGAGCGACGGAGTTCGACGCAGAGGCAGCCAGGGCTGCAGCTGCCGCCATCGCAACCCGTGCCGCCGACGTACCGGGACTATTTGAAGCAAGTGAGACCGATCCAATGTCGGAAGCCAAACCGGCAATATGGATCAATTTCGAGGACTTCAGTGCGAAGGCGTCCGAGCTCGAGAACGTTGCGGTTGGGCTGTCAACTTCCATCACGACCCCGGAAGACCTCGGACCGGCAATGGGCAGCCTTGGTGCGAGTTGCAAATCCTGTCACTCGATCTATCGTGAGTAGACATGTCGCTATCGAGACGAACATTTCTTGCGACAACGGCGGCGGCCCTCTTCCCTGCGTGGAGCATGGCCAACACAACGAGGCTTACCGCTGAGCCTGTCGTTGCGCAAATTCTGCCGGAAGGATCAGGCACCACCCCTTCGCTCGGCTTCAACGGGGGCACGCCAGGTCCGGTTCTCCGGGTCAGGCAGGGGGACGAACTCGTCGTGAATTTCGAAAACCGAACCGGCGAACCTTCGTCGGTCCACTGGCATGGCATCCGGATCGACAACGCGATGGACGGAGTTCCAGAGCTCACGCAAGATGCAGTCCCTGACGGGGGCGATTTTGAGTATCGATTCGTGACGCCGGACGCAGGCACCTTCTGGTACCACTCCCACAGCCGTTCCTGGGAACAGGTTGCACGGGGGCTTTACGGGCCGCTGATCGTGGAGGAACGGAAACCGCCAGATGTTGACGCAGACATCATCGTAATGATCGACGACTGGTGGCTAGAGGAACACGGAGAACTTCGCGACGACTTCGATTCGATGTTCCATTTCTCCCACGGAGGTCGCTTGGGGAACTACGGGAAGGCAATTGTCTCACAATCTGCCGTACCAAAGGGAGATCGCGTTCGGCTCCGGCTGATCAACACTGCCAATGCTCGGGTATTTCCCATCGACGTTGGCGGGGTTGAGGGCAACCTTGTCGCTCTGGACGGGATGCCGCTCAAGACAGTGCGGCCCATCGACACGATCCACCTGGCGCCAGCACAACGTGCAGACATCATCGCTGACGTCACTGGCGACATCGAGTTCAGCTTCTGGACCGGCCAGGAGCACTATCCGTTGGCGACCATCAACGTTGAGGGATCGAACCATTCGCCGCGAACATCTCCGATTGCCCCCCTTCCGCCGAACAATGTTGCAACGACCAATGGCGAAGCAGACATGCACGTGACCTTGAAGATGCAGGGTGGGGCCATGGGAGGGCGGCACCCCGGCGATGACATTTGGTCGTTCAACGGGACCTCAGGAGTGCAGGATAGTCCTTGGTTGAAATTGCAACGGGGAACGGTTGTGAGGATGACCATGGTGAACGATACGTTTTTTCCACATGGCATTCACCTCCATGGCCATCATTTCTACGAACTGGACGGCGAAGGATCATTGGGGCCGCTTCGCGATACGTCGCTGGTTGATGCACGGGTCAGCCGAGACATCCTTTGCGTCTTCAACAACCCTGGAAAGTGGCTGTTGCACTGTCATACGCTCGGACATTCTGTCACCGGCCTAAAGACTTGGGTGGAAGTTGCGTGAAAGAGCTTTCCGTGGCCTTGGGGCTCTTTGTTTGCCCCACCGTCGTCATGGCCGGCCATGAGTTCGACGGTCGGGACATCGACGGAGGACAAGTCCTTTACGAGGAACACTGCGCGTCCTGCCACGGTGCAGACCTTGAAGGACAACCTAACTGGCAGTCCTTGAACGACGACGGCACCCTCCCTGCCCCGCCACATGATGAGACCGGGCATACGTGGCACCACGACAACCAGTTGCTTTATGACTACACGGCATTGGGCGGAGAAGGTGCGTTGGCCGAAAGAGGGATCACAAATGTCAAGAGTACCATGCCAGGCTTCGCGGATGTCATGACGGAAGAGGAAATCTGGAACGTCCTCGCCTACATTCGATCCACTTGGCCCGAGCGCGTTCAGGACATTCAGGCGGGCAGGAACCCGCCGCATCGGTGAACTTGCTGGAATGGCAGCTGTTGCTGTCCGCGGCCAGGTTCTTCGACCCGCCCCCTTGAACCAGTGTTCTGTCGTCTCGGTGCGTGGCCTCGTGGACACGTGCATTGCGCTCGCAACCGCCGCCGCGGGACTCGCCGAGCCGTGCGTCTTTGCCGTCGCGCTGACTGACGGCGTCGCCCTACGCGATGCGCCAGAAGGGCGGACCTTCGAAGTTGCACCGATGCGAGAAGCTGAAACCTTGGGCAAACCAGCGATCAATTGGATCGGAAGGTGTCGTGCATCCCGTTAGCGAGATCTTGAGCTGCAAACGAGTGCCCAGTGCAGCGCGTCTTGCATTCGTTTCCCGAGCCGTCCGGCTCAGATCCATCCTGGAAACTATGCCGGTCTGATACGGAGTTCCGCCCATGCCTGAAGCCCTGAAAAAAGCGTTCCTCCTGCCTCCGTCGGCAAGCCCTTCGACCAATCGTTTGAGGCAACGACCACTTCCGCGCAGACTTCTTGTTCAGCCTGATCCAGATCATGACAGTGCAAGACAAAGAGAGACGAAACCTCCTTTGCTGAGTTCAGCATATCTCCTGCGTGTTTGACGATTCTGGTCGGAGTGGCGAGATTCGAACTCACGACCCCTGCCTCCCGAAGACAGTGCTCTACCAGGCTGAGCTACACTCCGACAAATGGCGGAATTACTCCGCTTCGCGTGACTTTGCAAGGGCTTCGTGGCCCGGTGCCACGCGCTCGATCCGAGCTCGGAGCATGGCGCCGATATTCGGAGAGGTGGCCGCTCCAGGCCTGGTTCGGGTGCGCAAAACCGGCGTGTTTTCCGAGCGACCGCCAATACTTTCTCGGATGACAACATAGACGCCGGAAGCGATGATCACGGCAGCACCCAATCCTGTCATGAGATCAGGCACTTCGGCAAAGAACAGCAAGCCAAGACCCGCACCCCAGATGATCTGCGAATATTGAATCGGCGCAACGGTCGCTGCATCTCCATGCTTGTAGGCGGCAATGATGCATAGCCCGCCACCGTACCCGAGAATCGCGACCAGAGCGAAGAGGCCCATGTGCTCGACAGGAACGGGACGATAAACGAAGGGCAGGATCGCGCCCATCAGCACGACGTTGGTCGTCATCGGGTAAAGCATGAGCACGGCTGCACGCTCCTCGCGTCCGACCTTCCGAGTGATGACCGAGACCAGCGCGCTTCCAGCGGCAGCGGTGAGCGCTGCAACGTGTCCCGCAGTGAGCGGTTCAATGCCAGGGCGCAGAACGATGAGCACGCCCGCAAGACCGAGCAGGACGGCAGCCCAACGATGGACACCGACCCGTTCGCCCAGCACCGGAATGGACATGATGGTGATCAGAAACGGGGCAGCAAAGATGAATGCGTACACTTGGGCGATCGGCAGGACAGTAAACGCAAAGATCGCGGAAGCGCCGGTCGCGACAGCCGCAGCCGTTCGCAAGACCACCCAACCCGGATTGCGCGGCCTGAGCGTACCCACTTCCCTGTCGCGCAGAAGCAGGAGCGTGGCGAAAGGGAAACTGAGCAGGACGCTGAAAAACAGGATCTGGAATGCCGCATAGCCGCCACCAAGGAACTTGATTACGGCGTCATGCGTCGAAAACGCGGCAAAGCCCAGTATTGCAAAAAGGACACCGCGGAGATTGGCTTGCCGGGCGTCGCTCAAAGGCTGGCACTCAGCTTGGCGATCACCGCATCGCCCATCTCGGAAGTGGAAACCGGCGATCCGCCCTCAGGTCCCATGAGGTCCGGGGTGCGGAGACCGTCGGCCAGAACTGCCTCTGCCGCCTGTTCAAGACGGGTCGCCTCGTCGCCCTTGTCAAAGCTGTATCGGAGAGCCATCGCGAAACTCAGGATGCAGGCAATGGGATTGGCCTTGCCCTGCCCCGCAATGTCCGGAGCCGAACCGTGCACCGGTTCGTAGAGCGCCTTGGGGCGGCCGTTTTCCATCTGAGCCCCCAACGATGCCGAAGGCAGCATTCCGAGCGAACCGGTGAGCATCGCCGCGAGGTCTGACAAAAGGTCTCCGAACAGGTTGTCAGTCACGATGACGTCGAATTGCTTGGGCCAGCGCGTCAACTGCATCGCGCCGGCATCGGCATACATGTGGCTAAGTTCGACATCGGAATACTCGGCGGCATGAACTTCGGTCACGACCTCGCGCCAGAGCACGCCCGACTCCATCACGTTGGCCTTTTCCATCGAGCAGACCTGGCCGGATCTCTTCCGTGCCAGTTCAAACGCGGAGCGGGCAACACGCGCAATCTCGCTTTCCGTGTAGCGTTGCGTGTTGATGCCGACGCGCTCGTTGCCTTCCTTCACGATACCGCGCGGCTCGCCGAAATAGACGCCGGACGTCAGTTCACGGACGATCATTATGTCTAGGCCACCAACGACATCCGCCTTCAGGGAAGAGAACTCCGCCAATGCGTCAAAGCACTGCGCGGGGCGCAGATTGGCAAAGAGATCCATCTCTTTGCGCAACCTCAAGAGCCCCCGCTCGGGTTTCAGCTGGAAATCAAGTTCGTCGTACTTCGGACCGCCCACCGCTCCCAGAAGCACGGCATCAACCTCCTGCGCCTTCTCCATGGTGGCATCCGCCAGCGGCACGCCGTGGGCGTCATAGGCAGCGCCGCCCACCAGATCCTCTCCGACGTCAAAGGCCAGGGCGCGATTCGCTCTGAACCAGTCTATGATCTTGCGGACTTCCGCCATGACTTCGGGCCCGATGCCGTCACCGGGAAGAATGAGAATCGATGGGGTGCTCATCAGTATGCCCTCTTGAAACTGGACGCGTGCCGCCTAACGCGGCTCAAATCCGGCGTCAACAAGCGCCGCTCTCTATCAATCAAGACATTGGTCAGGACCAACGACTGAGTTTTCCGCGCCATCAGAGGCGTACGGTTCAGAGCCCAATACGCAGCTCGGCAATACGTGCGCTTCGAGCATCCATCGACACCCCAGCGGCGCCAGGGGCGAATGCACCTTCGTCACGGGCAGCCTCGCCATTCGGATCCTCCGGCGACCCGCTCTGGCCTTTGGGACCTTCCTTGCGGGTCGAACTGCGAAGCTCACCAATCGATCGAACGCTTGTCCCTGAAGAACCCGCCAGTTGGGCCATTCTCATCAAGCGTCGCCAGCCAGATTGCCGTCTCCGCGCCTTCCTCTGGTGACCGGCTGGCGTTCGCGCCGCCCATGCGCGTGCGAACCCAACCTGGACACATCGCGTTCACCTTTACTGCATTCGGCAATGTCCTTGCCGCAGAAACCGTCAAGGCGTTGAGTGCGGCCTTTGCGACACCGTACGCGCCTGGGCCTGCGAGGCCATCCGAGAACGCGCCCCATCCTGAAGATAGGTTGACGACGCGACCATAGCGTTGCGAGACCATATGCGGGGTCAGGTGATGCATGAGAAGGAGCGGGCCTCGAACCATAACGTTTATGCAGTTCGTGAAGTCGCCCGGATCGTCCAGAACGCTGCCGGAGCCCAAGATGCCCGCGTTGTTGACAAGTATGTCGACAGGTCCCACGTCCTTGACAGCACGGGAAATGCTGTCCGGGCTTGCCACGTCCAACTGCACCGCGATCGAGCCAATCTGGGTCGCCGCGCTTCTGCCTGCATCCAGGTCCCGGGAACCGAGCAGGACCTCATATCCCTTGGCGGACAATCCTTCGGCGATGGCGAAGCCAATGCCGCGATTTGCGCCTGTAACAAGTGCACGTTTCATGGCTTCGTCTCAACTTGCTTACTGAAGAGACATGCAGCTAATCTTTCCATCTTCATCCCACCCAAAATGTGTAGTGAACGACCCAGCCGGCCAGTTCACTTCGGTCTTCGCACATCCCGGCTCCTGTTCCAGAATCTTGCGATGCCTGAAAGTCTCGCCGTTGGAGATGACCTCTCGCAACGCCCAGGCACGAATTGCATCCTGGCCCACAAAAGTGCGGGACACGTCGATCATCTCAGCGTCGGCGGTGAAACAGGACATGTAAGCCTCGATGTCCTTAGCATTTGTGCCGTCCTGATAACAGGAGATCGGTTTGGGAAGGTCCTCTGTCAATGCGGGCTGAGACAACATGGCAAGCGCCAGCAGGCTCAGTCTTACCATCACGTCCGCTCCCGTTCACATGTTGGTTCTGCCCAACCGCCACGCGCTCCGCAGCGCACATCGGCAAATCTTCCTGATGTCGAATCTCCCGACAACATCTGCCTTCAGGTCCGCACGGCTCAAAGCCAGGGTCGCTGCTCCGCCGTTCTTGCCTCGTATGCATCTATCGAGGTGGCGGCGGTCTCGGTTGTCAAGCCTATGTCATCTAGGCCGTTCAGCAGGCAATGCTTCCTGAACGGATCGATCTCGAACCCATAAACCTCCCCGTTCGAACCCGTGACTGTCTGCTCCTCGAGATCAACCGTCATCCGGGCATTGGAGCCCCGTTCGGCATCCTCCATAAGTGCGTCCACCTGCTCTTTCGGAAGCTTGATCGGCAAGACGCCGTTCTTGAAGCAGTTGTTGTAGAAGATGTCCGCGAAGCTGGTCGAAATCACACAGCGAATGCCGAAATCGAGAAGCGCCCAAGGCGCGTGCTCCCGGCTGGAACCGCAGCCGAAATTGTCGCCCGCAACCAGGATCCGGGCTTCGCGATAGGCTGGCTTGTTCAACACGAAATCCTCGATTTCGTTTCCGTCGCGGTCAAACCGCATCTCGTCAAAGAGATTGGTGCCGAGGCCCGTCCGCTTGATCGTTTTCAGGAACTGCTTCGGAATGATCATGTCCGTGTCAATGTTGACCAGCGGCATTGGCGCGGCAACACCGGTAAGCTTGGTAAACTTCTCCATCAATCCATCCCTTGCAGAGGTCGCGCCTTTCTGCCCCAGCGCTTCAAGTGGCGCAAGCTCCCCGAAGTCTTGGCGGCGGACGGGAACGCCGGGCAGAGGCCGAACCGATTACATCAGATCGCGCACGTCCGTCAGGCGACCGTTTACCGCTGCGGCCGCGGCCATGGCGGGGCTCATGAGATGCGTCCGGCCCTTGTAGCCCTGCCGTCCCTCGAAATTCCGGTTGGACGTCGATGCACATCTTTCGCCGGGACTGAGCTGGTCTGGATTCATGCCAAGGCACATCGAGCATCCGGCCATTCGCCATTCAAAGCCGGCTTCCTGCAGCTTTTGGGCAATGCCCTCCTCCTCGGCCTGAAGCCGCACCAGGCCGGAACCCGGCACGATCATTGCGCGCAGACCGTCTCTCACCCTGCGACCTTCCATTATCTTCGCGACCTCACGCAGGTCCTCGATCCTGCCGTTCGTGCAGGATCCGATGAACACCGTGTCGATTTCGATCTCGTTCAGTTTCTGCCCGGGCGTCAGGCCCATGTAGTCCAGCGACCGCCGCGCAGCTTCGATCTTGCCACCCTCGAAGCTCTCGGGATCCGGCACGCTGCCCGTAATCGGCAGCACGTCTTCCGGAGACGTGCCCCAAGTGACGACGGGCGGAATCTCGGCCGCGTCCATCCTGACCGTTTGGTCATAATGCGCGCTTTCGTCGGATTGCAGGGTGTTCCAGTAGGTCACGGCCAGCTCCCACTGCCCGCCCTTCGGCGCATTAGGGCGGCCCTTCACGTATTCGATTGTCTTTTCGTCGGGCGCGACAAGCCCGGCGCGCGCACCGCCCTCGATCGCCATGTTGCACACGGTCATGCGGCCTTCCATGGTCAGGTTTCGGATCGCGCTTCCCGCATACTCGATGACATGGCCCGTTCCGCCGGCAGTTCCGGTCTTGCCAATGATCGAAAGCGTGATGTCCTTGGCCGTCACACCGGGAGCAAGGTCGCCGTCAACCTCGACCAGCATGTTCTTCGACTTCTTCTGGATCAGTGTCTGGGTCGCGAGAACATGTTCGACTTCCGACGTGCCGATACCGTGGGCCAGCGCCCCGAAGGCCCCGTGCGTTGCCGTATGGCTGTCCCCGCAAACAACCGTCATGCCCGGCTGGGTCCAGCCCTGCTCCGGGCCGACGATGTGGACAATCCCCTGCCTGTCGTCGTCGATGTCGTAGAGCTCGATGCCGAAATCCTTCGCATTCCGGCGCAGAGCTTCGACCTGTATCCGCGACTGCTCGTCCTTGATTCCCTCAAGCCGAGTCGGATCCGTTGGCACATTGTGGTCCGGAACAGCCACCGTCTTCTCGGGCGCACGGACCTTGCGGCCCGCAATTCGAAGCCCTTCGAATGCTTGCGGACTGGTTACCTCGTGCACAAGGTGGCGATCGATGTACAGACGGCATGTGCCGTCCTCGGCCTCATGGGCGACATGGTCATCCCAGATCTTGTCATAGAGCGTTCGCGGAGCGGTCATGGTAATTCATCTCTGCAAGGATGGCGTGGCAGTGCATTCATGGGAGAGCGTGGCCTATGCCCGGACTCTCGTGGACGCGCAGCGGAGCACATCTGACATCAGCTGCGGACGGCAACTCCAGATTCCCAAGTTGGTCAAGCACATCATTGCCGCATACTACATCCCCAGCCGATCGGGAACAAGTTTGGGCCGTGCCCGGTCGGACACGCACCTTGTCATGCGCATGGAAACCTCCCGGACGACGCTCCTTGCGGCCGGGAGGTCACCCAGCGCTGCGGCGACGGCGGTTCGGCGCATCATGTCCCGCCAAATTCGCAAAGCGTGTGGATTTCCATCCCGAGCGCTTCCAGCAGGGAACGCCCGCCAAGTTCCGGCAAGTCTATGATGAAGCTGCATCCGACAATGTCGCCGCCCAGGCGTTCGATGAGCCTGATGCCGGCCTCGGCCGTGCCCCCTGTTGCGAGCAGGTCATCGACCAAGAGCACCTTGTCGCCCGCGTCAATTGCATCGTCATGGATTTCCATGACCGCCTCACCGTATTCCAGCTCGTAGTCCTGGCTGAGCGTGGCACCAGGCAGCTTGCCCTGCTTTCGCACTGGCACGAACCCAACCGACAGCTGATGCGCGATCGCGCCTCCGATGATGAATCCGCGTGCCTCGAGCCCCACGACCTTGTCGATTTCCTGGTCGGCGAAGGGATGCAGCAACTGGTCGACGCAGATCCTGAGCCCGCGCGGATCCGAAAAGAGCGTCGTCACGTCGCGGAACATGATTCCCTCATGGGGAAAGTCCGCAATGGTCCGGATGTAGTCCTTGATGTCTTTCATCGGCATTCCCGTTTCATGGTCCGGCCGCACGGACCGGACGGACAAATCGCGGTTCGTTCAATGCAGAACGCGGCCAGCGACGGCGTCTAGCCTTGCCACGACATCCGGAGCACGCGCATCCGGCTGCGTCAGCATCGCATGTTCCAGCGCCCGGTCGCATCCTTGCGGGCACTGATGTCGGGATGCGCCCAGCCGCCCCGGCAGCCCCGCTGCGAGTGCGCGACCCTTCTCGGCATTGCCCATCAAGGTCTTGATGATCTCTGTCACGTCCACCTCGCCATGATCCGGGTGCCAGCTGTCGAAATCCGTGATCATGGCAACCGAAGCGTAGCAGAGCTCGGCTTCCCGCGCGAGCTTTGCTTCCGGCATGTTCGTCATCCCGATCACGTCGCACCCCAAGCGCTCCCGGTACATGACCGATTCCGCAAGCGTCGAGAACTGCGGCCCCTCCATCGCCAGATACGTGCCGCCCCGGTGCACCTTTGCGCCGGCCGCCTCGGCAGCGGAGGCTGCCACTTCCCCGAGACGCGCGCAGGTCGGATGGGCCACGCTTACATGGGCGACGCATCCTTCGCCAAAGAAGCTCTTCTCACGCGCGAAGGTCCGATCAATGAACTGGTCAACGATCACGAACTCGCCGGGAGCCATGTCTTCACGGAAAGAGCCGCAGGCTGACACGCTGACGAGATCCGTCACGCCCAGGCGTTTCAGTGCATCAATGTTCGCCCTGTAGGGCACGGTCGTGGGCGAGTGGACGTGTCCCCTGCCGTGCCGGGGAAGAAACGCCATTCTGACGCCTTCCAGCGATCCCGTCAGGACCTGGTCGGACGGCGTGCCCCAGGGACTCTCGACAGAAATCCACTCCGCACCTTCGAGTCCGTCGATCTCGTAGATTCCGCTTCCCCCGATCACGCCGACGATGGTTGTACCTTCATTCATGGAAGTCCCTAGCCTTCGTTGTGTGAGGCGACGGTAGAAGACGCCGACACGAACGACAACGCCCAACGGAAGAATGCATTCATGGCGTCCCTCCGAGACCGTCCAAATATGGGACATCGATCCAGGTTGAATGCGTCGACAACCGGGGCGTTCGCGGAGCAAAGTCACGGACAGGCGAGCCGCCGGTGGCAACGCGTGCATCCGGAGGGTTGATTTGATCTGATTCCAAGGGCAGGGTTCCGATCATGACGGTCCAGTACCCGGCTCCCTTCCCAAATTCTCGGCATGCGCCCGAACGGGTGGCATTCGATCGCCGGGAACTTATGGCGATCCTGAACGTCTACGGCCGCATGGTCGTCGCCGGAGAATGGCGCGACTACGGCATGTCCTTCCTGCAGGACACCGCGATCTTCTCGATCTTTCGCCAGTCCGCCGAGCATCCGATCTACCGGATCGAAAAGCGGCCCAAGCTCCGAGAACGGCAGGGCATGTATTCCGTGGTCGGCATGGACGGCCACGTACTGAAGCGCGGCCATGACCTGAAGACCGTCCTGCGCGTCCTCGAGCGGAAGCTCATCCGCGTCGTCGAGTAGCCTGCTTCCTCCGCGGGCCCAGCCTCCTGCGTTTCACGCGCGCCGGCCGAAGCCGCGACGTCACCGGCCCGGTGTCGGTTGACGCAATCCGTGCCAGGGCGATTGCGACCGGCTCCTCGACGACCGACATGTGGTGGGAATTTGCATGGATGAGCGTATCGTTGCCACTTGCGATTGCGACATGACCATTCCAGAACACCAGGTCACCGGCAACCAGGGTATCGGAGTCCGAAAGGCGCCCTCCCGGCATCGCCTCCTGAAGGTCGCTGTCCGGAGGGCACTCAAGACCCGCCGCGTGGAGCGCGGCCTGCACCAGTCCGGAGCAATCGATACCGAAGCCGGAATTTCCCGCCCAGACATATGGTGTCCCCAGCATGACCCGCGCCCAGCCAACAACGTCCCCGTCCCTCGAATCAAGCTCGGCCAGGTGCGCTTCAGGAACGTACAAGCGATCCCTCGATGCGATTCGGCACCATGCGCCGGATCGCTCTGTCACTCGAACCTCAGAGTTCAGGTGCAAATCCTGCACGAGCGAGGCCTTGGCATTCGGACCCGCCCGCGCGTACGTGGAGCGAACAGTGACCTTGTGCGTCGGACGGAAGGTCCTGCCCAGGAATGCCGCCCCGACATAGCCGACATATCCATCCTTGGACGAATACCCGAAGCTCCAGCTGCCTTCCCTCTCGAGTTCGACAAACCTGTCGCCGAAAATCAACTGGCGATCCGCCTGGCCCAACGGTGATTCACGCAACCAGGCGGATGCAGCGAGGCTGTACACCTTTCCGTCCGTGAAGAGATCCGCCTCTACAATCCCCTGCAGTTCGCTCCTCGCCACACGCCCGTTTGTCGCCAGGAATCTCCTGTCGCTCATCCAAGCATCTCCGGCAGCGCCTGGTAGAGTGCACGGATTCCTTGCCCGGCCCCACCCTTGGGACGGCCTGGCGCGGATTCCCGCGTCCAGCCGAATATATCGAAATGCATGTAACGCGGGACAGCCGTGACAAAACGCCGGAGGAACAATGCTGCCGTGATCGATCCCGCAAAGCCGCCTTTCGGCGCATTGTCCAGATCCGCGATCCCCGGCTCGATCATCTTCTCGTACGGCTCCCAGAAAGGAAGCCTCCAAACCGGATCCCGGACCGCCTTTGCCGCCGTCTCCAACACAGCGGCATCGCAGTCATCCGTCGCGTAGAACGGCGCGAAGTCTGGTCCGACCGCGACCCTGGCCGCTCCCGTCAAGGTGGCCATAGAAACGATCAGATCTGGCCGGTCCTCGTCGGCCAGTGCCAGCGCGTCGGCAAGCACGAGCCGGCCCTCGGCATCCGTGTTGTTGATCTCGACCGTGAGGCCCTTTCGCGAGTCGAGGATGTCGCCCGGACGGAACGCCTCGCCGGAGATGGAATTTTCGACCGCCGGAATCAGGACGCGCAGCCGGCAATTCATGCCGCTGTCCATCAACATGTGGGCAAGACCCAGCACGTTGGCGGCCCCGCCCATGTCCTTCTTCATCAATTGCATTGACGCGCCGGGCTTTATGTTCAGCCCGCCGGTATCGAAGCACACGCCCTTGCCAACCAGCGCAACGGACGGACCGCTATCGCCCCATGACATGTCGATCAGCCTCGGCTCCCTGGCACTGGCCCGTCCCACGGCATGGATCATCGGGAGGTTTCGCTTCGAAAGTGCGGCCCCGGTGATGACTTCAACAGCCATACCATGGGTGCCTGCAAGATCGCGGGCCGCCATCTCGAGCTCATCCGGGCCCATATGAGAAGCGGGCGTATTGATCAAGTCGCGGGCCAGCGCCTCGCCGGACGCGATCCGCTCCAGCATCGCCGCATCGACGCCTTCTGGCGGCAGCAGCATGGCCAGCGGTTTCGAATCCGAGATGAACCTGTCAAACCGGTAGCCTGCGAGCAGCCAGCCAAGCGCGGCCTCGGCAAGCTCGTCGCCCTCCAGGTCGCACTCGAACCGCCAGACACCTTCGGGGAGTTTCCCACGCAGTCCCGCAGCCAGGAACCGACCCCGCGCGCGGTCCTTCCCGCTTCCCAACCCGCCGACGGCACCGTTCAGCCCGTCCTTGCCTGGCAAGGGAAGGACCTCGCCGACACCGGCCTTGAAGCCCGCAGCGTTGACCCAGTCGCGCGCCGCGTCGTCTTGCGCCGCGAGCCAGTCTGCGAGTCCCTCCTTTTTTACCAGAAACAGCGGTCTTGCCGCGGATGCGTCCGTCGAAAATGCAAGCGTTGGCAACGTGATTCCTCCCGTGGCAGGTTTCGGCAAGACCAATGCCAATTGTCGGCAAACGTCAATCCTTGGGCGCAGCCTGCCTAAGGCTGTCCTGTTGGATCAACTCAGGCTCAGCACCGCCTCAGGCCGTTCTCTTCAACATGAAGTCACATTGCCATTCATGCAGCGCATGACGCTTTCTCCGGTCGCAGATATTGCCGTCTCCATTGCAGGAACACGATTCAACCCGTCGCCAGGTCTTGCATATCCGCATGCCAAAGCCCTTGAATTCGGCCCACAGGACTGGTCGAGTCAATCGGCGCCCCCGAGGGAGACTAAGACGCGTGGTGCACCTCCTGCAAACCATAGACAGGCGTCGGCAAACCTTCCATCCGAGCCTTGAGCTGAAGCGACAGAAACTGCGAATAATGCCGGGACTGGTGCAGGTTGCCGCCGTGGAACCATAGAGCCTCCTGCTGCGTCGGCTTCCACATGTTCCGCAATTCGCCTTCCCACGGGCCCGGATCCTTCGGCGTGTCCGACCCAAGACCCCAGCACTTGCCGACCTTGTCCGCCGTATCCTTGCCGATCAGTTGCTCCACCCATCCGTTCATCGAGGAATAGCCAGTGGCGAAAACGATCACCTCAGCTGGAAGCTCGGTCCCGTCCTCCAACTTCACGCCGCCAGACGAAACCTCGGTCACCTGACCATGCGCCAGCTTGATCTTGCCGTCCGCCACAAGTTCGCTTGCGCCAACATCAATGTAATATCCCGATCCTCGTCGCAGGTATTTCATGAAGAGCCCACTGTCATCCGCACCCCAGTCCAGTTGGAACCCGGACCGCTCGAGACGGTCATAGAACGTCGCATCCCGCTCTCTCATCCTCTCGTAAAGCGGCGTCTGAATCGTGGGCAGGACCTTGTAGGGAATCGATGCCAAAATCAGGTCGGCAGCATCATGGTCGATGCCGTTCGCGATGGCACGCTCGGAATACAGATCTGCCAGCCCGATATCCATCAACGCCTCGGACTTCACGACATTCGTGGATGAACGCTGTATCATCGTAACATCGGCCCCCGCCTCCCAGAGAGCGGCGGAGATATCGTGGGCCGAGTTGTTCGAACCGACCACGACGACCTTCTTGGATCGATACTCATCCGGTCCGGGGTGATCCGAGGAATGGTGAAGATCGCCCTTGAAGCCTTCCATTCCTGGCAGGCTGGGCATATCGGGGACCCCCGCCATGCCGGTCGCAAAAACCAGGTGCTTTGGAGCCAACTCGACCTCGTCACCGTCGCGATCGACAACGACCGTCCACTCTTGGCTGTCCGCGTCATAGCGTGCCGACTTGCAGGTGGTCCGCGTCCAGTAGTTCAACTCCATGATCTTGGTATAGCTTTCCAGCCAGTCCCCGATCTTGTCCTTGGGGCTGAACACCGGCCAATCGTCCGGAAACGGCAAATAGGGCAAGTGGTCATACCAGACCGGATCATGCAGGCAGAGCGACTTGTAGCGATTGCGCCAACTATCGCCGGGGCGCTCGTTCCTTTCGACAATGATCGTGGGCACTTCGAGCCGCCGCAAGCGCGCACCCAAGGCGATGCCGCCCTGTCCGCCGCCGATGATGACCACGTACGGTTGCTCGGCATACCCCAACTCCCGCGCCTCGCGCGCGCGCCGCTCCGCCCAGGTCTCGCGATCCTTGAACGCGCCGTGCACAACCCCGGGGTCGCGCCGGTCGCCCTTCTTCTCCTCGAACCCTTTCAATTCCTCGGCGGTAGTCAGCAGCGTCCAGCATCCCTCGTCGTTGAGCCGGACATGACCACGCCCGCGAAAGGCATCCGTCTCGAAAGTGATCCATGCCTCGGCAATTCCGTCCTGTTCGGTCGGCTCACCGTCGATCTGCCAGTTGGTGGGATGCACATCGCCCAGCGTGATCGAGACCATGTCGGAAATTGCGTCCCTGCCCTCCATCGTCTTGATATTCCACGTGAAAGACACGAGGTCGCGCCAGTAGCACTCCTTCGCGAAAAGCGCCTTCAATGCAGCGGTATCGCCGCCTTCCAGCGCCTTTCCGAAGCGTTCAAGCCACGTCGAAACTCGCCCCATGGGCGATGCAATGTCCATCGATCATACTCCTGCAGTCGGCCATATCTGATCTCGTCAGGGCAACTTGCCCCAAGAATTCAGGTTAGGTGCGAGAGCCGACCAGTGCAAATGGCATTTCATCGGAGGAACACCGTTTTCTGGGTCGCCTGTTTCCCGAGGTATCGAGGCGAAATTCCGGAAAAGGCGTGAAAGAGATGAATATCGCAATGGCTGAAGGCAACGCGGGAGCGCCGTTGGTCGAGGTTACCTTCGACCGTTTTCGAGGCCTGCTCGGCGTTCACGCTCGCGTTCCGGCCCGCATGGTCGCTGAACCGCTCTCGCAGTCTTTCTGTCCAGAGTGCATCAAACCAAATCGTTGCCTCCATGATCCGCCCTCGCTACTACCAAACGAAACGACGATTGTCGGGCGGGGTTCGCACCCGCCGGGAAAGCGCGCCTTTCCGCGGCGCACAGAAATTCTGGGCTGGCGCCTAGATTTCCATGTCTTGGAGATGAGGGTTGGAAATGCACCACTACGATCTCGGCACCTATTCGCGGAAAGTAACCACCGCCAATTCCGAGGCCCAGACCTGGTTTGACAGAGGCCTGGTCTGGTGCTTCGGATACAATCACGAAGAGTCGGTTGAGTGCTTCAAGAAGGCCATCGAGGCGGATCCAGATTGTGCGTTGGCCTACTGGGGCGCCGCGTACTCTTCCGGCTGCAACTACAACAAGCCTTGGGAAGCGTTCGACGACGAAGACGCAAAGCGATCGCTTGGGCAGGCATTTGAACATTCAAAGCTCGCGTTGGACAGGATCGAGTGCGCCAGCAAGCCCGAAGCGGCTCTGATACGCGCGCTGCAGTACCGTTACCAATCGCGCGATGTTCCTTCGAACGAGGTCTTTCGCGCATGGAACGATGAGTACACGGATGCAATGCGCGAAGTTCATCTTGAGTTTCCCGAAGACCTGGACGTTGTGACTCTGTTCAGCGAGGCCATCATGAACAGGACGCCATGGGCTCTTTGGGATCTTGAATCCGGAAACGTCGCGGAAGACGCGCTGACCGCCGAGGCGGTCGCGGTGCTCGAGCGCGCGTTGCAGCGAAACGCGGCCTACGAGCATCCTGGCCTGCTCCACATGTATATCCACCTGATGGAGATGTCGCCACATCCGGAGCGTGCGCTGAGAGCTGGCGATGCGCTGCGAGCCCTGGTGCCTGACGCCGGGCACCTCTGCCACATGCCGACCCATATTGACGTATTGTGCGGCCACTACGAGCGCGTGGTCTCGTCAAATCACTCGGCAGTTCTGGCTGACCGGAAGTACCTCGAACAGCGAGGCCCGTTAAACTTCTACTCGCTCTATCGGTGTCACAACTACCATTTCAAGATCTACGGCGCGATGTGGCTTGGTCAGTACCAGACCGCGATCGAGACCGCGGAAGAAATGATCTCGACGCTTCCCGAGGAACTGCTGCTTCAAGAGTCGCCACCGATGGCAGACTGGCTGGAGGGATTCCTGTCGATGAAGCAGCACGTCTACATTCGATTTGGGAAATGGCAGGAAATCATCGATCAGGACCTGCCAGAAAACCAGGACCTGTTCTGCATGACAACCGCCAGCATGCTCTACGCAAAGGCGGTGGCCTGCGCAGCGACCGAGAGAGTGTCCGAGGCTGAAAGGCACGCGGAAATGTTCGAGGAAGCTGCCGCGAATGTTCCCGAAAGCCGGATGATATTCAACAACACCTGTCGTGACATCTTGAAGATTGCGCATGAGATGATGAAGGGCGAGATCGAGTATCGGAAACAAAACCACGATGCGGCATTCGCCCACCTCGAACGCTCGGTGGTACTTGATGACACGCTGCCCTACGACGAGCCGTGGGGATGGATGCAGCCGACCCGTCATGCGTTCGGCGCGCTTCTGCTGGAACAGGGACATGTGGGCAGAGCGGCATCCGTCTATCGCGCGGATCTTGGTCTCGATTCAACGCTTCCGCGGGCCGTCCACCATCCGGACAATGTCTGGAGTTTGCGGGGATACCATGAGTGCTTGACCCGACTGGACCAAAATGGAGAAGCAAGCCTCGTCAGGCAGCGTCTCGATCTTGCGCTGGCGCGAGCAGACGTGGCGATCAAGTCCTCCTGCTTCTGCAAACAGGGCAGCGCCTGAGGCGGCGCAGGCGACCGAGGTCAAAATGCTCCGCTCACTTGGCATCGCAGATACTGGGGACCAATGAAATTTCTGAATGCGGAAACGCGTTCAATTTTCACCCACTTTTGGGCCATGTGACTTCCGCAATCTGGGACCGGCGATCCGGGGCAGTGTCAGGCGCCGGAGACATGAGCGGTTCACCGGCAACGCGTGGGACTTCCATATTCGTTCATGCCTGCGAAAGACCGTCTGGGCGAAAGCCTCGCAGACCGTGTCCTCCGGCAGTGCCGGTACGGGGCTGTCCTGCCTGATTGCCGCCAGAATCGCGGTTGCGCGGGTGCGGACTACGCTCACGCTGATGTCATCCGTGTCGCCGACAATTCTCCAGACGCGCTTGCCGTCATGCTGACAAAGTCTGAAGAAACGCTTGCCGCCCGAAGGCAGCACGCGGACGCCAAAGCCTTTCAACTTCCCGTCGAGGATGTCATGCGCGGACCTCTGGGGGCCCGAGCGCCCGGATTCGGCCCTCGGCAAGGGTGATGGATGCCATCAGTCTGCACTCCCGTTTTCTGCAGAGGGGAACAGAGTCCACCATGGTCCTGCCCGAAACAGCAAATTTGACAGGAAAAAACGACGTGATATCAAGGGTCTGAATTTCCACCAGCACCGAAGGTTCAGCCATCGGTGTAACTGCTTGCATGGAAGCGGGCGGTCTATTGAAAGCCGAGCCTGCTAATTTCCGAAACGGAAAGGAATTCCATGGAACACGCCCGCGCTCTGCCAGGCCACTTCGTCGAACGGTATAACGGCTGGAAATCCTCGAATTTTGCAGAGGACCGGGCTCGGTATGAGCATCTTGCGGACAAGGGCCAGCACCCGCTGGCGATGGTGATTTCATGCTGCGACAGCCGGGTCCAGGTCGCTTCGATTTTCGACGCTCGCCCCGGCGAACTCTTCATGCATCGCAACATTGCCAACCTCGTTCCGCCCTGCACGTCCGACGGGAACATGCACGGCACGTCGGCGGCCGTCGAATATGCAGTGACGGCACTCAAGGTCGAGCACCTGATCGTGGTGGGGCACTCAAGTTGCGGCGGAGTCGCAGGCTGCCATGCAATGTGCTCCGGCCAGGCCCCCGAACTTGAGGACAAGTCGAGCTTCGTCGGGCGCTGGGTCGAAATCCTTCGCCCAGGCTACGAACGTGTCGCGGCCCGAAAGGACGAAACCGACCCGATCCGGGCGCTTGAACACGAAGCCGTCGTGGTTTCGCTCGAGAACCTGATGACCTATCCGTTTGTCAAGGAGGCGGTTGCTGCACGCGCACTGTCGCTCCATGGCCTCTGGGTGAACATCCGGAGCGGCGACCTCCTTCAGTACACTCCGGAAACCGGTGGATTCGAGCCAGTCTGACCCCCAGCCTTGCACCGCGAGCCGGGCTCGGACGATGACGTCCGGGCCCTGCATAAATGGCCTTGGATGGACAACCTTCCTCGCCGTTTCGGCACAGCCGCCAGACGGCTTGCATTGGCTAAGTGCAAGGTCCGTTCACGCGGCCGCTTCGTCAGCCTTTTGCAGCACCCGGTTTCCGAGGAGTTCGGCGATCTGAACCGCGTTCAACGCCGCGCCCTTCCTCAGGTTGTCCGAAACGCACCAGAAGTTCAGGCCATTCTCCACCGTCGAGTCCTGGCGGATCCTGCTGATGAACGTGGCAAAGTCTCCAACGCACTCCACCGGCGTCGCGTAGCCCCCGTCCTCGCGCTTGTCGACGACGATGACGCCGGGACTTTCGCGCAGGATTGCTCGCGCCTCGTCTTCGCCCAGGAACTCTTCGGTCTCCACATTGACCGCCTCGGAATGGCCCACGAAGACCGGAACCCGCACGCAGGTCGCCGTCAACTTGATCGAGGGATCGATGATCTTCTTTGTCTCGGCAACCATCTTCCACTCTTCCTTGGTCGAACCGTCTTCCATGAAGACATCGATATGCGGAATCACGTTGAACGCGATCTGCTTCTGGAAATTCTTCACCTCGATTTCGGACACCGGATTGTAGATCGCCTTGGTCTGATCCCACAGCTCATCCATTCCTTCCTTTCCGGCCCCGGACACGGACTGGTAGGTCGAAACGACGACTCGCTTGATCTTTGCCCGGTCATGCAACGGCTTCAGCGCGACCACCATTTGTGCGGTTGAGCAGTTGGGATTGGCGATGATGTTCCGGTTCCTGCAGTCCGTGATCGCGTCCGGGTTCACTTCCGGAACGATCAGGGGAATGTTCGGGTCGTAGCGATAGAGGGACGAGTTGTCGATCACGACGCAACCCGCCTGGACCGCCCTGGGAGCATACTCTTTCGTCGGGCCTGATCCGATTGCAAAAAGCGCCATGTCGAACCCGCTGAAGTCGAAGGCATCCAGATCCTTCGTCTTGAGGGTCCGGTCGCCGTAGCTCACTTCGGTGCCGAGCGACCTGCGGCTCGCAAGAGCCACGACCTCATCGGCAGGGAACTGGCGCTCCGCCAGGATGTTGAGCATTTCACGGCCCACGTTGCCCGTGGCGCCGACGACTGCGACGCGATAACCCACCTTGGCCTCCTGCTTGGCTGGGACGGTGTCCAATATCGCCTGATCGCGCCAGAGAAAAGGGGCGAATCGTTCCATGCCGTGCCCGTAAATGCATTGAAGCCAGCCATCGAACTGCAGCCGATCCGAAATTCCGACGGCGTGTTTACGCCGTTTCCGGTCTGCGGCAGAATACGACGTCGGTTGCCCATTGACCTCTTGCCCCTTTCGAATCACGTCCTTGCCCATGAGCAAAAATCTTCCCTACCGGCCCTGCGCAGGCGTGGCGCTGGCGAACGTCCAAGGCCTCGTCTTCACCGGCGAGCGCGTCGACACGCCTGGCGCCTGGCAGATGCCTCAGGGCGGCGTGGACAGTGGCGAGACGCCTCGAACAGCGGCGTTTCGCGAACTCGAGGAAGAGACTGGCGTATCGCCAACCCTGGTCACCCTTGAGCGCGAGCATCCGGACTGGATTCACTACGACCTCCCTGAACACCTTGTCGGCAAGCTCTGGAACGGACGCTATCGGGGTCAGAAGCAACGATGGTTTCTGATGCGGTTCCATGGCGCTGACAGCGACATCGACCTGGACCAAAGGCACCGCGAATTTTCACGTTGGCGCTGGTCCACTCCGGACGAAGTGATCGGAAACATCGTTCCTTTCAAGCGAGACGTCTACAAGCAGGTCATCGCGGCATTCCGCCCGTACCTGTCTGTCTCTCCGTAGGCACCTGGCGTTCCGGCCCGACGCACGATGCCGCCGGGATTCCGAGTACGGTGCGAGCCGTGACGGCCGCGTCCTTCGTGCCGAACGGGAATCGCGCTTTCCCTCCATGACCCTCGACGCTAAACCCGCCGCATGCCGAAGAGGAAAGTTGACACGAGAGCGATCGGGCTGGATGCTGGGGCCGGCTTCATCCGGTGGCTGACAGGCGCCGAGAACCTGCACTACGGCATTTGGACTGGTCTGGAACCCGTCGCGGGAAACACTGGCAAGGCTCAGGAAGAATATACCAGGAGGCTCCTCGGCTACCTGCCCGAAGGTCGGCTCTCGATTCTCGACATCGGCGGCGGTGCTGGAGAGACCGCCAGAAAGCTCACTGATCTCGGCCACGAGGTGGACATCGTCGTGCCGTCCCGCCTGCTTGCAGAACGCTGCCGCGCCAACGCGCCCAATGCGCGCGTCCATGAAACGACCTTCGAGGCATTTGACAGCGACACCGCGTTCGATCTTTGCCTGTTTTCGGAGAGCTTCCAGTACATCCCGCTCCGAGTCGCACTGGACAGGGCGCTGCAACTGGCCGCTCCGGGCGGACATGTGCTGATCGCCGACTGCTTTCGGTCCGAGGATTTCGAGCCCGGCGGCGAAACTCGGGTCGTTGGCGGCGGACATCCGGTCGCGGAATTCCGGGCAGCTCTCGAGACTTGCGACGGAGACGTGCTTCGCCAGGAGGACATCACCGAAGCGGTCGCTCCCTCGATCGACATCGAGCAAGGGCTGTTTCACGTCCTTGGCGATGCGGTCACGCGCGTTGATGCCGAGCTTTCCGCGAAGCGGCCAGTGATGCGCTGGCTGCTGGCGGGCACAGCCAGACTCGCATTCGGGCGCCGCCGCCTTTACCGGATGGACAGGCGGCTTCGCGGCAATGAGCGCAACAGCACGGCCTTTGTCCGGAACAACCGCTACCTCGTTACGCTGATCCAGAAAAAGCAAGGGCTTGCGGTGCGCCGGGAGACGAACGCCGCCGCCGTTTGAATTCGGTTGTCCGACCATGCCTCGCGAATATGAGGAAACAAGAAAAGAAAGCTGGCAAAAGGAACAAAAAGGGAATATCTTGCTTCGCGCCGCAGGATCCGAACGCAACCCAGATCGCATCAGGATATTGCCCCGTGAGCTTTGCCGAACTCAGCGCCATGTCGAATTTCACCTTCCTCACCGGTGCCTCGCACCCTGAGGAATACATCGACCGTGCCGCGCTCCTTGGCCTCTCGGCCATTGCGATTGCGGATGTGAACTCGGTTGCAGGCGTTGTACGGGGACATGCCCGTGTCCGGGAAATCGCGCGACAAGTGAAGGAACGCCTGGCCAGCGACCTGATAGGCCCGCCCGCCCCGATGAAAGGCTGGGAAAAGGAAAGACAGGTTTTTGAAAGCTATCCGGGCGGCAAGGCGCGCCGGAAGAACGGCACCCTCGCATCAGAGGAACTGGAAGGCCTGCCTGGCAGCACGCGTGCGGCAATTGAAACCGGAACGGAGCCTGCGCCGCTGGAAACCTCCGCCGCCATACTGAACGTGCCACGCCTGATCCCTGGCGCACGGATCACGCTCGACACCGGCTTTTCAGCCACCGCGCTTCCGAAAACCCGCAAGGGCTGGGGCAATCTTTGCCGTCTCATTTCGCGCGGGCGGCTTCGGGCAGAGAAGGGTGACTGCCTCCTCTACATGGATGACCTTGTCGAATTTGGCGCAGAACTCGCCCTCTTGATTCATCCGCCTGAGGAGGGAAGCTCGAAGGGCAGTGCCGAACCCGGATCCCCCCGGCAAGAAGACGCCCGCAACGCCTCCCGGGCAGAGAGCCTCCGGAGCGCCTGGCAAGCACAGGCGAACCGGTTGTCACGCCATTTTCCCCGGGACAGCTATCTCGTGATGAGCCCCCGCTATGACGGACAGGATGCCGAACGGCTCGACAGTCTCGCCAAGCTTGCGAGGCAGCTGGGTCTTCCTGCCGTCGCCTCCGCGGCCCCCCGCATGCATCACGGCTCCCGCCGCAAGCTCGCGGATGTGCTGACCGCGATCCGCACCGGCGTGCCGGTCAAGGATCTGGGTCGCGCAGCCCTTGCGAATTCCGAGCAGAGATTGCGAGACGAGACGGAGATGCGCCGCCTGTTCGGCCCCCATGGCAAGGCCGTAGATCGCGCCGCCCGACTGGCGGCATCCCTCGCCTTCTCGCTCGACGAGCTCCGCTACGAATATCCCTCGGAAGTCGCCGAAGGCCAATCCGCCGCCGAACGCCTGCGCGAACTTGCCTATGAAGGGCTCGAGAAACGCTATCCCGATGACTCCGCCTCCGAGCGTGTGCGAAACCTTCTCGAGCATGAACTGGCATTGATCGCCAAGCTGGAATACGAACCGTATTTCCTCACTGTCTACGACGTGATGGAGTTCGCCCGTTCCAAGGACATTCTCTGCCAGGGCCGGGGAAGCGCCGCAAATTCAGTGGTATGCTACTGCCTCCGCATCACTTCGGTTTCCCCGGAGATCGGCTCCATGGTCTTTGAGCGCTTCGTCTCGGAGGCCCGGGAAGAGGCGCCCGACATCGACGTCGACTTCGAGCATGAGCGCCGCGAGGAAGTGATCCAGCACATCTATGACCGCTACGGGCGGGATCGCGCCGGTCTCTGCGCCACGGTCGTGCATTACCGTGGCAAGCGCGCGATCCGAGAAGTGGGTCGCGCCATGGGTCTCACCGAAGATACGGTTCGAGCGATCTCGTCCCAGCTCTGGGGCTTCTTCGACACTTCCGGCATGGCGGAGCAACGGCTCCGCGAGGTCGGCCTCGACCCCGATGACCGCCATCTGTCGCAAACGCTCGAACTGGTCTCTCAGATCCAGGGCTTTCCCCGCCACCTCTCGCAGCATGTTGGCGGCTTCGTCATCACTGAAGGCCGGCTCGACGAGCTTGTTCCCATAGAGAACGCCACCATGGAGAACCGGACCGTCATCTGCTGGGACAAGGACGACATTGATGCCCTCGGGATCCTGAAGGTCGATGTGCTGGCCCTTGGCATGCTTTCCTGCATCCGGAAGGCGTTCGAGCTGCTCAAGCTCCATCACCGGATCGAGCACTCTATGGAAAAACAGCCGCCGCCCGAAAAGGACGTCTACGACATGCTCTGCACGGCAGACTCGCTTGGCGTCTTCCAGGTCGAAAGCCGCGCCCAGATGAGCTTCCTGCCACGCATGAAACCACGCAACTTTCGCGATCTCGTCATCCAGGTCGCCATCATCCGTCCGGGGCCCATACAGGGTGACATGGTCCACCCCTATCTCAGGCGGCGGAACGGCGAGGAGAAAATCGAGTATCCCTCGGGCGAACTCGAGGAGATACTTGGCAAGACCAACGGCGTGCCCCTGTTCCAGGAGCAGGCCATGCAGATCGCCATCACCGGCGCAGGCTTCTCGCCGGATGAAGCGGACCGGTTGCGGCGCTCGCTCGCCACGTTCAAGAGACATGGGAACATCAGCGATTTCCGGAACCGCTTCCTCAAGGGCATGCGCGAAAACGGATACGAAGACGATTTCGCCGAGCGCTGCTTTTCCCAGCTCGAAGGCTTCGCAAGCTACGGGTTTCCCGAAAGCCATGCGGCTTCCTTCGCAATCCTCGTCTACATTTCAGCCTGGATCAAATGCTTCCATCCGGGCATCTTTGCCTGCGCACTCCTGAACTCCCAGCCAATGGGCTTCTACGCTCCGGCCCAGATCGTCAGGGATGCCCGGGAGCACGGGGTCGAGGTGCGCCCGCTCGACATCAACGAGTCCGCCTGGAACAACATCATGCAACCCGATGGCGGCGGCGGACTGGCCTTGAGGCTTGGCTTCCGGCAGGTGAAATCCGTAAGCGAGGAGGACGGGACCTGGATCATGACCGCTCGCGGCAACGGATATCGCGCGGTCGAGGACGTCTGGCGCAGAGCCGGAACCGCGCCGCACGTTCTGCGAGCGCTGGCTGAAGCCGACGCTTTCGCAAGTCTCGGGATTTCGAGGCGCGATGCGATCTGGGCGGCAAGTGCGATCGCCTCGACCAAGCCTCTTCCGCTTTTCGCCAACGACCTCGATGGTGAAGCCATCAAGGAACCCGCAGCGCGCCTGCCTGAAATGACCCCGGGCGAGCACGTAGTCGAGGATTATGTCGCGATGCGACTGACACTCCGCGCCCATCCAATGGCCTTTCTCAGGCATCGGCTGACACCGCAAGTGCAGCCCCCCGGAGGACGGGAACGAACGGGAAGAAGGGGACTGTGCGCTTGACTGAAACGGCGCCATTTACCAACGTGGAAAACGTTGGAAGGGCAGGTCTCCTACCGAATTTCGCAACGGCATCGCGCGGCCCAGGCCGCGCCGAAACGGCCCGCATTGCGGGGAAAACGACACGGGGCGTCCGGGACTGCCGCATCTGCATGGCGAGGGGACGTTGGCACCGGCTCACTCGATAAGCCGTAAAGTCATCTGTCTAAGCTGGGACGCAGTGCGCTTTGAGTGGGAACCCCCTTGACGAGAGAGGCGATTTCGGGCGAATCCATCCATGAATTTGAAACGACACATTTGAACCCCAAAGTGCCGCAATGAAGCCTGAGGCACGCCGTATTTTTCGATAGCATATTGCTCGACGCCGCAGCGGCAGAGGTTTTCCCGGCGGACAACCCGTTCAACGACCAGGTTCTCGCCTTGGCATCTGCGCGTGGCTACAAACAGTGATGCGCCGTGCGGTTCCCGGGATCTCTTCGGGCGGCGGCATGGGAACAGATGCTATGGAATACGAATTCGATCTCGGCAGGTACTCTCGGCCGCTTGCCACGCGCAATCCCGAGACACAGCTCTGGTTCGACCGTGGCCTGTTGTGGCTCTATGGCTTCAACCACGAGGAGGCGGTGTTCTGCTTTCGCGAGGCGCAGCGAGCCGACCCGGACTGTGCAATTGCGTTCTGGGGGGAAGCCTACGCCGCAGGACCCTTCATTAACCTGCCCTGGTGCTGGATGAGCGAGACGGAAGCCCGAGACGCAATCAACACATGCTCCATAGCCACCTTGGCGGCGATGGAGCGACGCGACGGCACCACTCCGGTCGAACGCGCCCTCATCGAGGCCCTTCCGTCCCGCTACCAGCGCAACGCCGTGGTCTCAATGGACGAATTCTCCCGCTGGGATGATGACTTCGCCTCCCGCATGCGGGAGGCGCATCACCGCTTTCCGGACGACGCCGACGTGGCCAGCCTCTTTGCGGAGGCCCTGATCACCCGTACGCCATGGCGCCTCTGGGACCTAGATACCGGGGAAGCCGCGGATGGCGCCGACACGGAAGAGGCGCGAGACGTGCTGGAATCGGCCATGCGGGCACGCAGGGACGCAAGGCGGGCACCGCACCCGGGCATGCTTCACATGTACATCCACGTGATGGAGATGTCGCGGAATCCCGAGTGCGCGCAGGCCGCCGCCGACGATCTGCAGCTGCTGTCGCCCGACAATGGGCATCTCAACCACATGCCCTGCCACATCTATCTCCAGTGCGGACGCTACGGGGATGCCGTGACGGCGAGCCGCAGGGCGGTGCGTGCGGACGCCAAATACGCCCGCCGCGTGGGCCCTTTCAACTTCTATACCACCGCGCGCTGTCACGATTTCCATGCCATGATGAGCGCGGCAATGATGCTGGGGAACCTTGGCGGTGCCCAGGAAGCGGCGCGGGGCATTGACCGTACGGTAACACCGGATCTGCTCCGACAGGACCGCCCGCACCTGGTCGCGACGCTCGATGCCTACTGTTCCTCGACGGTCCACGTGCCGGTTCGTTTCGGGCAGTGGCGCGAAATCGTGGAAGCTCCCATGCCCACGCACCCCGAACTCTACGTCGTGACGACCCTCATGCATCACTACGCCAGGGGCGTAGCCCATGCAGCGCTCGGCGAATTCGAGGCTGCGGAACGGGAGATCGAGAGCCTCGATGCAGGCGCGGCCACGCTGCCGGAAACCCGCCTCTACTTCAACAATGCGGTACGGGACATCATGGCGATTGCCCGGGCGATGCTATGCGGGGAATTGGCCTATCACCGAGGCGAGCGCGAATCCGGCTTTGCCCACCTCCGGGAGGCGGTGCGGCGCAGCGACCAACTGGCCTACAGCGAGCCTTGGCCGTGGATGCATCCGCCACGCCACGCCCTTGGCGCCCTGCTCCTGGAAGACGGGCAATTGGAGGAGGCCGAAACGACATACCGAAAGGACCTTGGCCTCGACGACGAAGGCAGGCGCTGCCTGCAAAACCGCGGCAACGTGTGGGCTCTGCATGGTTACCACGAGTGCCTGCGGCGCCTTGGCCGACTTCGGGAGGCGGAAGAGATTGCCCCGCAGTTGACCGCCGCCCTTGCCCGAAGCGACACGCGGATCGACTCGTCTTGCCATTGCCGGAAGCAGACGCTCGGCGCGTTGCCGGATCAGGGTTGACGCAATGAGTCGCGCGCCTTCCCGGGCAAAGAGACTTCCGTCCCAATGTTCCCGTCTGATTCGTCGCATCCGGACTTCCGACTGTTCCGACCGGTTGCCAGCCCAGCCGCTTGGCACGGCGATGGCGGTCAAGGAAAAGGGCTTGCCAAGAGTGAGGTTCACGAAAGTCCCCTGACCGATTCCGCCGGGCTCCGTGACCTGACTCCATACCTGAACGAGGCCGAGACCATGCCCGATCCAGTTGACGAAAGGCCACGCTGCTTTGGCTCAAGTTCGACGCTATATGCCTGCTATCACGACACGGAATGGGGCGTGCCCGTTCACGACGACCGTACGCTCTTCGAGATGCTGATCCTTGAGGGTGCGCATGCTGGCCTGTCTTGGGAAACGATCCTGAACAAGCGTGAGGGCTATCGCGACGTCTATCACGGCTTCGACGTCGAGAGGGTCGCCGCCATGAGCGACGGCGAACTGGCGACCGCACTTCAGAACCCGGCTATCGTGCGCCATCGCCAGAAGGTGCCGGGCGCACGGACGAACGCACGTGTCTTCCTGGACATGCAGGGCGAATACGGCACGTTCGCAGACTGGCTCTGGGATCACGTGGATGGAACTCCCATCCGGGGCACCTGGAAGAAGGTCACGGACATTCCGGCGACAACGCCGCTGGCCGAAAGCATCTCGAAGGCCCTGAAGCGCCGCGGCATGACCTTCGTGGGACCCACGATCATCTACGCCTATCTTCAGGCTGTCGGCGTCGTGAACGACCACTACCAAGGATGCTGGAAGAGCGCCGATCTCACTTGAGACGTTCCAGAATTTCGTGACTCGCATAGCCGTCAGGCGGCAATCCCCGACTCGCCTGAAACGCACGGATCGCGTCCATCGTGTTCGGCCCGATGATCCCGTCCGTACCTTGCGTGTCGAATCCGCGCGCCACCAGCATCCGCTGCATCTCCATTTTCTCGGCAACACCGAGATTCCTATCTTTCCGCGGCCACCCCGACCGGAACGAATCTCCGCCGCCTATGCGGTCTGCAAGATGGCCCACCGCGATCACGTAGGCATCGGCAGCGTTGTACAGCCTCATGACCTGGAAGTTGTCGAAGATCATGAAGGCGCCGCCGCGCCAGCCGGCCGGCAGGAGGATCGAGGCGAACCCGTGGTCAGGGATGCGCCGGGCCCTGGCATCGCGAACGCCCATGGCCATCCAGTCATTGACGGTCTTCCTGATGCGTCGATTCGCAAGCGCAAGATCAAACCTGTGCGAAAGCGCAACCTCCCTGCCCCATGGCTGCCCCTTCCGCCAGCCGCAGTGCCGGAGAAAGGACGCCGTCGAGGCCAGGGCATCGGTGGGATCATCCGACCAGATGTCGCGTCGCCCGTCACCTCGAAAGTCCACTGCATGGTCAAGATATGTCGTCGGAATGAACTGGGTGTGCCCCATGCCTCCGGCCCAGCTTCCCTTGAGGCGTTTCGGCAAGACGTTTCCCGTCTGGACAATCTTCAGGGCGGCAATCAACTGGTTCTCGAAGAACTGCGCCCGCCGCCCGTCGAAAGCCAGCGTCGCCAGCGCCTCGATCACGGGCGTGTCGCCGCGACAGGCGCCAAAGTCGCTCTCTGCTCCCCAGACGGCTGCCAGGATTGCAGCCTCGACATCGAACCTCGCCTCGATCTCAGCGAACAACCGCCGGTTCCTTTGCAGCACTGCGCGTCCGTCTCTCACGCGCGCATCCGAGACCACTGCGTCCAAGTAGTTCCATATCTGCCGGGTGAACTCCGGCTGTCTCCGGTCCTTTTGGATCACTTCCGCATTGAAACGAACGCCACGAAACGCGACATCGAAAACTCCGTCGCGAATGCCGGATACGCGGGCCCTCTTGCGAAACCGGTCGATCCAGCGCAGGAAGCCAATGCCCCCCCTGGCCGCATCCGGAACGCTCGGTCCTGCCACGTCACGGACATTCATTGCCTCTGCCGCTTCGGCTTTGCCGCCTTCCTGCGGGCCTTGGTCACCTTGCGGCGGCCAGGCATGAGAATCCTGCGCGCTCGGGGCAGCGCCTTGCCGTCGATTTCAAGAAGTTCCAGCAAGATGCCGCCGGTTGCCGGCACTGCCTCGGCCAGCCGGACCAGCACCCGCTGCCCGACTGAAATCACGGTGTTCGTGTCATCGCCCGTCAAGGTCTGTGCGTCGCGATCGAAATGGAAATACTCGTATCCGATGTCGCGGACAGGAATGAGCCCGTCCGCCCCGGTCCCATCGAGCTCGACAAACGCCCCGAAGCGCTGGACGCCGGAAATGCGCCCGGAAAGCTCAGTTCCGACCCGGTCAGCCATGTACGCCGCTAGGTAGCGGTCGGTAGTGTCGCGTTCGGCCTGCATGGAACGCCGTTCAGCATTGGAGATGCGCTCGGCAGTGACGCCGAGCCGTTCCGTCTCAGCGTCCGTCAAGCCATCGTCACCCCAGCCATGGGCACGGATCAGCGCCCGATGAACCACGAGGTCCGCATAGCGCCGAATGGGTGACGTGAAATGTGCGTAGGCTTTCAACGCGAGCCCGAAGTGCCCGAATTTCTCTGGACTGTAATATGCCTGTGTCATCGAGCGCAGCACAGTGAGATTGATGAGCACGCCGTCATCCGTTTCCGCTGCGGCGGCGAGAAGCCGGTTGAGGTTTCGGGTATTCAGGACCGTGCCGGCATTGAAGGGAAGTCCGGCGGCCTTTGCGGTTTCCTGCAATGCGCGCATCTTCTCGCGTGACGGCTCCTCGTGAACCCGGAACAGGAGCGGCATCCTGCCGTCAATGAGCGTCCGCGCGGCTGCAACGTTGGCAAGAACCATGAATTCCTCGATCAGACGATGCACATCCAGACGCTCCTTGAATGCCACCGACCTGACCTTGCCGGCGTCGTCCAGGACAATCTCTCGCTCCGGAAGGTCGAGGTCGAGCGGCTGGCGACGATCTCGGGCGCTGCGCAGCGCGGAATAGGCGGCCTGGAGCGGTTTCAGGACCGTGTCTCGCAGCGGTTCCGTCCTGTCATCGGGCCGACCGTCCAAGGCGACCTGCGCCTCTTCGTAGCTGAGCGAAGCCACCGAGCGCATCAGGGCGCGCTGGAATTCGTGTGCGATCAGTTCGCCATCTGCGTCAATCACGAGGCGCGCGGCAATGCATGGCCGCGTTTCGCCTTCGAGGAGTGAGCAGAGGTCTCCCGACAGGCGATCAGGCAGCATTGGAACCACCCGATCAGGGAAGTATGTCGAATTGCCACGCTCCCGGGCCTCGAGATCAAGGGCGTTTCCGGGCCTGACGTACTGAGCGACATCGGCAATTGCGACCCAAAGGACATGCCCGCCCGCGTTGTCCGGGGATTGGTCAGGTTCGACCCAGACCGCATCGTCATGATCGCGCGCGTCCGCCGGATCGATGGTGACGAACGGCAGCGACGTCAGATCCGCACGCGCACCTGGATCCACGGGCCGCGCGGCATCCGCTTCGGCGATGACATCATCCGGAAAGTCGTCCCGAAGACCGTGCTGGTGAATGGCGATCAGCGATACGGACTTGGGCCGCGACGGGTCGCCGAGACAGGAGACTATTCGTGCATGAGGAAGACCGAGGCGCGTCCTTGGACCGCTTTGTGCGGCCTCAACCAGTTCGCCGTCCTTCGCTCCGCCATCCGCGCCTGACGGCACGTGCCATTCTCTCGACGCGCCCTTGTCGATCGGCACGATGCGCCCGCCGGAATCCGACTTGCGGAATATCCCGAGAATCTTGCCCGGGCTGGTGCCGATGCGACGGATGAGGCGTGCCTTGTAAGAGTGCAACTCGCTCTTGACTTCGTCGAGGCGCGCGAGAATGCGGTCTCCCGGTGCCAATGCGGGATCGCCGGACCCCTGCACGACCAGGATCGTGGGCGCTTGCCCTTGACCCTGCCATTCCAGCGGGTGCGCAACCAGGTCTCCATCGGTGTCGGCCCTGTCCAACTGCAGAACCGATACCGGAGGGAGACGGCCGGGATCGCGATACGTCTTGCGGCGCTTCGCGAGCAGGCCCTCGGCTTCCAGTTCCTTCAGCAGGCGCTTGAGATCGATCCGGGCCGGGCCCTTGACGCCGAAGGCTCTTGCAATGTCGCGCTTAGATGCCTTCGACGGGTTGTCGGACACCCAAGCCAGAATATCTTCTTTCGCGGGAATCCGGGTCATGTCCGGCGCGTATCACGGGACGTGGACGAGGTCACGCCGGTTGATGGTGCGCTGCATCCGCTCCTGGCGCGCTTCCATGGATTCTGCCGGGGCAAGGCCAGGATGGCAGAAAGTCGATTTCGTCACCGAAGGTCGGCAGCCGTGTCTACGTCGGCAAGGGCGTCGACCATTGCGATCGGTCTCGGAAGCGTGGGGAGCGCATCGGCAAGGGTCTCCGAATGCGACCAGCGCGTGCCCCGAAACAGGCCCTTGGGCGGGCGCTGCGGATGAAGGAGGCCGATCATCCAGAATCCGCCATCGTCGGCAGGCCCGATGACGGATCGGGCACGGCCCAGCGCCGAGAATCCGGCAGCAACGTGTTGCCTGTCGACTCCAGGAATGTCGGATCCGATGAGCAGTGTCGGTCCCGGTGTCGCCCCGAGCGCCCGCGTCATCCTCTCACCCAGATCCCCGGATCCCTGTGGGATGCGCGGGAGGTCGGGCGGCCAGACACGGCTCATGAATCCCTCGCTGTCAGGCGTGACGGCAACGACCAACTGCCAGCGGGGGTCGCGGAGACGGCGCAGGACGCTCCTGACCTGATGCCGGTACCACCATGCCGCGGTCACCATGCCGATGTCCCGCCCAAGGCGCGTTTTGACCCGGCCCGGGTGCGGCTCCTTGACCATGACGATCAAGGTCCGTTGCCTCACAGGGAAAGGACCATTTCGCGATGCGGGATGCCTGCATCGAAGTATTCCGGGCCGGTGACTTCAAAGCCAAGAGCCTCGTAGAACCCGATCGCGTGGACCTGGGATCCGAGGCTTGCCCGGGCAACGCCCTCCCTTCTCAGTTCATTCAGGGCCGCGTGCATGATGTCCTTGCCCAATCCGCAACCGCGCTTA
Organism: Silicimonas sp.; assembly: GCA_022820365.1. Classification (GTDB taxonomy): domain Bacteria; phylum Pseudomonadota; class Alphaproteobacteria; order Rhodobacterales; family Rhodobacteraceae; genus JAJEFO01. The sequence continues at coordinate 45,365 of JAJEFO010000065.1, forward strand.
TCCACGAGAACTGCCACACGACCGATCCTTCCCGTATCGCCCTCGACCAGAAGGCGTGCGGTGCCGACGGGCATTCCGTCCTTGAAGGCAACGAGATGGATCGCGTCGTCGTCGCGGCCGTCTCGCTCATCCGCTTCGTCAACGCCCTGTTCCTCGATGAAGACGCGGGCGCGGATGTCCAGAACGGCCGGCATGTCGCGCGGTTCTGCCCTGCGAATCATGCAAAATACCTGTCGAGGATTCGGCGATAGACTGCCGCGAGCCGCACGATCTGCGCGATCTCGACGCGCTCGTCGACCTCGTGCATAGTCTTGCCGGCGAGGCCGAACTCCACGACCGGGCAATGCCGCTTAATGAATCGCGCATCGGAGGAGCCACCGGTTGTAGAATGGTCGGGCAAGAGACCAGTTTCAGCTTGGATTGCTTCGGAAACGAGTTCCGAAAACGCACCGGGCGGAGTGACAAAGCTCTCGCCGGAAACCTTGGTCTCCATCGATATCTCGACGCCCGACTCCGCTGCAGCCCGCGCGGCCTCCTCTTCGAGCCATGCCGTCAGGCTGTCGGAACTGTGGGCATCATTGAACCTGATGTTCAGCGCAGCCTTGCATGCTGCGGGAATGACATTCGTGGCGGCATTGCCAGTGTCGAACGTGGTGACGGCAAGCGTCGACGGCTGAAAATGCTCGGTGCCGTCGTCGAGCTTGTGGCCGGCGAACCTGTCCATGAGTCGTGCAAGAACATGAACCGGATTCCTGGCCCGGTCCGGATACGCCGTATGGCCCTGCAAGCCAATCGCCGTGAAATGCGCGGACATGGAGCCCCTGCGCCCAATCTTGATCGTGTCACCCAGCGACTCGACCGAGGTCGGCTCTCCGACGATGCAATCCGTCATGGCTTCGCCGTTCGCGGACATCCAGTCGAGAATTGCCGTGGTGCCGTCGGTTGCCTCGCCTTCTTCGTCGCCGGTGATGGAAATGATGATCGCGCCCTTGGGCGGGCTTTCCTGCACGAAGGAAATTGCGGCGGACACGAAAGCCGCGACGCCAGACTTCATGTCGACGGCGCCGCGACCGTAGAGCCAGCCATCACGCTCCTCGGCCGCGAAGGGGTCGACAGACCAGATCTCCGGATCGCCGGGAGGCACGACGTCGGCATGCCCGTTGAAGCCGAAAGTCCGTGCTGCAGCTTTCTCGCCCCAACGTGCAACGAGGTTCGAGACACCACCCCTGTCGGCACGAAAGCAGTCAAAGCCGGCCTCGCGCAGCGTGGATTCCAGCAGCGCGATTGCACCGCCTTCCTCCGGGGTGACGGTCCTGCAGCGAACAAGTTGCCGCGTCAGTTCGACGGGATCACGGCTCATGCGCCTTGGCTAGCCTTTGCCGCGCGCGGTCGCAATCACGCTTTCCGGACAACTTCACCGCGCGCCGGCGAGAAGAATGAATAGATAGGTGCATCGCTACAACCCGAGTTCCGCGATCGCCGCTTGCAATGCATCCGGGCGATCAATGACAGCCCCGGCACCATGCCATTCCGATTCCTTCCCGTATCCCCACCTGACAGCGACGCTCTTCATCCCAACTTCCTTGGCAGCCGCCATGTCGAACTCCCGGTCTCCGACCATCACGGCCCTGTCCGCAGTCTCGCCGGTCTCGGCGAGAGCATGTGCCAGCAGGTCGCCTTTCCATTTTCGCGTGCCGTCAAGCTCCGGGCCGAATTCGCGTTCCATGTATTTGGCGAGGCCAAAACGCTGCGTGATCTGCCGGGCAAAGACATGGGGCTTTGCCGTAGCGAGATAGAGGCGCGCCCCGGATTCCCTAAGGGCGCCCAGCGCGTCGGGAACGCCGTCATACACACGCGCATCGAACATGCCCGACTCGAGGTAGTGTTCCCTGTAAACGGCGATCACCGCATCGGGATCGGAGAGTCCCATGCTGCGAAAGGACTCGTCGAATGGCGGTCCGATCATCCAGGCAAGATCGGACTCGGCAAGCGCGCGATGGCCGGTGGATTCGAGTGCGCGGCGCAAGGACGCGAGAATCCCACGGTGAGATTCCATGAGCGTGCCATCGAGATCGAGAAACACTGCCGTCATGTCAATTCTCCTGTCGGTGTGCTCCCGACAGCCAATTTGCCGCCTTCCGACTTTCCGCAGCCTCCCGTCCATTCAACCTGGAGCGAACGGCATGCGCAACTTCGGCGGCAAGGTTCCAATTTCGGTCGAGGGCGCATTGTGCGTTTGGCATGTGAATATGCGAGGCACGTCTCCACATTGAAGGAAACGGCTTCAATCGCGCAGGAGTTCGTTGATGCCGGTCTTCGAACGCGTCCTTTCGTCGACCTGCTTCACGATGACCGCGCAATAGAGACTGACGCCGTTCTTCGAGGGCATCGATCCAGCGACAACCACCGAGTATGGCGGGACCTCTCCGTACAGGATCTCGCCCGTGTCGCGCACGACGATCTTCGTGGACTGGCCGATGAAGACACCCATGCCGAGAACCGAGCCTTCGCGGACAATTACCCCTTCCACCACCTCCGACCGGGCGCCAACAAAGCAATTGTCCTCGATGATCGTCGGCCCGGCCTGCATTGGCTCGAGAACGCCACCGATGCCGACGCCGCCCGAAAGATGGACATTCTTGCCGATCTGGGCACAAGAACCGACCGTCGCCCAAGTGTCCACCATAGTGCCTTCGTCAACATAGGCGCCAAGATTGACGAAGGACGGCATCAGCACAACGCCCGGCGCGATGTAGGCGGACCTGCGCACGACGCAATTGGGCACGGCGCGAAAGCCGGCCGCCTTCCATCTGTTGTCGTTCCAGCCTTTCCACTTGTTGTCGACCTTGTCCCACCAGGCGGCACCTTGCGGACTGCCTTCCTGCAGTTCCATGTCCTTGAGACGGAAGCCGAGGAGCACGGCCTTCTTTGCCCACTGGTTGACGTGCCAAGTGCCGTCATCCATGCGCTCGGCGACGCGAATCCGGCCTTCGTCCAGCGCTGTCAGGGTACTCTCGATGGCGTCACGGCTTTCGCCGGTCGTCACGGGCGTTATCTCGTCGCGGACGTTCCAGGCGGCTTCGATCGCGGCTTCGAGCTGAGCGTTGGACATCTGGATACCTCGTGTAGCAAATGCCGGCGACATAGCTTCTGGCCGGACCGAGGGCAACGGCGCTTTCGTCATTCGCCGCGCGGCAGTTTCGAAGAGACGCGCACGCCGCCGATGCCAGCAAGATTCGGTCCGCCGAACAGGCGCATGTGCTCGACCTTGGGGCAACGGTCCTGAACAACGATTAGCCCGTGCGCACGCGCCTTCGCCGCTGCCGCCTCGTGGCGTACGCCGTATTGCATCCAGACGGCCTTGAGACCGGGCATCAAATGAGCGAGCGCGTCGTCGACAATGTCTGGTACAGCGTCGGAACGGCGAAAGACGTCAAGCATGTCAATGCTGACGCTCGAGGGGATGTCGCGAATGCTCGCCAGTATCGTCTCGCCCAGCAGGGTCTCGCCCGCCCGTGTCGGATTGATCGGAATCACCCGCCGACCCCGCCCACTGAAATACGTCGCAACAAACAGGGATGCACTGACGGGATTCGTGGAAGCACCGACCATGGCAATGGTGCTTGTCTTCTCAAGAACCTGCCGAAGAGTCGAGTCCTTGCTGTTGTCCGGCATTGGCCGTCATCCTCCTGGAGGCGTGGCGAAGCCCGCGGCGGGACGCATGACCCCGGTGGCGAGTCCGTTCCAGTTGCGGATGTCACGGTTGAGCAGCGGATGGTTCTCGTTGATTGCGCGGAACCGTGCAAGCAAGACCGCCATCGCGACTTCGGATGCACGTGTGGCACCATCAGCGATCTTGAGGGCAATTCCGAGTTTCCGTTTCGGCAAAATCGCGACATAGACACCCTCGGCACCGGTCTTGACGGCCAAGGGCTCGTTCGCCGATTCCATCAACGCCGCACAGGCGCGGCCATGTCCCGACACCAGGTCCGGATGCGCGATCATGGCGTCGACAATCCTCTTCATCGCAACGTCACGGATGCCGCCGCTGCTTCCCGCGGCGGCAAATCGCGCCATGGCGCGTGCAAGGCCCGCAAGGCTGACCGCGAAGTTCGGGGCCGAGCAGCCATCGATTCCGAAGCCCGGGCTTTCCTCGTTGCAGGTCTCCTCGATCGCCAGACGCACGGAACGCTGCACGGGATGATCCGGATCGACATAGTCGAGCCCGGCATCAAGGTGCCGTGCGAGCGCTAGGAATCCCGCATGCTTGCCCGAGCAGTTGTTGTAGACGCGTGTCACTTCCTTGCCGACGCGATTCATCCAAAGGCAATGTTCACGGTCGCGCGACGCCTGGGGCCCGCACAACAGCGCGTTGTCGTCAAGGCCAAGATCCGCCAGCCACTGGCTTACGAGAAAGACCTGGTGCCTCTCTCCGCTGTGCGAAGCGCAGGCAAGCGCCAGCTGCTCGGTTGAAAGGTCTGCACCTGCCCCGCTTTCGATCAGCGGCAAGGCCTGCAGCATCTTGGCCGAAGAGCGGGGGAGAATGACCACGCCCGGGTCACCCCAGGCATCAACGATCCTTCCGCCCGCATTTGCGATTGCCGCATGACCCTCGTGGCGGGACTCCATGAAGTCCCCTCGAAGGATCTCGACCATCGGCACGGGTCGGGTCATGGGTTCGCTCCGCTCGGTTAAGACGAAATTCTACGGGCAGGGGGTTCCATCAAGAGCTTGAGATACGCTATTAGAGACCTGTTGGACAGGAACATTGCGCCTGTGACAACGGGCAGGAATCGGGCGGACAGATCCGGAGGCAAAGTGGCACGATGACGACAGTACGTAATTTCTCCGCTTTGGCACTGTCCGTGGCGGCGGCGTGCGTTGCGGGAAGCGTCAACGCGCAAGATGCGGGTACGCGTGTGGGGGAGGCATCCGACTGGCAGGTCTTCGAGGGATCCGACCCAAAGGCTTGCTGGGCCGTGACAGCACCCAAGAAGTCCGAAAACACGCGTGACGGCAGGGAGGTGACGGTTCGCCGGGGCGACACGCTCCTGTTCGTGACCTATCAGCCTGCGGGCAACGTGGCGGGTGAAGTCAGCTTCACGGGCGGATACCCGTTCGCGAAAGGCTCGACCGCGACGCTGGAAATTGACGGCGCGACGTTTGAGCTCTTCACCGAGGGAGAATATGCTTGGCCCGCGACACCGGCCGAGGACCGGAAGATCGTGACCGCCATGAAGCGGGGAGCCGATGCGGTCGTGACCGCACGCTCGACCCGTGGAACGCAGACAAAGGACACGTTTTCGCTGATCGGTGCGACGGCCATGATCGAGAACGCCGAGAAACGCTGCGGATCCTGACGCAGCAAGCCCGCGACTGATGCCGGCATGACCCGCCCTTCACACCGGTCAGTGCTGAATCATGAAACCGTCCCGATGACGGAATTGGCAGGCCTTCCCGGAGCCCAGGTTCGGTGCTCATTGAGGAAGACTCCGGCAACCAGATCTGAATCACCTATGTCCATGCCCTGACCCTAGGACCGCAAATCATGACTGTTCGCGCACCGATAACGCCTGATGTCCTGACCGTCCCGCGCAAGGAATCTTCGAGCAACGGGCGGATCAATCTCCTGGGGCTTTCTTGGGACAAGCTCTTCAAGACGCTTGTCCAGGCAGGCACGCCAGAAAGGCAGGCAAGGATGCGGTCCCGTCAAGTCTGGCAATGGATGTATCACTGGGGTGTTCGCGACTTCGCAGCAATGACAAATCTCTCGAAGGCTTACCGTGCCATGCTGGAAGAGCGATTCGTGATCTCCTTGCCGGAGGTCGTTCGCCGACAGGTCAGTGCCGACGGCACGCGCAAGCTGCTGGTAAGGATCGCCGGAGGACACGAGGTTGAAACGGTCTACATACCGGAAGAGGATCGGGGCACGCTTTGCGTATCTTCGCAGGTCGGCTGCACGCTGACCTGTTCCTTCTGCCACACCGGCACGCAGAAGCTCGTGAGAAACCTGGCCCCGGACGAGATCGTGGGTCAGGTCATGCTGGCGCGCGACGATCTCGGCGAGTGGCCAGAGCCGGGAATTGGGTCGGGCGAGACGGGTCCGAGGCTCCTGTCAAACGTCGTGCTGATGGGCATGGGCGAACCGCTCTACAATTTCGATGCCGTCCGCGACGCAATGAAGATCGTGATGGACGGCGAAGGCATCGCCCTCTCGCGGCGGCGGGTCACCTTGTCGACAAGCGGGGTCGTGCCTGAAATCGCGCGAACCGCAACGGAGATCGGCTGCATGCTGGCGGTCAGCTTTCATGCAACGACGGACGAGGTGCGCAACCAGCTGGTGCCAATTAACCGGCGCTGGAACATCGCCGAACTCCTGGACGCGCTGCGGGCCTATCCTAAGCTCTCGAATTCGGAGCGGATCACCTTCGAATACGTAATGTTGAAGGGTGTCAATGACAGCGACGAGGACGCGCGGAGGCTCGTCAAGCTGATTCGGGGCATTCCCGCGAAGGTCAACCTGATCCCGTTCAACGCGTGGCCGGGCGCGCCGTACGAACGGTCCGACCAATCCCGGATCAGGGCCTTTGCCGACATCGTGCACAAGGCCGGCTACGCCTCGCCAGTGCGCACTCCGCGCGGCGAGGACATCATGGCGGCCTGCGGTCAGCTCAAGTCGGATACCGAACGGGCCCGGAAGAGCCGGGCAGAAGTCCTTGGGGAGGCCGGGCTGGCATAGAGTAGGGCGCGTTTCGCCTGCACTCACCTGACCGCAGAGGGGAATCCGGGAAAGGTAGAGCGGCCCCGCAGCGATAAGACAAGCCCTGCTCTGGGTGGCAAGGCTCGACATGGCGGCGTCCAGTCCGTCATGACAGTCCCGTGCGCAGGCGTTCCTCGGAATTCCCGTCATGGAGCCGCAATGCCATCAGACTTTCGGGCCACATACGGCGCTACCTGTCCTGCGACCAGCCATCCATCACCGCTACCGCCTCGTCGGCGGTCTCGACAAAGCGAAAGATCTCGAGATCGTCCGGCGAAATCGTGCCCGCCTCCGCGAGGGCTTCCCAATTGACGATGCGCTTCCAGAAGTCGCTCCCAAAGAGGATGAACGGCACCGGCCGCATGCGTCCTGTCTGAATGAGCGTCAACGTCTCGAAGAGCTCGTCCAAGGTGCCGAACCCGCCGGGGAAGACCGCGATAGCTGCTGCACGCATCAGGAAATGCATCTTTCGAATAGCGAAGTAGTGGAAGTTGAAATTGAGATCGGGCGTGATGTACTCGTTGGGCATCTGTTCGTGCGGCAGCACGATATTGAGCCCGATCGACACGCCACCTGCCTCCGCTGCCCCTCGATTCCCGGCCTCCATCACTCCAGGGCCGCCACCCGTGACGATCACGTGCTCCTTGCCGTCGCTTGAATCTGCGGCCGACCGCTCAGTGACGATGCGGGCGAATTCCCGGGCTTCCTCGTAGTAGCGGCTGAGTTCCGCGAGAGTCTCGGAGCCGACTCTGTCCTGTTGCTCTGGACTAGGGATGCGCGCTCCACCGAAGAGGACAACGGTAGAATTGACGCCGTATTCTTCCATCAGCAACTCGGGCTTGAGAAGCTCGAGTTGAAGGCGAACCGGCCTAAGGTCGTCACGACAGAGAAAGTCGGAATCCGCGAAGGCAAGCCGGTATGCGGGTGACACTGTCTGTGGCGTGTCTGGAACGTCCCGGGCGGTTTCGATGTCCTGATGCGCGTGGGGGAAAAGGCGGGATTCGTCGTTGGCCATGATCTGCTCCCTGACAATGTGCCGCCCATCAATGGCAGGCCAGCCGAAGCGACTCAATGGCACCCGACGCCGCCAGGCCAGTGGAGGGCGATCATGCCTGTCATAAATCAGTCAACATCCGTCCTAGCCGGCTGTCATGGTCCGGGTCTCCTGCGACAATTGTTGCCATCAAACTTGCGGATGACGGCCGCAGGAGGCGGTTCGATGAGAGGCAAGGCAGTGGAAGTGGTGCTGAGCGACGAGGAGCTCGGGACGGGCGGCCCGGACGGGCCGCCCGCAGGTTCTTGAAGTCGTTTTCGGCTTAAGCCGTGTACTCCTTCGACTTCATCGAGATGCCTTTGACCGAAGCCGGCGCGTCCGAAATCTTGCGGATGTCGGCCCAGCAGTGCTTGTAGTCGGGAAGCACCAGCTCGTTCACGCCGGGGTTGATGATGTTGCCCTGCGCCCCGTTCGGGTGCGCGAACACCATGAACACCTGACTGCGTTTTGCGGTCGGCGTCGGATAGGCCATGGCTTGGGTTGCGCCGTTGCCGTTGTAGAGCTCTACCAGGTCTCCGGCGCTGACACCCAGATCCGCCATATCGTCGGGATTCATCTCGACGAACGGATAGGGATAGCGGTCCATGACGAAGTCGTTGGCTTGGTCGAGGAACAAGTTCTGCCAGAAGATGTTCGCACGGCCATTGTTGACCCAGAACCGATGCGTGGCCTGCTCGTCGGCCTTGCCTTCTGCTTGCCAGCCACGCCAACCGGAGGCGCAGAACAGCGCCTTCTTGTCGTCGCGCCCATGGCGGGTGAACTGGCCGTCGGCATAGAGCCGCTCGGTGCCGATTAGCTGGCCATTTTCATAGCCGACTACCGGTTCCTGAACACCGTTGTTACCCATGGCGCGCAAACGGTCATAAGTCACTTCAGGGTTGCCCGAGTTGTAGCCATCCATAAAGGCGTCCTCCTCGGTCTCCCAATCGTAGCCCATGAACTTGTCGGCATAGGCATCGTCGCCCATGGCGCGCAGCACGCGTTCCATGTTTTGGGCCATGCCAGCCGCGATCAGGCAATCCGGCATCGCGACGCCAGGTCCGTCCATGTATTTTTCTGACAAGCGCAAACGACGTTCACCGTTCATCGAGGTGAGGTTCATCTCGTTTGATTCCACCGCTGGCAGGATCACGTGGGCATTCTGGCCGATCTTTGTGTGAATCACGTCAACGTCGACCACGAACAGGCCACCTGCGTTTACCGCATCCACGATGGCGTTGATCATGTCCTCGCGGCTGCCGCCGGCAGCAGCGTCGATCGCGTCCTTCACCATGTCGGCACGCCTTTTGTGCGCCTTCTTGAACTCGGTAATGTTCAAGGTGGTCTTGTAGTGGTCGCAAGCCCAAATGTGGTGAACCTTGCCGCCGCCATTGATCAGGAGCTGGTCAATGTAGGTGGGGGGGGCGGCCGACGAAGGGCTCAGGCGGACGGAAGTAGCCTTCCTGGTGGCCACCCATCCGGCAGACGCCGCCGCCTTCCTGGCCGATGTTGCCTGTCGCCAAACCGATGTTCACCAGCGAGCCAACGGTACGGTAGTTGTCGTTGCCCCAAATGACACCCTTTTCATAGCCAATGATGCATTTCGCGCGCGTACCACCGTTGGGTTCTGCAATCCAGGAAGCCGCCTTGCGGATGTCATCTGCGGACACACCACAAATTTCGGCAGCCTGCTCCGCCGAAATGCGGATCGACTTCATCGCCTCATCCAAGCTGCCAAGCGCCGCCGGATGTGCGGCATCCTGCTCTACCGCGATGCCGCCCTGGAAGGTGTTGTTGGCGACGTACGCGTCATCGGTCCAGCCATTGTCGACGATGATCGTCATGATGGCATTTGCCAGCGCCATGTCCGTGCCTTCATTGATCGCAAGGTGCAGGGTGTATTCTGCGCCCGCGATGTCCTCGGCGGCATTGAGCGTGACCGTGCGACGCGGATCGACGAGGATGAACTTCGCGCCGTTCTGCATGCCCGGCTTCATGTGATTGAGGAACACGTTGGTCTGGCATTCCAGCGGGTTGGTGCCCCACATCACAATAGTGTCGGTGACTTGATAGTCCTTGTAGCCGTAGTTCAGTTCGTCAACGCCCATGTCGCGGGAGGAATGGACCTCGGAGTTATAGGCAGGACGGTTGTGAATCCGGCAGTGCTTGATGTTCATGCTCTGGAAATAGAGCTTGCCGGTGCCCCAAGTGTTCTCGTAGCCACCGGCGGAACCGCCGTGGTCGAACATTGACACGACCAGATCGTCCTCTGAGCCTTCCTTGATTACGCGGGCTGTCACCTGCGCGACAAGATCTTGCGCATCGTCCCAGCTCGTGGGCACCCAGGTGCCGTATTTCCAGACCAGTGGGTCGGTCAGGCGCTGCTGCTGCGTACCAGTGACCTCCGACGGGCGGTTCTCGGCCATCCTGGCACCACGTACTGATGCGAGGCCCGAATTCACCACACAATCCTGGTCCGCATAGATCGCAAGGTGAACGTCCTTGCCGTCCTGCTTGACGATGTTGTAGTTCGACGGTTTCAACCACGTGCCATCTGCGCCTTGCTGTTCGCTCAGGTCGATCCCCAAAGCGTTGTCCGTTGCCGTGCCCTGCTTGTTGCGATCCCAAGTGTAGGCCTTGTATCCGCATCCGACGATGCAATAGTGACAGGTCACATTGTGAACCTTCGCATCTTTTGGCGGGATGGGAAGGCGGTCGATTTGTCTCTTGTGAGCCATAGATTGTTCCTCCCCTCACAGTACGTTCGACGGACGGCCGAAGATCAGGTCGCTGCAGCCCTCGGCGAAGATGTCGCCGTTGTCGGCCACGCGAAGCGTGAATTGCGGCAGGTTCTGGGTCGCGTGACCCCAGACTTGCTGACCACCCGCCTCCGCATCGTAGCGCGAGTAGTGGCCCGGACAGTTGAAGGTCTTGTCGTCGCCGTTGTAATTCAGGAACCACCCCTGGTGCGGGCAAAGCACCGAATAGGCAACAATGTCGCCATCCGGGCCAACGCCGCCGTCAACTGCAGTCCCGAGCTTCAGCAGAACGCCTGGGCTGTCGGCATCCGGGTACTCGATGTCCATGGGTTCGTTAACGGCCAGATCTGCCACATTCGAGAGTTTGTTGGATGGGTAATCAAGCTGAGCGCTTGCCGGTGCGGCTTGCGCCTCGCCTGGCGCCACCGTCGCCACAGCTGCGCCAGCCGCCGCAACAGCACCACCACGCAAGAATTGCCGGCGACCAGCATCCACTAGCCGCTCGCATCTTTTGCTCATGATTGAGTCCTCCTCTTGGCATACAACGGTATTTTAAGCCGACTCCAGGCCCATGGCATTTCAGAAATCCAAGTAATTTCGCTCACAAGACACTGAAATTAAATTGAGAATTTTGCCGTTCGGAAATCCGAACGTGGCAGGTCGTCGGATTTATGCGGAATTCCAGAAGCATGCGGCCTGCCGGTCTTGGCTTCCGCGAGAGATCATTGCATGGAACTGTCATGATCGGCGACATTATAACCCGGTACGGCCACCGCCTGAAATGCTGTAAGAAAAATGGGCACGATTATAGAGAGTTGTTTTAAGTTACATTTTGTCGTGTGTTAGGATTGCCGAACGCGCACAGGTCACAAATTCAGCTTTTGCATCTTTTCCCACAGAGTTGTCCGCGAGACGCGCAACAGACGTGCGGATTCCGTCATTTGGCCACCAGTCCGAACCAAGGCTCGTTGAATCTGACGCCGTTCCGCCGCGTCGCGCACTTCCGCGAGAGTTTCAAGTCTCGACGAGTCCACATCCAGCTCGGGGAAAAGGTCAACCGGGTGCACCCAACCGTCACTTGGCGCGGACGCCGCCCGCACCACGCGGGAGCGAACCTCGCGTCCGTTTCCGGGCCAGTCGTGCTCGCGCAACGCGGTCAAGGAAAGGTCAGACAGTCCGCTGAGAGGATTGGCGCGACGCACATTCAACGCGTTGAAAATTTTATTCGCCAACCACACCGCATCTTCAGGCCTTTGCCTTAGCGGAGGAACGACAATTTCTCCGGGCGACAGCGCGTAGTACAAATCTTCGCAAACGCCGCCTGCGCTCGGTTCACGCTCTACTGAAGTTCCCGTCAGCACAATCACCCGACGATCAGGCTTGCGCACGGTGGCCAACAATCGCCTTTGCGCCTCGTCTGGCAGTCTTTCAACGCCCGAGACAATTAGCGCTTGGTCATCATCGAGCTCAGGCCAGTTTGGGTCGCCAGAATCTTCGAAGCCATTGATCTCAGAAATGCCGTTCTCAGGGTGGCCTGACAACTTCAGGAGGCGGCGCGCAATGCGCATCTTTCCAAGTCATCGCTCGCCCTTGACAAGAACAGGGCCATCCGCCGCGGCAGCCTGCACTATCTGGCCTTCCAACCGGTGCGCCAGGGTTGATATTCCCACACTCTCAGGGAAATCATTTCTCTGCATTGCTGACGAGAACACCGAGGTCAGGCGTTCGAGCAGTGTCGACAACTCGAAAGGTTTGGTCAGATAGTCCGTGGCACCCGCCTTCAAGAGCCTGACGGCTTGGCCAATTTCGCCCTGTCCAGTGATGAACAGGAACGGCGGTGGCGTGATTGACCCGGCGACCGCCGCCAGGATGTCTTCGCCCGTTCCGTCGGGAAGGGCGATGTCGCACACGACGGCATCAACTGGATGACGTGGCGTGCGAATGGCGGAAATGCCGCGCACCATCTGCTTGACCCAAGTAACCCGCGCACCTTCGAGTTCGAGGCGTTGAACGAGGGAATGACCCATTGTTGCATCGTCCTCGACAAGTACGATGTGACGGCCAGCGAAGCTCACTGGTCCGGCGCATGTTTGGGAAGGTGAACTAGAATACTGGTCAGATCACCAATTCGCTCCAGCGCAATCTCACCGCCCATTTCACCCACAAGCTCCCGCACCAGGCGCAGGCCAACACCGCCGCCCGGTTCCAAGAGGGTCTCGGATAGAAGACGCTGTCTAGCGTGTTCGCTGAGCCCGGGTCCGTTGTCTGTGACTTTCAAGTCCAGCCCACTGGATTTTGCGTGCGCCACAAACCCAACGCGGCCGCCTTTGCCTGCTGCAGAAGAAGCATTAAGCAATAAATTCAGAACGATTTGACGGATCGGCGCCGAAGGAATGGTACAGGCTGGCGAATGTTCAAAGTCAACGTTCCAATCCAGCTGCTGACCGTGTCTGTTTGCCTCTGGTTCAAAGAGAATTTTCAAGTCGTCAAAATCTTCGAACGAAAGAAGTGCATTTGACCGATCCCGCCGATTTTCCTCGAGGATGGCGCGGCTGACATCACGCAAGTGTTTCAATCCCCGGTCCAGGATATAGGCCGAATTTCGGACCACGTCAGGGCGATCCGAATAGGTGCGGATGGTATCTGCTGCGTTCAGCAACCCCCCAAGCGGATTGTTGATCTCATGCGCCAAGGAAGACGACAAGCGTCCCAAACTGACAAAGCGCTCACGATCCGCCAAACGTCTTTCTGCCTCACGCTGGGCATCAATTGCGTCGATCATGCTGTTGAAATTGTGCAATAGCGGTGCAAACGCGGGGTCCGTTCTCGCGATGTCTTCGGCAGGAATTTGCTGCGGAGCGACGCCACTTGCCCCCATTTGACCCGTCAGCAGCTCAACCGGACTCAGAAGTCGTGCCACGATCCAATACCCGGTCAGGGCCAAGAGCAAGGTCGCGACAGAGTTGGCCGCCAGAAGCGCCAGGGATGTGGAGCGCCGTTGCGCCAATAGGTCGCTGACATCCAATTCCGTTAGCAAGCTGCCAACTTCGCGACCCTGCACAAATAATGGCTCGACAATGCGAACGGATTTTCTGCCTTCACTTGCAGTGACCTCTTGCACCGGAACCGCATCGCTGAGGAGCGCCTCAAACTCCAAGTCTATCGGTGCGCGCGTGGGGTCCGATGAGGCGAGGACTCTGCCGCGGTCATCGGCAACCGCGGAAAATAAGATGCGAGCCCCTGCCCCCTCGGATCCTGCGCGATCCAAGGCGTCGTAGACCTCCCAAACATCCCTGTGCAGAACGAAGGAGCCGAGCGCCACCTTGAGCCCGCCGACATGCGACTGTGCAACCTCCCGCAAGCGCTCGTTTTGGAGGCTGGAAAGAGTTGAAAGGACCTGCTGTGACGCAATGAGCCCAAGAAGGACCATCAGGGCGCCCGTCGCAATGGCCACGCGCAAAGTGACGGGCCATTCCTGCCAAGCTTTGCGGATCACCGGCGCTCAGGAAGGTCTGCCATTCGAATTTTGATGCTGTCGAACAGTGACTCTTCCCCTTCCACAATTTTGTCGAGGTAAAGCAACTCAAGGATTTCGCGCCCCACATCAGATGCGTCAAGAGACTTCAAGACCGTTGCGAAGCGTCGAACGCTTTCCGAGGTAGCTCGGTCTTTGCGCGCCGCAAACGGAGGAAACCCCATCCACTCGGAACGAACCACTACGCGTGTACGCTGCGTAAGCGACGGCTCAACTTGCGCAAGCGTTTCCCAAACATAGCCATCAACGCTACCGGATCGCGTCAATCCGCCGGCGACGGAGCGGACGACATTGCGATGGCCATATGTGTATATGGTGCGTGCAAAGAATTCCACGGGCGTGCTGCCAGCGCGGGCGAGATCGGAAGCTGTGACCAAATAGCCCGAATTGCTGTCAGGGTCCGAAAAGGCGTGTGTTCCTCCTTTGAGATCCGCGAGAGATTTGGCAGTGTCGCTGGCGCCGGTGATCAAATAGGATTGATAGAGCGGTCGGCCCCGCCATTGCGGCACGCCGATCAAGGTCAGCCGATCTTGATGCTGAAGATAGGGAAACCCGCAATTCCACGCCGCTTCGACCGACCCTTCCAGCAGCATGGCGGTGATTTCCTGATAGGTCCGACGCTGAATGAGTACGGCAGACTCACCCATGGCCGCTGACACGCTTGAACGCAACCGGTCGATGATGAGGGCATCATTGTCGAGAAAGACAGGGGTCAAGCCCAACCGGAAAGGCGCAGCGGCACGCCCCAGAAACGGCAAGGACATCGCCATTGTCGCCGCGGCATTCTTGATGAAATCACGCCTTCTCATGGACACTCCCGTCAAACACTAGCGAAAGGCTCCGCGCAATTGCAAGAGTCGCGACTGCCCAAGCCCGTTGACAATCGAGCTGCGATGCGGGCGGATCGATGCCGTCCGCGCCGCGATACATGCCAGAACGGCCGCACGGGCCCTCGGTGCGCTTCTCGGCGAACCTCACGCACCATTTGCCGACAGTGTGCTCGTGCACGCCGATCCACGCGGCGATCTCCCTGCTTCGAAGCCCTTCGGCGCGGGGAAAGATGATCCCGCAACGGTCGGACAGCGGCCGCGTCGCCTTGTGCTTTCGGACATGCACCTCGAGAAACCCGCGCTCCTCGCCGCTCAGCACCACTTCCACCGCATTGCCCCTCATCGAACCGCCTCCTGCCGGCGTCATCCGCAGATTTCATGGCAACCATCGTTTCAGAAGACCGGCTTCAGGTCGCATGTCCCCAGCCAGGCCGGAAATGGGGGCGGCTTCGAATCCGCCGACACCCATGAAAGTCGGAATCGCCGGAGCACGAAGCAGGACGACTTGCCGCGAAAGATCTTTCGCTGAATGCCATTTCGACACCACCTGAAATGATCGCTCAAATCGGGCGCCAGTGCACACCCGCCGACGGAAGCGTCGTGCCCTCGAAGTCCAATGCCTCGGGTGCGTAATTGAAGACGAAGCGATGCGTCGCTGTATCCCGGATCCTGACCCCGTCTGGCAGGATCCTGGCGTCAAGCCCTTCTGCGGCACAGGCATTTGCCACAAGGTGATCGAATGCCGCCCGATCCGGCCAGCCCGCGATGTAGTGCAATTTGCCATAGGACATGACAGCTGGCCGACCGTCAGCGGTGGTCATGGTGACGGGGGCAACGCCTTTCAGATGCTCGAACCAGCGATGAAAGTTCCCGCCGCCATCGAGAGGTATGCAGGCGAAGGGCGGCAGGCTTTCCACACGAGAGACCGTCGCATCAAGACCGGGCAGGTCTGGCGGCAGCGGGTCCGGGGTCGCGAGCTCGGCCGTCTTGCTGTTCGTTCGCGGACCAATGATTGCCGTGCCGGAAAACGCTTCAAGCGCCTTCGTGAGGTTATCGGAAATGGTCAGGAGTCCGGGAATGAAAACGAGGTCGTAGTGGTCGAGAGACTTGGTGTCAGCAGGAAGGAAATCGATCGAGAGCCCGGCTCGCCGCAGAGCCTTGTAGGTGTCGAATACCAGTCCGAAATACGTGAAGTCCGCACCTTGGGGAAGCGCTTCCCACGCCCATGAGGACGCATAGTCGAACATGATCGCCACCCTGGCCATTGCCGTGCCGGCGTCGGGCATCGTGGCGATTTCCGTTGCCAGCTGCCGCGCCTCAACGATCGCCGGAGCATCCGCACCGTCCGGCCTCAGCAGGCCTGCATGCATCTGCTCTTGCGCGAAAGGCGCTTGGCGCCACCGAAAAAAGCAAACCGCCTCCGCTCCGTGCGCGAAGGCCTCCCAAGCCCAGAGGCGCGGCATCCCGTCCAGCGGCGCGACGTTCCATTCGGCCCAGTTCACCGGTCCGGGCTGCTGCTCCATGATCCAGTAACGGCCCCTCCCGACGGACCTGTAGAGATCATGATGGAATGCCTGGGCATCGGGATGGCCCTGCCGAAGGAAACGTTCCTGCTCGGTCTTGTCTGCATCAAGGCGATCAAGAAGGTAGCCGAGCGGATAGCTATCCCAGGATGCGATGTCGAGATCGGCCGCCACATCGAAATGGTCAAAGGACAGGGTCCGGCACATGTAATTGTGAATCAACGGCGCATCCGTGCAGCGGCGCAGGATGCCTGCCTGTGCGCGGTTGAAACGCACGACCTGATCGGAACAATAGCGGCGAAACGCGAGAACGTGGGACGGATTCGGCGTCGTGACGGTGAGGTTCGGAAGCTCGATCTCCTCGAATTCGGCGTATTCCATTGACCAGAAAACGTTGCCCCACGCGCGATTCAATGCGTCCGTGGACTGGTAGCGCTGGGCGCACCAAGCCTGGAATCCCTTCTTTGCCGCGTCCGAATAGCTTAACACGGTTTCGTGGCATCCGTATTCGTTGTCAGTCTGCCAGGCGGCGACATGGGGGTTCTTGCCATAGCGCTGAGCAAGCAGGGTCACGATGCGTCGGCACTCCTCCAGGTAGCCCTCGTGCGAAAAGCAATAGTGCCGCCGCGAACCGAAGCCGCGCGGCTTTCCCGTTTCGTCCAGTGCGACCATGTCTGGATGGCGGGTGAGCATCCACCTCGGCGGAGTCGCGGTGGGTGTTCCCAAGACAACCTTGAGACCCGCCTGCCCCAATGTCTCGATGGCCCGGTCAAGCCATTCGAATTCCAGCGCTCCGGGCTGGGATTCCAGCCTCGACCAGGCAAACTCCCCGATCCTCACCCAGGACAGTCCGGCCTCGGCCATCCGACGGGCATCATCGGCCCAGACTTCTTCAGGCCAATGCTCTGGATAGTAGCATGCGCCGAGTTCGCGTCTTTGGCCTTCCACCATCTGTCCCTCCAAGTCGATCGCCCCAAATTAGGAAGTTCGCGGACGGGTGCAACTCTGTCGATCAGCACCAATTGCGAACGGAGTCCACAATGGCAATGTCACGGACCGCCGGGATCGTTGCCGATCCCTTCTTGGGAATTCAGCGAGTTGCGCGACTTTCGACGCTTTTGTCTTGGTCACTTGGCGACCACGCCTTTCCAGGCGACGGCACAAGAGAGAATTTGACTTTCTTCACGGCCAATCTTGAGGTCGCTCCAGATGACTTTGATCAAATTGAGGAGGTGGCGCGCTGGGGAGGATTCGAACCCCCGACCTCTTGATTCGTAGTCAAGCACTCTATCCAGCTGAGCTACCAGCGCACGAGTGGGCAGGGTGTATCTTTCGGCCAAACTCGTTGCAAGACCGATCTTGGATGCACTCGCACTAGGCCAGAACCCTAGACTGCAGTTCAGAGTTCCGCCACCGTCGCATACCAATGCGCAGCCAAAAGCCGCCGAGAGAAAGACGGGATGGCGCGCTGGGGAGGACTCGAACCCCCGACCACTTGATTCGAAGTCAAGTGCTCTATCCATCTGAGCTACCAGCGCGGGAGCGGGACGGATGTAACTGTCGGTCGAGTTCACCGCAAGGCAGTTCCTGGGCTATTTGCGTGGCGCAAGCACGACAATCGACGTCGCGCAATGCCAGCGCAGGATGCACGCATCACGAAGAACCCGCCCCTCTCGACCGGGGCAAGAGCCATGCAGATTTGCGGCACTACTTGACGGCCTGATCGACGTCGATCACGGCCTTGGGCAGCGTTACGACGAATGTCGTGCCTTCGGGCCCGGTTTTCCCAAGCGAAAGTTGGCCCCCGTGACCGCGCACCAATTCGGCAGCAATTGCAAGTCCCAGCCCCGCTCCGCCCTTAGAAGCGCCGCCCTGAAACGGCGTGAAGAGATGTTCCCTAGCGCGTGGAGGCAATCCCGGTCCCGTGTCGCTGACCTCAATCCGCCAGCACGTGTCATCCTCGGCCGCCGCAATGCGGATTTTGCCGGCACTCTTGGTCGCCACAATTGCCTGTCTGGCGTTTCGGATCAGGTTGGACAGAACGCGATAGAGCTGCTCGGCATCAGCGCGCAGAGTCATGCCTGGCGGAATTTCGGTCTTGAAAGCGACGCCTTCCATATCGACCGCCAGTTGTTCGGCATCGACGACATCTTCCACAATGGCTGCCAGGTTGACCAGCATGAGAGCCGGCGAAGGCTCTTCGGCCTTTCCAAAGGCCAATGTGCGTTCACACAGATGCACGGCGCGGCTGATCGAATTCATCAGCTTGGGAAGCAGCCGGGCCACAACCGGATCGTCGGAAGCCTCTATCCGGTCCGCGAAGAGTTGCGCCGAAGTCAGGATGTTTCTCAGGTCATGGCTAACCTTGGCGACCGCGCTTCCAAGCGACGCGAGACGCTCCCTGTGCCGAAGCATGGAGGTCAACTCGGTCTGCATTGACTTCAGCGCCGCCTCGGCTTCGCCGATTTCGCCCGTGCCGGAAGAAGGCTCAATGATGCGCCGCGCGTCTTCCGGTGCTTCCGCATAGGACTGCATGGCAGAGACCACGCCCCTCATCGGCTTCACCATCAACTGACGAACCGCAAAAAACAGGAGTGTCGCAGTCACGGCCGAAATGACGGCCGAAAGAATCAGGATTCGCAAGCCGTAGTCCAGCATCGCTTCCCGGAGCGGCCCGGTCGACATGGTGACCTCGATCAGGAGTCCTGCGTCCTGCACCGGCTGGCCGATGACGCGCACGACTTCGGACCCGGGCTTCATCAACCTTGCCAATGCATCACGGATCAGCGAATCCGGCGCCGGATCGCGTATGTCAAATGTCGCCGCTACCGGGCTGGGCAGATCCGATGACAGTACCAGTTCACGCACTTCGTCGCGCCGCAGGACAACATTGAAGACACCTGCATTTCCCAGGAGTTCGCGTTCGAGTCCGGGCTCAATGGCATCTGCCGCAAGCCGAGCAAGCGAAGCGATTTGTGCCCGCTCCAATCGGTCCATCATGTAGTCCTGACGAAAACGGGCAATCGACGGCACGAAAATCAGGACTTCGGCCAGCATGACGAACAGGACCGTCAGAACCAGGAATCGACCGGACAGTGTGTGCAGGAACATGGCTCTCTTCCAGCGCTACGGGACAAAACGCTGAACAATCCCGACTACTCGCTTCACGGTTTGGTTTTCAAAAAGCTTGGGAGAGAAGTAGGCCCCGGCGGCCCGCTTGCTGATCTCGCCCAAGGTCGGATAGGGCGCGACCATTGCCGCCACGCCTCCCATCTTGAGGCCGTTGGCAATTGCGAGCGCCCATACGCCAACCAGTTCCCCAGCCGCCTCGCCCACGATGGTCGCTCCGACCGGCCTGCCCTTGACAACCATGACCTTGACGAACCCGGACGTCTTGCGCGAGGCGATTGCGCGATCGTTCTCGTGATAGTCGAACCGAGCCACGGCAAGTGCGGAACCATGGATCTTGCGGGCCTCGGCTTCTGTCGGTCCCACTTGCGCGAGTTCGGGGTCGGTGTAGGTCACCCAGGGAATATGGGACGTCTTGGCCTTGGAAGGCAGGCCAAATAGCATTGATCGAATGATGACGCCCGCATGGTATCCTGCGACATGGGTGAATTGGAGACCGCCGGCCGCATCGCCAACTGCGTAGACCCTGCGGTTCGATATTGACCGCAGGCCCTCGTTTACTTTCACCGCCCGGTCATGCGCGACATTGCCTTTGTCGAGATCGAGCCTTTCGATGTTCACCGTGCGGCCCACGGCCATGAGCAGATGCGAGCCCGTGTAGCTGCCTTGGGAGGTCTTGACCGTGATCTGGCCCGCGTCCTCGCCCACTTCCTCTGCCAGCGCGTCTTCGACAATCTCGATGCCTTCGGCGCGCATCTTGTCCAGAACGACTTGCGCTGCTTCGGGGTCGTCGCGACCTAGCGCCTTCAGGCCCTCTATCACGGTCACTTTCGAGCCAAGACGCACATGCGCCTGTGCCATCTCCATTCCGATCGGTCCGCCCCCGATGATCAGCAAGCGTTCTGGACGCTGGCGAAGATCGAAGATGTTCTCGTTCGTGTAGTACGTGACCTCATCCACGCCGGGGATCGGCGGAACGAACGGCGACGAGCCTGTTGCGATCACGATGCGGCGGGCCTTGATCACGTGATCGCCGGCCTGCACTTCGTCCGGGGAAATGAACCGCCCGTATTCCCGGATCACATGGACGCCGAATCCCTCAAACCGTTCCTGGCTGTCTACCGGAGCTATCGTTTCGATGACCTTGTGCACGTGATCCTTCGCTGCGGCATAGTTCACTTCCGGCGCGACAGGCGTCACGCCGAACGGTTCACCAGCATTCATCGAATATGCCTGCTTGGCTGCCGCAATCAGGGCCTTCGACGGCACGCATCCGAAATTCAGGCAGTCGCCTCCCATCTTGTGGCCTTCGAGAAGTACGACCCTTGCACCCATCTGGCTGGCTCCGGCAGCCACGGACAGCCCGCCGGAACCGGCGCCTATGACGAGTATGTCCGTCTTGATCCGTTCCATCTCAGAACGCCTTTCCGCGTATCGCCTTGATCACGATTGGAAGCGCCGCAAGCGCACAGAGGCCGAGGATCGGCAGAAGGATCTGCGGCTCGAAAATGATGCCGAGATTCGGGGTTTCGCCACGAGCAAAGACCTCGCCCAGCCCGGCACCGACCGAAGTATAGACCACGGCCCCCGGGATGATGCCGATGAAGGTCGAGATCACGAAACGGCTGAGCGGGACTCCAAGAAACGAGGGCAGCAGGTTCGCGACGAAAAACGGCACCGCTGGAACAAGACGGATCAGGAAGAGCATGGACCACTGATTGCTGTCGATCCCGTCCTTGATCGACTTGATCGCGCCTTCAGAGGCGTCAAGCTTGCGTCCCAGCCTTTCGCCAAAACCCATGCGGGCTGCCAGGAAAATCGCCGTCGCCCCGATCGTGGCTGCGGTGACGTTGAAGAGCGCGCCCGGGAATGTGGCAAACAGAAACCCGCCCGTCAGCGTCGCGATGGTGGCACCCGGAAGCGAGAATGCGACGATCACCACATAGGCCGCCATGAACACGAGAACCGTGAGCACGTAGTTCCCATCCCGGAAAGCGATCAGCATCTCACGGTTGTCCGCCAGCGCCTGAAAGCTGAGATGATCTCGCAAGGTGAATGCACCAACCGCTGCGACCACCAAGATGATCAGAAGCGGAAGGCGTCTTGCGAGTCTGCTGAACGGAGATGTCTCGTCGCCCATGTCAGTTCCTTAAAGCATCATTCCGAGCCAAGTTCCAAGTCGCTTCCGAAATGGAACGTGGATGTCAACACCGCCTTTCCCCTATTCCTGCGATCGCCGATGCATACGGCTCCAAGGGCGCACTTTGCACCCGAATGTGGCATGGAGCAGGACGGTCTTGAATACGAGCGCGAGGCGTCCCTCACTTAGGAAAAATCCGTCGCGCGATGAATATTCCAACAATTTGTGCGCCGACAAATCTCTTGCCAAGAATGGTCTGCATTGCCTTGAAATGGCATCCCGTCGTCAACACGTCATCGACAATTCCGATTTGCGTCGGTGGCGGCTCCGCAAATTTCTCCTGTATCCGGTACACCTCGAGCAGACTTTCGATTACCGGACGACCGCCAGGCCCGGCTTCGTGGGCGCGATCGGTCGAGGTAGTCTGGACAACGAGTGGCCTGACGTCCAATCCCTATGCGATTCCCCGGCAAACTCGCTCCATCCGATCATCATGATCGGGATCACCCATGACTTTCGATCCCGGCATGGGCACCAAGGTTGCATCCTTGAGCCAATCTGGGTTCAGGGCCTGTCGCAGTGCTTCACAGCATGTTCGAATCGCTTGCTGTTTATAGTGATATCCCGGTTTCTTGTTCTGTTCGCTGGGCTTTTTCTTGAGATTTCTAATCAGGCTGTTTGTCTCGCTGATCTTGTAATTCCCACCCGAGGTGTACTCACGAAGGTAGTAGCACTCATCGTTGGTAGTGAGGTGCGCATGCTCCCCAACGTTGCTGCCATCAATCTGCCGAAGACGGACCATTCTAATCGAGAGAATCCCATATGTCCTCAGGGTCCTTCACACGTACTCCTCCCTTGTCCTTGAACTTCTTCGGCCAAGAGAGATTCGGATCCAGGAAGCACGAGTCGAGAATGAACAACTTGCGTCCTTGATGGATTGCTGCGCGTGCCTGCGTCAACGTGCCGGAGGTTTCGCCAGCCTCGACAATGATTGTACCTTCCGTCAGCGCGCTCATAGTCACATTGCGCTCCGGAAAGAAAAGACGATTCTGATGGACGCTCTGGCTCGCGTAGCGGAGCACGGGCACCTGCGAAATCAGCAAGTGCCTTTGTGCGATCTCTTCCTGCAAGTCACGGTTCTCTTGGGGATAGCTGGTCCCCAAGGGCGTGCCGATAACCGCAATCACCCTGCCGCCAGCCTCAATCGCTGACCTCAGGGCAGCCGTGTCGACTCCCTTGGCCAATCCAGAGACGACCACAAAGTCCCTTTCAACAAGTTCACGGGCGATGCGAGCCGCGCGTCGGACGCCATTATCCGTTGCTTCACGGCTGCCTACAACTGCAACGCACCGTGCTTCCGAAACTTCCCATTCTCCTTGAAAATAAAGGAGTTCGACTGGATTGCGTGCATCTCTCAACTTCCGCGGATAGTCGCCTGCATGGTGAATTCTGACGCCAAACTGGTGCACACCGGATTCCTTGAACTGTTGCAACACCTTGTTTCCGTAATGCTGGGCATCTCGAAGGGGGACAAAGTCTGACGGGCGAGCATCAGGGTCGGAATCGAACCGCTCGGCCAAGCGCTTGAATGTGGCACCGCTTTCAAGCCACATTGCCTCGTAGGCACCAAGTTCCTTTATGGGCGATATCGGCGCAATCGCCGGGCCATCTTCCGCAAACGCCAACCGTGCTACCATTTGTCATTCAAGGACTGTCTTGCCTTTATCAAAACTGCGCCGATAACTGCACAAACCTCGGTCAACATACCTTCCCCACATTTTTCGAGAACCAAGCTTCAATAGCCGCTCTCCGGCAAGAGTGACGGCACAAAAGGCAACTCTTGAGTGCCTGCTGCGCCAACAGGCTTTCAGGCCATCTCATTTGTTCTATTTTCGTTCTAATCTTCTGTGCGAAAAATGTCAATCCCGAATCAAGATCTGAACTTCGCGTCCTCCTCGCCCGGACCCGAAGCACTACTGCATCCATGGAACTCTCGATGGCTACCGCGAGTGACAGTGACCCAATTTGGGCTTCAAGTCGTGGTGGTCCAAGGCAAAACTTGGGGCACGACTTCGACGAGGACGTCACTTGGGAACGGCGAAAGCAAGGGCTGGCTTTCGATACGGGCCTCATTCCAAAGAAAGGGAAAGAGAGAGTTCGATGAGATGTGCTTCGCACCATGGGAGTGCATCACTCCCAACGAAGTGAAAAGCCGCCAGTAGGCCGTTGACTTGACGAATTGATCCGCCTATTAGCCGGACTTTGGAACAGTCAGGCCCGATCCCGCGGCCGAATTGGAGAGGTCATATGCCCAAGCGCACTTTCCAGCCGTCAAACACGGTCCGCAAGAGGCGCCACGGATTCCGTGCGCGTATGGCAACCAAGGCTGGCCGCAAAATCTTGAATGCCCGTCGTCTGCGCGGCAGGAAAAAGCTGAGCGCCTGATCGAGCTCTTGCATGCAGGGTCTCCAGCGAGCCCGTCCCAGCACGCATTCAGTCTTTGAGCAAACAACCAGCCGTGCAGCGATCTTTCGAGATTGACCGTTTGGATATACACTTCCGGTCATCATGCAGACCAACGGACTCATCGCGATCAAGAAACGCGCAGACTACCTCAAGGCCGCGGCCGGCATACGTCGCAGTATGCCCGGGTTCGTTCTCCAGGTCCGAAACCGCGGCGAGGAGCATCCGGAAAGCATTCGTGTCGGAATCACCTGTTCGAAGAAAGTGGGAAATGCCGTAGCCCGCAATCGTGCCAAAAGACGGCTTCGTGAAGTGGCGCGCCTGGCACTGCCCGAGCATGGCCGGAACGGATTTGACTACGTTCTGATTGGGCGCCGCCATGTGACGGCCAGTCGCGACTTCGCGACAATGCTGGAAGACCTGAAACATGCTCTGGCCGAGGTACACAAATGAGTCCGCTTGCCTGGATCCTGACCCTCGCTGTCCGGGCATACAGGCTGACACTCAGCCCGTGGATCGGGCATCATTGCCGCTTTCAACCCACATGTTCGGAATACGCACTGGAGGCGCTTGCAAAGCATGGCGGACTAAAGGGCGGCTGGATGGCGATCAGGCGCATTCTCCGATGTCATCCATGGGGTGGAACCGGTATCGACAACGTGCCCGACCCGTAGTTTCGCCGAGCCAGAATTCCAGTATCGGAACAGCCGAAACCAGCGAATGTGCAGCGAACGGGTTTCAGCGATATGCCAGCACCTCAGCAGACAGGCACAGGTCTTGACGGCCCGAAACGACACGCCATAAGCGGCAATGCAATTTCAGCATGAAAGCTAATCCCGTGCAGCAAGAAGACGGCGATGGCACGTTTTGGGCACCACGAGAGTGTTTGCGGAATTCCGTTCCCGAGACATTCGAGGCGGCGATGCTGCTCGACCGAGCCGTCACACATCACATGGCTGGCAACCGCAATGAAGCCGCACTACTGATCCTGCAGACCGACAGAGAGGATATCAGGGCCTTCACGGAATCCCTTTGGGGATCGAAGGCGACGAACCCTGATCAGCCAACACACATCCGGTGGCGTTCTGTCTCTGGCTTGCCTGAACTGGCCGAAGAGGATCTTGACAGGAAACGAAAGCCGAACCGCTCTGACGAGGACGCAATCGTGGCCCGCTGGGGTCGCCATTGTGTCTACTGCGGCGTACCATTGATCCGAAGCGCCGTGCCGAGGGCGTTGCAGGCCGCCTATCCTGATCTCAGGATTTGGGGGCACAGCAACAGGAACGCCGAGCAGCATGCCGCTTTTCAGTTGATGTGGATGCAATTCGATCATGTTGTGCCGTACAGCAGAGGCGGGCGAACCGACATCGAGAATGTTGTGGTGACGTGCGCACCATGCAACTACGGGAAAGGAGACTACATGCTTGAGGAGCTTGGCCTCATCGATCCACGCTTGCGGCCGCCAGTCCGAACATCTTGGGACGGACTCGAACGAATGCTCATTGACTGTTGAAGCACTCTCCCGGTGCACAAGCCAATTGAGGACGAACCAGATGTCGAAGCGCACGGGCATGCGAGACGCCGGGGACATTGACGCTCCCGAGCTGTTCGGTTCGGACGCCGCCTGGGCGCCGACACAGGTGCTCGATGCCCGGGCGCTGGGAGTACGCCATTTCGATCTCGAAGAGTTCGCGCGGTACCGATGCATTCGGATCCTCACCTATTCGGCGAGCGTTCCAATGCTCGCCTCGCTCTTCGACCAGATCGAGGAGGCAAGCGTCGAGGTGGTGATGGGCCATTCGCGAACCGTGAATGACATGGCCGCGCTCATTGCGCTGCAGACGGTCGCGATGGAAGATGTTCGCAAGGCGCTGCAGAACATTTCCGTGTCGCGCAGGGAGGAAATTCTCGGGCGCATTCGCAGCGGCAAGTTACGGGCGTGGGTGGTCGAGGGGCATGTTTCGCATGCGAAGATTTTCCTGCTGTCAGACAGGCCGGATGGAGACCGCTCCGTGCTGACCGGCTCAGCCAACTTCTCGACATCAGCGTTGCTCGGTGACCAGCACGAAGTGCTCATGCGGTTCGATGACGACCTCGCTTGGGACCATTTCGAAGGCCAGTATCGACGCGTTCGGGATCATGCATCCGCCGAGCTCCCGCTCGCGAAACTAGCCGAAGACCGACGCGACCCGGCAGAGGGCATGTCACCGGTCGAGGCGCCGGTGCTGGCACCCGACCGCGGGTTGCAGGTGATTCAGATCGCGAAACCGGCAGAGGCCAAGGAGTCGGTCGAGCGCGGGCGTCGGCTGGAGAGGATTTACGACTTGGTGCTGCCGGCAATGCGCAAGGAAAGGCCGAAGACCGACAAGATGAGGGTCAGGCTGGACGACTCGATACGCAAGCGGTTCTCCGGGATGATCCGACGCCAGACCAGAGGTCAGGCTGCCTTTCACCCGACTTTCTCTCTTGACCTGGACAGGCGACAAGGCACCGTCTGCGGCGCAGACTGGCCTCTCGAAAGCGAGGACGGGCAGGTGAGCCGGGACGCCGCCGCGCTGGTGGCCTTCTGGGAAACCTATGGCGAGGCCTTTCGCGGCGACGTCGGGAAACTGCAGAAGGACTATTTTGTCTTTCTGTGCTGGATGTTCTTTTCGCCGCTCATATGCACGCTGCGTCGCCAAGCTGCGCTCGAGGATCGGGACGTCATCCGCTATCCCAGAGTCGGTATCATCTATGGCAAGTCCAACTCCGGGAAGACGCAGCTCGTGGATATCGTCGGAAAGTTCATGTTTGCGGACGACTTCCCGAGCGCTGTCAGGACACCGATGACCGGCTTGCTGCTGCGCGAGATCGACGCGTCATACCGTCGCATGCCCGCCTTTTTCGACGATATCGGCTGGCGGCGGTTCCGGGACCATGCGCCGGAATTCATCAAGGACGAAACCCTGCCGCCGCACGACGAGAGCCCATGCATGGTAGTCTCGATGAACGCCAGGGTCGGCGCATTCCCAGACGAAGTCGCAAAGCGCAGTCTCCTGATCTACAGCTCCGCCTCACTCCCCAGCGAAGACGAGGATGGCCGCATCACCATGGCTGACCGGCTGGCCATGATCGAACCCACCACACATCTCTATCGATGCTATCTACGCTTGGTACTGGACCGCCTCGATGCGGAGGGCGCCGACTGGCTCCGGCTGTCGTCCGAAGTCCTGTCAGGCATCCTGATCGAGTGTGGCCATGATCCTGCATGGGCAAACCCGGTCACTTGGCAGGAGTATGCGTCCACGCGATACGATGCCCTGCGCGAGCAGTTACGCAGTCTTCTCGATCCGGCGCGGCGCCAAGCAGCCCGCCCGGCTGCTGACAGCGAGGGCTGGTTTGCCGAGGGAGGCAAGGTGTGGATTCGGGTTGGGACCAACAGTTTCGGACATCCCGACTTCGAGTGGCGGGATCTCCCGACCTACATGCTGCACGAGCACGAGAGCCGCGCGGCCGAGTTCGTGCTCGACATAAAGGCGGTCGAGAACTTTCTGGGTTCAAGACTTGAGCAACCACGTTGGCGATTCCCGCTTCGGTTGCGATCCGTGAGGTAGTTGATCTGCTCCGGATCGCGTTTTGCCATTCGCCGGTTGAGCGCCGTGCAAGATTCGCAGTCAAAGAACCGTTGAAGTCCTTCATGACGGAAATTCTTGACATCGGCATTTTGCGCCCATCGCAAAGCGCGCGCCTTCCTGCACACGTTGAAGCTGTTGCAGGAAGCGTGTCCTCGCCTCAAACGCGCCAATTCCTAGCGAAGCATAGACCTTCCTTTCCCATTGGCCTGCGCTCAAACCAGACATGGTCCGGACCGGACAGCCTGAAAATCCGATAGTACTTGACAGGAATCGAGACGCTCCGTCCCTTGCTCTGCAATCTTGAATTCACTATTGCCGCAGCATGCTAGACGAGGCTGACGACATCCATCCGCTCTTTCACGGCGCGCCTTCGACAACCGAGTTTCGGAAGCTTCGAAAGCGCATCGTCCGCAACGTGCAAATGGCAATCGAGCAATACGGAATGATCGAACGCGGCACACGCTGGCTGGTCTGTCTGTCGGGCGGCAAGGACAGCTACACGCTCCTCGCTGCACTGCATGAACTCAAGTGGCGCGGACTCCTGCCAGTGGACATGCTTGCCTGCAACCTGGATCAAGGACAGCCGGGCTTCCCCTCAACCGTCCTGCCAGACTTCCTCGACCGCATGCAGATCCCTTACAGGATCGAGTTCCAGGACACCTACTCTGTCGTCACTGAGAAAGTCCCGGCCAACAAGACCTATTGCGCACTTTGCTCCCGGCTGAGACGCGGACATCTCTATCGCATTGCCCGCGAAGAGGGGTGCTCGGCAATCGTGCTCGGCCACCACCGGGATGACATTCTCGAGACATTTTTCATGAACCTCTTCCATGGCGGCCGGCTGGCGACGATGCCGCCGAAACTCCTGAACGAAGAAGGCGATCTGCTTGTCTGCCGCCCGCTTGCCCATGTAGCGGAAACAGACTGTGCACGCTTTGCCGCAGCGATGAACTACCCCATCATTCCCTGCGACCTGTGCGGTAGCCAGGACGGGCTGCAGCGCCAGCAGGTCAAGGCGATTATGGATGAATGGGAAAGGAACGCGCCCGGCAGGCGGCAGGTCATGTTCCGCGCGCTGATGAACGCGCGGCCGTCGCACCTCCTCGATCCCCGGCTCTTCGATTTCACGGGACTTGCCAGCAAATACGGGAACGCGAATGGCACCGATCACCGCAGGATCTCGGCTCCCTCATCGGCCTGAAGCGATTCATCGAGACCGGTCTTCCGTGCCTCAGCCTCGCCATTCGGCGCTTCCGCCGCCGCCCCGAGTTTCGGGGGCGCCGCGCGACACGAGCGCCTCAAGCTGATCCCGTGACAACACGACTACCGGAGCGTCCCGCAATCGGACGGTGAGTCATGCCGGGGAATTGTGACGCCGCGTTCCGGCGGAGGCCCAAGCTGATCGCCGGCTTCCCGACAGGCAGCATCAACCAGACCCGGCACCAAAACGCCTTGACCTTTTGGTCGCCGGACTATTGAACCACGAACGCGATTTGGGAAACTCCGGAAGCGGCGATGGACGATCAGAACAAGAACTTGATCCTCGCGATGGTGCTGAGCACCCTTGTGCTTGTCGCATGGATGATCTTCTTCGCGCCGGAGCCGACCGAGACCCCGGGATCTCAGCCGACGGACGCTTCCGCAACCGGCGCCTCAGACGGTCAGGCATCGATTCCCGCTGCCGAATCCGGCGATGGGACAACTGCCGCGGCACCGCAGGCATCCACGAACGCGTCACCCGAAGCCGAACGCGTTCCAATCGAGACTCCAAATGTCCAGGGCTCCATCTCGCTGGCCGGCGGCCGCATCGACCAGCTCTCGCTCCACCATTATCACGTCACCCAAGATCCCGGAGCCGAGGAGGTCACCCTGTTTGCTCCCGTCGGCGCGGAAAACCCCTACTACACAGTGTTCGGCTGGGTCCCTGGCGGCGAGCTTGGCCCCGGCGACGTGCCCGCGACGGACACGATATGGAAGCTGGACAACGGGACGACGCTTGCGCCCGGAGCGCCCCTGACGCTTCGCTGGGACAGCCCGTCAGGCCTGGTCTTCCGACGCCAGATCGAGATTGATGATCGCTTTCTGTTCACCGTAACGCAGACAGTTGAGAACTCCACCAGCCAGTCGGTACGCCTTGCCCCATACGGCCTCGTGGAACGCCACGGCGAACCTCAGGATCTCTCCGGCTTCTTCATTCTGCATGAGGGAGCAATCCGGCGGAATGACGGCCAGCTTGACGAAATCGACTACTCCGACATGCCGGACCTTGCCTACGACGACCGCTGGGGACCGAGTGCAGACGTTGTCCAGGTCGAGTCCGGCGGCTGGGTGGGCTTTACAGATCACTACTGGATGACAACGCTGATCCCGGAGCAGGGAACTCCCTTTACCAGTGTCGTCCAATACCGGCCCGACGCAGACATCTACCGCACCGCTGCCCGAATGCCGACGGTGACGGTTCCTCCGGGTGGATCCTCGAGCACAACGACCCGCCTCTTTGCGGGGGCGAAGGAGTGGGACACGATTCGCGATTACGAAGCCGGTCGCAGGATCGAGGGCTTCAGAGACTCGCTCTCCTATTTCATGGGCTTTGGCGGCGACGCAGAGGTCGAGGGCTTCATCGATTCCATCGACTGGGGCTGGTTCTATTTCCTGACCAAGCCCATCTTCTTCGCCCTGCACGAACTCAACGCCGTGATCGGAAACACGGGCTGGGCAATCATCTGCCTGACCCTGCTGATCAAGGCCCTGCTCTTCCCGCTGGCGCGAAAGTCATACGTCTCGATGGCCCGAATGAAGGAACTGCAGCCCGAGATGCAGGAGCTGAAGGAACGCATCGGCGACGACCGCCAGAAGATGCAGCAGGAAATGATGGCGCTCTACAAGAAGGAAAAGGTCAATCCCGCCGCCGGATGCCTGCCCATTCTTCTGCAGATCCCGATCTTCTTTTCGCTCTACAAGGTGATCTTTGTCACGATCGAGCTTCGCCACGCCCCGTGGTTCGGACCGTTCCAGGATCTGTCCGCCCCAGATCCGACATCCATCATGAACCTGTTCGGCATCCTCCCGTTCCCTGCACCCGGACCCGACACCATTCTCAGCCTGATATTCATCGGCATCCTGCCGATCATCCTCGGTGTCTCCATGTGGATGCAGCAGAAGCTGAACCCGGCCCCGACGGATCCCACCCAACAGATGATCTTCGCGTGGATGCCCTGGATTTTCATGTTCATGCTGGGCAGTTTTGCAAGCGGGCTAGTGATCTACTGGATTGCCAACAACGTGATCACCTTTGTCCAGCAGTACATCATCATGCGAGGCCACGGATACCGTCCGGACATCTGGGGTAACATTCGTGGAACGACAAAGTCCCCCGAACCTGCCGCCGCCAAGAAAGACGATGCATCGAAAGCGGACGCTGAAACAGATGAACCAGCGGATCAACCGCCGGCAAAGCCTGCGAACAAGCCGGCCCGCAAGCGCTCCGGCAGGAAGAAATCCCGCAAGAAGCGATGAACGCAACGCTTGACCGCATCATCAGGCATCCGCTGAAGGCGATCGGACGAGAAGAACTGATCCGGACCATCCTGACACGTGGCCAGTGGCTCCCGATGGACCGGGTTTGGGCAGTGGCTCACGAACGGTCGAAGCTGGAGCAAGGCTGGGCTCCAAAGGCAAACTTCCTGCGTGGCGTGACCGAGCCGAATCTGATGGCTGCCACCTGCATCTGGGATGAATCGCATGCCAGCCTGCAGCTCGTCCACCCTGAGGCGGGCGAGATTTCGATCTATCCCGACATTGATTCGGACTCTTCTGTCCTTCTCGACTGGCTTTCGCGAATCTGGCCTGAAGAGCTGCCCCGACCGACAGGACTCTATCGCGCCCTGGACGCACATCTCACGGATGCGCCGGACCCTTGGATTTCGATCAATTCACTGGCATCGAACAATGCCATGTCACAAATGGCAGGACAAAATCTGTCGATCCACCGCTGGCGCGGCAATCTCTGGATCGCAGGCCTGACACCTTGGGAAGAGAAGGGCTGGGTCGGCAAGGAGATTCGGGTCGGTGAAACCGCGTTGCGCGTGCATTGCGAAATCACGCGATGCAAGGCAACCATGGCCAATCCCGACACGGGACGTCGCGACGTGGACACGCTCGGGGCGCTTCAGGCGCTTGGCCATCAGGAGTTCGGTGTCTTCGCCGAAGTGATTCATGGTGGCGAAATCGCGACGGGCGACACTGTCGAGGTCGCGACATGACCTCGCTAGCGTTCCCGCTGGCCACGGCAGATGCCCAGGATCTGAAGGCTGGACGTGAGCTCTTTGCCAAAGGCACGGACTTCCTGAAGGGCGTGGTGGCCATGGACGGACTGCCACCGGCCGACAGGATAGAGTTCTGCTTCGCGGGCCGTTCGAACGTCGGCAAGTCAACACTGATCAATGCGGTGACAGGCAGAAAGGCACTTGCCCGCACCTCGAACACGCCAGGCAGGACGCAGGAATTAAACTTCTTCACGCTGGCTGACAGCCATTACCTTGTGGACTTGCCGGGCTATGGATTTGCAAAGGCGCCACTCAAGGTGGTCGAGAACTGGCAAAGGCTGCTCAAGTCCTATCTCGCCGGACGCGCCACGCTTCGACGAGCATTTGTGCTGATCGATGCGCGCCACGGCATCAAGCCGGTCGACGAGGAAATCCTGAACCTGCTGGACATCTCGGCAGTCGTCTTCCAGATCGTGCTGACCAAGGCCGACAAGGCGAAGGCGAAGGATCGGGACATCCTGCTCCGACGCGTGCGAAGCGCGCTCCAGACGCACCCTGCTGCGTTCCCGGAAATCTTGCTGACGTCTTCGGAGACGGGTGAAGGCGTCGAGGTGCTGCGCGCGATCATTTCCGGTTCAGCTTGAGCCCGGCACGGCGAAGGCATACTGAGGCCCCGAATGGGGAAATCCGATGAGAACGAGAGAGATGAATCGCGACTGGATCGCCACGGCACGCACCCTGAACGAAGCACTGCCGTACCTGCAGCGCTACGACGGCGCGACCGTTGTCATCAAGTTTGGCGGCAACGCGATGGGCGATGCCGACGCTATGGCCAGTTTCGCGCGCGATATCGTGCTGATGCGGCAGGTCGGCGTGAACCCGGTGATCGTTCACGGTGGCGGACCGATGATCGCGGAAATGCTCGACAGGCTTGGCATCAAGACCGAATTCGTGCGCGGGAAGCGGGTTACGGACCAGGCAACTGCCGAAGTCGTTGAAATGGTGCTCTCGGGGCTCGTGAACAAGCGGATCGTGCAGGCCATCAACGCAGAAGGCGGGCGGGCGCTCGGTCTCTCCGGAAAGGACGCCAACCTGATGATCTGTGACCAGGTCGGGTCGGATCTCGGCCTCGTCGGCGAGCCTGCCGAAGTGGACCCAGGCATCCTGCGCACGTTGATGGACGCCGAGGTGATTCCCGTCATCGCGCCCCTTGGGGCGGGGCGGAACGGCGAGACGCTCAACGTCAATGGCGACACGGCGGCAGGCGCAATTGCGGCAAGCCTGGACGCCGATCGGCTGCTTCTCCTTACCGATGTCACCGGCGTAATGAATGCCGAAGGCGAAGTCGTGACCGAGATCACTCCTGAGCAGATCCGCCAGCTGACAACGGACGGTGTCGTCGCCGATGGAATGGTGCCCAAGACCGAAACCGCGCTCGCGGCCATTGACGGAGGCGTGCGCGCCGTTGTCATTCTGGACGGGCGAACGCCGAATGCCTGCCTCCTTGAACTGTTCACCGAGCACGGTGCGGGCAGCTTGATCCGCAAGGCGCGGTAACGTCGGTTCAAGCGATCCCACCCGCCTGCACCGACGCGGATCGTTCCAGCACTTCAGGGTATCTGCACCCGCCTTGTCCGCTTGCCCGTCCTGCGCTGGCATTCGGCCTTGCCAATTTCAACAGTGATGTCGCTCAACCGTGAGTTGATCACGAGAAGGGCTGTCACTACCGTTGGTACTAGCGAGGGGTTCCCTCGTCATGCGAGGAGGACGCGATGTCGAACCTGAACAAGAGCCCTTCGAGCAGGGTCCGGGGAACAAGTCCGCCTCCTGAATCTGCAATTTCCAATTCTGGAGTACCTCTCGATGGACGGTCCCACGTCAGAGGCGAAACAACCGCCGACTTGGAGTGCGTCACAATCCCTCAGCTGTTCCGGAGGTCCGTGTCGCGCCACGGATCGAAGGATGCCCTGGTGTTCCGCGAGACAGGCGAGCGGAAGAGCTACCACGAACTCGACAGGGAAATAGACGCCTTTGCATCCGGGTTGCTTGCCATGGGGCTGGAGAAGGGGGATCGCGTCGGAATTTGGTCACCCAACAGGTACGAGTGGGTGCTGACCCAGTTCGCAACCGCCCGGATCGGAGCGATCCTGGTGAACGTCAATCCCGCATACCGGACAGGGGAACTGGAATACGCGCTCAACAAGGTCGGCTGCAAGGCGCTTGTCCTGACTCCGTCGTTCAAGTCGTCCGACTATCTCTCGATGATCCGGGAGCTGGCCCCGGAACTGGAGTCCTGCGAGCCAGGCCAGCTGAACGCCGCAAGGCTGCCGACCCTCGAAAGCGTTATCGTGACCGGCGCGGAGCCCGGGCCCGGCGCGTTCACCTTCGATGCGGTCCGTGATCTCGGCGACCCAGCGCAGCAGCTGCGCCTCCAGGCCATCGACGGCTCGCTCAGCCCGGATGATGCCATCAACGTCCAATTCACCTCTGGCACCACGGGTGCGCCCAAGGGGGCGACGCTCACTCACCACAACATCGTCAACAACGCGCGTTTCGTGACCGACCGCATCAGGCTGACGGAAGCAGACCGGCTATGCATTCCGGTGCCGCTCTATCATTGCTTCGGCATGGCCATGGGAGTCTTGGGCGCGGTGAGCAAGGGGGCGGCGATGGTCTTCCCGGGCGAGGCATTCGAGGCGCGCGCGACGCTCCAGGCGCTGTCCGGAGAGCGCTGCACGGCGGTGTATGGCGTGCCGACCATGTTTGTCGCCATGCTGCAGGAGCTCGAGAACGAAGACCTTGACCTCGGATCCCTGCGTACCGGCATCATGGCCGGCGCTCCCTGTCCTATGGAAGTCATGGAACAGATCACTACGCGCATGAACATGCGCGAGGTTACGATCTGCTACGGCATGACCGAGACGTCGCCCGTTTCCTTTCAGAGCCTTGTTAATGACCCGATGGACAAGCGCTGCGCCACGGTGGGCCGCGTTCACCCGCATCTTGAAGTGAAGATCGTGGACCCCGAGGGCAATGTCGTCCCCGTCGGCGAGCGGGGCGAGCTCTGCACGCGCGGCTACGCGGTCATGAAGGGCTACTGGAACGACAAGGAACAGACCCGTGAGAGCATCGTCGACGGATGGATGCACACGGGCGATCTTGCGACCCTGGACGACGAAGGCTTCTGCTCGATCGTCGGCCGCGTGAAGGACATGATCATCCGCGGCGGCGAAAACGTCTATCCTCGCGAGATCGAGGAGTTCCTGTTTCGCCATCCGTATGTCTCGGTGGCGCAGGTGTTCGGCATCCCGGACGAGAGATACGGCGAGGAAGTGTGTGCCTGGATCATTCCAAAGCCTGGCGCGTCACTGACGGGAGACGCGGTTCGGGAGTTCTGCCGGGAGCAGATTGCGCATTACAAGATCCCCAGGCATGTCCGCATCGTCGAGGAAATCCCGATGACCATCTCGGGCAAGCCGCAGAAGTTCGTGATGAGGGACCGCATGGTGGAAATGCTGTCCAGCCAGCCGAAATGACGGCTTCCGGCCGCCCAAGACGTCTCAAGGGCGGCAGGGCCGCGTGGACGCCAGCGGTGGCCCTCGGCGACCCGTGATGATCGAGGAAGTGATGAGCGCTGCCCGCACGGAACGGCTGGACGTATTCGGCCTGCTTCACGCGGAACCCGATGACGGCATCGGGGAGGGAACCATTGTTCTCCTCGGCCCCGCCGAACCCGGATTCTGGCCCCATGTGACGGCCACTCCCGAATTCGGCGACGGCGAGCCCGATCCCCTGGATCGCTGGTCCGCGCGCGTGATCAAGCGAATCGCGGCGAACACTGGTGGCCAAGCGCTGCTTCCCTTCGGAAAGCCGGCACGGCCATTCACCCGCTGGGCGCTCAGGAGCGGGCACGCTTTCGTCTCGCCGGTCTTGCTTCTGGTTCATGCCCGTGCCGGCCTCTTCGTGTCATATAGGGGCGCTATACTGTTGCCCGAGCTTCTGGAACTTCCGAAGACACCGTCCAATCCATGTGATACATGCAAGGGCAGGCCCTGCCTTGCGGCCTGTCCGGCATCGGCACTTGTCAGCGGCAGCTACGACATTCCTGCCTGCCATGCCTACCTTGACACGGACGCAGGTCAGACCTGCATGACACTGGGCTGCGCCGTGCGCCGCTCTTGCCCACTGGGACGCAACTATCCCAGAATGGAGACACAGTCGGCTCATCACATGAAGGCGTTCCATCCGTGACACTCACTCTCATCCTGACGCGACATGCGAAGTCTTCATGGGATGATCCCACGCTGGATGACTTCGATCGCAATGTTGTATTTCTGATTGATCCGTTGCGGATTTCCCGGATTGTTTCGTGCGGGATTGGGTGTTTCTTCCCACGGTCTTCCGACATTGCTGGTCATTCAGGGACGGGTTGCGTTTCGGCCGCGTACTTCCCTTCCCGACAG
>JAJEFO010000124.1 GCA_022820365.1 Silicimonas sp.
GCTGTCGGGAAGGGAAGTACGCGGCCGAAACGCAACCCGTCCCTGAATGACCAGCAATGTCGGAAGACCGTGGGAAGAAACACCCAATCCCGCACGAAACAATCCGGGAAATCCGCAACGGATCAATCAGAAATACAACAATTCCGAGAATGGCACCGATAACGGCGCAACCGAAGGTGGCGTATCCGCCGTCGATCAGCGTCAGGTTGAAAGGTCGGTCGCCATATGCGTTGTTGATCATGATCCAGGGCGATATGAAGAACAGCCCGACACCCAAGCCACCGACAAGACCGGCCGCAAGCGTGTCTATCCCGGACATGGCAAACGTGTGCCGCATCATGCCCGCCACGAGGAGCATCGCGATTCCTGCCAGAATGAATGGCGTCTTGCTCTGATTTGTTGGGCGCCCGTTTTCGTCCACTTCGATGCCTGAAGCGGCAACCCATTGCTTGGACAAAGCCATGTACCATGCGGCGCCAAAGGCAAACCCGCCGACCGCCGCCACGATTACGCTGATGATTTCCATTGTATCCTCCGTGTCCGCCGTGTCGGCAGACTACGCGCAAAGCAGCCGCCTGACCAGAATTTCTCAGGGATCGATCCCGCCCATTTCGCAGACGAGCTTCCACTCCGCATCCCGTACCGGCTGCACCGACAGGCGGGAATTCCTGACGAGCACCATGTCGGCAAGGAGCGGTTCCTGCTTGATGCGCTCCAGCGACACGGGAGTCTTGAGCGGGACAACCGCCTTGATGTCCACGCACTCCCATCGCTCATCATCGGTGGTGCTGTCGGGATGGGCTTCGGCGATGACTTCGACGGTTCCGACAATCTCCTTGTCCGTCTGCGAGTGATAGAAGAAGCCCCGGTCCCCGACCTTCATTTGACGCATGTAGTTCCGTGCCTGGTAATTTCGGACGCCATCCCATTCCTCTCCTGCGTCGCCCTCTGCCACCTGTTCGTCCCAGCTCCAGGTGGACGGTTCCGATTTGAAAAGCCAATATGCCATGGCCTACTCCTTTCCCACGGGTCGCGACAACAGGGCCTCAACGGCCCGGGAAATGTCAAGGCGTCCCTCTACGACGTCCGCCGTGGCCTGCATGACCGGAAGATCCAGGCCGGCGGCCGCCGCGCTTTCCGCGACGACCGGCGCGGTGGCAAGCCCTTCGACCGTTGCTTCCCGATCGAAGTCAACGCCCTGTCCCAGTGCAACGCCTGCGCTGAAATTGCGAGATTTCTCGGACATGCAGGTCAGCACGAGGTCTCCCAGTCCCGAAAGCCCGTGGAGCGTTTTTCTCTTTGCTCCCTGCAAGGCAGCATAGCGCACAAGCTCACCGAACCCGCGGGCGATCACCGAGGCCCGCGCGCTGTCGCCGAACCCGGCGCCGACGGAGATTCCCGCGGCAAGCGCGACAACGTTCTTGAGGGCCCCACCCAATTCGGCACCGCGGACGTCCGTGGATCTATAGAGGCGCAGGAGCGGGCGCGTGAGCAATGCCTGCAGCTCCCTGGATTCCTTCGCGCGTTCCGTTGCAAGGACAATTGCCGTGGGCACCCCATTTGCAATGTCGACGGCAAAGCTCGGGCCAGTCATCATTGCGGCCGTGTGCGAAGGGCGAGCCGCCTGGATCGTCGCAACTGGCCCCAAACCGGTGGTTCGATCAATCCCCTTGCAACAGGCAATGAGTGCGCCGCCGCTTCCAAAATCATGATCCCGCAAAAAGGACGCAAGATTCTGGGTGGGCACAGCGACAAGGCATATTGCGGCACCGAAGGCGGCCTCGTTGGCAGTGACATGCAGGCTGTCGGGCAGATGATGGCCCGGAAGACGGGCGCCTGTTCGCCTCGTTTCCTGCATGCGTGCCGCGTCACAGGCATCACGGGACCAGAGCGTGACCCTTGTCCCGTCTCGTGAAAGGGCGATTGCAAGCGCGGTTCCAAACGCGCCTGTTCCCAAGACGGACAGGTTCATGCCTTCGCGCCCTTCGTGCCCGATCCCAGAAGGGCTGGCTGACTCGTGTCCAGTGGCCAGCGCGGGCGTGCGACGAGGGGAACGAGTCCGGGGTTCGCGATCCGGTCTAGCTCGATTCCAGCCCAGGCAATCATGGCAGCATTGTCCGTGCACAGCGCAGCGGGCGGCGCAACAAACTCGAGGCCGAATCGTATTGCGACGGCATCGAGTCCGCCACGTATCTCTGCGTTGGCCGCGACACCGCCCGCGACGGCGATGACTGGCGTGCGCGGGTTCAGCGAGAGGTAGGATTCAGTCGCGCGCGCCGTCTTCACGGCCAGGATCTCGGTAACCGCAGCCTGGAAGCTGGCACAGAGATCTGCACGATCCTGCGCGGACAGCCCGCCTGATCCAGAGACCAGGGCATCGCGCTCGCGGACCAGTGCGGTCTTCAGCCCCGAAAAGCTCATGTTGCAATCTGGACGGTCGAGCAACGGTCTCGGAAAGCGGAATCGCTCCGGGTCTCCGCTTGCGGCCTCACCCTCGACGGCCGGGCCACCGGATCCGGGAAGGCCAAGGGCGCGGGCCGTCTTGTCAAAGGCCTCGCCGGGCGAGTCGTCCAGGGTGCCGCCGAGGCGCTGAAAGCTGTCCGGGCCGGAGACAATCAGCAGCTGGCAGTGCCCGCCGGAGACCAGAAGCAGGAGGAAAGGAAACGCAACATTGTCCGTCAGGCGAGGCGTCAACGCGTGGCCGGCGAGATGGTTGACTCCGAGAAGCGGCCTGCCGAGCCCCGTGGCAATTCCCTTTGCGCACATCACGCCGGAAAGCACGCCGCCAATCAGGCCCGGACCTGCCGTGACGGCGACCGTGTCGATGTCCGAGGCGCCGATGCACGCTTCGTTCAGTGCGGCCTCGACTGCGATGTCGAGCTTCTCGGCATGCGCGCGCGCGGCGATTTCGGGCACGATTCCACCAAAGGCTGCGTGCAGGGAGGCCTGATCCGCAACGATTGAAGACAGGATCCTTCTGTCGTCCGACACGACGGCAGCCGCGGTGTCGTCACAGCTGGATTCGATTCCGAGGAAGAGACGTGCCATGGCTGTTCGGCTTGCGCGGCTTCCCGACCGCAGGTATCACCGGGCAGTGCCTCACACAAGAAGGCGTCGACATGGACGGTCCCGGGCCCACACTTCTTCTGACCAGGCCTGAGGCGCAATCAAAGAGCTTTCTTGCCGATTGCGAACGGCGGCTGGGGCAGCGCATTCCGGCCGTGATCTCACCTGTCATGGAAATCATTCCCGTTGGCGAACCTCCGGATCTGAATGGTTTTGCCACGATCGTCGTGACGTCGGGAAACGCCGTTCGCCAGCTCGCGGGCAATCTTGAAGGCCGCCGAGTCCTGACGGTGGGCGAAGCCACAGCGGCGCTTGCACGCGGGCAGGGCGCGCGGGCGGATGCGCTTGGAGAGACGGCCGAGGCCTTTCTTGAACGCGTCGAGGAAGTGACCTTTCCCGCCATTGCCTGTCGGGGACAGCATGCCCGATGCAATCTTGCCGACCGTCTGTCCGCACAAGGCGGCCCGACAGTCGACGCGGTGCTCTATGACCAAGTCCCGCGTTCGCTTTCGCGGGCAGCACAAGCGCTGCTTGCCGGCAGTTCGCCGGTTGTCGTTCCCGTGTTTTCGCCGAGAAGCGCAGAGCTTCTTTCGCGTTTTGCTGCCGCAGCGCCAATAGTCGTCCTAGCCATAAGCGAGGCTGCCCGAACGGCCTGGAAGGGAGACGCAGAATTCAGGGTGGCCGAACGACCGACCTCTGAATCCATGTGCGACCTAGTTGTCGGCGCGCTGTGAGTCCTTCTTGTTGCAGGGCGCGCGTGGCATTAGATTCAGTCGCGCAACGACGCACGCAATTGGCACGGAAAGGTGACTGAGTGGCTGACCCAGAAGAATCCGCAAAGACTTCCGAGAATCCGGAGTCTTCCGACGATCCGGTGTCGGCCACTGCACCAAAAGAACCGTCGGATGCGACTGCAGAAGCCATTGGCGGAGCGGCTGACCTGGATTCGGACGAGCCGCAGGCAGAGGAGCTTTCGGCGTCCAGTCGAACGCGCGGGCACTTCCTCGCCGCGGCCCGGCAGCGACTTCCACTTTTCTCGGGAATTGTCGGCGGTTTGGCGGGAGGCGCCCTCGGCATACTTGCCGCAATTTCCTTGCCGTATCTGACGGGTCAGCCGAACAAGGCAGAGCAGGCACTTTCTGGAGTTGAGCTTGCCGCGGCGGACATGGCCAGGCTGCAAGAGCAGTTGGCCGAACTTCGGGAAATGATACCGCCCGAGACGGACCTTTCGGTGCTGGAGGGCGACATCGCTGCGCTTGAGGGCAAGGTGAGTGAACTGGTTCCGGAAGTCGCGGAGGTGCAGGCGACGACATCGGACGAACTTTCGAATCTGGATGCAAGGCTTGCCGCCCTGTTCCGGCGCGTGGAGGTGCTGGAGATCTCGAGCGGCGACGCGTCCCTGTCTCAGGCCGCCGAAACCGAAGAGCAACTCGCGCGCTTCAAGAAGCAGCTGGATCAATTCGTTGCCGAAGCGGAAGCACGGATTGCCGAACTTGAGACGAGGGCGTTTGAGGCAGGCGCTGCATCGTCTGCAGGGAATCGTTTTGCAATCGCAAGGCTGCGCGCGGTGGTCGAAACCGGCGCCCCGTATTTCGACGCCATTTCCACGATGGAGGATGTCCCCTCCGAATTGGCCGACCATGCACGAACCGGAATACCGACGCTCCTCATGCTTCAGCAGGAATTTCCCGGTGCCGCGAGGGCTTCGCTGGCAGCGTCACGCAGCTATGCGGGCGACGGAACGATCAGGGACAGAATTGTCACATTTCTGCGACAGGCAACCAACGCACGGTCGTTAACGCCACGGGAAGGCGACAGTGCGGATGCAGTCCTGTCTCGCGCCGAGGCAAGCGTCGCCGAAGGTGACCTGCTTGCCGCACTTGCAGAGCTTGAGGCACTGCCGCACGCAGCACGGCCCGCAATGGCGGACTGGATCGCCAGGGCGGAGTTTCGGCTGGCGGTTCTGGGCGCAATTGACGTGCTTGCCGGTGGGATGAATTGAGGCGCCCATGCTCTGGCCGCTTCTGAAAATCATTCTCTTCGTCGTGCTGATCGCGGCCGCCGCGTGGGGCGCGGAACTGCTGCTTGAAATTGACGGCGAAATTCGGCTGTCGGTTGCGGGCACGGAGTATTTTTTCGGCCCGCTTGAGGCGGTCATTGCGTTGATGGCTTTCCTGCTTGCGGCCTGGGTCTTGTTCAAGGTCATGGGACTGGTCGGTGCATTTTTGCGCTTTGTCGCGGGCGACAGGACTTCGATTGACCGCTTCTTCGACCGTCGGCGCGAACGAAAGGGCTTTGATGCCCTTGCTGATGGGATGATTGCGCTCGCATCGGGCGAGTCCGGGATGGCGCTTTCAAAGGCATCGCGAGCCGAGAAGCTGCTGTGGCGCGGGGAACTCACATCTCTCCTGACCGCACAGGCTGCCGAGCAGGCCGGCGATGCGGTTCATGCCGAGGCAGCCTACAAGCGCCTTCTTGAGGACGATCGAACACGATTCGTGGGCATCAGGGGGCTGATGAAGCAGCAACTGGCGACCGGCAACACCGACATTGCGCTGAAGCTCGCGGAAAAGGCGTTTGCGTTGAGGCCTGCGCATGTCGAAACCCAAGACGTTCTCCTCAGGCTCCAGGCTGGTGCGCATGACTGGACCGGGGCACGAAAGACGCTCGGCACCAAGCTCAGGCAAGGCGCGCTCCCGCGCGATGTTCATCGGCGTCGCGACGCCGTGCTTGCACTTGGCGAGGCTCAAGACATCCTGCGTGACGACAGATCCGTTGAGGCGCGCGAAAAGGCGATCGAAGCAAACCGGCTTTCTCCGGATCTTGTCCCGGCGGCAGTCATGGCCGCCGATGGATACATGGCCCGCAACAAGCCGAAGAACGCGTTGCGCATTCTGAAGAAGGCTTGGGGTGCGCAACCGCATCCGGACCTTGCTGCCGCCTTCGCGCGCCTCGATCCCGAGGAATTGCCGGAGACCCGCGTCAAGCGGTTTGCAGCGTTGACGAGCGTGCAGCCGGATCATCCCGAAACCCGAATGCTTGAAGCGGAACTGCAGATTGCTGCGGAGAACTTTCCGGCAGCCCGTGACGCGATCGGGGACTTGGCCGAGACCGATCCCACCGCACGGGTCCTGACCATCATGGCAGCGATCGAGCGCGGCTTTGGGGCCGACGATGCCGTTGTGAAGGGGTGGTTGGCGCGCGCACTTGCAGCACCGCGTGATCCGCAATGGGTGTGCGAGAATTGCCATTGCGTGCATGCGCGCTGGGTGCCCGTCTGCGAGCGGTGCGAGAGTTTCGACACCCTGACCTGGACCAGGCCAAGCGACGGTCCCGCACCGCTTTCCACGGGAGCCGAAATGCTTCCGCTCATCGTCGGAGCAACCGATGTGCCGGGCGATTCCGAGGCCACGCAAGGTGACGATTCTGAAGTCGACCAAAGCGAATCGACGCACGAAGAAGGAGTACCGACTCCGAATGTGACCGCCAATGAGGCGACAAAGACGGTGGATCCGCCTGTGGATTATGTCGTCGAAGGCGCTGGACAGAAGGATTCCGCCGATGGCGTGCGGTGATGTAAGAACGTGCGCGGAAACTGGCGGCGGAAGCCTGGTGCCGCATGAGGGATTCGAACCCCCGACCCATCGCTTACGAAGCGATTGCTCTACCAGCTGAGCTAATGCGGCAATGCGAATTCGCGTTTAGACTGCCGCCCTGCCGAGCGCAAGCGGTCCGCGCGATCATCGTTCGGTCAGCTTGAGTTCGATGCGGCGGTTCTGCGCCCGCGCGGCGTCGGAGTTTTCCGGGTTGACCGGCCGGAATTCGCTGAAGCCCGCCGCGGCCAGCCGCTCCGCCGGGAAGCCCAGCGTCCCGGTCATGTACTTCACCACCGACAGCGCGCGTCCCGCGCTGAGCTCCCAGTTGTCCGCGAACGCGCCCCCGTTCGTCACCGGCGCGTTGTCG
>JAJEFO010000059.1 GCA_022820365.1 Silicimonas sp.
CCCGATGTCGAGGATCCACGAGCTGCTGCCCTGGAACTTCGACGCCGGCACAGGGAATCGCTGACCGCGGCCTTCAGCCCGGATCCAGGAACGAACCTGCCGTCAACCCGAATCCCGGTATGGGATCAAAATGACGCTTACCCTGCAGAAGCTGCATCCCCTCGCGCGGCACGTCGAGGGCAACGATTGATTCTCCGGGCGAGTACGTTCGCGGTTCCAGATACGCCTCGATGTCATGGATCAGCTGCTCGAACCTTGCCAGCCGCTCCAGGTGGCGCTCAAGATCGTCCACGACCCTGTCCAGAAGCTGCTGCCGCCCGCTCCGCTCCTGTCCGAATTCGCGTCTCCAGTTCTCGATGATCATGTCCTCGCATTTCTCGAGCGCGCGGTCTTCGTCTGACTCCATGACCAGTTCCTGAAGGGCCTCTTTCGGGAGCTCGGACATGAGAGTGGACCTGAGACGATCCGATGCGC
Organism: Silicimonas sp.; assembly: GCA_022820365.1. Taxonomy (GTDB): domain Bacteria; phylum Pseudomonadota; class Alphaproteobacteria; order Rhodobacterales; family Rhodobacteraceae; genus JAJEFO01. Next base: position 475 of record JAJEFO010000059.1, read on the forward strand.
CGAAGATCACGACGGTGACGCCTTCCGTGTTCGCGGCCCTGATGAATCGTGCCAGCGCATTGACTGCCGAAAAGTCGAATCCCGACACGTTTCGGAATCCGAGAAGCATGAATTGCGGGAAAGGATCATCTTTCAGGGAGAGCCTGAGTTCGTCAGCCATGCGGTACGCCGTGCCGAAGAACAGGTAGCCGCGAAGCTCGTGCGCCTGTGCGCGCTGTCCCTCGGCAAGAAGTATGGCACGGTCCGGAATCGGGCGTGTCTTCCTGCTCTGGCGCTCCCTTAGCGTATACCGGTTCTCGATCATGTCCGTTCTGCTCAGGCTGATGACAAATATGGCCGACGTGAAAAGCATGCCGACCCCGACGCCTTCGAGAAATCCGAAAACCACGATCGTCAGGAAGACGACCGCTATGACCGCGAAATCGCTGAAGACCAGCTTCCGCCGGCTCCTTACCAGCCATTCGTCGACCATTTGCATTCCGAGAAACAGGAGGACGCCGGCAATCAGGTGAACCGGAAACAGCTTCAGGAGCGCATCGCCTGTCAGCAGGGCAAAGCCCAGCGTGAGCGCCGTCACGAGTCCCGTGAGACGCGTCATGGCCCCGAACAGCGAGTTTCGTATGCTTGAAAGGGCGATCAGGCATCCCGGGGGTGCGCCGCCGAAGCCGGTGAGCGTGTTGGCCCAGCCTGCCGCCTTGAATTCATGGTTCCAGTCAAGATCGCAGTTGGCCGCAAGCTCAATCCCGCCGAGATTCATGACAACGCAAATCAGCGTCACCGCAACCAGTATCAGGATGTTGGGGATCTGCTGCGCCATCGCGTCCCAATCGATGAACGCGAAATCCGAAATTCCGAAAGGAGGCCAAAGCCCACCGCCCGTCGCAACGGAAAACAGCAGCCCAGCTTCCCTGGCGTCGTCCGCCGACATTCCGAGCGCCGCGATCGTGACATGAAACAGGATTGAGGCCAGGACAAAGGCCGCAGGAAAGACATAGAACTTTCTCCAGATTCGCATCAGTGCAAAGAGACCCAGACCAAAGCCAACGCCGATGCCGGCGAACCGCAGGGCGTCAGCCTCCAGGCTGAAAAGGCCGTCAGGGTTCTTGATCGTGATACCCATCAACTCCAGCGCCAGGATGCATGCCAGGCCGCCGGTTCCCGCTATGAACCCGCCGGCCACCGGGTACGGAATGAAGCGAAAGAAGCTCGCGAGCCGGAAATGCCCGATCGCCAGAAAGCAAATGCCGGTGACGGCGGTTCCGAGCAATGCCGCAGTGATGGCCGTCACGAATAGGGATTGGCCCTCCAGATCGATGGAGCCTGCAATCACGACCATCATTACAACGGAAGGCATGGGCGCGCCTGCCATCGCGCCCGGCAAGCCGCTTGTCAGCGCGACCACCGTACCGATCACGCAGTAGCCGAAAAGCACGACTCCTGCTCCAACCGCGAAATGGTCCGAAAGCGGCCCGCTGAAAATCACGGCCGCCATGGAAACGCTGAAGACCAGGATCAGCACCGCCGAGATCAACCCGCAGAACAAGGCGGGCACGGCCTTTTCCGACCGAACGTCGCGTGCGACCTCGGAAGCGAGTGAAGCTATTGCATTGGCTACTGCCATCGGTCGGATTCGCTCGTTCCGTTTCGTGCCCGCACTTGCCACGGCATTCTCAGCAGCAGCGGGGCAATTCCGATCATGCACAGCGCTGCACCGATGGCGAGCGTGAAAGTTCCGTCAAGTGGCGGGACCGACAGCAGGATGCCGCCAACGACCAGGCAGGCCTTCGCGGCGAAGGCGGAAACGGTCGGGTTTCGCGTGCCGGTCAGCCCCAGCGACACTGCCGCAAGACCGATGAACGTCAGCGTCGATACGGCAAGAATCTCCAGGGCGCTCCCCCGCATCAAAAGCTGTGGGCGGAAAATGAAGGCGAACGGAACAAGGTATTTCGGCATGCCGAGCGCGGCTGCCAGCCAGCCGGTGGTCCAGTAGTTGCTCTTCGCGATGGATGCTGCGGCATAGGCGGCCAATGCGACGGGCGGAGTGATCATTGCCGCGAGCGCGGCATAGAAGACGAACAGGTGGGCATCCAGAAGCTCCACGCCGAGCTGCACGATCGCGTGGCTGATCAACAGGGCCACCAACATGTATGCGAGGCTGGAAGGGATGCCGAGGCCTAGAACGATGCATGCCAGGAACGAGCAGATAAGCAGCAGCGGCAGGTTTCCGGTGGACCATTCTATCATGAGGGCAGGAAGCTTCGTTCCAAGTCCCGTCAGCAATACGGTGCCGGCAATGATTCCGAGCGCAAGGCAGGCAATGGCGACGTCGATCAATTCCCGCCCGCTGTCGACCAACGCCTGATACAGCTTTCGTGGCGTAATGCGCACGCGCCAGGGAAGACTGGCCGTCAGGCATGCAGCCATTGCGATCATCACGGACGTTTGCAGCGGATTTCGATTTGCCAGCAGGTACACCAGGACACCAAGCGCGCATAGGAACGTGACGAGACCGGGATGCAGCAAGGCGTCCCTGACGGAAGGTTGGTCCTGGTCGGTCCCTGCGACGTGCGGCTCGCTTGACGCCTCCATGTGGCGAATCCGCAGCCAGACAGCAAAGCCGAGGACCAGAAAGTAGAGCGTTGCAGGGATCAGCGCAGCCACGATGACGTCCACGTAGGCAACATCAAGAAGCACGATCATCAGGAACACGGCGAATCCCATCACCGGTGGCATGATCTGGCCGCCGCTCGATGCCGCCGCCTCGATCGCCGCGGCGAGTTCCCTGCGAATCCCGACGCGCCTCATGAGCGGGATGGTCATGTTGCCGGAGATGTAGACGTTGCCCATCGTGCTGCCCGACACCGTGCCGACAAGCGCGCTCGACATGACGGCCATCAAGGGCGGGCCGGTGCGCCCGGTTCCGAACAGCGCACGGGACAGGCCCATCACAAAGTCCATCGCGCCAACCTGCTGAAGCACTTTCCCGAGAATGAGAAACAGTGCCATGTACTTGAGGCAGGCGCTCATGGCGAAACCCATGATCCCGGCATCGTTCAGGTACAGGAACGAGATGATCCGCTCGAGGCTGAATCCCCTGTGGCCGCCCAGCCAGACAGGGAGATGCTGGCCGAAAAACAGGTACAGGAGGAAAATTGCCGTCACCGTCGCCAGACCGCTTCCGAGGCAAGCCTTCACAGCGACCAGGATCAGGTAAACACCTGCGATTCCGATCATGATGTCGGTGCTGTTCGGGATTCCCTCGCGATAGGGCAGTTCATGCGCATTGAGAATGACGTAGCCGAATACCACGAATCCAAGCAGCAAATGGGCAATCTGGAAGGCGCCGCCCAATCGATTGCGCGGCTGCATCGAAACGAAGAACGCCGAAACCGCAAGCAATGCCAGCAATGCGCGCTCAAGCAGGGGAAAGCCGGGATACCAGTAGTTGTACAGGGCATAAAGCGGAACTGCCAGGAACAGAAGTGTCCGGGCCAGTTCCTGCGCTGTTTCCGAAACCCGGCCAAACATGGCTGTTCGCGCCCGCTATCGCTGGAGGGGTCCCCCTATTCGGAATTCCAGAGGCCAACCTCCTTCCAGTACCTGATTGCACCAGGATGGTAGGGAAACGGGTCGGACGATGACGTGAACACGGCCGGGTTCTCGACGGCTGCCTGAACGGCGGGCAGGAGAAGAACAACCTGTTCAATGTTCTCGTGCAAGGTCTTGACGATTTCATAGGCCGTGTCGTCCGGAAGTTCGTCCGTCGTGGCCAGGGCGGACATGGTCAGGCTGGGGCCATAGTTCTCAAAGTCCAGTCCCGGCAGCGAACCCGGCGCAAAGGCGAACACCGTGAATCCGGCCTCTTCCAGCGCCGCCTTGTCAGTCTTGGCCCAGACCGCCTGGTTTGCGCTGGCATACTCCTCGATGATGGCAGCCAGCTTGGTGCCGACCGTCCACGCGAGGGCTGCATCAATTCGCCCCTCAGCGAGAAACCTGTACCTGTCCTGCGACGAAAGCGGAACCTCCTCCACGTCGTCAATCCATGCGACCCCCTGGCTCCTCCAGAACGGTTCGTGCAGGGCTGAAGTCCTGATGCTCGAACCCAAGCCGACGCGCTTGCCCTTGATGTCTTCGAAATTCTCGATTTCGGCCCCTGGCCGCGCGATCAGGTGCCCGATGATGTGAACAAATCCCATCAGGGTTCGGATCTCCTTGTAGGGCTCTTCACCAGCCTCGAGATTGCGGCCATGCCATGCATTTCTCATGGCAGAACCCGTAACGCTGGCAAATCCGAGTTCTGCCTCGCCACGCCGCATCATCCGCGAGTTTTCGATACTGCCACCGGTTACCGCGACTTCGAACCGGCCCTCGGGAAACTTCTCGGAAAACACTTGCTGCATTGCAGTTCCGAGGATGTGGGGTGTCGACCCGGCGGAAGCCGTTCCGACGGTGAACCCTTCGAGCGCATTTGCGGGTGACTGCGTCGCACCCACCACCAAGACGAGCAGTGCTGCCGCAATTTGCTTGGTCTTCGCATTGCGGCAAATTCGGGCGCAAATCCAGAGTGGTCCCGTCAAGCCGGCACGATTATCGCATGTTGAAGTCATTCGTTTCCTCTCCTTCGAGTGTCCGACCCAGGAAAAGGCGCGCGCGCCGGGAGCATGTGGCTTGCGCCGAGGATACAGCTCCGGAAGTGCAGCTACTTTGCGCTAGTCTCCCGAATCTCAAGTTCGCATCAATTCTCTTCGTTCATGCCGAACGCGTTCGCCGTGAGGCAAAACCTCCTGACGGACGCAAGGATCTCGTCGGCGGACTCGACCCACTTGTAGGGGTTCGGCTTCTCGTTCTTCGGCATCGTGGTCAACGTCCGTTCTACCGCCTCCTCCACCTTGTCGTCCGTCACGTTGCGGGGACGTCCGGACCGGTACTCGTTCGAGAGGCTCTCGACGCGCATCTCGGCGAATCGCCTGCACCACTTGCCGACCGCGTGCTCGTGCACGCCGGTGTCCGACGATCTCCCTGCTTCGGAGACCCTCGGCGCAGAGAAGGATGATCCTGCAGCGGTCGGACAGCGACCTCGGCGCCCCGTGCTCTAGGGCAAGCGCATCTAGGAACTCGAGTTCCTTGTCGCTCAGCACCACTTCAACCGCCTTGCCTCTCATCGAGCCGCTTCCCGCTGGTGTAATTTGCCGCTTTGGTAGCAACTATCGCTAAAGAAGACTAGATTGAACAGTCAGTCAAGATACGACATAGCGCAAAGGCTAACGTTGACACGCGAAACGGTGAAATGTGGGGCTTTCGGGATAGACTTAACATTCATTCCAAAACGATGATCCAGGATTCGCCAACGCGCAACCGAGAATCCGGCGGCTCCGGCTGCAGTGGTGCCGTGAGCCCGGCAAACAGGATCGACATGGACGACCAATGGCATTTCCCTAAGGTGGGGCAGCATTTCCGGGAGGCTTCGCCCCTGTCGGGTGCGGATCGGATTGAGACTGCGCGGCTTGGTTTTGACGGGCGAAGACCGACCGGACGGTGATTTGGGCGTACAAGGACCCGGAGCCGCAGTACGGCTCCTCGACGGGAATGTTCTTCCGCGGACGGCAGCGGTCCCGGCCAGGCGAAAGCGACGGACCGTGACGACCTTCACGATCGTGGAGTCAGAAATTGGGGAGACGGGGGCGCCGGTCCGCACCGCCCGCGCGCGGCTTTCGCAGGGCGTCCCGCAAGCATCGAACCTGTCGCCAGACCCGGACCCGATGCGGAAGGATTCAAAGGGCTTCAGCACGGATCTGGCGTCATGCCTCTCAATTGCGACTGCAGCTGTGCTGCCGGCAGTGATCTCTTCACTTGTCTCGCTCACGTGCGCCAGGAAATCAGCAGGCTTTTGACCAACCCGATGGCAACTCCAACAAAGACCCCTGGCGGCGACAGGATCACGGACCATGCGGCATCCCTCAAATCGATTTTTTATTTGCCCGACGGTCGCATTTGCTGCCCCTGAGCGATCTCGTTCCAAGCCGTGCGGCCTCCCCCGTCTGATGTGGTGGTCAACCGGGAAGTGCCGCGACTGGGGAGACCACTCAACCTATTGGTCAAGCTCTGAGAGTGTCCGCGCGTGAAAACGGTCATGACGTCCGCGTGCAATGGTTTAGTTGTCTTGGTCATCGAGGATCCAATTCAGGCGCTGTGCTGGTTTACCGGTCGCTGAGTTGACGATGCGACGCCCTGCTGAAAGCGATGTCGTGTTCCGTTGCATTGGCAGGTTCAGCACACTAAGCGGAGCGGTGACGCCTAAGTGACTGGCGACCTTGCAAGATCGATGCTCAAATCCTGGATCTTCTGCGATGGAATGGACTTTTCGTCGCTGCACTGGGTCGACGAAATTCTTGCGCATCTTCCCATTAGGAAAGGGCGTCGCTGAATTCTGCAGTGCCTGTCATTGCCCCTTCAGCCATTGCGATGCAGGCGCTTCGGCACCGTTCGGGATGCGGGCGGTCGGCGAGCCGACAGTGAACCGAAGAAAGAACTCCGGCGGACGATGAGGCCTAAACCTTCCTCGGTACATCGCGGCAATGCCTTAAGCGCAACGTGAACTGCATGCGTGCCGCACCAACTGACGCCGGCGAGGCGCGGCCTTGTCAGGTCCTGGCGCCCTTGCTGGTCATGCATTGGTGTCAGTGCTTGAATTCGGGGGCCCAACTTTGACTGAGGGTGGAGACATCAGTGCGCCCGCCTGTGCGGCAACACTGCTCAGCAATTCTTCATCGGGACGCGAGCGCGCCAGCACACGCAGGCCAAGGAACAGGCTAAGCAAGGAACTGGCTGCCTCACGGGGAGAATGGATGGGGTCGATTTCGCCCGCCTGCTGACCTCGCACAACAAAGTCGAGCAGCAACTCCTCCAAACCGGTCAGGGAATTGTGGATACGGGCCGCGACCTTCTCGTCGTGCGGAGCCACCTCAAGCGCGGTATTGACGGTCAGGCAGCCGTCGCGAATGCCATCTTCCGACACCTCGGATGCGATCCTGCCGAATAGGTCCAGAACCGCCTTTCTCGGCGAAGGACCGGCCAGCATAGGCTCAAGAACGTCTTCTTGCATTTTTGCTTCGTAATGATCGAGGACCTGCAGGAACAGCTGGCACTTGCTGCCGAAGCGGTTGTAGATGCTCTGCCGAGGCAGTTCCATTGCGGCTTCCAGATCGTGGATCGAAGTGGCAGCATAACCGTGGCGCCAGAATTGTCGCATTGCAGCATCCAGCGCAGCTTCAACATTGATGCGATGGCTTCGCGGCTTGCTCACTTCTTGCCGTAACGGGGTTTTTGACCCGACTATCGCTCCAGTCACAAGCGGGGAATTCGTTGTTCTTCTCAACTCAATAGGCATATTGTCAGGCTCTTCTGCCATGTAACCAAGGGCATCCGCAAAGTCTTGTCTCAAAGGAAAGTTCAGGCATCTGGCGACTCCTCGCATTGGTCCAAACGGGCCAGGAACGAAAGGATCCCTGCCGTCGGGCGCCGCTGTCATCTCAACTGGTCCGGTCCCGGCCACGCTACTCTCGCGAACACTCGCCGGACGTGCCCCCACATTATTGCCGAATGCTACTTGACGTCCATTATGCGTGCGTGTGAACTGTGTGTGATTTCAAGCCAATTGCGTATGTATTGCGTGTCTCATTGGCACATACAGCGCGAACACTGTCCCACCTCGCCCGAACAGGCGGCCGTGAACCCACGGGCTGATTCGGCCAATCCGGAAACGGGGCGACCGGCGATATACGGTCCGGGCTACCCGCGACACAAGCACTGGGCATGTCCATTCTGGGATCGGTTTCGGTAGGGAGCAGAATCCTACGCTAAGACCGTGAGGCCATGACATTAGGCCATCTGTATTTTTCGGGTAAGGATAATATGTCCCCATCCGAGCAGCGAGACGTGACGGAGCAAGGCCTCCGGCGTCTCGAGGCCGGCGCGCTTGCGTTTTTGGACGGCACGTCCGAGCCGGTCCGTGTTCCAGCGGCGACTGCGCGGCAGGTTGCGCCGGCCTGCATGGCCGCAATGACGCGCATTCGAAGATCGGTGGAGTAGGCTCTGGGCATTTCGGGGGTCTCCTGATTGCGATACACGCATCGGATCAGACCTCCGCCCGAACGGGAATCCCCAATGATTCCAACTAGGTCGGACAGGATCTAGTGCCGGCATGGTCGAGGCCGCTGCAGAGCCGGGCCCATGACCTTCAGGAATTGGACCGCACCATTTTCCCGCCGCGACGAGCCGGGACCGTTGCAATTCGAGTCCCTCCCGAAATCAGCCACCGTGCTGATGACAAGGGATCTTGCGAGAAATTTGAAATGACGATCCGGCAAAGCAGGGAAAGTCTTGCCGTGTCCCGCAGGCAACAACGGGGACCGATACTGCCCATGCAGTTGCGCCGCCTCACCCGCCCTTGATGCGCTGGAGCAGGTAGATCTCGTTGTCTTCCCTGACTGGCTGGGTCAGGCCCTGGGCATATATCTTGCCGTCGATCGAGACGGACACACCGGCCTCAATGGGTTCCTCAAGGGCGGGAATCTCGGCAACCAGGGCATCGAGCATCTGCCCGACCGTCGCAGCCCGGACCTGGATGACCTCCCGACCACCTGCAAGGCTGCGAAGCCCGGACCAGAGGTGGACCGTCACGAGTGGGCGATAGCTCATGACTCCGCCTGCGAGCGAAATGCCTGACCCTGCCCGGACGCGACAAAACGACACAAGCGAATCGGGCATACCTCTGGCCCCGTCGGCACGCTGTCGAGCGCGCGGACACTCAGCGTCGGGAACTCTCCGGTCCAGCCCCAGACGCGAGGTCGGCGGATCACGATCCGGCCTTCAGGGCCTCGAGAATTCGCGACGGTCGCATCGGCAGATCCTGCATGCGGACGCCGGCGGCATTCGAGACCGCGTTGGCTATGGCCGCGAGCGGCGGGCAGATCGAGGTCTCACCGACGCCGCGCACACCGTAGGGATGGCCCGGGTTCGGAACCTCGACGATCACGGTATCGATCATCGGCAGATCCGAAGCCACGGGAATGCGGTAGTCCAGGAACCCTGCATTCTGCAATCGGCCGTCATCGTCGTACACGTATTCTTCGTTCAGCGCCCAGCCGATCCCCTGCGCAGCGCCGCCCTGGTACTGCCCCTCGACATAGGAAGGGTGTATCGCCTTGCCGGCATCCTGGACCACGGTGTAGCGCGTGATCGTCGTGGCGCCAGTTTCCCGGTCGACTTCGGCATCAACGATATGCGTGGCGAAGGAGACTCCGGCACCTTCAGGTGTCGCCTCGAAATGGCCGACAATCGGACCGCCGGTCTTGCCCATGTCACGGGCGATCTCCTTGATCGGCATCGGATCGAAGTCTCCTGCATTGGGCCCGGAGGGAATCGCGCAGCCGTCGCGCCATTCCACCGCCTCCGCATCGATGCCCCACTTGGCGGCGGCGCGCTTGCAGAGCTTCTTGACCGTGTCGCGTGCCGCTTCGATCGTCGCGAGGCCGCTCGCATAGGTCACGCGCGAGCCATGGCTGATCTCGTTGTAACCCAGAGTCGCGGTATCGGCGATGGTCGTGCGCACATCCTCGTAGGGAATGCCGAGTTCCTCAGCAGCCATCATGCACATGGACGCGCGCGAGCCGCCGATGTCCGGCGTGCCAACCGAAAGCTGCACCGTGCCGTCTTCGGACAATGCCAGCTGCACCGCGGTCTCGCCAGCGTGGTTGAACCAGAAGCCGCAGGAAATGCCTCGACCTGCACCTTCAGCCAGCGGTGCGGAGAAATGCGGATGTTCCTTTGCGGCCTCCAGCGTTTCCACCAGTCCGATCCGGTCCCACGAGGGCCCAAAGTTCGCCTTGGTCCCCTCCCGGGAGGCATTCTTGAGACGCACGTCGATCGGATCCAGGCCGAGCCTGTTGCACAGCTCGTCAATGACGCTTTCAACAGCGAATGCCGCCATTGGCGAGCCCGGCGCGCGGTAAGCCGCCTGCTTGGGACGATTCGTCATCACGTCATAGCCGACCTGGTGGACGTGCTTCAGCGCGTAGGGAGCAAAGGCGCACATCGCGGTGAATTCCATGGGTGCGCCCGGGAAGGCGCCGCCCTGGCAGCGGAATTCGCCGGAAGCGCCGGTGATGGTGCCGTCCTTCTTCATGCCGATCTTCACGTCCATCGAGGTGGACGCGGTCGGTCCGGTGGCTCGGAACACGTCCGCGCGCGGCATCACCAGCTTGACTGGCCTGTTTGCCTTGCGACTGAGTGCCAGCGCGACCGGCTCGATGAAGACTGCCGTCTTGCCGCCGAAGCCGCCGCCGATTTCCGACGCTGTCACCCGCAGCTTCGATGTCTCGATATCCAAGAGCGCGGCGCAGACCTTTTGCACGTTCCAGTGACCCTGCGTGCAGCACCACAGTTCGCCCCGGCCATCTGGGCCGAGCGTGCCAAGACAGGCATGGGGCTCGATGTATCCCTGGTGCGTTGCTTCGGTCGTGAATCTCTCCTCTATCACCAGGTCTGCCTCGGCAAAGCCATCCTCGGGATCACCGTGTCCCGAGTCATGGCAGCGCACGACATTCGGGTGCATGCCCGCCGGGACCGAACCATCGGCAGCGCCTTCACGGATCACGGGCGCGCCCTCCTGCATTGCTTTGTCCACGTCGGTGACGTGGGGCAGCACCTCGTATTCCACTTCGAGCATCCTGGCGGCATCGCGCGCAGCAAGCGAGGACGTGGCGGCAATGGCGGCTACGGCGTGGCCATCATAGAGCGCCCGCTCGCCCGCCATGAGATTCTCCAGGATGTTCCAGTTCTCGCCATCAAGGCCTTCGGCAAAATCCGCGCGCGTGACAACCGCCTTCACGCCGTGTGCGGCCTCGGCCTTCGAAGTGTCGATCTTGACAATGCGCGCGTGGGCGTGCGGACTGCGGATGATGACCGCATGCAGCATGCCGGGCGCTGTCGCGTCGGCACCGAACCGGGCGCGGCCGGTCACCTTGTCGATCCCGTCCGGGCGGTCCGGTCGCGTTCCGACAACCTTGAATTCATCTTTCTCTTGGTCGAATGCCATCAGGTAGCCTCCCTCATCTCGCCGGCCGCGTCGAGAACCGCGCGAATGATCTTGTCATAGCCTGTGCAGCGGCAGAGATTGCCGGCGAGCCAGTAGCGCACTTCGGTTTCGTTCGGGTCTGGGTTCCGCTCGAGCAGCGCCTTGGCGGCCACGAGAATGCCAGGCGTGCAGATTCCGCATTGCAACGCCGCGTGCTCGATGAACTTTCTCTGCAGCGGGTGCAGGTCCTCGCCGTCGGCTATGCCTTCGACAGTGCCGACTTCACGTCCCTTCGCTTCCGCGGCAAGGACGAGGCAGGAACAGACCGGGCGGCCGTCGAGGAGCACGGTGCAGGCACCGCAGTCACCGGTGCCGCAGCCTTCCTTTGCGCCGGTGAGTTCGAGCCGGTCACGCAACGCATCAAGCAGCGTCTCGCGCGGGTCGCACAGAAACTCATGGGCATCGCCGTTAACGGTGGTCGAAACATGGATCATTTGTCAGGCTCCTGCACGGTCATAGGCGATTTTCGCGGCCCGTCTGGCAAGAACGCCAGCCACCTGGGTTCGGAATGCCACGGTGCCGCGCTTGTCAGAGATGGGTCGGCAGGCAGCTTCGGCTGCCTTGGCAAGCGCTGCAAGCGCGGTGTCGTCGAGCGTCGAACCGACCAGCGTGGCACCTGCTTCTTCCACCAGCAATACGGTAGGTGCAACTGCACCGAGTGCCACGCGGGCCGCAGTGATCGATTCGCCATCGCGGCTGAGGCTCACGCCGGCACCTACAACGGCGATGTCCATTTCAGTTCTGGGAATGAAACGCAGATAAGCATCCCCACCACCTTCGCCTCGCGGAGGCAAGTTAACGGCACTCACCACCTCTCCAGCGTCGAGCGATGTCATGCCCGGTCCGGTTGGCACATCCTCGACCGCGATCTCGCGTTCGCCGGCTGGGCCGACGACACTCACCGATGCGCTAGCCGCGATCATCGCGGGCACGCTGTCTGCAGCGGGCGAACCGTTGCAGAGATTGCCGACTAGGGTGCAACGCGCCTGAATCTGTGTCGAGCCGATCAGTTCGAGCGCTTCCACGACACCCGGCCATTCGGCAGTCAATGCCTTGTGCTCTGCAAGTTCCGCACCGGACACGGCGGCACCGATACGCCAGCCGCCGTCGCCACGCCTGGTTATGTCCCGCACCCCGGCAATCTGCTTGATGTCGATCAGGTCATCGGGTGTTACGAAATCGGATCGCAGCTGCACCAGGACATCGGTGCCACCCGCGAGAAACCGCGTAACTCCAGTGGCGGCAGCCGCGATGGCCGAGGCGTCCTCGAAACTGGTCGGTGTATGGTATCGCATCTTTCCTCCTCGCATGCTCCGCCGACTCGATGCCGCTGCGGAGCGTCACGCACGCGGGATAGTTGGCAAATTCCGAATGGGCGCACAAGCGCGAATGGCATGCCGCGGAACTGTTGCCCTGCGGTGCACCCTGCTACCAGTTCGGGACACGAAGGCCAAGGGCGACTGGCGAGAGAACGGCGACAAATATGAATGCACGCGGCGTCGAGACGGAGCACGCCGCACGCGGAGCTGGCATGCCCCGCGCGTGGGCATTTTCGGTGCCGCAAAGCGCTCAAGAACGACCTGAAGGGACCGTTGGATCTTGATGCCAAAGTTGACCGCGCGGCTTCGTTCGTGGATCGGCAGGAGCGCAGCACAGCGTCCCCAGATGATGGCATTTTCGTGACAAGCATGGCCGAACACTGGGCACGAGTGGCTACCACGGGGCGATCGATCCGATCCTGGCATCTAGATTTCCATGACGAGCATTCTCGGCAGCGGCACCATCCGACCTGTAGTCATCGGCCCGTGCCAACATCCGTGCAGATGAGGAAGGAGACACCCGCGCGCGGCCAATTGAGCATTTCGACGGCGATGTGGACCGCGGCCAGGACAAACGAGGCGGTCACGATGACTGACGGAACGGCTGTGACCAATTCCTCTGGCTAATGCAGCTGCTTCAGGAGAATCCGCGCCGCGCCCTGCTCGGCAGTGCGCTTCAGCGGGGCGGTTGCAGTGGCTGATTCTCCAGTTGTCAGCAGCACTTCCACCGTAAAAACCGGCGCGTGGGCCGGGCCTTCCTGCTTGACTACAGTGTAGGTCGGCGGCGGCTGTCCGCGTGCCTGCGCCCATTCCTGAAGGCTTGTCTTTGCATCCTTCGCGTCCTTCTCGACATTCTGGATGTGATCGTTCCAGAGTCGCAGCACCACGTCCCGCGCGACCACGAAGCCCGCATCAAGATGCACCGCTGCGATCACCGCTTCCATCGCGTCTCCAAGAAGCGTCTCTTTCCAGCGGCCGCCGGATCTCATTTCTGATCGCCCGAGCTTCAGAACTGCACCCAAATCGATCTCACGGGCCACTTCGGCACAGGTCTCATGACGAACGAGAGCATTCAGCCTGGGCGCAAGCTGGCCCTCGTTCGCACCTTCGTCGGCGGTCATGAGCGCTTCCGCAATCACCAATCCCAGGATCCTGTCTCCGAGAAACTCCAGCCGCTGGTTGTCAGGTCGCGTAGGTGACGATGTCGAAGCGTGCGTCACGGCGCGCACAAGCAGTTCAGGATCGTTGAACTCGTGGCCGAGCCGCTTGGCGAAACTGGCAAGCTCGGGACTGAGGGCCATCAATCAATCCGCTTGAAGAACCGATCTGGACGCCACGTCCAGACAAAGAACAGGGATCGACCCGCCGAAGAGAACATCACTCGGTCAGCGCGGCCGATCAAATGATCGTATGGAACGAAACCAACGCCGCCGAATTCATGCCGAACCCGGCTGTCGGTCGAGTTGTCCCGGTTGTCGCCGACAAAGAAGTAATGCTCTTCGGGCACGGTGAAGACGCCAGTGTCGTCGAGCCGTCCGTCAAAAACGTTCAGGACCGAATGCTGCACGCCGTTGGGCAGCGTCGCGACTGCCTTCTCCTTTGAGCAGGTTCCGCCCAAGCCTACGGCACCCTCCTGGCACAGTGGGAATGAGCCGATCGGACCCTGCCGCTCATAGGTTTCGGCGAAGGAGCCGTCTTCCTCCTGCGGCACGCGGGATCCGTTCAGAAAGAGGTGGCCATCCCGCATCTGGACTGTGTCGCCGGGCAATCCGACAACCCGCTTGATGAAGTCCTGCCCGTTCACTGGATGCCGAAAGACCGCCACGTCTCCGCGCTCCGGTTCGCTTCCCAGGATCCTCCCGTCGAACGGGCACATGGAGAAGGGACAGGAGTATTGCGAATACCCGTAGGCCATCTTGTTGACGAACAGGAAATCGCCGATGAGCAGCGTGTCCTTCATGGAACCGGACGGAATCCAGAAAGGCTGGAAGAAGACCGTGCGAAACACTCCGGCAATGAGGAGTGCGTAGACGACCGTCTTGACCGTCTCAACAATGCCTTCCTTCAAGCCACCTGTTCCTTTGCTCATTTGACCTGCCTCAGTTGTTTCGGCGCTTTCTGGTTGTCTCGCAATGGCAAGTCAAGGCGAGAGCGTCGGCAGCCGTTGACCGTCGTGCAAGGCGATCACGAGGGATCGTCCGACCGCGGCAATGCTTCGATCACAACAACGGCCTGTGCCCACGGATGATCGTCGGTGAGCGTTACGTGGATGACGGCCTCGTGCCCTTCGGGCGTCAGTTCGGCAAGCCGGTCGGCCGCCCATCCGGTGACATGCATGACTGGCTGCCCGGACCTGCGGTTTGTCACTGACATGTCCTTCCAGGCAATGCCCATCCTGAGCCCGGTTCCGAGCGCCTTGGAGCAGGCCTCCTTTGCGGCCCAGCGCTTTGCATAGGTGCCTGCCGTGTCCTTTCGTTGCTCAGCCTTGGCCTGCTCGATTTCGGTGAAGACCCGGTTGCGAAACCTGTCGCCGAACCGTTCCAGCGTACGTTCGATCCGTTCGATGTTGCAGATGTCGGTGCCGATGCCAATGATCATGGATCGCTCATGATCGCCTTGGGAAAGAACCTCGCCGCGACTCGCGCCGGCAAGGCTTTGACGAAGGATGATGGCGGCAGCAGGTACGACCGGCAAATCCAAGCCCGACCAAAGGAAACTTGCTTAATGCAATTCACTTGCAATCCGTTTTCAAAAGTGCCCATTCCTTCGCCACCCGCCCCTGGAGAGCCTGATTTCAAACCTGCAGTTCTTGCTCCAACTTTCGCTGTGAATGGCGCATCACGCGCCCGTTCCGCCGGAGAGTAGCGAGCCCTCAAGACTACAACTCGAAGCGTGTTCGTTGACCAGTCGCAGGACGGGGAGACCACCTGTTTTTCGAAATCGCATCCACTTCAAGCATATCCTGATCCACCCCAATAACACCCTCAGATCAACATGCAGCAGGCATTCTAGGATCCCCTGGGAATGTCGAACACCCGAGATCCGGAATCCTGACTTCTTCGACAATCCCAAACAATTTTCCTGGGGATTGAGTCCATGATTACCCAATGCGACGGCTTTGGACGCCCCCAATCCTGATGCCGTCTATTTTGCCGCGGTACCGCGTCCAAATGACGTCCTCGACGGACTTGCCAACTTCTCCTGACACTTCGATGTGCATCTGTCCTCCAAGGCAAGGGCATGTGCATGCGAAACGCGCTACAAACAGACGCTATCATTCATGCAGCAAGCGTCGCAACGTGGCTTACGGGAAACGGTGGCTTAGGGGAGATGTGGCCGACAAGTCATTCAATCGAGCGAGAAATACTCAGCCAATTCCCCCAGCATTCCGCTGTATGCGGTTTCCAGATGCCGGTTTGGCTGCCGCTTTGCGAAGATTTCCCCGAACGGATCGGGCGCAGTGATGGTGCTTCCCGAAAGTTCCTCAAGAACGGCATGGCCGCAAAAGGGCACGTAGACTTCCGAATAGCCGCCTTCGTGCACGAGCACGAGACGGTCGCCGCAGAGGCTCGCAGCCGCATCCATGACCTGCCGGGTCATGACCCGAAACGTCTCTACGGTCGCAAGCATGCGCGACAACGGATCAATGGCGGCTGCATCGAAGCCGCAGGCAACTATGATTGCGTCTGGCCTGAATTGATCAAGTGCGGGCAGAACGATGCGTTCGACCGCCTCCACATAGGTGGCATGGCCCGCACCTGGCGGAAGCGGCACGTTGATGTTGGCTCCTTCGCCGGCACCCTCGCCTCGTATTTCGGAGGCGCCTGTATCGACCGGATAGTTGCGTTCCTGGTGCAGCGAGATTGTGAATGTGTCCGGATCCTCGATGAATATCGCCTCTGTGCCGTTTCCGTGATGCACGTCCCAATCCAGCACCGCCACGCGGTCGACTTTGCCTTCGGCGCGGGCGGCGCGAACTGCAATGGCGATATTGTTGAGCAGGCAGAAGCCGTTCGGCCAGTCCGGAAGGCAATGATGCCCCGGCGGACGGGAAAGCGCGTATGCATTCGACGCGCGCCCGTCGAGCACCGCGAATAGCGCCGCCTTGGCGAGACCTGCGGAAAGAGTTGCAATTTCGAAACCACCCTTGGCGAAGGGCGTTCGCAATCCGAGCTCTCCGCCTCCCGCATCAGACATTTCCTTGAAATTCCGGAGGAACGCGTGCGGGTGGACACGAACAAGATCTTCATGAGTCGCGGGGTCGGCACCCTGTGCATCCAGTTCTTGAATCAGGCCGGTTACGTCGAGGAGGTTCTTGAGACGCCGCTTGGTTTCCGGGTGTTCCGGAAGCCCCCCGGCAACAAGCGGCTGGACAAGGTCACCGACGGGGAGCGTGAAGGCATAGTTCCCGCCACCATGCCAGAAACACCGCTCGTCCCAAAAAAACGCCGTACGTGCCACCACCATCCCCTCTCTTCTTCATCATATTGATCGGACGTCATGTCGGTGCTACGATAGGGCCGCCTGCATCGAATGGCCAATGCCAAGATCGATGTCATGGATCTTCATCAGCAACGAGTCTACCTGCAGCTCTGCAGGCCAGCGTCGGCAATGGCATTCACGAACTCGAATTCAGTCGAATTTCCGGCTCGGCGCGAGCACGAGAGCCCCGCCCTTCAGGACGACCTTGTCATCCACTGCACATTGGCAGTCGAGGCTTACGCGGCGGCGGGAATAGTCGATTTCCCGGACCTCAACCTCCGTCACGACCGTATCGCCGGGATGAACCGGGGCCATAAACTTGAGATCCTGTGCGAGATAGACGGTGCCGTGACCAGGCAACTGCTCACCGATGACGGCGGAAATCAACGATGCAGTCAGCATGCCGTGCGCGATGCGGCCGCCAAAAATCGTCTCCTGCGCGTACTCCTCGTCTACATGCACGGGATTGTGGTCCGTCGAGACCTCGGCAAACAGGTGGATGTCACGATCGGTCACCTGCTTCCGCAGTGACCGTCGCATGCCGATCTCCAGATCTTCGATGCAGATCGTGCCGCGTTGCAAGTTGTCGAGCATGGAGCAAGCGTCCGAATTCTTGTTGCGGTGCAGCATACTGGTTCAGCCGACCGGCTGCAATCGCAATAGTAACTTTAGTTCATTTTCACGCACAAATATGAAATTAAATTGCGTTCCAGATTTCTCAACTCAGGAACTGATCCAACCTGGTTAAGCGAGAAACATGCAGACTTTCCGACACCGGCCGAAAATTTGACCGATGCCGAAAATCCCACTCCAGACGGGGTCATCCCGACCAACATGGCCCGGACGACATGCTGGACAATTCTCGCAATTGCTTGGCAAAAGGCCATGTCTAAGGAGATCGCTCATGGTCGACATCGCGACCCGCGTCTGGAACCACAAGTGGAAGATCGACCCGATTGTCCGTTCCCTGATCGACACGGATTTCTACAAGCTGCTCATGTGCCAGTCGGTGCTCCGGAATCATCCCGACACGCGCGTGACCTTCAGCCTCATCAACCGCACGAATTCCGTTCGTCTTGCCGAAATCGTCGACGAGGGCGAACTCCGGGAACAACTGGACCATATCCGGTCCCTCACCCTCAGCAGAGGCGAAAGCACTTGGCTCCGCGGCAACACCTTCTATGGCAAGCGGCAGATGTTCCGCCCGGACTTCATGGCATGGTTCGAGAACCTCTCGCTTCCACCCTACGACTTGAAACGGCGCGACGGTCAGTTCGAATTGACATTTGAAGGCGCCTGGCCGGAAGTCATGCTCTGGGAAATTCCCGCGCTGTCTGTCCTCATGGAACTGAGGTCACGAGCCGTCACCAGGAATTTCGGCAAGTTCGAGCTGGAAGTCCTTTATGCGCGCGCGATGACGCGCACCTGGGAGAAGGTCGAAACTCTCCGCGACCTCAAGGGCCTCGCCATCGCGGATTTCGGAACCAGGCGGCGCCATTCGTTCCTTTGGCAGGATTGGTGCGTGCAGGCGATGACCGAGGGTCTTGGCAATGCCTTTGTCGGAACGTCGAACTGCCTGATCGCGAAAGACCGAGACCTGGAGGCCATCGGCACAAACGCCCACGAACTGCCGATGGTATACGCCGCACTCGCGGATTCGGACCAGGAACTGGCCAAGGCCCCGTACCAGGTTCTTGCCGACTGGCAGGAAGAACACGACGGCAATCTCAGGATCATTCTGCCCGACACCTATGGAACCGAGAATTTCCTCAAGAATGCGCCTGACTGGCTTGTCGGCTGGACCGGCATTCGGGTCGATTCAGGCGATCCGGTCCGCGGTGCGGAAGTTGCAATCGAGTGGTGGAAGAGCCGCGGGGAAGATCCATCGAAGAAACTCGTGATCTTCTCCGACGGGCTCGATGTGAACATGATTGCAGACTTGCATGCCCGATTTGCATCCGAAACTCGCGTCAGCTTCGGCTGGGGTACCATGGTGACCAACGACTTTCGGGGCCTTGTGAAAGATGACAGGCTTGCGCCGTTCAGCCTTGTCTGCAAAGCCGTCAGCGCCAACGGGCGACCCACGGTCAAGTTGTCGGACAATCCCCGGAAGGCGATCGGACCGAAAAAGGAAGTCACGCGCTACAAGCGTGTATTCGGTGTAGGTGAGCAGGAAACGGTGGAAATTGTGGTCTGATGTCAGGGCTGTCGCGCTCGAAATTTGCCGTGCAAGTCGGCGCGACGAAGGCGGCGGGACCGCCATAACCGTAAGGGCTGCTTGATTCCCGAGAGCCTGTGAATACAGGTGGGTGCCAGGTAACTGGACCACGGTCCAGACAGAGCCAGCCCCCTCGGAAGTCGTTAAGGCCACCGGAATCTGACCCCAGCACGAATTGGGCAGTACCCGCCTGCGCCAAAAATAATGCTGTGCGCTGGCAAGCACAAGGTCCAAACCTGTCCCGCAGAACGCGCAATCTATAGGTGACTTGCCTTTTGCGTCAATTTGTCCACCCTTCCGAAAATGCCTGACGATCAAACCCAACCAAGGCCCGGACAGCTTTTGGCTCGCGGTGTCTGCAGGCACTTTGCCAGCCTTGACTTCGTCACCGTCGTTGAGCTGGTGCCAAGGACCGGCCTGCGGGTCGATGTCATGGGGCTTGGTCCCAAAGGGGAAATATGGATCGTCGAATGCAAGTCCAGCCGCGAAGACTTCACGAGCGACCGGAAGTGGCAGGGCTATCTTGAATGGTGTGATCGCTACTTCTGGGCAGTGGACGAGAACTTCCCGACCGACCTGTTGCCCGACGCGACCGGGCTCATCATCGCGGACGCATATGAGGCCGAAATTGTCCGCATGGGCGCTGAACACAAGGTCGCACCCGCCCGTCGCAAGGCGCTGATTCACAAGTTCGCCCGTCACGCCGCGGCTCGCTGGCACGCGGCCCGGGATCCCGGTCACTACGGCGCAGCGAGGCCTAAGAGCGCCTCATAGCCGTGGCGCGCGCGCGATCCGCTGCAGCCTTGATCTCGTCTGCAATCTCGTCCGCTTCATCAGGATCGAAATCCATCGGCACTTCCAGGCCATCGCCCTCAACAAAGATGCGCACCATGCCCAACGAGGTCGGGCCAACTTGCAGGTTGGCCTCGAATTCGCTTTCCTTGTCGATCCCCATTGCGGTGCCTCTCGTCCTGAATCTCCGGGTAGCTTGGCCAGGATGAATTGACAAGAGTGAGGCCCGCCGTTCTCTTGAGGCGGACAACTGCCGGCATCGATGGTACCGATTTTCGCGACCTTGCCCTTAGCGGGAGCGAATGGCCGGTGCCGCGACATGCCGAACGCTGCGTCGCATGTGGGGGCCCTGTTGCAACGCCCGAGCAGCCTGTCATCAGGATCTTCTTCAATTTCTAGCGGAATCACCAAGTGTCAACTGACCAGGCCTGGACGGCAACGGCGAGCGGACGACGTCTTGAAGGCATGTTCTGCATCAGCTTCGACACGCCCTGGCACCGCGCAACCGCGCCTGCTCCTGGCAGAACCGTGCATGCGTGGCAAGGTTCCGGGCCAGCACCTGATCGAGGTCCGCACGACCAAGCTCGCACGTCCGGAATTCGCCAAATTCAGTTCTGGCCCACGAAGGCCGCAAACGGTCTGTGTGCATTGCATGAGGAGCAGATTTCGCCGTGTTTCTTCTGATCACTTCCGCCTATTCGGCGTTGACCTCGTCAAGCAGACCCCGGTGCGAGACTTGCGCTGACCCTTGCATTCGTGGAGGCTCGGCACTAGGAACGCTCGCGTGCCGCCTTAGCTCAGTTGGTTAGAGCGCTTGATTGTGGATCAAGAGGTCCCCCGTTCGAGCCGGGGAGGCGGTACCAGATCACTTGCTGACATCCGCTCCGTCGGTCCTTCTGAGGCAGCCGTGCATGTCAGTATCCAGCACGCCGCTCCAGCTTCACCAACGAGCACAGGAAAACGGCCGCGAAGGTGCAGTTTTCCCTTCACCCGCTACTCTGATGAAATCGCAACGCGCTGGCGGAGATTTCCTGTGACCCGGCTGTAGATCAAGATCTCGTCCGTATCCGTGACCACCGCAAACCAGTCGTCACCTCGCGTGAACGCCGTGGTCCGAACCCCCTCGGGCAGCACGATCTCGTCGGGCAGCTCAATGCGCGCCATCTCGCCAAAGCGCATGACAAAGAGCACGACGATTGTTAGAAACCCTAGGATCATGGTGACGGTCAGGATCGTCACCAATGCCTTCAGGTATTTCAGCGTCCTCGTGTCCAGAGCCTGCCCGCCTTCCATGTCCCGCAAAGTCCTTGTCACCATCGGTCATGATCCGCCGTCTCGCCTTGATAAGGCGCTTGCCCGCGATGTGCCAGAGGAGGCGCATCTGTCGCGCACTCGGCTGGCGAGGCTCCTGGCCAATGGCGCCGTCACCCGGGACGGAACCGTGATCCGCGATCCCAATGGCCGTGCCGCCTACGGAGAAGTCTACGAGATCACGGTCAAGGACGCCGCTGATACGCATATGCGGGCCGAGAACATTTCTCTCACGATACTCTACGAAGACACCGACGTTGCCGTCATCGACAAGCCCGCGGGAATGGTCGTCCACCCTGCCCCCGGGGCACCGTCTGGCACGTTGGTCAATGCACTCCTGCATCATTTTAGAGGCGACCTGTCCGGCGTCGGCGGAGAAAGACGCCCCGGAATCGTCCATAGAATCGACAAGGATACGTCTGGACTGCTTGTCGTCGCCAAGTCCGACGCCGCCCACCACGGACTCGCGGCCCAGTTTGCGGCCCATTCCGTCGAGCGCAGTTACCTGGCGCTATGCCACGGCGCTCCGGATCCCGGAAACCCGCGATTGCGGGGAATCACGGGCGTCAGCATCGAATCCGGCGGCGTCTTGAAGCTGGATACCCGAATCGGGCGCCACAGGACCAACCGCAAGAAACAGGCCGTGCTCCGGCATGACGGACGACGGGCTGTAACCCACATCCAGGCAATTGAAACATTCGGTGATCACGCCGCCCTCGTTCGCTGCCACCTGGAAACAGGCCGTACGCACCAGATATGAGTCCACATGGCCTACATTGGACACGCCCTGATCGGCGATCAGGACTATGGCACACGTCGCCGACTGTCGGGGGCCGTTCCTGGCGCTGAAGTCGCCAATTCCTTCGTCCGCCAAGCGCTTCATGCCGCGACCCTGGGGTTTGCCCACCCTGTTTCCAGTCAGATCATGCGCTTTGACAGCCCGCTCCCAAGCGACATCGCACAATTGCTTGACGCGCTCCGCTTCACCTGATTATTCTCTCTGTCCCGCAAACGGCGGCGCGGGTCGGCAAAGAGAGCCGCGTCGCTCAATTTCGCGGAATGAATCGGCTCGGAAACAGGAGTTCATGTTCAAAATGACGTGCTTCGCAACCCGCAATGCGCAAGATGAGCACGAATCCGTGAACGCACGGAGCTGTGAATGGCGCCTGTTGCCGGCTTCGTCCATTCTGTGGTCACGGCATCACGGAAATGTGGACTCTCTATTCGGGCCTTGAACTGAACAAAGCGGTTCACCATATGTTAAACGTCGCAACATTGCGCGGACAGGGGACAGCAGGACATGGCAAATTACTCGAATCTTCCGGCGCCAACCCCAGAGGGTGGGCTCAACCGCTATCTTCAGGAGATCCGGAAGTTTCCCATGCTCGAGCAGGAAGAGGAATACATGCTCGCGAAGCGGTGGGTCGAAGACCAGGACACCGAAGCGGCCCACGCGCTCGTGACCTCCCATCTCCGGCTCGCGGCAAAGATTGCAATGGGCTATCGCGGCTATGGCCTGCCTCAGGCTGAAGTGATTTCCGAAGCCAACGTGGGCCTGATGCAGGCCGTGAAGCGGTTTGACCCTGAGAAGGGATTTCGGCTCGCCACCTACGCCATGTGGTGGATCCGTGCGTCGATCCAGGAATACATCCTCCGCTCTTGGAGCCTCGTGAAGCTCGGCACGACCAGTGCGCAGAAGAAGCTCTTCTTCAATCTCCGCAAGGCGAAGGCGCGAATCGGTGCCCTGGAAGACGGAGACCTTCGACCTGAGCACGTGGATCGCATCGCACATGATCTCAATGTCACCAAGGAAGAGGTCATCTCGATGAACCGGCGCCTGTCCGGAGGCGACGCATCTCTCAACGCCACGATTTCAGCGGATGGTGAAGGCGCCGCGGAATGGCAGGACTGGCTGGAAGACGAGACGGCGGACCAGGCCGGCGATTACGCCGAACATGACGAACTGGAAATCCGGCGTGAACTCATGGCCGAAGCCATGGCCGTGCTGAACGAGCGTGAACAGGACATCCTTACGCAGCGGCGCTTGATGGACGCGCCTGTAACGCTGGATGAACTCTCTCGCCAATACAGGGTGAGCCGCGAACGCATCCGCCAGATCGAGGTTCGCGCATTCGAAAAGCTCCAGACCAAGATGCAGGAGCTTGCGCGCGAGAGAGGCATCCTGGAAGACGCCTGATCACCGCAACCGACGCTGCGGATCGCCAATCTTGGAGCATCGACCCAAACTGCCTGCAGAGTGACGCCTCAAAGGCTTGGGCGTCGCCCTGCGAACGAAACATACTATGCTGCGGCGCTCCAGCCATCTCGGCGCAATGATGCAAAGCGTTTTGATCAGGCAGATGCGGTGCCGCGATGCCGGATCGTTGCGCGCCGGACTTTCGGACTGTGAAGCAACGAGAGGTCCGTTCGATTCCCGCATCCACCTTTGAAATCGCCAGAGCTTGGAACGATGCCGCCTTGCGACGGAACCGACGCCTCGCAGCACTCGCGTTTCAGAGATCGGCGTGGAACTCTTCGACAAGAGAACCAAGGACAGCTCTCATGGCCTCGCCTTCATCACCGTCGACGTCAAGCACGGCTTGACGGACACGACGCTGCCGGTCCGCGCCGTTGCCCGCAGCAAGTATGTTGCGCGCGGCATCGACTTCATCCCGGCATTCCAGCACGTCGGCGTCCTCCGCAACCATCTCGATCAACTCTTCCAGCAGGTCCACAAACGGCACCAGTTCCCTGCGACCGAAGTCCATCAACCCCTCGCCCATGCCGTAGCGCTGCGCCCGCCAGCGATTCTCGCCGACAAGGAAATGATCATAGATGCGCCAGCGCTGGTTCATCAGCTTGAGGCGCCACAGCATCCGCATCAAGCTTTGGGTCAACGCCGCAATGGTCAGCGTGTGTTCCAGCCTGGGGCACATGTCACAGATCCGCGACTCCAGCGTCGGAAACTTGTGCGACGGACGAAGGTCCCACCAGATTTTCGTCGCATCCTCGATTGCACCCGTCTTGACAATGGCATCCACGGCGCGCTCGTAGCTCAAGAAGCTCTCGAGCCGGGGCGGCAGACCCGTGCGCGGCAGGTTGTCGAAGACCGTCAGGCGATAACTGGCCAGACCGGTGTCCTCGCCCTGCCAGAATGGCGACGAGCATGAAAGGGCCAGAAGGTGCGGCAGGAAGTAGCCTGCCTGGTTCATCAGGTCGATGCGCGTTTCATCGTCCTCGATGCCGACGTGAACGTGGCACCCAGAAATGAGCATCCTTCGCGCAACGCCCGCCAGATCGCTCTCAAGCGCATTGTAGCGATCCTTGTCCGTGTGATGCTGATCCTTCCAAGAAGCGGTCGGGTGACACGAAACCGCGATCGGCGTCAGCCCGTAGCGACCAGCGGTCTCGGCGACGATCGTGCGCAGTCGCTTCAGGTCCTCGCGCGCCTCGCCGATGTTCTTGCAGACCCGCGTGCCCACCTCGATCTGGCAGCGCAGGAACTCCGGCGCGACCTGCTTGCCAAGAACCGCGGTGCACTCCTCCATGAGAGCGTCCGGCGCCTCGGCCAGTTCAAGCGATTCGCTGTCAATGAGGAGGAATTCCTCCTCGATCCCAAGTGTGAAGCTCGGATCGGACATGGCTCTTCACCTCACGCATCTCGCAAGGATGGCCGGATTGAATTGCATGCAGGCACTCCGTATCGCAACAGGCCGGCTTTCACGACATCGTACCAGATTGAATCGCTGCCCAACCTGGCAGCGGCACATCGAATCCGCGCCAACGCAGTCAAACGTCGTCCGTGCCGCGGCGCTTGATGGGCGACCAGAGGCGCTTGTTGGAAAGATACAGCAGCACGCTCAGGATGATCAGGAAGAGCACGGCAACGAAACCGTCTTCCTTGCGCGAATTCAGCTTCGGCTCCGCGGCCCACATCAGGAACGCTGCAACGTCCTGTGACATCGCCCGCACGTCATTTGGGGATTCGTCGTCGAACTCGACCAGCCCGTCCTCGAGCGGCGGCGCCATCGAGATCCAGCCACCCGAGAAAGCCGTGTTCTCGTAGAAAATCGACCCTGCTTCCTCCTTCTCCTTGCCGGTGTAGCCGGCAATAAGCGAAGCGATGTACTCCGGCCCTCCCATGCCCCGGAAGAACTGGCTGAGTCCCGAGCCGTACGGCCCGTGGAAGCCCGCACGCGCTTTCGCCATCAGGCTGAGATCAGGCGCGTTCTCGTCCGCGGAGCCAGGAAAATGATCCTGGGGCTTTGCCGCGCGGAAATCGTCCAGTTCCTCGTCAAAAACCTCCCAGAACTGCGCGTACGCGCGAACCTGCTCCTTGGGAAGACGCGGCCCTCCCTCGTCGCCAATCGTGCGGAGCGGCACGTATTGCAGGCCATGGCAGGCGGAACAGACCTCTGTATAGATCTTCAGTCCTCGCTGAAGCTGCATCTCGTCGTACGTTCCAAAGGGACCTTCGAACGAAAACTCGAAGTCCTCCACATGGCCTGCCCCTCCAGCGGCAATGGCAGGGGCGGCGAGCCCGAGGGCTGCAATCGCGGAAAGCGTGAACTTGCCGATCATGTGCGTCAGTCCTTTCATTCCGCAGCGACACTCTTGGTCGATGCGCCACCATCGGGCGGATAGTGATCATCAAAGTCCTTCTCGATCGTGTCAGGCCTCGGCAAAGGCTTCTCGATCACGCCAAGCAGCGGCAGAATGATCAGGAAGTAGAAGAACCAGTACGCCGAGGCGATCAGGGCAAACGTGGCGTAGGGCTCCTCGGCAGGCTGAGCACCAAGCCACATCAACACGAGGAAATCGATGACAAGCAGCCAGAACCACCACTTGAGCATTGGGCGATAGCGGCCTGAACGCACGCTGGAGGTATCAAGCCAGGGAGCAAGCGCCAAGACCACGATGGAGCCGAACATGGCGATCACGCCAAAGAACTTGGCGTCAATGATGCCGCCGGTCAGGAAGCTCGCAAGCTGAACCACCCACACCTCGCCGGTGAACGCGCGGAGAATGGCGTAGAACGGCAGGAAGTACCATTCGGGCACGATATGGGCCGGCGTGACCAGCGGGTTCGCTTCGATATAGTTGTCCGGATGCCCCAGATAGTTGGGCATGAAACCCACGACCGCGAAGAACGCCGCCAGAATGACGGCAAGGGCAAACAGGTCCTTGACGATGTAGTACGGCCAGAAGGAGACCGTATCCTTCTTTGCCTCTTCACGGGTGCCCCTGCGCACCTCCACGCCGGTCGGGTTGCTGTTGCCGGTGGTGTGGAAAGCCCAGATATGCACCACGACCAGGCCGGCGATGATGAACGGCAGAAGGTAGTGCAGCGAGAAGAACCGGTTGAGCGTTGCGTTCTCGACGGCGGGGCCTCCCAGCAGCCAGGTCTGGATCGGCTCGCCAATGAAAGGGATCGCGCCGAAGAGGCCGGTGATCACGGTTGCGCCCCAGAAGCTCATCTGGCCCCATGGCAGGACATAGCCCATGAATGCCGTGCCCATCATCAGCACGAAGATCAGGATGCCGATGATCCAGGTGACCTCTCGCGGCTCTTTGTAGGATCCATAATAGAGCCCCCGGAAGATGTGCGCGTATACCGCGATGAAGAACAGTGCCGCGCCGTTCATGTGCACGTAGCGGATCATGTGCCCCGCATTCACGTTCCGCATGATGTGCTCGATCGAGGCAAAGGCCAAGTCAACATGCGGCGTGTAGTGCATCGCCAGGACAATGCCGGTCACGATCTGCAGGCCGAGGCAGAACGACAGCACAATGCCCCAGATCCACATCCAGTTCAGGTTCTTCGGCGTCGGAATCATCAGCGTGTCGTACACGAGGCTGAGGACAGGAAGACGGCGATGCAGCCAGGATTCGGCCCGGGTGCTCGGTTCGTAGCTATCGTGGGGAATGCCAGCCATCTAACTGCTCCTTATCCGAGAACAAGCGTGCCGTCGCCCTCGAACCGGGCGGGCGGGACAGGAAGGTTCTCCGGCGCAGGTCCCTTCCGAATTCGACCGGCCGTGTCGTAGTGCGAACCGTGGCAGGGGCAGAACCAGCCGCCGAAATCACCGGCATCGCCGATGGGAACACAGCCAAGATGCGTGCAAACGCCCATCTGCACCAGCCACTCGCCGCTTTCGTCCAGGGCCCGGTTGGCATCGATTGCCTCGGCGCCTTCGATGACGTTTGCGTTTCTCGCCAGCGGATCAGGCAGGGAGGCGACATCAACATCCCTGGCGGCGGCGATCTCCTCCTCCGTCCTGCGGCGGATCAGGACCGGTCGGCCAAGCCATTTCACGGTGAGCTGGGTGCCCGGCTCGACGCCCGACACGTCGACCCGGATCGAGGACAGGGCATGAACGTCCGCCGAAGGATTCATCTGGTCGGCAAGCGGCCAGATGGCGGCGCCGGCTGCAACAACTCCGGCACCTCCCGTCGCGTAGTATAGGAAATCCCGGCGCGTGCCCTCGTGGCTTTCGTCTGCGTGCGACACAAGCATCTCCTGTTCTCCGCGGGCGTTCCGCCCATGTGGACAGACCGGCGTGACTCCGGTCGATTCCGCAGGTTCTTAACGCCCGAATTCGGAGGCGTCCAGCGGACAAACGCGCGCACCTCGAAACGCGATTGATGCGGAAACCCGGCCTGCGCCACGGTATTCCCATGTCCTTGTCCGCATCGCAGCCAGTCGACATGGCCCGGAGTGGTCCGAGTCCCGGCCCTGCACTGCCGCCCGGTGGTCCGTTCCGTTCGCGGCCTCGGGCATCATGCTTCGCTTTCGGCAAATGCAATTCGCGCCTCGGAACAATCCTTGCGCTCTTTGGATCGATCCTTGCCTGACGGCCTCTTGACGGCTGCCCGAACGCGATTCACCGGGTCACCTGCAAGCTCCCGGCTGTCATGTCCCGTGATCCTTGCGTTGATCAGCGCCCCTTCGGGCTGCGGCGAGGACAGGCGAACCACGGCGAACTGCTCGGTGCGGCCCATGGTCGGCGCCTCGGTCAACACCGTACGGGTCTTTCCGATCTGCGCATCAAGATGCCGCATTACCGCACAGGCTCCAGCAGCACGAAGGCGCGCAGCACGGGCGCGGACGGTCCGCCCGTCAACCTGAGGCATGCGCGCTGCAGGCGTGCCCGGACGCGGGCTGTAGGGGAACACATGCAGCCACGTGAGATCGCATTCGTCGACCAGCTTGAGCGAGTTCTCGAACATTTCCTCCGTTTCCGTCGGAAATCCAGCAATGATGTCTGCACCAAAGACAATGTCTGGGCGCAGGACCCGCACTTCCTGGCAGAACCGGATCGCGTCGTCTCGGAGATGACGGCGCTTCATGCGCTTGAGGATCATGTCGTCTCCGGACTGCAGGCTCAGATGGAGATGCGGCATGAACCGGGATTCGGTCGCGATCGCCTCCAGGAGATCGGGGTCCGCCTCGATCGAATCGATCGAAGACAGGCGCAGTCGCGGCAGATCGGGCGCGAGCTTGAGGATGCGTCGGACAAGATTGCCGAGACGCGGCGCACCGGGAAGGTCGGCACCCCAACTCGTCAGATCGACCCCGGTCAGCACCACCTCGTTGCAGTCCCGGTCGCACAGGCGCTTGATCTGCTCAACCACCGCCCCTGCGGGCACCGAACGCGAATTGCCGCGCCCGTAGGGGATGATGCAGAACGTGCAACGGTGGTCGCACCCGTTCTGGACCTGAACGTACGCCCGATGCCGCCCGAATCCGTCAATGAGATGACTTGCTGTTTCGGTGACGCCCATGATGTCATCCACTATGACCGGTGGGGCACCACCGGACACGACACGCGCCCAGGTCGTCGGTGACATTTTTTCTGCGTTTCCGATGACGACATCCACACCGTCCATGTCCGCAAAGCGCTGAGTCTCGGTCTGGACGGCGCAGCCAGTCGCGATGATCCGGGCACCCGGGTTTTCGCGGGCAAGACGCCGAATCTCCTTTTGGCTCTTCCGAACGGCCTCAGAAGTCACGGCGCACGTGTTGACGATGACCGCGTCATGGAGCCCGGCAGCATCCGCCATCTCGCGCATCGCCTCGGATTCGAACGCATTCAACCGACAGCCAAGCGTGGAAATGACGGGTCCGCCTCCCTGCATCAGTTTCCCTCCAACCGAATCCGGCCGTCATAGACGTGGGTCGTGGGTCCGGTCATCCAGACACCGTCCTCTCGCCAATCCACCCAGATTCGGCCCCCGTCCAGATCCAGCGTGACGTTGCGGCCTGTCAGCCCCCGGCGCACCGCTGCCACGGCAACGGCGCAGGACGAGGATCCCGAGGCGGGCGTGATGCCCGTTCCCCTTTCCCAGACCCGCATCCGAAGATGGTCCTTTCCGAGGACGCTGGCGAACTGGACATTCGTTCTTTCCGGAAAGAGCGGATGGTGTTCGATCTCGGGCCCGCGCGCCGCGAGGTTGATCGCCTCGGCATCCTCCATGAAAAAGCTGCAATGCGGGTTCCCCATGGAGGTCGCGACCGGATCTCCGTCGAGCGGAAGATGCAAGGTGTCCACATCCTGTGCGAGGGGAATTTCCCGCCATCCCGTCAGCGGTGCGCCCATGTTGACCCGCGTCATGCCGTCGCCGGCATCCTCACACGCCAGCATTCCCCGTTCCGTGCGCAGCGTCAGGGCTGCCTGGCCATTCTCTTCCATCAGGTGCCGCGCGATGCAACGGGTTGCATTCCCGCACGCGGCGGACACCGACCCGTCCGGATTGAAGAACGTCAGTCTTGCCGCCGCCTCTTGATCCGATTCGATTACCGCCAGCTGGTCAAAGCCGATTCCACGACGTCGGTCGCCAACGACCCGTGCAATCTCGGGAGTGATCTCGGCCCCGCCCCTGCGACGGTCGATCACGACGAAGTCGTTGCCAAGTCCGTGCATTTTCATGAACGGAATGCCTTTGATGTCGGTTGCATCCATGTCCGCGCATATACAGCGATGCCCCGCCATGCGAAAGTCGCGTTGCCGCCTGCGCTGAAAGGGCTGAGCTACAAGTTTCTAGGAGTGACGGACCCGTTTTGCGCTTGACTGGTCATGATGGGCACATTACGTCGGGCCACCTAGTGGGCCGTTAGCTCAGTTGGTAGAGCAACTGACTTTTAATCAGTAGGTCGCAGGTTCGATCCCTGCACGGCTCACCACAAAAAGTATTTTATTGCAATACATTGTAGCACAATGATCTCTCGGACATGACACCAGGTCAGTCCACTGGCAACCTATTGACAAACAATTCAAACCGACTTGCTGACGCCAAACGGCACATAGCGTCCCCGACTCGCAGCAGCGACAGTTCCGCACTGAGAAATTGGCAGGTATCGACGGGATACGCTGCGGGTCACCAGTAGTGCGGCGAAATTTGCTGCCAAAGAAGGCGCCAAGCGGTCTTGAGCATGATGCATCGAAACACGATTGGCCGGTCGTTCCCGTACCCCGAATTGCTGCCGCCCGGGCATCGGTCCCCGCGTCCACGGCCGAAAGCCCGGAAACGCCGCCTCGAATCAACGAGCGGCACTGCAACTTTGGACTCGGTGAGCGATTCTGGTCAAGGCAGGTAGCTTGCCAACTCTGCCTCTACCTCTTTTGGGTCGTGTTCCAGCCCCGCACGCAGCCCTTGCGCCATGTCACCGGGATAAATGTCGTCCTCGTCGCCCGTCTCCAGCCCGTTGAGCGCAGCGCGTACCACATCCGCCGGATCGAGCTTGGGCGGCGGGAAGTCTTTGCTCATGTCGGTGTCCACCGCCCCGGGCATGATCGCGAACACTTTTGTTCCTTGCGCCTTTAGCTCTGCCCGAACTGCCTGGGTCATGCTCAGGCTCGCTGCCTTCGACGCACAGAGCGTGCCCATCATCGGAAGCGCAACCCGGCTGAGAATCGACAGCATGTTGACAATCGCGCCACCGCCGTTGGCCTTGAGCACTGGCGCGAAAGCGCGGATCATGGAAAGCGTGCCGAAGTAGTTCACCTCCATTTCGCGTCGGGCGTCTTCCATGGAGGGGTTCTTCAGTGCGCCGGTATTGCTGTTGAAACCGGCGTTGTTGATCAAGAGCGTCACATCACTGGCTTCAGTCGCGGCCTTGGCCACCGCTTCGGCGTCGGTGATGTCCAGCGCAATCTTGACCACGCGGGGGTCGTCAGGCAGCGCCGCCACATCGCGCGCAGCGGCATAGACCTTTGCCGCGCCGCGCAGCAAGAGCGCCTCGACGAAACGAGCACCGATGCCGCGATTGGCCCCGGTAACAAAGACGGTGGCGTTCTCAATTTCCATGGCAAAAGGTCCTTTCACGGTATCGGCGAGCCAATCCGGGTCGTATTCCGGCGACGGCGCTGCTCGCAGCAGTTTCTTAGTGTAGCTGTGGCTCGGAGATTCGAACACCCGCCTGACGGTACCGTCCTCGCAGATCTTGCCGCGCTGCATGACCAGCACCCGGTCGGCGAGTGAGCGTACCACGGCCAGATCATGGGTAATAAAGAGGACCGACAGGCCCCGCTGGTCGCGCAGGTCCAGCAGCAACCGAAGGATGCGTGCCTGATTGGAGACATCTAGCCCCGAAACAACCTCGTCGGCGATGATGAGTTTCGGCGCGCCGGCCAGCGCCCGCGCGATGCCCACCCGCTGGCGTTGTCCGCCCGAGATGCGATGGGGGTAGAGACCCTTGAACTCTGACGCAAGTCCCACCTGATCGAGCAGTTCATCCACGGTGGTCGCCGCGCCAAAATTCCGCAGCGGCACATCAAGCGACTGCCCGATCGAGCGGCGCGGGTTCAGCGACGACAGCGGATCCTGAAAGATCATCTGGATGTCTCTGCGGCACGCCCGCCAGCGCGGGTACCAGGCACGGTCCCTGGTGCGGGTCGAGGCAATGTTGCTCGGGTCGACGATTGGTCGACCCTGGAACAGAAGGCTTCCGGCCTGGATCTGGGTCAAACCTGCGATGGCCCGGCCCAATGTGGTCTTGCCTGAGCCGCTCTCGCCCACCAGCGCCAGTATCTCACCCGGCTGCAAAGCGAAATTGATGTTCGACAAGATGGGAAAGCCCTTGTCATCCTTGCGCAGGAAGCGGCGGCGCATGCCCAGGCGGACCCCGAGCCCTCGTGCCTCCAAGAGTGGCTCAACCATCGCCGGCCTCCGCGATCATGCGCTCGATCAAGGCAGTCGGCACCGGTTCGAGCCCTTGCCCCGCATGATCGGGGCGCGGGGTGGCCGCCAAGAGCGCTTGCGAATAGGCGTGGGCGGGCCGGTTGATGAGATCGGTGCAGGCGGCCTGTTCGATCACCCGCCCGCCATGCATCACGGTCACGGAATGGCAGATCTTGGCCACCACGCAGAGGTCATGAGTGACAAACATCAGCCCCACGCCGGTTTCGCGCTGCAATTCCCGGATCAGGTGCAGAACGTCCTTCTGCACGGTGACATCCAGCGCGGTCGTGGGTTCGTCGGCGATCACGAGCTTGGGACGCGAGGCGAAAGCTGCCGCGATGAGCGCACGCTGGCGCATGCCGCCGGAGAGCACGTGCGGGAAGGACTTGGCAACCTTGGTCGCGGAAGGAATGCGCACCGCGTCAAGCCAGCGGATGACTTCCATCTTGGCGTCGGCCGTGCCTTTGGGCAGCACTTCTGCAAGCTGCGCAGAGATCGTCCGGCAGGGGTTCAGCGCGCTCAACGGGTCCTGCGGGATCAGCGCCATGTCGCGTTTCAGAAATGCACGGCGGGCGCGCGGATGCAGTGCCAGAAGGTCCGTTCCATTAAGCCTGATCGCACCAGCCGTTACAGTGACATCACGAGGCAAGACTCCCAAGATCGCCTTGCCCAGCATCGACTTGCCGGCACCGCTCTCGCCCACGACGCCCGCGATCTCGGAAGCCTCAATTATCAGGTTGACCTCGCGCAGCACGGGGGTACCGCGCAGGCCGAGCGACAGGCTATCGACCTGCAGCAAGCTCATTTGCGCAGCACCGGGTCGAGGTAGAACCGCAGCGCATCGCCCATAGCGTTCAGCCCGAGGATCGTGATTACCAGGGCACCCACGGGGAACGCCATGACCCACCAGGCCTCGTTGATGACGCGGCGACCCTCGGCAATCATGTCGCCCCAAGTCGCTGCGCCTGAGGACACCGAGAGCGAGACGAAGCTGAGGATTGTCTCAACCGTGATCGCGATGCCGATCTCGAAGAAGAAGAGCGTGACCAAGAGCGGCTGCACGTTGGGCAGCACCTCTCGGATCAGGATCGACAGGTCGCTGCCACCGGTGATGCGAGCGGCGTCGATATAGTCTCGGCTGCGTTGCTGCAGCACGTCGGCGCGCACAACGCGGGCAAACCGCGTCCAGTCGATCACCGCCACCACGATGATCACCGATGTCAGCGTCGTGCCCAGCATCGCCACCAGGATGATCGACAGCAAAACAGGCGGGAAAGACAACCACACATCCACGATCCGGCTGATTGCGTTGTCGATCCAGCCGCCATAGAACCCCGCCAACGCGCCCAGGATCACCCCTGCCAGCGCTGCGAGGCAAGCCACCGACACGCCCACGATCACCGCCAGTCGTGCGCCGTAGATCAGCCGCGACGCCACATCACGCCCCAAGCTATCGGTGCCCAGCGGATAGGCCCAGGCGTTCTCGATGCCGAAATAGGCCAGATCATCGTTTAGCCAGGCGGGTGGCATGTTGATCAGAAAGAGGTCGTCCAGCGTGGGGTCATGCGGCGCGATCCAAGGCGCAAAAAGCGCCGCGATCAGCAGCGCTCCGATTGCCGCGCAGCCAAAGACCATCCGCAGACGGGAAATACTCTCGGTCGAGCGCTCTAACCCGGTACCGCCGCCTCCACGACCTTTCTCCAGGGAAAAACTCTCAACACTGCTCATCGCGACGTCCTCAGACGGGGATCGGCGGCGCGGTAAAGTTCATTGCTGGCCAGGTTGATCAGGATGAAGATCAGCGCAAAGACCAGCACGATCCCCTGAATCAGCGGAAGGTCGCGATTGATGACCGCGGAGATCGCGGTGGAGCCGATGCCGGGCCATGAAAACTGACGTTCGATAAGCACGGTGCCGCCGATGAGGAATGTCAGTTGCACCGAGGTGAGCGCGATGGTCGGGATCATGGCGTTGCGCAGGGCTTCGCCCAGGACAATGGCAAGCCTGCTCTTGCCCTTGGTTTGGGCGAGCATGACATAGTCCTGCGCCATCGCCTCTTCCAGCGCGCCTTTCAGCACCCGCGTGATGCCCGCCGCCAAAGGCAAACCGAGGGCCAGCGCAGGCAGGACTGCGTAGCGTATGAGCTCCGCGAAGGCTTCAAATCGGAGCGTGACCAGCGACTCCAACAGGTAGAAATTCGTGGCGAAGTCCTGCGCCGTTCGTGGGTCGAACCGGCCTGAGACGGGCATCATCGGCGCAAAGAGCGTCACCGCCAGGATGAAGATCAGCGCCCAGAGAAAGTCGGGGATCGCTTGCGCCAGCCCCGCCAGCCCGTCGATGGCCAGCGTCGCGCTGTCCACTTGCAACCAGACCGCCAGGATGGAGAAGGCGAAGGACAGCACCAAGGCGATGAGGCTTGCCAGCAGCACCAGTTCCAGCGTGGCGGGCAGGCGGTCGAGGATGATCTCCATCACCGGCAAGCGGAACTGCGTCGACATCCCGAAATCAAGCCACGCGACGTTGCGCAGCCAGATCACGTATTGCGCGGGAATTGACTTGTCGAGCCCGTAAAGCCGCTCAAGATTGGCGCGCACCTCGTCCGTCGCGCCCGGCGGCAGCATCATCGAGATCGGGTCTCCGGGCACCAGCCGCAAGATCACGAAGATCACCACCGACACCCCCAGAAGCGTCAGGAAAATCGAACCGATCGTGACGAGCAGGCGGGCCATTTCAGAGTGCAGAGTCACCTGTCCCGGGCTTGATCCCGGACCCCAACCTTTGGTCTGGCGAGGTCCCGGATCGGGCCCGGGACGAAGTCGAGCCTAGTTGCTGCTGACGTTCTGCGGCAACAGGAAGTTCGCCACATGCGGCGTGACAGACAGCCCGTCGCGATAGATGATCGGCTGAACGAACTGCAGTAGCGGGATCACCATCGCGTTCTCGGCGATATAGGCGTCTACCCTTTGATAGCCTGCGATACGGACGTCCTCGTCTTCCTCGCCCCAGAGCGGCCCGATCATCGCGTCCACGTCATCGGTGTCCCAGGTCGAATGCGGCGAGGGGCCGAACATCGAGAACCCGGTCGAGGTCGAAGGGTCACCGATGGAGTTGCCCCAGTTGTAGAAGGCCGCCGGCGCCAGGGCGTCGCGGGCCCGCAGATCGAAATGCTTGGCGATTTCATAGACCTCGATTTCGGCCTCGATGCCTACACGTTTCCACATTCCCGTGACCGCCTGGATCATCTCGTAATCCTTGGGCTTGAAGCCACGGGTGGTCTGGATCTTGAACTTCACCGGATTGTCAGTGGAATAACCAGACGCCGCCAGCAGTTCCTTGGATTTGTCGGGGTCATAGGCCACGGTCGTCTCCGCCGTGAAGGCCGCGTATTCTGGTGCCTGCAAAGTGTCGATGGGCACGCCATAGCCGCGCAAGAGCCGGTCCACGATCAGGTCCTTGTTGATCGCATGGGCGGCGGCCTTGCGGACATTCGCGTCCTCCATCACGCCCACATCGTTGATGAAGATCATGCCGATGTCAGAGACCGGCGTGGTTACCCCATTGAGCCCGTCCTTGGCGGCGAGGCGGTCGTACTCCTCGTACGGAATCTCCAGCGTGATGTCAGACGCGCCGGTCTCGACCTCGGCCACGCGGGCAGAGGCGTCGGGGAGGAACTTGAAGATCACCATCTCGAACTCGGGTGCGCCGCCCCAGTATTCGTCATAGCGCTTGAGCCGCACGAAAGAGTTCGCCACGTACTCGTCGACCATGTAGGGACCAGAGCCGATGGGGGACTTCTCAAAGCCCTCCGCGCCGACCTCGGTGTAGTAGTCCTTGGGCAGCACATAAGCGGTCAGGAACGCCATCCACTTGAAAATCGTGGGATCAAAACGCAGCACATCCGCCTCGACCCGGTTGCCGTCCACAGTGAAGTTCCCAAGCGTCGACCACAGGAACTGGATCGGATTGCCGGTCTCTTCCTTGCCTGCGCGTTCCAGCGACCATACGACGTCCGCAGGCGTCACCGGATCGCCGTTATGCCAGAACGCACCTTCGCGCACCTCCATGAAGACCTTCGTGCGGTCCTCGTTCCAGCCCCACTCGGTCAAGAGCCCAGGGCGGAAGGACAGATCCGGGTTCTGGTCGATGTACTGGTCATAGACCGACTTGTAGATCGACTGGATCGTGGGGTTCACCGCCGAGACGCCCACGGTCGCGTCCCAAGATGGCAGCGACACGTTATAGGCAATCGTCAGCGTAGAGTCGTCGGCAAAGGCGACATTCGCCGCCAGCGCCGCACCGGCCAATGGGCCCAACAGCTTCTTCATGTTTATCTCCCTGATGTTCTTTGTTGTTCAGATTGGCTTGCCTTCGCTTGAGGCCCAATTGGCCATCAGTTCGTTTGAAGGCAGGGTCTCGTCCACCAGCTTTTTCGCGGTCTCCTGGCCCGCCACTGGCAGGCCCGCTGGATCAAGCACGCCGATCTGCACCAGCACCGAGGCCTGATCCCAGTAGATGTGCTCGTGATAGAGCTTGTCGCCGCGGAAGTTCACGATCGCCACAAGCGGGATCTCGACATATTTTCCGGTCGGCGCGACGCCGGGCAGCATCCAGTCGATCTCACGGTCATGCGTAAAGCAAAAGAGCATCTCATCAACCAGCCGGTCGGTGCCGATGGTGCGCGAAATCGGGATCAGCTTGGTGTCGTCGGGGTTGGCGTCGACGAAGTGGTGCTTGTAAAAGCGCGACAGGTGCTTGTAGCCCACCCCGCCCGTCATGGTCGGGATGTGGTTGACGTAAGGCTCGGCCACCATTGTCTTCATGGTCTCATGAACGTCGCGGGTGGCGAACTCGTGATAGCAGTGCATGTCCCACAGGTGGCTGAGGTCATGGATCGGCCCCAGCACCTTGCGCAGCAGAGTCAGCGAGCGCGAATAGGCCATCATGGTCGAAGGCTTG
The DNA here is from genome assembly GCA_022820365.1 of Silicimonas sp. GTDB lineage: Bacteria > Pseudomonadota > Alphaproteobacteria > Rhodobacterales > Rhodobacteraceae > JAJEFO01. The sequence goes on from JAJEFO010000059.1 coordinate 37,868, forward strand.
TCGAAGCTGTCGCGGCCATGGGTGGCAAAGGCGTGGTCGACGCCCGCGTAGTCGTAGAACTCGAAATCGGGGCGGCTGGCAAAGGCTTCCTTGATCTTTGCGACGGCTTCGGGCGGAGCGAACTTGTCGAGTTCGGCGGTATGGAAGACCATCGGGCAGGTGATGTTCTTGCCCTCGTCGAGGCTCTCCTCGATGGCAACGCCGTAGTAGGACACTGCGCAGTCCACATCCGTCCGCGCTGCCGTCAGATAGGCGAGCTTGCCGCCCAAGCAGTAGCCCAGCGCGCCGACCTTGCCTGCGACCTCGTCCATCTCGCGCATATGGGCAATCGTGTCCCCGACATCCTTGATGCCCTGGTCCACGTCGAATTTCCGGTAAAAGCCGAATGCCTTGCCGAAATCCTCCTCGGAGTAGCCAAGGTTCACATCCGGCTCCATCCGCCAGAAGAGGTCCGGCACCAGCACGACATAACCCTCTTCGGCGAAGTGATCCGCCATCGACCGCATGTAGGCGTTGATTCCGAAGATCTCTTGCAGAAGCACCAGTCCTGGGCCCGAGCCCTTTTCTGGCTTTGTCATGTAAGCTTTGAACGTGCCGCCATCCGCTGCTGTCACGTCAATGAACGAACCTTCTGCCATGCAAGTCTCTCCTGTCCCAATGAAGGCCTTGGCCTCCGATCTTCTTGCATAGCAGATAGTAAGAAGTCACGAAAGACGTGTATATGTTGCTGCCAAGGCTGAATTTTTTGATCAACATGCGCAGGTTCGATCACTGCGCGGCTCACCACTTTCTACGAAGCACTTCCTCCGCGCCTGGCACCCCGCGGTCAGCCTTCGCCTGTCGGGCACCTCGCCGGGCCTCGGCGCGTCGCCGACGCGCCGATCGGGCAACGGGTTGATTACAGGCTGATACGGTACCGGACGAATCCGTCGTCGCCGTCACCTGCGGGCTCGATTGAGACACCCTCGACGTCCGAGATGACATCGACGCTTTTCGGTCCCGTATCGAACAGAACGGAAGTGCCGGGCAGCTCCATGAACGACCAATTTGCATCAGCCGCCGGGTCGATGGTGCCCTGCTCCACGATGTAGCGCACGATGACGTCCCGGTTCGTGTCGGGCCCCTCGAAGACGATGGTCGAGCCATCGGCGCCCGGAAAGTTGCCGCCGCCGCTCGCGCGATAGTTGTTGGTGGCAATCACGAACTCCGCCTCCAGATCCAGCGGCTCGCCATTGAAGGTCAAGTCCACGATCCTGTTGGCGTCGGGGTCAATCAATGCGCCGCGCGAGCCGAACCGCGACGGTTGGCTCAAGTCGATCTTGTACTGAACACCGTCGATCACGTCGAAGTTGTAGGACGGGAATTGTGGGTTCAGAAGAATTTGATCGTCCTCTCCCGGAACTACCTGATTGAAGATGCCCGCAGACCGTTCCAGCCAGTCCTTGACCTGCTGGCCCGTGACTTTCACTGCCCGCACAGTATTCGGATACAGGTATAGATCGGCCACGTTCTTTATGGCCACATTACCGACCGGAACGTCGGTGTAATACTCTGGGCCACCACGCCCGCCCGCCTTGAAGGGCGCGGCGGCAGAAAGCAGCGGCAATCTTTCGTACTTTGTGCCCTTCAGCATCTCGGTCAGGTACCAGCTTTGCGCCTTTGACACGATCTGGACCGATGGATCATCGGCAACGAGAGCGAAGTAGGAATGAAGTGGCGCCGAGGTCTTGCCGACGGCACGGCGCACATAGGCGAGTGTCGCGTGATGCATGTCGGCCACGCTGTCCAGCACGACCTGATCGCTTTCTACAAGGGCCGTGACTGAGCGATCCTCGTTGCGTTGCGAGATCGGACGTGCCGCGGCGCTGTGGCCAACTACGCGCCATTCGCCTCCGGATGTCTCCAGCATCAGGTCGATGAGCCCGAGATGGGAGCCCCAGAACCCGGCCATGACGGCGGGCGTGCCGTGGATCGTGCCGTTGACCACGTCGACGGCCTGCTGACCTTCATAGGTCGCAGAGGGGAACACGTTGTGGTGGTGGCCCGAGAGTACTGCGTCAATTCCCTCGACCGCGGCAAGCGGCACCGCTGCGTTGCCCATGAATTCGGTATGCTCTGCAGCGCCAATGCCGGAATGCGACAGCGCAATGATGATGTCGGCACCCTGCTCTTTCATCACCGGCACATAAGCCTTGGCGGAATCCACGATGTCGCGGGCATGTACGTTGCCTTCCAAATGGCGACGGTCCCAAGTCATGATCTGCGGCGGAACAAAGCCGATCAGGCCAATCCTGATCTGGTGCATGTGCCCGATGCCGTCGACGATCTCCTTGTCCATCACGACGTATGGCGGAACCAAGGTGACGTCCCTGGTCGGGTCCGCGCCCAGCTCCTTGGCGACATTGGCAGAAATCACCGGAAAATTGGCGCCGACGAGCGACTTCATCAGGAAATCGAGCCCATAGTTGAACTCGTGATTTCCGAGCGTCGATGCGTCAAACTCCAGCGTGTTCAGCGCGGTGATGATCGGGTGCATGTCCCCGTCCTTCATGCCCCGCTCATAGGCCATGTAATCGCCCATCGGGTTCCCCTGCAAGAAGTCGCCGTTGTCGTAGACGACCGAGTTCGCGGCTTCGCTCCGGATCTCGCGCACGATCGAGGCCACGCGCGCCAGACCCATCGTGTCGCGTTCACGGTCGGCATAGTAGTCGTAGGGCCATATATGCATATGAAGATCGGTGGTCTCCATGATGCGCAGGTGGGCCTGATTGGCAGCGGCACTTGCGGAGAACGGGTGCAACGCCGCGAAGCTGGCTGTTGCTGCAAGAAACCCGCGACGACTGAAATCATAAGACATTTCGCACCTCATGCTTGCTTGATCGGTGTTGTCCCGATCCGTTGTCCCAATCCGAAAGTTCGGTCATCTCAGGCTTGCATTTCCATGGCGGCGATGTCCAGCAGGATCGGAAACTCAGCAAGCACCTGCGCATCTGCGGCACCGAAATAATTCGGGAAATGGCTGTCGAGCAGCCGGTCGGATTTCGCCTTGGCGCGGCGCATCAGGTCCGGCCTGCCGTCGCCTTCCCAGGTGTCCGTGCGGTCGCGGTTCATCAGGTCGGGATACACGAATTCGGTGTTCATGTAGCCTAATGTGTGGGCGTTCCCCAGGAAATGGCCCGGGTCAATGGTGCAATCGTGGATCACGTCCACGGCGAGCGTCTCGTCGGTGACCTCGATGCCGCGCAGGGTACGCAGGATCATCCCCACCGCCTCGTCATCAATCACCATGCTTTCAAAGGAACAGCCCATCAGGCTGCCCATCATGCCGCCCACCTCGCACAGCCGGTTGCCGCCGGCATGTGCCGCCAACGCGATGGTCAGCGCCTTTTCCAGCCCGTATTGCGCGTCGGGCAGCTTGGCGTCGGTCATGCCGCAGCCGACCGAGGTGGGCAGGCTGTAGAACTGCCCCATCTGGATGGCGGCGGCAGAGATCAGCGCCTGCTCGCCCGACCCGCCGGTGAACGATCCCGTGCGCAGATCGGTGATGAAGGGCCAGGCGGCAAAACTGATCGGCGTGCCGGGATTGATCAGGTTGACGATCACTACGCAGGCCAGCGTTTCGGCCACGCTCTGGGCCAGCGTTCCGGCAAGCGTCGCCGGCGCGGTGGCACCCGCCTGCGGCGGGATTGCCAGATCGGCGCAAAGCCCCAGCTTGGCCGTGTCGATCAGGATTTCGAGGTTTTCCTTGCCGAAGCGCAGCGGCGAGACCACCGGGCAACCGCCAAAGATGACCGACGGTCTTTCCAGGAACGCGCCTTCGCCGCCCGAGGCAAGGTCGAACATGCGGATGGCGTGAGGGATATGGCTGCGATCCCGGAAGCTGAGACAGGCGGGTTTCTGGCTGCCCGCGAGAATCGCATAGAGCATGTTCATGTCATGCTGAAAGTCGTCGGGCACATCGGTGGCCAGCACCGTGTCTCCCAGCATGTGAATATTGTCGAGCCGGTCGACCAGCCGGGTGAAATTGTAGATGTCGCGCAGGGTGGACGGCCGGTAGCTTTGGGTCTCGGCCTCGTAAGTCGTGACGGCGGTGCCGGAGTTGACGAAATAGACGGACTTGCCGGTCACATGCATGTCGTCCCGGCCGGCGCGCTCGCCCCTTGCATAGACCATGAACTCGCTGGCGGTTTGGGTCAGCACATCCTCGACCAGTGCGGCGGGAAAGCAGAGCCGCCCAAATTCGTTAAGCACCGCGCCTTTGGGCAGCATCAAGGCGTTCAGTTCCTCGGTACTGTCGCCAAGCCCGGTGCGTTCGAGAATGCGCAGCGCGGCGCGGTGGATCGCCTGCATGTCCGCGTCCGAGAGCGGCTGATAGCGGCCACCCGGGATCCCGGCGCGGACCGCCTCGTTCCCGGTGCTGGCCTCGCGGGCCGCCCGCCGCGCGGCGCGCCCGCCGGCGCGCTTGTTTTCGGCGTTCATCTTATTCCTTCTCCCATGGGGACAGGGACACAAGCTCTCGGATGTACTGGTCCGCGTAGGTCTCTTCGGCGGGGCGTTCGAAATTGCGCGCGGCATTGTGGCCCGACCAGACCGCATCGGCGATCAGACCGGGCGATGCCGCGTCGCCGATCAGCTGCAGCGTGCCGGTGAGCTTGCCAAGCAGCGCATCGTAGAGCTCCGTTCGCCGCATGCGTTCGGTGACCATGACGATACAGGCCGCCTCGACCCGGGTCTCTTGCCCGGAAAAAACACAGTTCAGCACGGCCGCACCCGCTGTGGCGGCACCAAGTGTCCGATTGCATCGGATATCCACGCCAAGTTCGATCAGGCGGCGCTGCACGCGGGGCTGCTCCAAAGTCAGAGAGGTGAAGGGCGACACGATGCTGGCCGGTGTGACGAAGCAAGTGGCCAGGCCGGCGGCGGCGATCTTTTCGGCCAGGACCCCGGCAAGATAGCCCTGATCGTCGTCATAGATCATCACCGGGCCCGACTGTGGCAAGCGACCCGCCATGATGTCGTCGGGCGTAAGCACCTGGGCATCGGCGGCAATCCGCGGTGGAGTGCGGCGGGTCGAGCGGCCAATTCCGGTGGTGATCCACCATGCTCCGGTCGCGACAAATACGTTGGGAATACCCAACTCCAGCACCTCTTCCGCTTGCAACGTGCTTTGCAGGAAAAGGCGCGCATTCGTTATCTGGCTCAGTCGATAGGCGCGGTGGTCGGCCACGCGCGCCCACGCGGCAAGGCCCGGCAGCGCGGCCTCTTTCTTCACACGCCCGCCGACCGCGTCAGAGGCTTCGGCCAGCGTCACCTCATAGCCCCGCCGCGCCAGCGACAGGGCGCATTCCAGCCCGGCAGGCCCCGCGCCGATCACCAGCGCCTCGGTTTCGCTGCCCTTGGGCGGAATGATCTCAGGGTGCCAACCCCTGCGCCATTCCTCGCCCATCGTCGGATTCTGGGTGCAGCGGATGGGGATGGCGATCGAGTCTGACGACACGCAGATATTGCAGCCGATGCACTCGCGGATATCGTCGATCCGGCCTTCTTCGATCTTGCGGGGCAGAAACGGGTCGGCGATCGAGGGCCGCGCAGCGCCGATGAAATCGACGATGCCCTTGCGGACCATCGAGGCCATCATGTCGGGCGAGGTCAGCCGCCCGACACCGACCACGGGTTTCGACGTCACCTGTTTGACGAAGTCGATATAGTCGTTCTGATGGCCTTCTTCGGGCTGAAACCGCGTGGTGATGCTGTCATTGGACCAGTCGCTGACATTGACGTCCCAAAGATCGGGCAGATTCGCCAGCATCTCGACCACGGCGCGGCCCTCCTCCGCGGCCTGCATGCCGTCCTTGCCCAGCATCTCGTCCACCGCAAAGCGGAAGGCCACGGCGCACGTATCGCCCACGGCTTCGCGCGTGTCTTCCAGCAGTTCCCGGGTCAGGCGCACGCGGTTTTCCAGGCTGCCACCGTATTCGTCGCTGCGCGTGTTCAGATGCGGCTGCATGAATTGCTGTGTGATCGACAGCCCGTGGCCGGCATAGACATAGACGATGTCGAATCCCGCGTCGCGGGCGCGCAGCGCGGCATCGCGGTGCCAGCGGCGCAAGTCGCGGATGTCGGACTTGTCCATCGCGCGGGCGTGGCGGGGAAAGACGTCTGCCACCGACATCTCGGATGGTGCCAGCACCGGCACGCGGGACAGGTGGTTGAGCGCGAATGGGCCGTTGTGAACCAGTTCGACGGCGGCGAGTGCCCCCTTGTCATGCACCGCCTCGGTCATCAATTGCAGCGCCGGAATGTCGCGTTCGTCCCAAAGCCGCCCCTCTGTATAGGGCGACAGATCCGAAGTGGGGTGAATCTCGGTCTCCTGGTTCGAGACCACGGCCCAGCCGCCCTCTGCCTTCATCGCGCGCATGGCGGCCTCGGCCCGGGGGCGGAGATGGCCCAATCCGCTGCAGTGGGGCACCTGATAGAACCGATTGCGGGCCATCACCGGCCCGATCCTCACCGGCTCGAACAGGACAGAATATCTGGTCGCATCCTGCATGGTTGCGTGTCTTTCCGTGCGAAGGCCGGGGCGCATGGACGCCCCGGGAATGATTTTGCGCCTAGAAGCCAGCTTTGATGCGTTCGAATTCCTTCAGCATCTTTGCCTCAAGTTCAGGGTTGACCGCATCGAAGAACAGCGAACCCTCGAAGAACGCGTTGGGATCGTCGAACCCGTAGGCTTTGATGGTTTCCTGATCGGAAATCGGGTAGGCATCGGCATTGGCATGCGGGTAGCCCCAGCTTTCGATGATATATTTTCCCGAGGCTGGCTCGCTGAGCGCGTTCAACAGGTCATAGACCTGATCCACCGACGTGGTCGAGGATTTCATGTGCACGTAGCCGCAGACCCAGGTTGCGATGCCCTTTGTCACGTCGCGCATCATCTTGGCCGGGGTTTCGTTCCAGATCAGGTTCAGTTCCGACTGGTTCCAGGCCCAGCCCATGACCAGCTCTCCCGAGGCCATGGCCTGATCGAGCTGCCCGGCATCGGTCCAGTAAAAGCGCACATTGGGGTGCACCTTGCGCAGGAAATCCGACGCTTCCTTGAACTGCTCATCCGTCATGTCGGTGTAGTTCGCTGCATTCCCGGTCGCCAGCGCGGCCAGCGCATAGGCGTTCGAGGCGGCATCGGCCAGCGACACCTTGCCGGCATAGGCCGGGTCGGCCATCAGCTGCAGCGAGATATCCTCGTCGCTGATCATGTCTGTGCGGTAGATCAGCCCAGTATTGCCCCATTCAAAGGGCATCATCCAGACCTGGCCGTCAATCTCGATCCCATCAACATTCTTGATCTGAGGCAGCAGCGCGTCCCAGTGTTTCAGCTTTGACGTGTCCAGCGGCTGCAACAGCCCCGCCGCGCGCCACTTGCGCACCGCGTCAGAGCAGGGATGCGCCAGATCTACGCTAAAGCCCGAATGCAGCTTGGTGAACGCCTCTTCCTGGCTACCAAAGAACGTGTAGCTGGGAGAGCCGCCATGGGCTTCCACATAGGTGCCGAAAAAGCCCGGGTCCTCGTACCCGGACCAGTCGAAGACAGTCAGCGTATCGGCATCGGCCACCGCCATGCCGGCGGCAAGCGTGGTCGAAAGGGCCCAAGCCCCGAAGGTTCCAAATCTCATGTTTTTCCTCCCTGATTTGAACTCATTGATCCTGTTGTCCAAGATCGATCACCGAGTCCCCCAAGAGCCCCAGCCAGACCTGGTCCCCTTGCCGGTAATCGACAGTGTGAAAATAGTTCGGCACCGACACCGCGACCGGGCGGTCGATGCCGTCGACCTGCACGTGGTAGTGGACGTTTTCGCCGTAAAAGGCAACGTCGCTGACCGTGCCCCGAACCGTGGCGTCATAGTCGGCCGGCTGCGCCTTGGCGATTTCAAGCTGTTCGGGGCGGATGCCGAGCATCGCCGATTTGCCCGGGGTTTCGACATTGGGATTTGCCGGGATCGCAAGCGCGCCGAACCCGGCGGCGGTGACAGAGAGTTTTCCGGAGCTTTCCGCCGTCACCTCGCCAGGGATGAAATTCATCTCGCCAATGAATGAGGCCACCTTGCTGTTGCAGGGCCGGGCATAGAGCGTTGCAGGGTCATCCACCTGCACCAGCCGCCCGTCGAACATCACGCCGATCCGGTCGGACATGGTCATCGCCTCGTACTGGTCATGGGTTACCATGACAAAGGTGATGCCCAGGCTGCGCTGAAGATGGCGCATCTCGAACTGCATCTGTTCCCGCAGTTTCTTGTCGAGCGCCGACAGCGGTTCATCCAGCAGCAGCACCCGCGGCCGCATGACCAGGGCGCGGGCCAAGGCCACGCGCTGCCGCTGACCGCCCGAAAGCTCTGTCGCGCCACGCCTTTCCAGCCCGCCCAGCTCAACCATTTCCAGCGCTTCGGCCACGCGGGCGGCGATCTCTGGCTTGGGCACCTTCTGGCTGCGCAGCCCGTAAGCCACGTTGTCGCCCACATTCCGATGCGGAAAGATCGCGTAGCTCTGAAACACCATGTTCGTGGGGCGGCGGTTGGCCGGGATGCCGGCCATGTCGCGCCCGTCGATCTCGACCCGGCCTTGGGTAGGCTCTTGAAACCCCGCAATCATCCTGAGCGCCGTGGTCTTGCCGCAACCCGACGGCCCGAGCAGGGAAAAGAACTCTCCCTCTTTCAGCTCCAACGACATGGCCGACACGGCCTGAAAGCTGCCAAAGGACTTGCCGACATTGGAAAGCGAGATGATGGGGGTGTCGGTCATGTTCGGCCTCAGACACGCGATTTGGTCGCACGGCGGCGGAAATACTCGGCGACCACCAGCAGCAGAATTGACGCAAGCAGCAGGAGTGAGCCGAGCGCCAGCGTGTTGGGCAACTTGGCCGGGAAGCGGATCTGGCTCCAGATGTAGACCGGCAGGGTCGGCCGGTTGCCCGAAAGGAAGAAGGCCAGCACGAATTCGTCGAAGCTGACGGTGAAGGTGACGAGGATGCTAGCGACGATTCCTGGCGCGATCACCGGCAATGTCACGCGCCAAAAGGTCTCGATGACGCCCGAGCCCAGATCACGGGCCGCCTCTTCCAGCGAGACATCGAAGTCGTCAAAGGCGGATTTCAGGATCGATACCGCAAAGGGAAGTGCAAGGAAGGTATGGCCCAGGATCACCGCCGTCAGCGACGGTTTCAGCCCCAGCGAGATGAAGAGCACCAGCATCGAAGACGCCACGATGATCCCCGGCACCACCAGCGGCAGCATCACCAACCCCTCGGAGGCGGCGCTGCCCTGGAATCGGTAGCGGGTATAGGCCCGCGCCGCGAATAGCCCCATCGCGGTTGACATGAGCGCCGAGACCATCCCCACCATCAGGCTGTTTGCCAGCGCCTGGATCAGCGTGTCCTGTGCGCCCAACTGCCGGTACCAGTCAAGCGTCCAGCCCTTGATCGGAAAGGCCACGATGGTGCCCGAGTTGAAGGAAAAGAGCGGCAGGAACAAAACCGGCAGGTAGAGGAATGCCAGGTACAGAAAAGCATACGCCGTCAGGCCCGAGGGTCGCCTCATCTGATCCGTCTCCCCAACCCGTTGGCCGTCAGGACAAAGACAATGGCGACAAAGCCCACCACCAGCATGGACAGCAGCGACAGCGTGGCCCCCAGCGGCCAGTCATTCGCAGCGCCGAACTGCACCTGGATCAGATTTGCAATCATCTTGCCGTCCGAACCGCCAACCAGCGACGGGGTCACATAGTCGCCCACCGTGGGGATGAAGATGATCAGGCAGGCCGCGATGATGCCCGGGGTCGTCAGCGGCAGAGTCACGCGGCAAAACGCCTCCCACGGGCCAGAGCCCAGATCGGTGGCAGCCTCCAGCAGGCTGGGGTCGATCTTTTGCAGCGACACGAAGATCGGCAGGATGGCGAAGGGCGCCCAGGCATGGGCGAGCGTCAGCACCACCGCGAATTCGTTATAAAGCAGAAAGGTCAGCGGTTCCTCGATCACCCCAAGCGCCAGAAAGGCAGAGTTCATCACGCCGTTAAATCCAAGTATCAGCTTCCACGCAAAGACCCGCAGCAGGTAGCTGGACCAGAAAGGAATGGTGATCAGCAAGAGCCATAAGGTCTTCCTGCGCGCCTTCACCGCGATGAAGTAAGCGATCGGATAGGCCAGCGCGACGGTGGCCAGCGTGACAGCCGCGGCGATCAGGACCGAGCGGAGCAACAGGTGCCGAACCAGCGGGTCGGTGAACGCCTCGGCATAGTTGGCGAATGTCAGGGTCCGGTCGATGGACACATAGGTCTGTGTCCAAAGCGAATAGGCCACAAGAATGACCAGCGGTGCCGCGACGAGAAAGCCGACATAGGCCGTCGCCGGTGCGGCCTGGATCCATCCCGTTGCCGTCTCGCTTCTTGGCCGCGCCACGTGTCCCCCGATGCCGCCCTAATGGACAATCGTCCATTAAGGTTGCGCGGGATTCGCTTCTGTGTCAATCATGAGAGCCCGGCGAGGAGGTTCAGTTTCGGGCCTTGGCAGAACAGAAAGAAATGGGGATTACATACTTTACTGAAAGGCATGAAGGAAAAGTGTTGCGCTTTCGTTCTGCCCGTGCATTATGCGCGGGAGAGGGTCAGGTGCATTCAACAACTGAACCGCAAGGCTGCGAGTGCCGGCGGGAATGTAGCGCACAAGGTCCGCAAAGTTGCCGCGATGTCAACGCGGCACGGAACATTCTCCATCGCCTTGTGGCGGTGGCCG
>JAJEFO010000014.1 GCA_022820365.1 Silicimonas sp.
TTTTATCAAACAGTTAAGAGTTTTCGTCATGGCGTCGTAATCGCACCGCAATCAGATTCGATCAATCCGCTGGCATCACGAGGGCGCGAATGGCGGCTTTCGGTCGATGAAAGCGTGAAAAGCGTTCGGGTCGCTGGCGCCGAACGCGGCGACTTGCCGGGCTGCACGGCAGAAAGCCTCCTGGTTCCCTCGGGAATGCGTCACTCCGGCATCACCCGCATCAGTCTCCATCACCGGAACCCGAACGCCTTCGTTCATGGCCGACAAGCCGCCTTCGCGAATCCGGCGACGAATTCACGCGGCCACGGCAGGCGCGGCAGCTCGGGCGCCTGCTTCACAAGCCGGACTCCGCCCTTCCAGGCAACCGACATGAGACCCCAGTCGTCAGGCATTTCGGCCCGCTCGACGAACGGTTCCGGGATGACAAGATACCAGTAGTCGCAGTACTGCCTGACCGCGTCCGCCGAGTCGCGCAGCGCGTCGTCCAGCTCCCCGCGGCTGGACCCGAACTGGAGACCGGTCACGACGTGCCCGGTCTCCCACGTCAGGCCAACCGCCACGGCGTCGGCGCTGCGGGACGTTGAACTGCCCGCGACGGCGGGAACATCGAACGCAAGGGCGTGGCGCGGGTATGCGTAACGCTTGCGGATCGCCGGCTCGATGATTTCGGTCATTTCAGGCCGCACCACGCGAATCTGGGCAGGCATGGCACTCTCTCCGTGACTTCATCCAACGACGCGCACCCTAGCGTCAGGACCGGAATCTGACAACCCGAGCGAGTTGAGGATGCATCCGGGTTCTTTCGCCGGGTCCCGGATCGAGCCTTGATTCGAAATTGCCGTCCTGAACGCAGCCTTCCGGTCGAGCGAAAGCGCGCGCAGAATCGATCTGGCAAGGCAAGGCCTCCGGCATCAGGGGCGGCGCGGCGGATTCGCCGCCTCAGGCAGCCCCGAGGCTGCCGTTCGCCTTGCCAGGCCGTCCGGGAACACGCCGCCGTGCCGGACCTGGATGCAGGGTGCCCGCCATGCATGGCGCCCGCCCCCGCGAGGTCTATCTCCCGGTGGCTCCGCCACTGGGCGCTACGGCCGGGGGGTCGGCAACGGCTCGATATTCGAGCCCACCTTCCTGCACGTTGACCACCCGGCTCTGGCGTGAAATGTCACGAATCGGCTCGCTGCTTGCGCCTCGCCCGAGGTCTTCAGGCAGCGGGTCCGGGTCGCGGCACCCGCTTGCACAAGCGGCCATGTCGGCCAGCATCGCCGCGACCCGCATTGCCCCCAAGCCCCACACGTGAAAGACGTCGCTTGCGGCCCCGCGTTCGATGCAGGAACGAATCGGGATGGGGGCCGCCCCTTCGGCCCGATGGTTGCGCGGGTTTGGCTGCATGGGCACGTCCCGGGCACCCGGACCCGACGAACAGGACAGCCGTGTGACGCAAGGGAGCTGGTTCCTCGGATTGCAGCTGCGGTTCGGTCGTGAAACCCCGAGAGGGCCGAACCCGGACGTCATCGTCGGCGGGCACGGCGTCTTGCAAAATCGAGTTTTCCCAAGACGCCATTGGCCGGAACCCCGTCCCTTCGGGAAAGCGCCCGCTTGTGCCCCGGCGCGGGCGACCGGTGGTTGGCCTGTTCCGGCAGCGGAGAATGTGGAGCATGCGACGCTGCCGGACCGGCTGGCCCGGGCGAGATAGTCGCCAGTGCCCGATTATGTCAACTCGCCGGCTGCTCCTGAGGGCGAAATGCCTGCTTTCGCTGCCCCGAGGCGGCTCTCACGTTCCGCTCGCGTCCAGTCAGGCGCGGACACGGCTCTGAGCGGCACGAGAAACGCCATCTTCAAGGCAGTCCCGCAAAGGATCGGGACAGAATCGGCGAGTCTGAGCCGGGTACCGGAAAGATCGGTCGGCTGGCGAAGTCCACCTATCTTCGCGGCTGCCCTCAAGGACCTGACGCCTTGCCGCCAGGCCTTTCCGTTCTCGGACATGACCTGCGAGGCCCACGCGGCGGCGTCAGGGCGCTTGATCGTCGTTGTCGTCATCGGCATCCGCCCGGCGTCCTCCGGTCGTGAAAGGACCGGATGCCCGCCGACCATTCCCGTGGCGAACGGCTTCGCATGTCCGGGGCCGTCTTGACATCGGCAGCACGTGGTGGCTTGCTGCGTTCGCTCCTGGCGAGGGTCTCTCCATGTGCCTTCTCCGCGAGCCGCTTTCGCAGAGCGGCGGGGCCGGGATTTTCTGTCGGATGGCGACCGGCCCCCCTTTCCATCTCGATCGAATGGCAGCCTCGGGTCCGTCCCGGCAAGAGTGCGCGAGGTGCCTGCGCCCGCGACAGGCTGGCTTGACACAGGCCGGCCCGGACGGCAATGATCGGCACATTGGGGGGCGGATCGATGATGCTCATGCATGCGGGCCGCAGTCTGTTTCCTTCTGGAACCCGCTCCGGCTCGCATTGGTCACGAAATTCGCATCGGATGCGCAATTGGCTTGCGCTTCGGAAGGGTCGGTGCCACCTCTTCGCCCCAGCGACCGCCGGAACGGCGGCACAGGCAAGCGAGCAGATGCAGGATGAGCGAAAGCAGGATGGTGCCGTCAGGCACCATGGCCGTGCGGGCCGGGCACGGCCGATGAGACGCCGCGCCGTGGTGCTTGGCGCGGTCGCCGGGCTCCTGTCCGGCCTCGCGGCCGGCGCAAGGGCCGCTGGGCTGCCGGATCCAGATCCGGAGCCCTTCCTCCTGCTGCGTCACGTGCAGACAGGGGAGGTCCTGTCCTCCCGGTTCGAGCGGTGGGGCCGTCTGAACCCGGACGAGGCGCGCCGCCTGGAATGGTTCATGCGCGACTGGCGCGAAGGCCGCTCGATGCCCGTCGATCCCGACCTGCTGCGGTTCCTGGCCCGTCTTCGCCACGCGGCGGTCCTTGAGGGTCACGAGGGCGAGATACTTCTGCATTCCGGGTTCCGGACAAGGAAGACCAACGAGATGCTGCGCCGCGCGGGCAAGGGGGCGGCCGCGAACTCGCTGCACCTGCGCTCGAAGGCGGCGGACATCTCGCTGCCGGGGCTGCGGCCTTCGCGCCTGGCCAGGGCGGCGCGGCGGACGGGGCTGGGCGGCGTCGGCCTCTATTCCGGCTTCGTGCATGTCGACACCGGACACCCGCGCCACTGGACCGGGTGAATGCGTCAGTTCGCGTGCCGGTTCAACTCTTGATCATGGCGGCCTGCCAGGCATGCCCGCGCTCACGCGAACGGAAAGGAATCGGATCCAGATTGCGCATTTTCCTTTGTTGCATCCTTGTGTGCCTTTCAAACCAGTTTCCGTCACCGGCTCTGTCCTAGGACGGCGAACTGGACGACGCCAGGAGGATTCTCGCTGGAGAGGCGGGAGAGGTCAAAAGATGGCGGTACCCGCCTGAAATCGCCGTACTGCACACCGGTGAGTTCGACCTTGCCCACCTGAGGAAGACAATTGAATTCTTGAACTCTCATGCCGGTCTCGGGATCGACACGAACGCAAGGCATAGGAACATGAGCCCCATTGAAAGCTCTGCATTCGGGGGGACACGGCTGGAACATCGACGGTCCGGAGGCGACAAGTCGACAATTGACATCGCCTTTGATGATGGGATCCAGACCGAATGACTCATGAAGATCGTTCTGGCGACAACCAGGCCATTCAACCCAGGGAGCTGCCGCAAGTGACAATTCCCGGATCGGAAGGCTCCGACCGGCACGGGTTCATAGTGCCATTGACCAAGCCGGGCCAACTGGCCGCAGCCGTCGGCAGTGATCCGCTTGGGTCGTACGGGATGCCGCCTGTCACCGAAGCCGGGAACTGCGTCATTCACGACTTCCGGCGCACACCATCGCCGACGTGCCGTGTGGCACCGCGCTTCATCCGTTCCGCAGCACTCTTCCAGAATGAAAGGGCCGGAGATGCCCCCGGCCCTTCGGTTTCCTAGCGCTCTTCGGTGCGGAGCGCAGCGTAGACGCACCAGCACATGAGCAGCAGCACGATGGTGAAGGGTATGCCGGTAGAGACGGCCGCACCCTGCAGCGCGACAAGACCGCCGCCAAGAAGCAGCGCGATGGCGACCAGCCCTTCGAGCGTGCACCAGAACACCCGCTGCGACACCGGCGCGTCCATCTTGCCACCGGCCGTGATCGTGTCGATCACCAAACTGCCGCTGTCGGAGGACGTGACGAAGAAGATCACGATCAAGACCAGTGCTATGGGCGAGACGATGCCGCTGAGCGGCAGTTCCTTCAGGAAGCCGAACAGCGCCCCTTCCGGCTTGTAGCTGTCGATCACGGTGGCACGAACGCCGTCCGCACCGCCTGCGTTCAGCATGTCGATGGCCGCACCGCCAAAGGTCGACATCCAGAACGCACAAACCAGCGTCGGCGCGATCAGCGAGCAAAGAACGAATTCACGCACCGTGCGGCCCTTGGAGATGCGTGCGATGAACATGCCGACGAAAGGCGACCACGCGATCCACCACGCCCAGTAGAATGTCGTCCAGCCGTGCAGGAAGCTCGTGTCCTCGCGCCCGAACGGGTTCGACAGCGCCGGCAGGAGTGCCACATAGTCGATCATGACGCTGAAATAGCGCGTCACTGCCGCCACCGCCCCCGTCACGAGGAACACGAAGACGAGGAGCGCAACGGCGATCACCATGTTGATCTCGGAGAGCCGCTTGACCCCCTTGTCCATGCCCAAAAGCACCGATCCGAGCGCGATGGCCGTGATGCCGATGATCAGCAGGACGACCAGCGTGCTGGACGGCTCGATGCCGGCGATCACGTTGAGGCCGAAGGCCACCTGTTGCGCGCCAAGGCCGAGCGACGTCGTCAGGCCGAAGAGTGTCGCGAAGACCGCAAGCGTGTCGATCGCGTGGCCCCACCATCCCCAGACCCGTTCTCCGAGAATGGGATAGAATGCTGAACGGAGCGTCATCGGCATCCCCTTGTTGTAGGCGAAGATCGCCAGCGTCAAACCGACAACCGCGTAGACGCACCAGCCGGCAAGGCCCCAGTGGTGGACGGTCCCGACAATGCCGGCATATTCGTTGCCGGGCTCGCTTGTGTCGATGTTGAGCGGCCGGGCGTTGCCGCCTTCCGAAAAGGTGAAGTACACCGGCTCAAGCACGCCGAAGAACAGGAGCCCGATGCCCATGCCTGCGGCGAACATCATCGCGATCCAGCCGGGATAGGAATAGTCCGGCGCGGCGTCCTTGCCGCCGATCCGGACCGAACCGACCGGCAGGAAGATGAGCGCCAGGCAGAAAACGAGCATTATGTCGACCGAAATCACCAGGAACCAGTCGAATTCTCTGGTCAGAAGAGGCCGGAGCCAGCCGAAGAACGCGGCCGACGCCTCCTGATTCGCCAGTGACAGAAGCACGAAGGCGATGATCACCAGGCCCGAGATCAGGAAGACCGGGTTGTGAATGTCGAGGCCGAACGGCCGGATGTTGTCTTGCCCAAGTTCGAAATCCGTCTGGAAATCAGGGTCTTGGGAAGGCCCTTCTTCACTGGTCCGAGGACTGTTCATGACATGCTCCATGGATTGAGACTTAGTCCGTGAACAAGGCCTCAATTTCAGCGGCTTTGCAATTCCTTTCGAACCTGCGCCGAGCACGGCACACGTCATTTCAAGGTGCGCGATCCGTCTGCCGTCCAATGTGGCTGGCCGTGCGCCTTGGAAAACGGGCCGCAGGTTCATCCATGTCGCGCCCGCGGTTCTGCCGGGAAGGGATGACGTTGACAGCGACCTGCGCTCCGATGCGTCCTTTCGGGACCATCCGGCACAATCGCTGGTGGCCGACCGCGTGGAACTCCGCGGGAAGCCGGCCTTCGCCATCCATGGGGGCTCCTGTGTTGACGGATGCCGAATGGTCCGTCATCGAACCGCTCGTCCCGCCCCCTTCAGGAATGGGGCGCCCCCGGGTGCTCAACATGCGGGAGGTCTTCACGGGATCCGGTCCATGCTTGGGACGGGATGCCAGTGGCGGGCGGTTCCCAAGCGATTTCCGCCGTCCGCGTCTATCCAGAACCGTTTCTGCGAGTGGTGCCGCACGGGCGTTTCGGAACGGATGCTGGACGCCCTCCGAGCCCGCGCGCGCTATCTTGCGGACCGTTCGCAGGAGCCGACGGCGGCCGCGATCGACAGCCGGTCGGTGAAGGCGACGCAGAGCGGCGGGCCATCGGGGCACGACGCCGCAAAGAGGATCAGGCGACACGTCACGGCGGACGTGGAGGAGATCCCGATCGTTAGCGCGGTTCACGAGGCCTCGGTGCAGGACCGGGACGGCGCTCCGGACGTCATCCCGGAGATGCTCTGGAGAAGGCGCCGCAGGTGACGAATCTGTGGGCGGACGGCGGTTGGGCCGAGCCCGGTCAAATAGGGCCGACAGCGCCGGTCGGCGACTTGCCTACGGCCCCGGCCAACTCGCCGGCTCCGGCACGCGCTTGCGCCCGAGACGAAATTGACCATGTGCGCGCGGCGCGGCGGACTTGGGCTGCGGGCAAACGCTCATATATGTGCAATGAACTCCCGACCGAGAGAGGAAAGCGCCGACACATGCAAAACGACAGCCAGCAATCTCCTGTCATGCAGCTTTTCGCGAGCGAGGCCGCGCCAAGTGTGCTGTTAATGCTCGCCGCCCTCGCCGCACTCGTGATCAGCAACTCGCCGCTTGCACCGGCCTACGCGACTTTCCTCGATCTCCCGATCAAGGTGCAGCTCGGAACGTTCACCATCGCAAAGCCCTTGCTCCTGTGGGTGAACGATGGCTTGATGGCTGTCTTCTTCTTTCTGGTCGGCCTCGAGATCAAGCGCGAAATCCTAGAGGGCCACCTGTCGAGCATGGATCGGGCGGCACTGCCGCTCATCGCGGCCACCGGAGGCATTGCGGTCCCGGCGCTGGTGTACGCGGGAATCAACCTTGGCTCACCTGAAACCATCCGTGGCTGGGCGATTCCGGCGGCTACCGACATTGCCTTTGCGCTCGGCATCTTGGCGCTGATGGGACGCGTCGTGCCCGTGACGCTCAAGATCTTTCTGCTCGCCGTGGCCATCATTGACGATCTTGCGGCCATCGTCATCATCGCCGCCTTCTATACGGACGGCGTATCGCTTGCGGCGCTTTCGATCGCGGCGGCTGGATGGTTCGCGCTGCTCGCGCTGAACTGTGCTGGCGTCCAACGGATCACGCCGTACGTGCTCGTCGGGATCGTGATGTGGGCGGCAGTGCTCAAGTCGGGTGTTCACGCGACCCTCGCAGGCGTGCTGGTTGCCTTGATGATCCCCATCCGGACCAGGGACGGCACATCTCCGCTCAAGGTTGCGGAACACGACCTGCACCCTTGGGTGGCGCTTCTCGTGCTTCCGCTGTTTGCCTTCGCCAATGCGGGCGTTTCCCTTCAGGGACTCGTGCTGAGTGCATTCGCAGCGCCTCTCCCGCTCGGCATTGCGCTTGGCTTGTTCATCGGCAATCAGGCGGGTGTTCTGGCTTTCTCATGGCTGGGTGTCAGGGCTGGTCTCTGCCGCTTGCCTTACGGCACGAACTGGCTGCAGGTCTACGGTGTCGCCTGTCTCGCGGGCGTTGGTTTCACCATGAGCCTCTTTATCGGGACCCTGGCATTCGAGGCTGCCGAACGGCTCGACCAGGTGCGCCTCGGCGTCCTGCTCGGCTCGGTTTTCTCGGCCATTGTCGGCTTTGCCGTGCTCAAATACGCGCTACGCCAGACACCGGGAGGCCTTGGGGCAGCAAGGGATCACACCAAGTCTTGAAGCCTTGCGCCGAAGATGCGAACCGGTTGCTTCCCATCGGATCGCGCATCCCTGATCGCGACGACTGGTGCCGCTGCGCGAAGGTGGCCGGCAGGTTGATCGTCGACATCTGTTCCTCGCGCATCTTCTGCAAGCTGAGAGTCTTCAAGAATTCTGACGGGATACCGGTCGTTTCCGCTCGTACTTTCTGAGGGTTTTGGACGGGTGCCCCTCAACAAGCTTGCATGAAGCTGGCCGAAGGGCTTGTCTATGCGAAGGTGACATCATCGGAGACAAGTCAATGTCGCACGTTTCCTTCCCGAGTTCCATGCTTTCCTGTGCCCGCACCTGGGCTTTCATCGAGAAGATTGATGCGGCGGAGACCGACCGGTGCCGCATGCGCTGGCTCCTTGGAGAACAGGGCATGCACGAAAGAGACGCTGGTTCCAGCCAGTCCTTGATCAAGGACAAGGAAACTGGCTTGGCGACCGGATAAGCATCTTGTCACTTGAGACAGGTTCCCGCCATGACCAAGCCCGTTTGATCACTGATGCTTGCCCCCATACGATCTGCACGAATTGTCTCCGACCATTTCATCGCTTCCATCACCTCCTTGCTAATTGTGCAATGTCGTGGGCCGCCAGCCATCCCGTCGACCGAAGGCTCGGCATTTGCTGACTTTTCCGCACGCTCTGAATCAAGCCGCTCCTCCGCCGACACTCTCAAGTCGCGTTTCCGCGTTCCATGCGCATGCCCGTATCCGGTGCGGACCGCCGTTCATAGGCTGCTGCGCCCGAAACCGGATTGACGCCTCGGGCCTGCCGTGGCCGAATGCACCTGACCCGCCGCCATCCCTGCCGGATGGAAGCAACGGCGGGTCAGCACACGTTCGGGTCCGGTCGCGCTTCCCCATGAGCGGGGCCGCGACCCGAATGGACGCTTTCGTTTGTCTGGTGGCAATTTGTCGTTTTTTCACGATCTTCTTGCGTCTTTCGTGATGCCCTCTGTCGCCGGCCGACCAACGGTCCGGCCTTCGCAGACCTTTCCGCGCTCCCCGCTTCGGGCCCTTTTCGGATTGCAATCGCATCGACTCCACCCCGCTGCAACTCGAATGAGGCATGCGGCACTTCTTGACCGCGATGCGGGCGGAGCACTTCGGCGTGACGATTCCCAGTTTTTCAGGACGCAACAGCTGTCCTTGTCTCGTCGCCGAGCGGACTTGCCGGTCTGCGTCCGGGACTCTCGTGCCTTGCTCCCTGCATTCGCGATGCCGGGTCACGCCGAATGCTGAGACTTCCGCAAAGGATCTCAGAAGGAGTACCGCAGCGCCACCCGGAAACCGTGGCTCCGGATGCGCGCCCGCGAGGGAGCCAGGTCAAGCGCGATCGGTTCGCGGCTGCCGTCGTGCCAGGTCACTCCACCTTCGCCCCTCCCGGTGCGGACCTCGCCAAGATCGGTGTAGCGCCACGCCATGTCCAGGCCAAGCCGCTCGTTAAGCGGCAGCGTGACTCCAGCGGTCACCATCCAGGTCAGGTCCGTCCGGCTCCCGCCCCGCACGCTCGTCGCCGTCGCCGGGAACGTCATGGTGGTTGTGCCGATCCGGTGGCGCACGGCTCCGATGCCCGTTCCAACGTACGGCGTGATCGCCGCCCGCCCGTCCGATCCAGGCTCGGGAAAGTCGGCAAACGCCGCCAGCATGCCGGACACCGACGAGATGTCTGCGGCCACCGACTGCTGCCGGTCCGGCGCCAGAAAGTTGGCGCGTCCCTCGAAGCTGAAGCTTGGTCGGTGTTCCAGCATCAACTCGTAGCGCATCGTGCCTTCGGTTGCGTAACCGAGCCCGAGTTCCAGCACGGCCATCCTCCCGAAGTCGCCGAGCGAGCGACGGGGTGCTCCGTCACTGTCCGTTCCGCAACCGTACAGTGCCGCCGGCACGGTGCTTGAGCAGTCGATGTCGGTGAAGGCCGCGTCGCGGGACCAGTCAAGTCCGAGGCCGCCCCGCAGATAGAAGTCGTCCGCGCCTGCAACTCCCGGACACAGCGACATCGAAGCAAGGGTCGCCACGACCGCAAGTCGGGAAACCGCACTCTGGAACCTGCGAGGCACGGCCAAGATCTCGCCACGGCGGTGTGCCGAAATGGCATGCACCGTTGCTGCGCGCCCGATGTCGAACATCCTGACTGGCGACCGTCCTGCGATGTCGCCTCGACCCCGTGCGTTCATGTGACCGAATTCCATGTCCTTTCAACTGTAGCCGGTGCCGAAAGATGTCAATGCCCGGCGAACTTCCATCAGTCCGGCAAACGAAAATGCAACAGCTTGGCGCGAGCCCGGTCCCCCGGGGCAGGGTGCTCGGATGCTGGTTCCGGCAGGGTCTTGGGCAGCCGGCCCGCACCCAAGCCGTCCCTGTCTTCGCCGCTGGTCATGATCCGTCCTCCACGCGGTGCCGTCCCGGGCCGGCCCGCAGCAGGATCTGGCGGTCCCGCATCCCGCAGACGTTCCCCGGGATGCTGACGATGTGGCGGAGATTGACCGGTCGATCGATCAGGGCCACGCCCATGACCTCCTTGGCGGGCACGCGGCCCCATTCCTTGAACCTCCGTCCTTGACTACCTTTCCGCACACCCGGCTTCCGGCCCCCTTCGGGCCTTAGTCCCGTCGATTCCACGTCGTTTCAAGCTCGTGCCACTCGGCGTCCGATTTCCGGCGCACGTGCCGTCGACCCGCCGCGCGCCGCGAAGCGACCGGGAGCCAGGAACGGGCGGCGGCCGGGATGTCCGGGGAGAGTCTTCCGGTCGCCGAATTTTGCAAACCGGCATGGAGGAGGCGGCACCATGAGCACGGCGATCGCAATTTCCCAGAGTCTCGGGCCGGAGCGGAAACTCGCGCCGTGCCCTCGGCCGCAGCGTCGTCAGGCTCGATGAAGCCGACGGCAGCATGGGACGGTTCGAAGGCATCTCTTCCGCTCTGGTACCGGCAGCCGGAACTCCGCGTGAGGGAGGGCGGATTGACGTCCCGTCCCCCTTCACGAAGATCTCCGCGAAAATCCCAACATTCGTCTTCACCAGCCCCGGCCGACAGCCGTTCGCGGCGCGCAACGGGGGGCCGGCAAGTCCGTCCCGATGTCGCACTCACGTCATGCAACATGCTTGTCGTGCAGTCACTTCCGTGTCGATGGAAGCGGGATGAGACCCAATCACCTGCGTTGCCACGAGAATGGAATTCTGGTGCCCGCGCCTGTCAGGGCGGGGCACTCGATCAAGCCGCGTTTCGACCGGCAACGTCACGCGCCCCGGTTCATTGCGTGGATGTCACGCATGTCACCAAGGCACATGACGGAGCCTGCGCTCGGCCCAGCACACAGGCCTTCTGCCCGCCGTGCACAGTCCCGCTGCGGTCAGGCCTTCTTGAGCGGACTCGCCAGCGGCATTCCCTCGTCCTCGAAGTAACGGCGCGTCACCTTGAACACCATTGGCGCCAGCAGAATCAGGCCGATCAGGTTGGGAATCGCCATCAGCCCGTTCAACGTGTCTGAAAGGTTCCACACAAGATCAACCTTGACGTTCGCAAACGAAAGCGCCGCCAGGATCCAGAGCACTCGGTAGACGAGAAGGCTCCTCTCGCTGAACAGGTACTGCCAGCAACGCTCCCCGTAATACGACCAGCCGAGAATCGTCGTGAACGCAAACACCGCAAGCGCAACCGTTACGATATACTGGCCGCCGGCAATCGACGTCTCGTAGCTGGTCGAGGTGAGAACCGCACCGGTCAGCCCGCCGCCATCGGCGCCGGTCAAGGTCCATGCGCCCGAGGTCAGGATGACTAGGGCCGTCATCGTGCAGACAATGATGGTGTCGATGAAGGTTCCGAGCATCGCGATGACACCCTGCCTGACGGGGCTGTTCGTCTGTGCCGCCGCATGGGCAATGGCTGCCGAGCCCAGCCCTGACTCGTTGGAGAACACGCCCCGGGCCACGCCGAAGCGGATTGCCGCCGCCACGGCAGCGCCAGCAAACCCGCCGGTCGCGGCCGCTGGCGTGAATGCATGGGTGAAGATCATCCCGATGGCCGAAGGCACTTCCGTGATGTTGATGACGATGATCAGGAGCGCCGCCCCGACATAGAGCACGATCATCGCCGGAACGAGCTTGCCCGCCACTTCGCCGATCCGGCTGATTCCGCCGATGATGACAAATCCCGCCAGCGCGGCGACGACAATTCCCGTAATCCATGTCGGCACGTTGAAGCTGCTGCCAAGGGCGGCGGCCATCGAGTTGACCTGAACCGCATTGCCGATGCCGAACGCGGCAATCGCCCCGAAGACCGCAAAGGCGATGCCAAGCCACTTGCCGAGTTCTGGGGCAAATTCGCCAACGCCATTGCGCAGATAGTACATGGGTCCGCCGACATACTTGCCGGTTGCGTCCACTTCGCGGTAGGTCACCGCGCAGACAGCCTCTGCATACTTGGTCGCCATGCCAAAAAGGGCAATCAGCCACATGTAGAAGATCGCTCCCGGACCGCCCAGCGCGATCGCTGTTGCCACTCCTGCAATGTTCCCGGTGCCGACCGTTGCCGACAATGCCGTCATCAGGGCATTGAACGGCTTGACCTCGCCTTGGCCGACGGTCTCCTTGTCAAACAGGAGGCGAAACCCGTATCCGACCCTGCGCCAGGGCATGAA
>JAJEFO010000119.1 GCA_022820365.1 Silicimonas sp.
ATCGGAGTGCTTCAGGCCATGTCGTTGCCTCCATCACCCGCTCCGATTGCTACCGGCTGGAGCGACAGTTGCCGGGCGGGATTCGCACCCGCTAGGGAATGGCGCCTTTCCACGGCGCACTGTATCGCGCGTGTATCGGTCGTACTGCGGGTCAGGTGGCGACAAACGACCACCCTCCTGCGACTTTCCGATTGTCCAGCACCTCGCGCCAGGCCCGTTCCGGGCGCTGCCGCTCATGCGCCGCTCGGGCTATGCCGTTGATCCCGCACGGTTTTCAATCCCACATCATGGATGCAGAGGCCTTTCGCTTCCTGACGCCCGAGCGGCGCTGTTCTTCACACCCCACGCATCGGGATGCAGGACATGCCCTGTCGCCACATGTCGCGTCATTCGGCGACCTTCGCGGCCAGAAGGCGGCTGGATGTTGTTGGACGAGCGCATGTCGCACAGCCATGCGCGAATCCTCAATCCCATGTCCCTGCCTGGCATCCTGAGTCGTCCACCGACACACGACCGACATGCCGTCCCGAACCCGGTTCCGGGCGGCATACTCTCTGGAACCGCCCCCTTGCTCCGAGGTTCTCGCGAGAACCTCGCCTGGTGTCCTTCCGTGGCCATCGCGTACTCTCTGAGCATACGGCTCCGTTACTCCCCGCGCGAACCTTCACTTGCTCCAGAAAAGCGCCAGGAACGGCATTCTCAGACTCGAAATCGGTCGAAAATTCGGTCTGAAATGCGGCCCCAACTGCTTCGACATCTCCCGTTAGTCCGGGCCGAAGGAGCCTCCGAGAATAGGAGATCCGACGTCGGATTCGCCGGAAACCTGGCGACAGACGGCAGAACCCGACCTTGGATCCCGCAGCACAGAAGTCGAAGCCAGCGTGAAATCCAGGTCCTGCACTCGTTGATGCCGTCTCGTACGTTTCCGGCAATCGCCAGAGAAATGCCGGTCATTGCTATCAGCGGCGGAAAGGATTCGTCGATTTCGCGTGGACCTGGTCGCCCGTTTCCGGGTCCCGTCCAAGGCACCTGGAAGAGGAGGATGCATGTCGACAGAGATCCAACCAAATCCTGAATCTCGCGGTTCGACGGCCGGAGATGCTGGCGAAACGCGCAAGACCAGGGGCATCCGCTTCTCCGAATCCGAGTGGGATGTGGTCGAGGCGGTGGCAGGAAGGCGCGGCCTTTCCGCCGCCGAATTCGTCCGGATGGCATGTCTCGACGCTGCGCGCGCCGCCAATGAGGCCGGCGCACAGTCCGTCAAGACCGACCTGGCACCCCTCATCGAGCGGACATTCCACTATGCCTACGTCCTCGCGACGCTGAAACGGGGCGAACTTGCCAACGACGGACGAAGAAAGGAGCTGAAAAAACTCGTCGCGGCCATGAAGTTTGCCGGAATTCAGTTTCCCGATCCACCACTCCTCTCCACACTCTGCGACCGGATGGTGGTACACGCCGGGTGTGGACTGCGGTCGGGAATAACTGTCCGGGCAAATGGAAGGCGACCACATCAGGCCGTGGAGGGAAGGCTGGTCTGCAACCAATGACAACCTGCCAATGACCTGCAGGCCATGCAATTTCTGGAAGGGCACGAAATGAGTGCGAACAATAGCAGAGGCCGAAGCGCGGGCGTGGTCGTCCGATCGAGAAGCCCATGCCGGATCCGCTTTCCTGCAGATTCAGCGGGGCACGATCAGGAAGGCACGGGCCCGTGCCAGAAACCAGATGTCGAGCATGACCAGACTGTTATCGGCGGGACAGTTCAGGAAACAGCAGCGTGGAGGGGAGCGCCACTCGATCCGTGGAAGCCAGCCGTTGAAGTGATCTCGACCGCACCTTGCCTTCCGGATTGAGTATGTCGAACTCCCTTTCGCGAACGAGTTTCAAAATGATCAGGTCCAGATCAGAGAAGCGTGCTGCCGTCTGATTTGCGAACATGTGCCGCAAGGCATCAATGGTGACAGGGTGTTCGGACAACAGGCCAAACAGCTTGCTGGGAAGAGATTCCAGCAGACCTGTGAGCATCTGCTGTTCGTCGAGTTCACCGAACTGGAACAGAGGGAGAGCATTCGGGTCTTTCAACGCATCCCAGCCCAGCATGCCGAAATCCCCCGGGCCATAGTGCTGGAAGGTGTTCTGAAATTCCCAATGCCGCTGAATCATCACATCGCGCGCCGTTGGATGCTTTGAGAGATGGAGAAACCACAAGGCCCGCCTCGACTGTCGCGGCCGTATGAAGAAAGGCGTATCGTAGATTGCGCCGGTTGCTGTCCGAATGTGTCCGCGGAGCGTTCTTTGCAAAAGTGCCCTGCCACCGTTGCCGTCCCTATGCTGGACCAAGTCATGAAGCTGCGACTCCGTCAACTGGAGCGGCGACACCATTTGGGGAGTTTCCAGAGATTGCCCCAGAAAATTGACGAGGGCATCCGCCGCGAACGTGAGTATCACCTCGGCGGCGGGGAGCTCGCTGAATATCCGGGCCACGAGTGCAAGCTCCACCTGCGAAAACCCTTTCTGGTCGAGAAGGAAAATTGCACGTCCCGCACGCGGCTGCCTCTGTCGAACCGAAGCAAGGATGCCCTCGATTTCGCTCTCAAAGAGTCCGTTTCTGACAATTATCCTGTTGTCTTCCACATCATGGCCACGCTCTCTGAGGACCTTTCGCAAATGGTCCGTGTGCGCCCTTTCCTTGTCCACGAAATAGAACTTGCAGTTGATGTGAAGTTGCTTTCTTCGGTTCATGTTCAGCCTGACGTTCGCTTGATCGGCTTCCTCCAGCATGACAAGTGGTGTGCCCGACACCTCGGCGGCTCCGTCCAGAAAAAGTCCGCCGCCTGCGAATCCGTCAACAAGATCGAGCCTGAATTCCTCCCGTTGTGGACGGACGTTCAATCTATCGAAATACGCCCGAAGATAGCTGCGCAGGACTCTCAGTTTCGCCAAGCTATGTGGTTCTATGGATGGTGGAGGGTCGTCAGGATGCCATTCAAAGGGCACTTTCGTTCCTTTCAGTCAATTGTCCGGGCATTTCGTTATGCTTTATTCGCTTCAATTCGCTTCCACTGGCGTCTTGCGCAGCACATCCAGCTTTCGACGACTATGTTCTTCGATTTTGGCCAGAAGCGCATTCCGTTTCCACTGCAAGCTTCTTGGCATGGAGCGGTTCGCTACATTGTCAGTCGTTCGAGGATGGGGGCCGGAACGATCTGCCATGGGAAACCGTTCCATTCCTCCCCTTCGAGCAGCCGACCGTTGGATTTCGGTCTCGGGCCGCCCCATTGCTTGAAGAAGAACTCAACACCATCCCGATCGCATAAGTGCTTGATCCAGACGGCCCAATCCTCCTCCATGGGGCGGGCGTTCGGGCCACTTTCGCCACCGACAATTGCCCATGCGATTCTCGATAGGTCGACTTCGCCCACGTTGCCGAGCAACGGTTCGAAGGATATGAAGCGCGCCTCCGAGTTGACGTCCTTCAGGTGAGAGATCCGCTTCACGTGAGCTGAATTCTCGACAGACACGCCTAGCCAGATGTGCCGCGGAACGGGCTCCCCATCATAACGTGCCCTGACGTAGTTTCTCATCAGGGAACTCCGCTTGGTCAGCACCTGGAAGACATGCCAGTCGGCTCGCTCCATGACATCGAATACACGGTCGATGAAAGTGCGCGCGATTTCCTTATGGAACAGATCGCTCATCGAATTCACGAAAATCATGCGTGGCTCGCGCCACCGGACGGGTTGCTCTAGCCGTGACGGCCAGAGCCTCAGGTCGAAGCCCTGCTCGTAAGGATGGCCGGCCACGCCACGCCAACGCTCCGCGAAGCGCTCAGCGTAGCAGTTGTCGCAGCCGGGCCCGACCTTCGTGCAGCCAGTGACTGGATTCCATGTCGCATCTGTCCACTCGATCTCGGACTTCTGTGCCATTGCTCTGCCTCCGTATTTTCAGACAGGTAGCACGGCACGTTCGCGGCGGGCAATGAATGTCGAGTCGGGCAAGTCTGGTGGCAGAATCCGGCTGAGCTCCGTTACTTGCACTCGCCACTGGTTCACCGGTTGCCCTGGCGCAACCCTCTACCGGAATCGATGCACTTGTGGCAGCCTGCCGTTCCGCGCCCTTCCGCTCAGGCGTGCGTACCGGCACGGAGCGGGCGCCAAGGAGCGTCTGCGACCGAAAGGGAGAACCACATTGGACGTCTATGGCATCAACTTCACGAGCAGTCCCGGCGGGAAGAAGCAGATCACCTGTCAACACTGCCGACTCGACGGGAACGACCTGCATGTTCGAGAGCCGACCGCCTGGACTGAATTTGCGCAGCTCGAGGAAATGCTGGCCAGGCCCGGACCTTGGATCGCCGGCATTGACTTTCCGTTCGGGTTGCCGCGCCGGTTCGTGGATGATGTCGACTGGCCATCGGCATGGCAGGAATACGTGCTGCATGCCGAGAGCTTGGGCAAGGAGCGGTTCGAGGCCGTGCTCGAAGACTACAAGAGGGCCCGGCCCTACGGAAAGAAGGAACCCCGTCGCCGGACGGACGAACTGGCTGGAGCTCTCCCTCCGCTGAAACTTCACTTTGCGCCTGTGGCGAAGATGTTCTTTCAAGGCGCACCCAGGCTGGTCGCCTCCGGAGTCGCGGTGCCGGGGCTTCAGGAAGGCGACTGCAATCGTACGGTAGTGGAGGCCTATCCGGGTGTGCTCGCGCGTTCAGTTACGAAAGATGCCTACAAACGCGACAGTCCAAAAGAGCAGACGGCCGAGCATCAAGACGCCCGATGCCGCATCCTGAACGCGCTGACCTCCGGCGAATTGAAGACGCGATACGGCATTGCCGTGGTTACCGACGTTGCAAAATGTGCCGAACTTGCCGAAGATCCAAAGGGTGACAGGCTCGACGCTCTGCTGTGCGCGGTACAGGCCGCCTGGGCCTGGATCAACCGCGACTGGCTGATCGGAAGTCCACGAATTGATCCGATGGAAGGCTGGATAGCCGACCCTCAGGTCTTTGGGCCACATCAAATTCAGATGCGCCGTCAACGATCACGACCAGACGACTTTGGCAGTTCGAGCTTCGATCCGCGTGCGGACGATGAACAAACTGAAGGCCCGAACGCTCTTCAGGGCGAATTCATCATGCTCCGCAAGCAGGCGATTCAGCTCCGTCAGACAATCAACACCTTCAAGGACCTGTTCGAATCCGGATCAGACACCAAACGGATTCTCGAAGACTCGGCCAATCTGTTCTTCGCCGATCTCAACACGATCATGCAGGAGTACATCATTCTTTTCGTCTGCCGCTTGACCGGGCCGGCGGAGTCCTTCCGCAAGGCCAACCTGTCCACTCAGCGCTTCACCATGCTGATGCACGACAACGGCTGCCTCACACCCGAAATCAAGGAGCTCGACTCCAGGCTGCGGGAATATGGCGAGATCCTGAAGCCCGCACGGGACAAGCTCATCGCCCACAGCGACTGGGAGACCCATGCAAACCCGACAATTCTTGGCCAGCACGAGGAAGAGCGAGCAGTGCAGTTCCTGGATGACCTTCAGGCGTATTTCGATGTTGCCGGCAAAGCCGTCGGCGTCGGACCATTGGACTTTCGGAACTCCTCAGCGCCCGGGGACGCCATCGATCTAGTAAAGCGCTTGCAACGGAACGAATGACGTGCGGCGAGGCGGATCCGGTTGCCGGAGACGCGGCCATGGCGAATTGGAGCACGGCTGCTCGCTCCCTTCCGCATGAAGCCGCAAATTCGGCAACAACGCCTGGTCGCAAACTCCAGATAGAGATCTTCAGGGCTACCTTGAATGGCAACCGGGTGGTACGTTGGTGAAACTTGGCAGCGGATTGGGGAGTTTCCTCCAAATGGTAGGGGGCGAGTTCAAGGTCAGGTCTCTCGAAGCGATCGACACCATCGGTCAGGATGCGGATGTTGGGGTAATTCGGGTCGCCGGAGCGCATCTCGAAGAGTTGGGCGGTCGGAACGCGCTGGTACGGGTGTGCGTGGTTCGGAACGGGCGAACAGTGAAGTCGCGTGTCCGGATCGTGAGGGCCAAGACGACCGAGCCGGCCTTGAAAAAGGACGAGATCGCCCTTCAGTATGATGATCGTCTGGCGCTTGGCATCAATCGTGCCGGCGAAATGGGGAGACTCGCGCGATCAAGAAAGTATGGCAATGGCCAGCGCTCGTGTGTTTCCTCCTGTTTCATACTTCGCCGTTGGTGAAGAAGGAGACCAGCTTTGCGGTTGCCTTGTTGATCCTGGGGGTGTTCGCAGGGTTCCTGTTGGGACTTCTCGTTCGGTGACGGTTTCGCGGCGGGGTCCGGAATTCTCCGGCGAAAAGAACAATGAGGGATGCAGCATTCGTGCGCGGAAGTCGTCAGCTCTCGGGAATAGCCGTCCGGGATCTTTCAACAGCCCACACTTGTATAGGTGATCCGTTTCGTGCATGCTTCGCGCATGCAAGTCGGTCTCCGCCATTTCGATTCGCAGACGCTTGACTGGTTCGCCGGCGCGTTACGCTCCGGCGAGGCCACCCGTCACGGCTTGGCCCGCGAGCTTTGCGAGCGCACCGACTGGCGCAACGCCCTCGGCCGTCCGTGCCTGTCGGCGGCGGCGAAGGCGCTGCCGGCCCTCGCCGGTCGCGTGGGGATCGAGCTTCCGCCGCCGCGCGGCGTGCCGGATCGGGCCGCCGTTCCCGCCGTCCCGTCCGGGGACGTTCCCGACACCAGGCTGGCCTGCCCGCTGGAGGATCTCGGTCCGGTCTCGCTCGATCCGGTGGGCGCCGCCGACGACCGCCGGCTCTGGGAGGCGATGATGGCGACGCACCATCCGCTGGGATGGGCGCGGCCGCCCGGCGGCCAGATGCGCTACTGGATCCGCTCGGAGCGCCACGGCACGCTCGGCGGGATCGGCTTCGGGTCCGCGACCTGGTGTTGTATTTCTGATTGATCCGTTGCGGATTTCCCGGATTGTTTCGTGCGGGATTGGGTGTTTCTTCCCACGGTCTTCCGACATTGCTGGTCATTCAGGGACGGGTTGCGTTTCGGCCGCGTACTTCCCTTCCCGAC
>JAJEFO010000123.1:0-60000 GCA_022820365.1 Silicimonas sp.
CAGCGTGGTGCGCGAGACCGGGCCGCGGAAGCCCATGTGGTAGAGCTTTCCGGACTGGGCGCGCAGGCAGGTCTCGATGTCGCGCAGGCTCTCCCTGGAGGTCAGTTGGGCGAATGCCATGCTGCGGAACTGGTCGTGACAGCTGAAGCGCCTGACACGCCGGTTTCCGTCATAACGTTCGATGCAGCGCCGAAGGGTGTGCATCGGCAGGTGGTCCATGACTTGGGCGAAGACCAGTTTGCCGGTGTACATGGCTGGGGCTCTCCAAATGGGGGCATCGGCTGGAGAGCATGAAATTCGCGCCCGGGCAGTTCAAGTCGATGACACCCCGGGAAGCCGCTTTTCCTGTTTAATTATGAATGGTTACAGACCCTTCCCGTGAGCTTAACGGGACAGTAGTGGCTTCTTATGTTGAATGATTGACAGTTCTGGTTCTGATAAACTGATCGCGTTGGCGGCTCCATTTACATCCTGAAACGCCCCGCTTCGGCAAGACAGCAGCATGGGCGCTAATCTAGCCACTGCGGCGGGGTAAGTCAACACTTCTGTTGCGGACAGCTGTCGAGATTGATCTCGCGCGGCCTGACCGCACCGTCAACCGCAGCGCAACATCATGACGCGTGATGCGCGAACCACCACCACGCACCCCTGACCTGCACGTTGAACAGCAACGGCAGACGGCAGTCGCCACCGGGCCGGGCAGTACCGCGAACACCGATTCCGCTAGGATCAAGTCGCCGAGTGAAATCCCTAGCCACCAGCCTGCTCCAGGTCGTTGTGTTCCCACAGATGCACTCATGCGGTCACGCGGAAGCCAAAGAGAACTTCTCCAAATGCGATAGTCTTCGGCCTCTCGGCCAAACGTCGAGCGCAGTCGCGGAGCCATGCCAAGGGACCAATGCGCAACCCGTAGCGGTAGGGGAAAGGGCGGAAAATCCCGCAGCGGTGTTCATTCCTCTGCCAGTTGATCGAGTTCTGCCTGTGCCAAGGACGGCTTCACCAGTTCCTGTATCTCGCTGACAAACCGCCTTTTCGTGTCGATCAGCGCTCTCTTGTCGAGTGCTTCGTGTCTTTCGTTCGGTCTGACGAGACGAATGGCAGCCACAACAGTGTCGAGAACTTTCGGCCGGAACCCTTGGAACGCGCCTTCTTTCCAGTTCTCGTGCCGCGTGTCATTCACGTTCTCGAACAACCACCGCCCCCGGTCGGTGAACTCCGAGAGCTTGCCGGCCAGTTCGATCCTAGCCGACTCCCGAATACCGTCGTCCTGGGGGATTTCCGCGCAGTCAATGGCTGCTTGCATCGCGCCCACAACTGCATCACCCCAAGATCTTACTCGCTCGCGCTGTTCCTGTTCGAGGCGGAACCGCTCCATGCGAACCAACTTGTCCTGATTTTTCAAACTCTGCTTTGCGGCATTCCCAGCGAAGAAGGCGAATGCCGCTGACACAAGCATCGCGAAAAAACTAATCGCCGCTCCCCACGCTGCAGGTTCCTCGAACATCTCAGCCGTCAATTCAGCAATTCGAATTCTTAGCCCGGTTATCCGAGCCTCATCGCAGAAGTAGCGTTGTCAATTCGAGGTATCAAGAACGCGGGTGAGGTGTGGCCCAATTTGGTTGATGATTGTGAATCGCGCTTGCTGCCCTTGCGTTGATGCGTGTCGGAGGATGGTCGGGGAAACCGGCGGAGGACACACATCCAGACGCAACGAGGCAGGGAGCTCGGATCACGGCGCAGGACAGGGGAAATCACGGGCATCGGCATCCGGACGCTGTGACGTATCTGGCAGGTTTGGCCGAAGAGGGCGCAGCGGTGGTCCGGCTGTACGGGGTCGGACAACCCGGCACTGGATCGAGGGCGGCGAAGTGCGGTGCCTAGAGGTCACGGAGGACGAACCGCTTCCGGCACTTCTGGAGGCCGTTTCCGGCGGAGTTCGGGCCTCGCGTCGAGCCTTCCCGATCCTGACGAAGTGGAGCGGGCGCTCCGCGACAGCTCTCTTGGCGGCGCTGAAGCTGTTTCTGGAGCAACTTGACGGCTTGCTGCCGACGCCAGAGTGCGAGGGCTGCGGCAAGCCAATGCGCCGACACCCGGCGACGAGGAAGTCGTTCCTGACCCGGTTCTGCCGGGTCGAGGTTGAGAGTACGTACTTCCGTTGCCGATCGTGCGGCAAGGGACGCTTTCCGCTGAACCGGGCACCGGGCGTGGAGGGAAGCGCCATCTCGCCGGGGCTGGCGAGTGCCCTGGCCGAGACGGTTCCGCTGATGAGCTTCGATGCGGCGAGTCGGCACATCGCGAACCTTGCCGGGGTGGACGCCTACTCGAGGCCGTTAAAGTGGTAGCGCAAAAGGCAGAGCATTGAGCGTATGATCCTCGTCCTGATCTTGCGTACCGCCCTGACGCGCGTGTCCTGGGTCTCGAAAGGCAGCAAGAAGATCACGTCGAATGCCTGAACGCGATCACAGGCCACGTGCAGGTGCATGTCGTCGATCAGGTTTCAGACGTGAATGGCAAGCCTGTCGATGCGTCCCCGAACATGGCGTCGCCGGTCCTCCTGCCTCGCTGTCGCGCCCAGGCCCACCCAAGCGCTCCCATTGGGGCGATGCTCCGCCGCCGTGCCACTCGAAACCGCCGACAGGTGCCTTGATTGAAGGCCACAGTTTGCGCGCGGCAGGGACGGACAGGCCTTCGTGGATCACGTTGATGCCTCGCGTTGCCGGAAACAAATTCGCCGGCACGAAGCCCCCGTAACCTGAGTTCAGCACGAAGATGTCGCATGTCCGGTCAGCCTGGTGGCGGTTTACCATGCGCACGCGCTCAAACGGTTCGCAACTGGCGTGTCGGCGTGGAGACACTATTCGGAACCTTCCTCCGAAGCGCGCCACTCGTCTGGCGTCGGCGTGTGATTGAACACGTACGCGCGTTTGCAAGCCTCGACACCGCCGAGTTCCTCAATTCTGCGACTTTGGTCGGCGAAGCATCGGGCATTTACTTCTTCGGGATCGCAAATTGCCCTCAATCGCCTCTCGCCTTCCTTCCAGGCTGCCAGGACGTCGGGGTCGCGCATCCCGTCATGGGCCAGATTTCGCAGTTCATGGGGGTCTTGCGCCAGGTTGAATAGCTGGGCGTCGTGACCGACATAGTATACGAACTTCCAGTGCTCCCACCGCACCATGAAGGCTCCGGTCGTCGATCCGCCGTCATGGTACTCGCTGAACACGGTACGGTTCGGGTCGTCGTCCTCCGATGCGATCAAGCGAAGGGAACGGCCCGGGAAGGGGTCGTCCGTGTCATCCAAGAGATCCGCAACATCGACCACTGTCGCCGCCAGATCGATGAGGCTCGTCCCGGTGCCCACGCGCTTCCCCTCGGGCATGCCCGGGCCAGCGGCAATCATGGGGATGCCGGCCGATGCCTCATACATGACCTGTTTCGTCCAGAAGCCGTGATCGCCCATCATGTCGCCATGATCGGATGCGTAGACGACCGTCGTGTTGTCCGTCTGCCCAGACTGGTCCAGCGCAGAGAGGATTCGTCCCACGCAGTCGTCCACAAAGGACACGAGTCCATAGTATGCCGCCCTGGCCTCCCGCACCCTTCGTCGATCGAAGTGCCGGTCGTAATCGAAGAATCGGGCAATGTTCTTCAACTCGGCATGCCGGGGTCTCAGCGCATGCTCATATGCGATCGGAAAATCGACGGACTCCGGGTCGTAGAGGTCGTAGAATTTCGAAGGCGCGACGAGAGGATAATGCGGGCTGACGAGGGACACGAACGTCACCCATGGAGTTTCCGACTCTCCGCACCCGAGCAGCCAGTCGCATGCGGCCTTTGTTATTGCTTGGTCGTAGTCCGTATAGGAACTCGCTCCCGCTCCAACATTTGCAGCAAGTTCCGGAGCGGCTCCGAAACTCGGCGGATCTTTGCGCAAGAGACCGACAGGCCAACCTACGCCGTCGACGACATGCATCGGCAGTATTTCCCGCGAGAAGCCGTTGTCGTCCTCGCTAGAACGGAAGTGCAGCTTGCCGATCGACGTGACCTCGATGCCGCCGTCGCGCAATTTGTGCATCCAGCTCCGCGGAACGCCGCGATAGGGGGTGGCACTGTCCCAGCAGCCGATATTGTGAACGTAATCGCCACAAGCCATGGCGGCGCGCGCAGGAACGCAGATCGGTGACGGAGTATATGCATTTTCGAAGATCGTCCCTCGGGCGGCGAGGCTGTCCAGATTCGGTGTCTTGACAATGGGGTGGCCGGTGCAGCCCAGCGCGTCCTTGCGGTGTTCGTCCGAGATGATGATCAGGACGTTGTTGCGTGAGGCTGAGTTCATTTCTGGGGCGTCCATCGGATTGACCTGCCGGAGCAGCGCAGGGAATGGCAAATTACACGGTTTCTCGCGGCGTCACTGCTTCTTCCAATGAGCGAGGAGGTATTCGCGCTCGAGAGGAACCTGACCCAGGTCATGAGACGCGTACTGATCGTTCGCCGAAACGGCCAATGATCTTGAAACGGCTCGCAGCCCGAATCGATTTCCTCTCGCGAGTCCATTCGAATTCGCCTCCTCTGGCTTCCTTCGGTTCGCGCGGAACCATTCTTCCCAAACGGGCGGGATTCATTCAACACGATCCAAGTGCCGGAAAAGTGCGAACAGCATTTGTTGGCGCGAATCTCTGGACAAGCAGCATCATTAAGGCTTGGATTCAGGTCAGACTCAAACCATGGGGATGGAATGCCATGGCGCTGTCGCTCAACTGGCGGTGGAGCTTCGAAACCGCAACAAGACATCAAGGCGTCACAGGCACTGCGGACAAGCCGAACATCTCACAGGCCGCCATCAGGCAACAATTCTGGCTCATCGAATGCCGTGCCGGAGCCAAATTGTTCAGCCGACTTCTCCAAGGGGTGTCGTTGACCGAGCCCAAGCGCTGCCTGTTCCTGAATGTCGCCGGTGAAATTGCGCTGCCGGAGCGGAGCTTTGCGGACGACCGGATGTGGCCGGCTTCGACAGTCGAGGCCATTTGCACCGCCGGATGCTCATGACCGTAGCCACGAGGATTCCCTGCATCGGATCAGCGCATTGGGACGTGATTGGCAGTGCAGGCATTGTCATGACGGAAGGCTCTGATGTGCCGGGGCGCATTGCCTGGCATCCAGGTGGTGTCGCCTTGAACATTGCCACTTCGCTGGTGCGGTTCGGCATGACGCCGACGCTGCTAACTGCCATTGGGGAAGACGACGAAGGCGAAAGGCTCATCTCCTTTGCATCCGAAGTCGGAATTGACACGACATGCGTCTACAGAACTGCAGAACTGCCAACAGACAGCTACATGGCCATCGAAGGAGCCAACGGCCTGATCGCAGCCATTGCTGACGCCCATTCGCTGGAAGCCGCAGGCGACAGGATTCTCCGCCCGCTCTCAGATGGCCGTCTCGGATCGGCGGAGGCGCCATTTTCGGGGCCGGTCACGCTGGACGGAAACCTGACCGGTGCGCTCTTGGCCGAAATAGCGACAAGCCCGATATTCGAATGGGCCGACTTGCGCGTCGCGCCGGCCTCTCCCGGAAAGGCCGAGAGGCTCGCGCCACTGCTCGACATGCCGAACGCCACCGTTTACGTAAATGTCGAAGAGGCCGGGATCCTGTGCGGTTCGCGCTTCGACAACGCACGGGAGGCCGCGACAGCATTGCTGGAACTTGGCGCGAATCGAGCCCTGGTGACGAATGGTGAGCATGCGGTCGCAGATGGATCCCGCACCGGCATCATCCTGGCAGATCCGCCCACAGCAAATGTTGCTCGCGTCACTGGTGCAGGCGACACCTTTCTGGCAGCGCATGTTGCAGCCGAAATCGCCGGTGCTCAGCCCAAGGACGCTCTGGACAAGGCGCTCTGGGCAGCAGCGGACCACATATCGAGAGGAATCGCTTCATGACACTGCCTCTCGACATCGATGAAGAGATCCGGGACGCGCTCGAAGGTGGCAGGCCAGTGGTCGCCTTGGAATCCACGATCGTTTCCCATGGCATGCCCTATCCACAGAACATTGAGACGGCGCGCTCGGCAGCAAACGCTGTGCGAGACGAGGGAGCTGTGCCCGCGACCATCGCAGTGCTGGCCGGTCGATTGACCGTCGGCGTGGCGGAGGCAGATCTGGACTCTCTCGCCAAGGCAGGTCGCTCGGCCCTAAAACTCTCGCGCGCCAATCTGGCATCCTGCATCGCTTCCAGGGAAACAGGAACGACGACCGTAGCTGCCACG
The DNA here is from genome assembly GCA_022820365.1 of Silicimonas sp. Lineage (GTDB taxonomy): Bacteria > Pseudomonadota > Alphaproteobacteria > Rhodobacterales > Rhodobacteraceae > JAJEFO01. The sequence goes on from JAJEFO010000123.1 coordinate 6,260, forward strand.
ATGATCGTCGCACATATCGCCGGCATCGAGGTCTTTGCCACCGGAGGCATCGGCGGAGTTCACAGGGGCGCGGAGGCGAGCTTTGACGTATCCGCCGACCTCCAGGAACTCTCGATCACGCCGGTTGCGGTGGTCTGCGCAGGCGCGAAGGCGATTCTCGACATCCCGAAGACGCTGGAAGTTCTGGAAACGCTTGGCGTGCCGGTCACCACGTTCGGAAGCCCGGATTTCCCGGCTTTTTGGTCACGCGCCTCCTCCGTTCCGTCGCCTTCCGTGTCGAACAGCACCCGTCAAATCGCCCGGGAATTCCTTTTGCGCCGAAATCTCGGCCTTCAAGGCGGTCAGTTGATCGCCAATCCCGTTCCGCCGGAAGACGAGATTCCTGCAGCAATCATGAATCCACTGATTGAGCAGGCGGTCTCCGAAGCACGGGAACAGGTCACCGGACCTTCGGTCACGCCATTTGTCCTCGGTCGAATCTTCGAATTGTCCGAGGGACGTTCCGCAAAGGCAAATGAAGCCCTTGTGCTGAGCAATGCGCGCCTGGCGGCAAGAATTGCGTCCGATCTCGCCGATCTTCGCAAGAAGGGATGACTGCCGCCAAGACCGTTGAGGGTGCAGCCTCAAGCCCTGCACTGTATCGATCAGTCCGAGGCGAAGCGCTTGATCAGGAGATTCCACGATAGCCGCGTGGTCAGACGGTGCAGAAACGCGTTCGCGACGCTCAGAGCGCTTCGCGAAGCAAGGCCAGGTACTCTTCGGGCCCGGCCGGCCTTGGGTTTGTCATGGCCAGATGATCCTTGGACGCCTTGTCGGCGATCTCGGGCAGAACTCCGGCACCAACACCCAGTTCCGCCAACCTCGTTGGCAGACCCAAGCCGGATACGAACTCCGTCAGCCAAACATGCAGTTCTGCATGTTCGGGAAGGCTCGCCGCCCCACGCAGGTCAGAGTAGGCCAGGTCGGCGTGACCGGCGTTGAAGCGCAGGACATGGGGCAGCAATATTCCGATCAGCGTACCATGGTGAAGATGCAATTCGCCCAGCGGCGTGGCCATGGCATGGGCGCCGCCGAGCGACTTTTGCAGGCACATTCCTCCCATCAACGCTGCCATCATCATCTCCCACCGCGCCTCCCGGTTGCTGCCCTCCTCGACAGCAACGGGCAGCCATCTCGCGGCACGCCTGACAGCATCGAGCGCAATGGCTGCAGCCGGCGGGTTCTCCGTGGGGCTGCAATACGTCTCGATCCCGTGGCTCAGCGCATCGATCCCGGTGGCGGCGGTAAGTCGCGACGGCAGGGAGAGCGTCAGTTCCGGGTCACAGATCACAACGTCCGCCACCATGTTCAGATTCACGGCAACGCATTTCGATCCGTCCAGAAGGGACATCACGCATGCGCGGCCTACCTCCGCTCCGGTGCCCGCCGCAGTCGGGATCGCAATCTGCCGGGAGACCTTGCCGATCCTCTCCGACCCGCCCCGCTTGACGTTGTACTCTGCCAGTCTTCCGCCATGGCTCGACAGCAAGGCAACCGCCTTCGCCAGATCGATGGGCGATCCGCCACCGAGCGCGATCACTCCGTCGCAGCCCCTGTCGTTCCAGATCTCGATGCAGTCGAGGAGCGATCGTTCCGTCGGGTTCTCCGTCGTGCCATCGTATACCACCGGTTCCGAGGGTCGTGCCGCATCGAGGACACGCTCCAAGATTCCGACGTCCGCCACGCCTGCGTCGGTCACGAGCAACGGACGTTTCAGGCCTAGCCGCGCGACTTCATCTCCGAGAACTGCAACGGCGCCATTGTCGAAATGTATGCGCGAAAGATACTGGATCAGCGGCATCAACCTTCGACCTCGTAGTAGATGTGCTTGGTCTCCAGGAAGTCGTTCATCGCCTCGACGCCGTGGAGCCGGCCGATTCCGCTTTGTCGGTACCCGCCCGTTTCGACTTCTGCGAAGAGCCGGTTATGGCAATTGAGCCAGACCGTGCCAAAACGCAGCTTGCGCGCCATGCGCATCGAGACGTTCAGGTCGTTGGTGTATATGGAAGCGGCAAGGCCGTAACGGGTGGCGTTGGCCTTCGCAACGGCTTCCGGCTCGTTGCCGAAACGTTCAAGCGAGACGATCGGGCCGAAAAGTTCGTCCTGCACGAGATCATGAGTCACGTCCTCGATTTCGAACATCGACGGCGTTATGTAAAATCCACTCGACAACTCATCGCCGCCCGCCGTGCCGCGCACCACGAGATTGGACTCCACGCCCGCACGATCGACAATGCCGAGGAGCCTCTGCTGGCTCGGCTTGTCTATGAGCGGGCCCAGTTCCACTGCCTCGGCGCGCGCATCCCCGGTCATTGTCGCCTCGTATGCCGCCCTAAGGCGCGTCTTCATTTCGTCGTAGATCGTGTCCTGCACCAGGACTCGGCTGATGCACGTGCACATCTGCCCGTTAAGCGCCAACGAGCCGCGCTTGATCTCCGCCACCGCCTGGTCGAGATCCGCGCCATCAAAGACCAGCGCGGGGGCCTTGCCGCCCAGTTCCAGCGAGACATGCTTGATCGTGTCGGCGGCATTGGCCATGATGATCCTGCCGGTGCGGGACGATCCGGTAAAGGAAATCACGTCGATCTCAGGATGCGTGGACAGGACGGTGCCAACCTCGGTGCCGTATTCGTTGACGGAATTGACCACGCCATTGGGCAGCGACGGGATCGACTCGAAGCAGGCCATGACTGCTGCATTGGTCAACGGGGTCTGCGATGCCGGTTTTGTGACCACTGTGCAGCCAGCCGCCAGTGCCGGGGCGACGGACCGAACCAGCAGCGTTACCGGTGCATTCCAGGGAACGATGACCGAGGCGACGCCCGACGCCTCTCGCGTCATCAGGCTCATCTTGCCGGGCGCGCTCTCGAAAGTTCGACCAAAGACATTCCGTGCAACGCCCGCGTAGTAGCGGGCCTCCCCATAGCCGGCGGCAATTTCGTGCCGGGCCTGGCCAAGCACCTTGCCGTTTTCCCTGGCCATCAGATCCGCGATCTCGTCCGCACGCGACTCCAGGATGTCGGCGAATTCCAGCAGAACCGCCGCGCGAAGCCGGGGGCTTGACGCCCAATCCGTGGCTTCAAAGGCGTCTCGGGCTGCCATCACCGCCTGAATTGCCAGCTCGGTCGACCCGTTCGGAGCCTCGGCGAAGACTGACCCGTCCGAGGGATTCTGGACCGGGATCATGCCGTTTGGCGCGTCCAAAACCCATGAACCGCCAATATAGTGATGTCCTTCCTTGGATGGCATGTCAGGAGTCTCCTAAGTCTGTTGACCGATGGCTCGGGCGAGAATGCTCTTGGTGTCAGCCTCCGCCGACGAGCCGACCCAAGCAATGAACTGATCGGGTCGAACGAGGATCGCGCTGCACCCATAGACCTTCCGAAGTGCGCCGGATTGCAGCGCCAGCACCTTGAACGGGACGCCAAGGGCTTCCGCCGCGCTTGCGAATCCGGTCGAAAGCGCATTGTCGCCACTGAAATCCATTAGCGTGAAACCTGGGTCGAGCGCATCCCACAGGTCGCCACCGTCCGGCAGTGCCTGAGGCGCAAGGTGATAGCCCGGCTTGGCTTCGAATCCATGCTTGCCCTTCGCCCCTGACTGATGTCCGGTCTCGCCAAGGACAATGGGCGAACCCGCATAATGTGGCAGGAACTCGGTCACGTCCGCGTCATCTGCATTGGCTCGCGCGGCCCATGCCCTGTCGAAGGCCGCCCTGTCCTTCTCCGGGGAAAATTTCCGCGTGAACCCGCGAAAGTCCTCGATCATCCGGCTGATGAAGTCCCGGTTGACCGAGTTGAAGACCGGATGACGTTCGGCGGTATAGCTGTCGAGCAAGCCGGCTCCGGCCCAGCCACTTAGGGCCGCATCAATCTTCCAACTGAGGTTACGGGCATCTTCAAGGCCTGTATTGACGCCGTAGCCCCCGTACGGCGGGTGGCTGTGACAAGCATCCCCGGCAATGAACACGCGATCGTTGCGATAGGTCCGGGCGTGCGAAATGCGCAGGTCCCAGAACCCGATATGCTCGAATTCCAGTTCGAATTCCACGCCAACAAATTTGTGAAGGAAGGCATGGAAATCGAAGTTCTCCCGCGTGGCACCGTCGGGCACAGGAGCATGAAAAAACCACCCCCCGTTCAGGTCGACACGGCCCAGAAACTGCCAGTAGCCATCCATCGCAGGGTGCATCACATTGAAGATCGACTTGCCGGGATAACGTTCAAGCAGGTCGTGCAACTCCATGGAACGGAAGACGAGCAAAGCCATGCGCGGCCCTTCGTGGTCGGTCTCGTTCCGGATGCCGCCGACGTCGCGGGTTACCGATCGCGCCCCGTCACAGCCCACTGCATAGGCACCCACCACCACATGCGTCGCGCCTTCGGCCTCGTAGGAAACGCGGACGCCGGCATCATCCTGGGTCACGCCGGTGACTTCTGCACCCTGAATGAATGCCACCTGAGGAAGACTTGCAACACGGTCTCTCAAGACTCTCTCGAGATTGTATTGCGGCAAGCGCTCGTTGTCGGCGAAGTAGTAGGGTCGCACGCGCGAGCGCTGAAACCAGTCATAGCGGTAGTCGCCGAGAAGGCGGCCGTAGGTCACGAGACCGGCATTGCCGAATTCAGGCGGGATCGGCGTAGCCGCACGCACTTGATCCGAGATTCCCCAGGCGCGAAAGTGCTCGCCTGTGCGCTGCGTCAGGTTCTGCCCCTTGGGGATGCGGTGAAGCTCCGTCGTGCGTTCCAGCACGATGCTCTCGACCCCTTTCAGCGCGAGATCAATCGCGAGGCCCAGACCAACCGGCCCTCCGCCATTGATGACTACCTGTGAATCGGTCACGGTTCCCCTCACGCGCTCTCGACAATGCAGACATCCTGGCCCACGGCCGCGACCTCGTCCTCGCTGACGAGAACTTCGACCATCACGCCATCACCGGGAGCCTCAACTTCGTTGGACACCTTTTCCGTCTCTACCTCGTAGAGGACATCTCCCATCTTGAATCGGTCACCCGCCGCGACGTGCCACTTCGTGATGGTTCCTTCTTCCATGCTCATCCCGACGCGGGCAAGCTTTAGCTTGGCTCTCATCTGTCACACCTTGGAAAAAAGCGCCCTTGCGGCAATGACAATGCGCTCGGCATTTGGCAACAAGGGCAGTTCCGCCGACGGCGCATAAGGCATTGCAGTATCCGGCACGGTGATGCGCTGAACGGGCGCCTTCAGTTGGGCAAAGCCCTTGTCAGCGAGGATTGCCGCGACATGACTGGCGACCGAACAGGCATCACGGCTTTCGTCCACCACGATCGTACGACCGGTCTTTCCAACGCTGGCAAGAATCGCCTCCGTGTCGAGCGGCACCAGTGACTGCAGGTCCAGAACCTCCGCCGACACGCCCAGTTCCGCCTCAAGCCGCATTGCGGCCTGCAATGTCATCCGGGTCATCGATCCCATGGTTATCAGCGTCAGGTCGCTGCCCTCGTGCAATATGCGGGCTTCGCCAAGCGGCGTGACGTAGTCGCCGCCCGGGACTTCGTCAGAGTCGCCGCCCCGACCACCGGGTTCAAGAAAGAATGTCGGATTGTCGGAGCGAATCGCTGCCTTCATGAGACCCTTGGCGTTTTCGGGGGTAGAGGGAACCGCCACTTCGACTCCAGCCAGGTTCATCAGAAGCGAAAAGGGCGTGTCGGAATGCTGGGCCGCGGTCGAACGCCCGCCGCCATAGTTGGCGATCACTGTTATCGGCAGGGTGACCTGCCCTCCGGTCATCAGTCTCAGCTTCGCCATCTGGTTGGCGATGGCATCGAAGCCCGTGTAGATGAAGTTCGAGAACATCAAGTGCAGGATGACGCGACAGCCACAAGCCGCTGCTCCAACGGAGATCCCCGTCAGCGTCTGCTCGGAGATTGGCGTATTGCGCACCCGATCTGCACCGAAACGATCCAGGAGACCACGCGTGTCGCCGAAGATCGACGCCTCGACATCCTCGCCGATCAGGATCGTCCTGGGGTCGCGCTCCATCTCTTCGACAAGTGCCTGGTTGATCGCTTGTATGAAGCGCATCCGCGGCATCAGGAACCCATCCGCATCAACTGCTCCGCCGTGCCGGGATCTGGTGCAGTGCCAGCTTCGCCGAAGGCAACGGCGCCTTCCACGCAAGCGTCCACCTCCATTTCCATGCGTTCACACGCGGTGGCGTCCGCCGCACCGCGATCAATGATCAGCGCTCGGGTTCTTGCAACTGGGTCCCTTGCGCGCCATGCTTGGATTTCTTCGTCACTGCGATAGGGCGTGGACAGCACCATTGCCTCGGCCGAAAAATGCCCCGAATACCGGTAGGTCCGCGCCTCGATGAAGGCTGGCCCGGCACCGGACCGGCAATGATCCACCGCTTCGAGCGCCGTCCTCCAGACCTCCACCACATCATTGCCGTCGATGTTCCAGACCGGAATTCCAAAGGGCTTGGCACGATCTGAAATCACGCCAGACGTGACCGTGTCGGAGGGCGAAAACTCGGAAAACCCGTTGTTTTCGCAAACAAAGAGAACAGGCAGCCTCCAAAGCGAGGATATGTTGAGGCTTTCCATCAGCGACCCTTGGTTGGCTGCCCCGTCACCGAAGAAGCAGACAGCGACACGGCCTTCTCCCTCAAGCTGGTTGGCGAGACCGGCACCTGTGGCAATGCCAAGCCCTGCCCCCACGATCCCGTTGGCACCCACGATCCCCTTCGAAAAGTCTGCCACATGCATCGATCCGCCCATGCCACGGCAGATTCCTTCGGCCTTGCCATAGACCTCGGCGAACATCGCGTTTACGTCACCGCCCTTTGCCAGGTAGTGACCGTGCCCGCGATGCGTGGAGGTGATCTGGTCACGATCATCAAGATTGGCGCAGATCCCGACGGCCACCGCCTCCTGGCCGTCGGACAGGTGCACCTGCCCCGGCGTCCGCCCTAGCTTCACGTCGCGGAAGAGCTGTTCCTCCGACTTCCTGATCAAGAGCATCCGTCGATACATCTCGATCAGGACTTCGTCGTCGGGCTGAATGTTGGAGGTGCTCGATGCCATGGCATACCTTCTTCTCGCCCGTGAACGTAAGCCGACGGCGTTGGTTGCGACAATAGCCCCGGATTTACAGGAGAGGAAAGCGCAACTAATGTCTCTCGAGCCTACCGGGAACAAGGGGGCGTGCCCATGGATTTCCGCCAGCTCAAGTACTTTCACGCCGTTGCCAAGCACGAGAGCCTGACTGCTGCGAGCGAGGCGCTCAACGTGACGCAGCCTGCAATCGGCCAGCAGATACGGAAACTGGAAGCCGAACTTGGCCTGAAACTGTTGACTCGTCATTCACGCGGCATGCGGCCAACCTCCGTCGGCAAAGTTCTGTACCAGCGCGCGGAAGACATCCTTGGCGCGGTCGAAAACACGCGTCGCGAATTGTCCAGACATCGAAACACCAGCGAGGGGACAGTCCGGATCGGCGTCACGCCATCCCTGAGCCGGGTGCTGGTGCCGCGGCTGATGGAATTGGGATTTGACAGGCATCCGGGCATAACCCTCCTCTTCAACCAGGGATTTCCGGCAGATCTGGAAAGCATGTGGGAGGCAGGAGAATGCGACTTTGCATTCTTTGACAGGGATGTCGACACGGACGAGGCAGAGAGTCTTCCGGTCTACAATGAGCGCCTGTGCCTGATCGGACCTCCGAGCCTTTGCGAGCCGTTGCCGGACCCCGTGCCCATTTCGGAAGTGGCAGGGCTTCCGGTCGTGCTTGACGTGCGCGCGATCTGGTCCCGTGAACAGCTCGAGCGCGGGTTCAAGAAGACTGGCTCGAAGTGGGCCGACCTGATCGAGTGCTCTTCGATCGAGATCCGGCGCGAATATCTCGTGCGAGGACATCGGTTTTGCGTTGCGCCTATTGCCCAATTCAACGACGAAATCGCCGCCGGGCTCGCCGCACATCGCAGCATTGACTTGCCCAGTTTCAATCGCACGGTCCACCTTGCCGGACCGCGGGTCGAGAAAATGACGAAAGCCCAGCGCAACATCCGGACACTCATCGTTGAGATCGCCGACGATCTGATCCAGGCCGCCAACGTGGCCTGGAAACCGCCGGACTGGACATCGGCCGAAAATAGCGATTCTTCTATCAGTTGAAAGCAATCCCGTCTTTTTTGTGTGCGGCGACCTTTGCATTGTGTCATCAGGGAGATTGTCAATGCCGACAGCGCAGTTCCTTGCAGAACCAGTCATCGAACATGGGCCGGAGTACGCGCCACTTGTCGCCCGACTGCGCGTGAAGACATCGAATGCGGACGTGGTCCGTGTCCGTATCGAGCAGAGTGGTGACGCCTGGACGATCTCCTTCCCGGCAGCAGATGGCAGTCATCTGCTGCTTGGGTTCCATCCTGACGGCGTGGCGAAAGTAACGGTGCAGATCGCCGGGCAGGACGGTGCCGTGACATGGCCGAAGGCAATCGCGCACCGACTCAGGGATGTGCCTACCTCGCCGCTCGAAATGCCGCCGCTGCAGACACGTGTCTCCCAGCCGCATCGCATGGCGGGCCGATTCACTTTCCTCACCGTTCGCCGCCGCGCCACGGGGCGCATTACGGACATGACGGTTGCACAGCGGAAATGGCTCACCCATTGGGGCATGCTTGTCGCGGTCGACAATCAGGGCCAGATGCGCTGGATGCGCAAACTCGACCGACGCGCGGCGGGCATCGAGCACTTGGCAAGCGGCAACCTGTTTGTCCATGACACCGAGTCCTGTTCGCGAGAAATCGACGTTGCCGGAGACGTCATTCGAGCCTGGTACGCCGCGCGACGACCGCAGGGCGCTGAGGAAGGCGGCATTCCCGTCGACGTTCGCAGCCTGCATCATCAGCCCCACCAAATGCCGAACGGCAACTTCCTTGCACTCTCGGCACACGCAAGGCACGTGAAGGACTGGCCGGCTTCGGTCCGCGAGCCCGACAAGCACAAGGCTGATCGCGAAGTCGTCGGGGACATGGTGGTTGAGTTCACGCCTGAAGGCGAAGTGGTCTGGAGCTGGGACAGCTTTGACCACCTTGATCCCTACCGCATCGGGTATGATGCGCTGGATGCGTATTGGCATGTCCGCGGATTTCCAGGCGCGGCCGACTGGACCCACGGGAACGGTGTTGCCTACGACGAAAGCGATGATTCCGTTCTGGTGTCGCTGCGTCTGCAGGACTGCATTCTGAAGATTGATCGAAAGTCGGGCGAGATAGTCTGGATCCTTGGTAGTCACGATGGCTGGCCTGCCCGGCTGCAAGGAAAGCTTCTGACCCCGATCGGCGAGAACTTCAGGTGGCCCTGGCACATGCACAACCCGCGGGTCACTTCGGAAGGAACGATCGTGCTCTTCGACAACGGCATCTACGGAGCGCGCCCTGGACAGAAACGGATCCCCTTCCACGAAAGCTTCTCGCGCGGCGTGGAGTACCGCGTTGACAAGGACGCAATGTCGGTGGAGCAGGTCTGGGCTTCCGCCTTGACGGATGCCGATGTCATGGAACGCACCTGGGCCATGGGCGATGCGCACCGGTTGGAAGTCAGCGACACTGCGCTGGTGATTCACTCCATCGCGATGCCCCATGGCCGCGACGACATCGGGATGGACGAGGATGATCGTTCACTGCGCTACGTCTCTGAATTCCCTTCCCATGCCCGGATCCTCGAATACAACCGCAAGGACATTAGAGACATCGTGTTTGACATGACCGTGCGTGATGAAAACGACGTGATCCACTGGGAGGTCTTTTCCGGCGTGCGGGTCGACAGCCTCTATCCCGAAAGCAGCGGCATCAAGCTGGACTTGTGCGACACTCTGCAACAGGAGGGTGCAGCATGAACGGCCTTGCGCCCTTGTCCGTGCAGGAAATCATGGCAAGCGACCCAGCCCACGTGCCGATGGAGCGCGCGCCGGAATGGATGGAGGGTGCAGCTTACGTAATTGACCGGTTCGTGCCCTTGGACGAGGCGGCCGTGCCGATCACCGATCTGGGGCTTGTTCGAGCCGATGCGGTCTACGATGTCGTGTCTGTCAGTCGCGGACAGTTCTTCCGCCTTGCTGACCATCAGGCCCGGTTTGCACGCTCCTGCGACCGCATGGAGCTTTCAAATCCATTCACTCAAGCCGAAGAGGCGGCATTGCTGAACGAACTTGTCGCGCGCACTGGGCTCAAGGACGCCTATGTCTGGTGGGCGGTCACCCGGGGAGCGAACCTGCCGCACCCGAGCGACCGGCTGCATGCGGAGCGCTTCCAGAACAGGTTCTATGCCTTCGTGATCCCTTACGTGTTCATCAAGGACGATGCAGACCGGCAGGCAGGCATTCACCTGCATGTCTCGAAGGACTACATCCGCATTCCCGCAAACGCCATCGATCCCCGCGCAAAGAACTTCTGTTCACTTGACCTGAACATGTCTTTGATGGAGGCGGGCGGCTCCGGTGCCGGGTGGAGCGTGCTGACCGACGGGAACGACGTCCTGACCGAGGCGCCAGGCTCGAACATCTTCGTGGTTCGCGAGAACAGGATCATGACTCCGGAGCTTGGCTGCCTTGAAGGAATCACGCGGCTCACGACCCTGGAGCTTTGCGCAGAGATCGGGCTGAGCATCGAAGTGGGCACGGTGACCGTAGACGACCTCTTGACCGCGGACGAAGCGTTCCTGACTTCCAGCGCTGGCGGCATCCTTCCAGTCTCAATTGTCAACGACCAACCGATTTGCCAAGGGTCCGGGCCAGTCTCGACTCGCATTCACAATCTCTATTGGGAGAAACGCTGGGCCGGGTGGCACGGCACCTCGGTAGACTACGAGGCAGTCAATTGAGGCGATTGAAGGATTTCCACGACGTTGCCGTCCACGTCGCGTCCATAGGCAAAGACTCCTCCTGCGGGCATCGTCAGCGGCTCGGCATGAAAGGACATGCCCAGCGCCTTCAGCCGCGCAAACTCCGCAGCGCAGTCATCGACCTCGAAGCAGACGTGATTGAAGCCCGGCTTCGCAACGGCGAGCTGGCGGTCGGGCAAGCGTTCAGGAAGATCTTCGAATTGAAACAGTTCAAGCCGCCCCGTCGCGAAGCCCAGCATGACAATTCGTCCGGAACTGCCAGCAGCGGCCAACCGCGTGGTCAACGCCGTGTCACCCGGCCCCCACCGGAATTCTCCAAGCTGCTCCGCGAAGAAGTTGCATCTGTAGAACCCGGCCAGTCGGTCAGCGTCTTCGGTGACCACGCCCACGTGATGCATGCCAATGATCATGGCAGATTCCTAAACCGGACTTCTGCGGAGTTCCACCATGGCTGACCGCATCATCCTTCTCGGCACCAAGGGCGGCCCGCGCCTGACGACCGGGTCGAGCTGGCCGTCGTCATCGGTCATCGAAATTTCGGGACGCCCATATGTCATTGATTGCGGCATGGGAGTGACGCGGCAGTTCGTGGAGGCCGGATTCTCGCTCGCAGATGTGGATACGATCCTGATCACGCATCTGCATTCGGACCATTGCCTTGAGCTTGGGCCGTTCCTGCACACCACGTGGGTGTCGTCCCCAAAACGCCAGATCAAGGTCTACGGCCCGAAAGGCGTCAGGAAATTGATCGATGACTTCCTTGCCGCCATGGCCTGCGACATAGAGGTGCGCATGGCCGACGAACGCCAGCAGGACCCGCGCGACATGTTCGCCGTCACGGAATACACGGAAGGCCGTGTCTTCAAGGACGATCTGGTCGAAGTTGACGCGCTGCGCGTCGTGCATCCGCCACTGACCGAAACCTTTGCCCTGAAGGTCAGGGGGCGGAAAGGCATGGTGGTATTCTCGTCGGACACGAGCTATTTCCCGCCGCTGGCCGAATTCGCGAAGGGCGCCGACATTCTGGTGCACGAAATCATGCATCGTGCCGGAACGGAAAGGATGTGCGAGCGCCTGAAATCCATCAAGCCGAACCTGATGGAACACATGATCGCAGGACACACGTTCGGAGACGATGTTGGGCAGATCGCGACGGCGGCCGGTGTTGGGCACCTCGTGGTCCAGCACTTCACGCCAGGAGACGACGAACTGACAGGACCTGCGGAATTCGAGGCACTCGTTCGGCAGACGTGGAACGGCAAGATGACTGTTGGCTACGATCTCGCAGAAATCGCGCTGCAAGACCGTTGAGGTGTCCAGGAAATGGAGCCCGCGTGGACTTTTGGACAGGAACGATGGGCCTGACCCGAATGAGATCGAAGTCTCCTTCTTCGCCGTCTGAAAAGTACCAATCCTGGAACCCGACTGTCGCCTTCATGGAAGTGCTCTCAAAAGCCGGCATTCAACCATGAAAAAGAAAAACTTTCTTCTAGCACGCGGTCAAGTTATCTACTCTAATCCGTGTCAATGACCTCCAGCGAGAGTGACCAACAAACAGGGAGATTACTATGAAATACATGGCTAAGCTTTTGACTTCGATCGTTTTCGCGGTCGGCGCCATGACTGGCATGGCACGTGCGGAATACCCGGAACGGCCGGTGGAATTCGTGGTGCCGTGGCCTCCCGGTGACATCGAGGACACGATTGCCCGCATGATTTCGGATGCGTTCAAGAAGGATACCGGCGTTCCGGCCACCACCGTCAACATCAAGGGCGGCGGCGGGCTGATTGGTGCCACACACGTGTTCAACCAGCCGGCGGACGGCTACACCGTCGGCCTCTTCACCGCCAACATCATCTCTGCCCACATAATTCGCGGCAATGCCGAATACGAAAAGGGAGAGTTCGAGCCTCTGGCCGTGATCATCGGATACGGGATGATGCTGACGGCCCACGCCGACGCGCCATACAACAACCTGATGGAGTTGGCGGAACACGCCAAGTCGAATGACGTCAGCCTTGGCGTATTTGGCCTGAACGGCCCGCCTGCGCTCCAGACACTGAAGATGGCCGAAGAGCTTGGCTTCAAGTTCTCCAGCATCACAGCGTATGACGAGACGACCTGCCAGATGATCTTGAACAGGGAAATCGACGTCACACTAGGCGGAGGCCTGCTGAAGCCCTGTCTGACCAGCGGAGAAGCCAAGGCACTCGCAGCCTACACGACGGCGCGCATTCCGATCTATCCTGACGTGGCCACCCTCGAAGAGCAGGTGCCCGGCATCTCCACGCCCGGCTGGACCGGCATCTTCGTGCGAAAGGACACGCCGGCAGAGGCGCGTGAGGTGATTTCGCGCATTGCAAAGGCCGTGGTGGAAAGTCCCGAGGCGCAGGAAGTCGCGGCCAACTCAGGCGCCGTGGTCCAGTGGATGCCCGCGGACGAAGCAGCGCAATTTGCGGAAGCGTTCTACCACCGGTTCGAGAACCTCCTGGCCAAATAAGCGCCCATGTCAGGCGACCGAAAGGACGACGAGCCCCCGTTCAGCGAACAGCCGACCGGGGGCCGCTTCCTTGTCGGCGTAATCTTCGTGACAGCAGTCTTGCTGCTGGCGATGGTCGGCTGGCAGACAACACCGGGATCAATGGGCCAGACATTAATGTCCGGTGGCTGGTGGGCGGAGCCCGCACTTGCGCCGACCGTCGCGCTCATCATGACCGTCACCGCTTCCGCAATAGCGTTCTTCGTCGCAAGGCGCGAAACGGTCGATTTCGGCAAGTCCGTGCGCGTCTACGGGCAGATCCTGCTGATCTCCGGCTGCATGATTGGCGCCGTAATGTTGATGAAAGTGCTTGGATTCGCGCTGTCGATCCTCATTTTTGCGGGCGTAGTGGCAACAATGGCGGGCTTTCGTGGCACGCGTCTCGTTCTGATCGCGCTTGGGACGACCGTTGCCATGGTCCTGATCTTTCGCATCGGCTTTGAGATTTGGTTTCCGCGGCCTGCGCTCTTCAAGTGGCTTGACCTCCCCGTGTCCTGGCAAGGCATCCTCTGATGCTGGAGACAATTGCACTTGGTGCACAGCAACTCGCCGATCCGGTGATCTGGATCGCATTGCTCAGCGGGAGCGTGCTCGGCATCATCCTTGGCGCCATACCCGGGATTGGCCCCGGGGTCGGGATCGTGCTGCTCTTGCCGATCACCTACACGATGGATCCGCTTGCCGGGATCACGCTCTTGATGGGGCTGTATGCGGCGGGATGGTATGGCGGAGCCGTTCCGGCCATCACGATCAACACCCCGGGCACGGCCGTAAACGTGCTGACCACCTATGACGGCTATCCGATGGCCAAGAACGGCGAGCCGCAGCGTGCCTTGGCGCTGGCTTATTCTTCAAGCTTCGTCGGCGGAATCTTTGCCGTCACCGTTCTGGCTCTCGCCGCCTGGCCCCTTGCGGCACTGTCCAAGTACCTCACGTCGGTCGACCTCGGCATGGCCGCGCTCCTAGCGATGGTTCTCGTCGTGGTCGCCCATCGCGGCAGCGAGTTCGCCTCCTTTGCGATGCTCGGCGTGGGGCTGTTTGTCTCGACCATCGGGCTGGAGACCGCCTATGGTTCGGCCCGGTACACATTCGGCACCACGTGGATGATGGCAGGCGTGCCGCTGATTTCCATGGTTCTCGGTCTCTTCGCACTGAGCCAGGCGCTGACCCTGATATTCTCCGACAGGCAAATCGAGGACGCCAATACCGAAATCGACCGGCGCCTTCTCAGCGGATTCATCGAGGTGTTTCGCTATCCCAAGACCTTGTTCCGTTCGGCCGGACTTGGAGTCGGAATGGGCGTGCTTCCTGGAGTTGGAGAATTCCTCGCCCAGTTCTTCGCATATACCTCCGCCCGTGCGGGATCGAAGACGCCGGAAAAATTCGGCAAGGGCGCACCTGAGGGGATCATCGCGTCGGAAACGGCCAACAACGCCGTGCCCCCTGCGGCCCTGGTCCCGCTTTTGTCGCTTGGTATCCCTGGCGAAGCATTCACCGCCTTGATGCTGACCGTCTTCATTGTCCACGGAGTCGACCCCGGGCCTACGCTGTTCGAAGAAAACAAGGCATTCGTCGCGGGGCTATACATGACGCTCTTCATCATGAACTTTGTCATAGTCGCGTTGCTGCTGGTGGGTACGAAGTGGATCGCCAAGCTCGCCACCGTCAATGACAGGCTTCTCGGCGTGATCATCATGTGCCTTGTGATGGTCGGCACGTTTTCGTCAAATTATCGGCTTTCCGACACGATGATCGCCATTTGCTTTGGCGTCCTCGGCTTTGCGCTTAGGCGTGCCGACATTCCCATGGTGCCAATGATCCTCGGGCTGGTCCTTGGTCCGATCATGGAACGCTATTTCCGGCAAGGCATCGGGGCGGCAGGCGGCGACATGACGATCTTCGTCACGCGCCCGGTGAGCCTTGTTTTCCTTATCGTCATCCTGGCGCTTGTCGCGATGTCCGCCCGAAACGCAATCCAGCGGATGCGGCAATGAATGCATGCCGCCCGATTGCCACTAAGGACACCATCGGGAAGGAGTCTGTGCATTGACCGCATTTGAACTCGAACGGGCGCCCATCCATCGCTACGCGCATGTCGACTGGGACTCGGAGCGATGGGACGGGTTCGTCCCGAGAGACGGCGACATCTATGTCTGCACCTGCTACAAGTCCGGCACGACTTGGACTCAAATGATCTCGGCGCTGCTTGTGTTTCAGACGCCGAACCTGCCGCAACCGCTGAATGAAATTTCGCCCTGGCTGGACCTCGTAACGGACGCAAAGGAGGCCGAGCATGCGCGGCTCGCCGCCCAATCCCATCGTCGGATCCTGAAGACGCACACCCCCCTCGACGGGCTGAAGTGGCACGAGTCAGCCAAGTACCTGGTGGTCGCCCGGGATCCCCGGGACGTTTTCGTGTCGATGATGAACCATCAGGATAATACCGATCTCGAAACCGAACGCGCGCTTGCTGCAGAAATGGGGAGCGACGCCACGGTCAGCGATCTTCTGGCGGCAACTGAAGAGGACCGTCTGAAGGAATGGCTGACCCGCGGATTCTTTTCGTGGGAGCGCGACGGCTATCCCTACTGGTCGGTCTTTCACCACGGCGAAACCTTCTGGCAGCATCGAGACAGGAACAACGTCCTGATGCTGCACTATTCGCAGTTGAAGCTGGACCTGGAACGCGAGATGAGGCGCGTCTCCGGCTTTCTGGACATCGAAATCGACGAAGCGGTCTTCCCTTCCCTGGTGGAGGCAGCCGGGTTCGAGGCGATGAAGAAGAAGGCCGATTCCCTGGCACCTGGCGCTGATGCGAAGCTATGGAAGAGCAATGCACGCTTCTTCAACAAGGGCACCAGCGGTCAGTGGCAAGACAGGTGGAGTGCAAGGAACCTCGAGCGGCTCGAAGCGCTCTGCAAGACTTATCCTGCCGACTACATAAATTGGCTCATGTCCGGAGGGACATCCGCCTAGGATTGCTTGTTCGCGTCCATCGATCGCGCGCGAGCATTCCGCTGAAGTGCGTAGAAATGCAGGCCGATGGCCAGCAGCATGAGGCAGACGAAGACAAGCGAAATCGGTCGCTCGAGAAACACCCATGCCGACCCCGATGTGCCAATGGCCTGCCGCAAGCGGTTCTCGAGAATTGGCCCCAGCACCACCCCCAGGAGAATCGGGACCATGGGCATCCCGGCCCGCCGCAGGGCCACTCCGACCAGGCCAAACGCAAGCGCGAGGTAGCAGTCGTTCAGATTGTAGTTGGCAGTGTAGACACCTGCAAAGGCGAAGACGAGAATGCCTGCACCGATCAGCTTGTAGTTCAGCCGGGTCACTTGCGCGATCCAGCGGCCAAAGGCCAGCAGGAAGAGAAAGGCCACAATATTGATCAGGAAGAGCGAGCCATAGAGGCCGTAGATGAAATCAGGCCGTGTCTCGAAGAGGGTCGGCCCGGGGAACACATTGTGGACAGTGAAGACGGCCAGCATCATGGCGGTCAAGGCCTCGCCCGGCAGACCAAGCGAAAGCAACGGAACCATGGCGGCGGCTGGAACCGCATTATTGGCCGTCTCGGACGCGATCAACCCCTCTGGCGCACCCTTACCGAACATCTCGGGCGTCTTTGAGCCGGACCGCGCGGCCGTATAGGAAAAGAACTGCGCCATCCATTCACCCACACCCGGAAGCACTCCCATGATCACGCCGAAACCTGCGGAACGAAACAGCGTGACGGGATACGTGAACACTTCAAAGAGCGTCTTGTAGTTTGGTGTCGCCGGCTCCTTGACCTTGGGCGGGCTCTGGCCTCCGCTCAACAGAATGAATCCCTGGCTTACCGCGAACAGTCCGAGACCGATGGGGATCAAGGGAAACCCGCTCAACAGCCATTGCTGGCCGAACGTGTAGCGCTGGCTATAGAATGTCTGTTCAAGACCGACCGTACTCAGAAACAGTCCGGCACCCACCATTGCCATCGCCGGAAGCGTTGCGCCTCGATGGGCAAGGATGACCAGGACGATCGCCGAAACTGCGGCCATCGCGAATTCCGGCGAGCCGAAATTGGAAGCAATCGCTGCAAGCGGCGCGGCAAACAAGGCGAGGGCCAGGACCGAGACGATGCCGCCAACGAAGGATGACGTATATGCCAGCGTCAACGCCCGCCGCGCCTCGCCGCGCAGCGTCATTGGGTAGCCGTCGTAGGTCGTCAGCACGTTGACCGGCGTGCCTGGCGTATTGATCAGAATTGCCGGAATGGCCCCGCCATACCAGGAGCCGGAGTAGACCCCAAGCAGAAGCGTCAGGCCAACAAGCGGTTCCATCTGGAACGTCGCCGGCAACAGGATCGCAATTGCCACGACCGGGCCAAGTCCAGGAATTGCCCCGAGTATGACGCCGCCGAGCGCCCCTGCCGCCAGGGCCGCAAGGACATATACGTCGAGAATTGCAGCGATGCCGATCCTGAATGCTTCCATCCCTGTCCCTTCAGAGCACTACCGTCTGATTGTTCATAGCAGGCTGGGGACCGGGAACCAGACGTCAAACAGCCAAACGAATGTGATCCAGCAAATGACCGGCAGCAGCAGCACGCCTATCAACCATTGCCGAAGAGTGAGCCTTGCAATCCCAAGCGTGATGCCAACGAACATCACTGTTGAGAGAGTGTATCCCAACAGCGGCACAAGGGTTACATAGCCAAGAAAGAGAAGCCCAAACAGGGCGGGCGCCGCCGCAGAGAAATGCTCCCTGCGCAATGGCGCCGATTCGAACGGCCAGCTCCGCAGGAGGCATCGGATCGCGACAAGCCCGCTGCCGATGGTCGTCAATCCCAGCGCAATGCCGGGAAAGAACGCGGGATGCGTGTGATAGCCCATGTTTGGAGGCGGCGCCTTTGTCAGGACAGGCGTGAAGGCCAAAAGCCCTGCGGAAGCAACAAAGAGCAAAAGGACGAGAACGAAGGACCCTAGGCCGCGGACGTCCTCCTCGGCGACAGCCATGCCTCCGTCGACGTTTTCGGTGTCAGGCGCGTTGCGACCTTCCTGCGTCACCCGCAACGCTCCCGACCGTTCAGCCCATGTTCAAAGATCACCAAGTTGCTTCAACAACTCTTCGCTTGCAGCGAAGTCAGCTTGAACCCTTGCCTTTGCCTCCGCTGGATCCTGCCAATAGAGTTCCGCGCCGGTGGCCTGGCGCAGGTTCTCCACTTCATCCGAAGCGATGACCTCGCCCGCCACTGCAGAAATCTTGTCGATCACGTCCTGCGGCGTGCCCTTGGGGACAAAGATCCCGCCCCAAAGCACGATTGGATCCCCTTCGACTTGTTCATGCAGGGTCATTGTCTCGGGAAGCGTCGGGATACGGTCATTCGTGTAAGACGCAATGGCCTTCGCGTCGCCACTGTCGAGACATGCCTTCACCTGAGCGGTTGTCGTGTTGATGACCTCCGCATCACCGTTGCTCAACGTTGTGCAGTCCAGACCTTCGAAGGAAGCATCGGAAGCGAACTTGAAGCCAAGTTCGTCGGCCATGGCGAATGTCACCTTGGTGGGAATCGCGCCATATCCAAAATGTCCGAGCGACACGTCGTTGGCCTTTGCATGCTCGGCCAGTTCCGCGAGATTATTGTATGGCACGCTCGCGGGTGCCGCCAGAATGAAGGGATATGTGACGAATATCCCGACGGCATCAAAGGCGTCGGCCGCATAAGTCGTGTTGCCCAGCTGGACCTGGCTGGTCAGAAGATCAATCACGAGATTGCCGATCATGTAGCCGTCAGGCTTCGAATTGGCGACCTCGGTCGCGCCGATCACGCCGCCGCCGCCGGGCTTGTTGAGCGCCTTGACCGGAACATCGTAGGTCGCCTCCATCTTGTCGGCGATCATGCGGGCGATGGTGTCCTCGATATCGCCCGGCGGCCATGGGGTCAGGATCGTGACCGGCCGTTCGGGCCATTCGGCCTGTGCCATGTTGGCGGTTGCGAGCGCCACGAACACCGTGGCTGCAAGTGTGGAAATCAGTTTCATTGGTAGTCCTCCCTGCTGCAATTCCAAGTCACGCGCGATCACGTCCAGTCAACCGCAGCGAAGGATCCGGACATTGAGAAGCCCGGGTTTCGCACCGTGCGCTCGGAGCCCGCGTTTCCGGCAAGCAGCCAAGCGTGCCGGAAACCGACGAGCGATCTTCAGTTCCGGGAATCGAATAGCTTGGCGGCAGTGCTGCTGCAATAAATCTTTGATTTTGGTAGAGGAAACAAAAAATAATAGCGTCAGCCTGAGGGTGAACCACAGCCCGTGCAAGGTGGTCAGCAAAACAGGCTTCGCGCCCCTCTCGCCGACGCCGCAATGCATGATTCCGGCCCGGAATAGATGCCCGGCCTGACCACGTCAAACCTGTTCCAAGACCCTTTGACGCCGGCTTCCGGCACCACGCAGGCACCTGCCGGAGCCCCTCATGCAACCGATGCCGTCAGTGCCGACGTCAGACTTCCGGCACGTGGGGTGGGGGCGTGAATTGCGTGTCCGCGTCGGTTTCGGGCACGTGACCTCCTGCACGCATGCCTGGCACAAATTGTCGGGCTCCCTGACATGCAAATCACAAAGGACGTGCAAGTGGTCTGGCTGTCCCGGGAAAAATACAGTCCGGCTTCAAGCCGTTGCTCGTCGGCAATGACGCATGGCTGCCGACGCAATTGGAATGTTGCAGGCCCTGCCTCAGATCATCAGGCACAAGACAATTGACGCCCCGGCGTCGTGCGCGGGCACCGGTACCTTTATGCTGAAGCACCATGCTGACCGTTCAAGCCCCGCCCTTCGTCGCGGGCGGGGCATCATCCGACCGTGTGAGGCTATTCGTCCTTCCTGGCACCGAATGCGCCAAACACGTCGTCGTGTTCGAATGTACCGCCGACCTCGGCATGATCGGCACCGTAGAAGGTGGCGGCGATACGGTTGCCCGGCCGAGCGCCCGAAGCGAAGCCGTCGGGTGTCAAGGGCACATCGTTGAACATGATGTCGTTCTGTGCGGCTCCCGTGCGCAGTTCGTGGATGTTCGTGAAGGCCACGTCGACATCGGCGTCGGCGAAGTTCACTGTGATCTCGGCATTACCGTGGTAGGCTTCGGAAGCCGCGGCACTGCCGCCGACCATGATGCCGGTCCACATGGCAGTTCCGCTGCTCATCAGCCTTTCGCCTGCCGCATTGCCGAGGGTCGTACCGTAAGCCTCGTACGCCGTGGTCTGCCTTTCGGCGTCCCGCACACGATGGCTTTGCAACCAGAAGACACCGTCGTCCATCCACGCGCCATAGGCGTCGATTCTGAGGCTTCCCCCGTCCGCCTGTTCCGATTCCTGGACGGACTGGAACACGGGCAGCCCGTTATGGGTCATCACCGCCTCGAATGTCACGCCCGAGGAATCCAGGTCTGCCGCGGTGTATGATGTGCCTCCGAGCCGGCACGTGTCGCCTGTGCAGTCAACGGTCCTGGAAAGATTGCCACGGATGTCGTAGCGGTCCGTGGCTCGGAGGGAAGTGGCCGCGTCGCGCAGCGCAATGAGTTCGGATTCCACCTCGTCCGACACCATGGCAAGAGGCAGCCCTCCGACCGCGTTGCGAATGATCGACGTGTCCGCAATCGGCTGGCTGGGAGTCAGGACCATGGGAGGGGCCAGACTGTCGTTGCCGTTGTCGCTGCAGGACGCTAGCGCACTGGCGCAGGCGAGTATCAAGGTTACTCTCATTGAATTTGCTCCTCGCAATTTGACTTGCGACCGCGGCTGGTGCCGGGCCGTGCAAATCGTCATGAGGAAACATGAAGACCCCGCCTATTCACCGGACTCGGGGAGCTACCCCATGTCGGATGTGATGGCTGTTGTATTCAGCGGGCGACCCGGCACAAAGGCCGAGTCTCATGACGATTTGCGAGAACCTGCTTAGCGGGATTCGGCGGGCTTGAACAGTCCTTATCGATCATGCGTGAATGCGAGTCAGTTCTGGCCAGCCGTCTCCATTCGAATGACTACGAGGCCGCCAAGGGCTGTCTGGCGCCGCTCGGTGCACGCCCTGCCGCTCACCTGTGGGCCAAACCGTTCGGATTCTCCCCGGCGAGCAGATTCCTGAACTTGGACGCAGCAAGGTTGCATTCCCAACGAGCCCGCACTGGATCGGAAGTCCGGAATCAGTGCAGTTCCATCGTCAGGAAAGCCAGATCCTCCTGGGTCGAATCCGTCCCGCCGCCCGTCGCTGATGCGAGACTTGATTCGAAATTGGGTTCATGTCCGTGGCATGCTCGCGGGGAGCCGCTGTTCAGATTCCTGTTGTGCGACAGAAGGCGTTGCCAGTGCCGCCCGCAACCCGTAAGTTTCTCCGAGCATTCCGAGTCCAAGCGCATGAACAGGAGATTCTACGACAATCACGTGGTCCGGCGGCGAAGGAGCGCTTTCGCCTGGCTCAGAGGCTCGTTCCTGACAGGGCTGGTCGTGATCGCGCCAATCGGGCTTACGCTCTGGCTGATCTGGACCGTTGCGGGCTGGGTTGACAGCTGGGTGCTGCCCTTCGTGCCCATCTGGCTCAGGCCCGATCAGTATGTCGGGCTGAACATCCGCGGCGTCGGCGTAATCCTCTTTCTGATCTTCACCGTTGTCGTAGGCTGGCTTGCCAAGGGAATCATCGGCAGGTCGCTGATCAACTGGGGCGAGAGCCTTGTTCACAACCTCCCAGTGATCCGCTCGGTCTACAAGGGCCTTAAGCAGATCGCGGAAACGGTGTTTGCGCAGTCGGAAACCTCCTTCGACACGGCATGCCTCGTGGAGTATCCACGGAAGGGGATCTGGGCCATCGCCTTCATATCCAAGACCGCCAAAGGCGAGGTCGATGCCAAGATTGACCGCGAAGGCGGGAAGACCGCGGTATTCCTGCCGACGACACCCAACCCGACCTCCGGCTTTCTCCTGTTTGTCCCGAAGAGTGACCTGATCGAACTGGAGATGTCGGTCGAAGACGCCGCAAAGCTCGTGATCTCGGCAGGCTTGGTCTATCCCGACGGCAAGCCTGTCGCGTCAAGAGCGATCGAAGAGATTCGCGATCCCGCGGCCGGAGCCGGCGCATCCTGATGAAGTGACACGCAAGGCACTTGGCGTGACATGGCCGGGAATGCCATACCCGACCGAACTCGTCCCAAGTTACTGCCTTTTGACCAGGCAATACGGATGGATCAGTTCTGGCCGACAGCGAATTCGAATCAAAGTGCGGTCCAGCCTCCGTCCATGGAAACCGCAGTGCCGGTCAACTGTGCCGCCGCATCGCTGCACAAGAACACCGCAAGACCGCCGAGTTGCTCAACAGTTACGAACTCTTTCGTCGGCTGACGGACAAGCATCACCTGCTCCACTGCCTCGTCATCGGAAACTCCATGTTCTTTCGCAATGTCGGGGATCTGCGCCTCGACCAACGGCGTCCGGACATATCCGGGACAGATGGCATTCGCCGTGATCGGGTCGCGCGCTGTCTCCAGTGCCACGACTTTCGTCATTCCAATCAGCCCGTGCTTTGCAGTCACGTAGGCCGACTTGTAGGGAGAGGCCGTGAGCCCGTGCGCGGACGCGATGTTTATGATGCGGCCCCAGCCCTTTTCTCGCATCATCGGGATGGCAACGGCTGTCGTGTGAAAGGCGGAATTCATGTTGATCGCGATGATCGAATCCCATGTCTCGACCGGAAACTCCTCAATCGCCGCGACGTGCTGAATGCCCGCATTGTTCACCACGACGTCACATGCGCCCGCCTGCTCGACGAGCGAGCGACATTCGTCGGGCTTCGACATGTCGGCCTGTATGTAGCGTGCACTCACCCCGGTTTCCTTGGCAATCCCTGCCGCCAAGGCGTGATCTTCCTCGCGATCAGTGAACGAGTTCAATACGACATCCGCACCGGCTCGCGCCATTGCCCAGGCAACGCCAAGCCCAATGCCGGAGTTCGAACCAGTGATGACGGCCGACTTTCCCTCAAGCGACATGGGCAACTCCATGGAACGCGCGGCGAGCTTGATTGGCGGTATCGATCGCCGCCCGGTCACCGGACAAGCGACTTGACAGGCTAGAGGTCCAGCCCCTCGTACTTCTTCTTGAACCTTGACACGCGGCCACCGGTGTCCAGAAGGCGCGTGCCGCCGCCAGTCCATGCCGGATGCACGGTCGGGTCCACGTCAAGCGAAAGCTGGTCACCCTCCGCTCCCCAGGTCGAACGCATCTGGACGACGTCGCCGTTTGTCATCTTGACATCGATGACGTGATAGTCGGGATGAGTGTCTTTTTTCATGGCGCGTTCCTCAGGCCTCGCTCTTCGGCTTGTATGCGGAATCCTCTGCAATCCTTGCCGACTTTCCGCGCCGCGACCGAAGGTAGTAGAGCTTCGCGCGACGAACGCGTCCACGACGC
Source organism: Silicimonas sp. (assembly GCA_022820365.1). Lineage (GTDB taxonomy): Bacteria > Pseudomonadota > Alphaproteobacteria > Rhodobacterales > Rhodobacteraceae > JAJEFO01. The sequence goes on from JAJEFO010000123.1 coordinate 30,147, forward strand.
ACGACGGTAATGGAATCGATGTTTGTCGAATGCAGCGGAAAGACCCGTTCGACACCCTCGCCGAAGGAGATCTTGCGCACGGTAAATGACCCGGCAATGCCTTCGCCGTTCTTTCGCGCGATGCACACACCTTCGTAATTCTGTACGCGTGTTCGTGTGCCTTCCGTGACCTTGTATCCAACCCGGACGGTATCGCCCGCCTTGAAGTCCGGAATGCTCTTGCCGAGAGCAGCGACCTGCTCGGCTTCAAGCTCAGCGATCAGATCCATCTGACCCACTCCTGTCGTGCCCCGAGTTGCCCCCGGGAGATGTTTCGTGCCTCAGAGCTCCGGTCGACATGTTGGGCCGGTCGTGCCGCCCGCCGGAGAATACAGGTCAACTTTCCCTTTGAGCACCAATTTGCTCGCGAACCCGCGTCCCTATAGGGGGTGCTTGGGTAGCAATCAAGGGGAAAAATCCGCTCGAAACCGTCACATGCGCTCCCAAGAAGGACGGGCTTTGCCGCACCCTTACGGCTTCTTGCCGGAATATGCCTGCCAGAGATCCGGCCGCCGCTCTTTCGTCAGTCGCTCCGCTTCTTGCTGACGCCATTTCGCAACGGCCTGATGATCGCCAGATGTCAGGACGTCGGGAATGTCGCGTCCCTCCCAGGTCGCCGGGCGCGTGAAGTGGGGATATTCAAGAAGTCCGTTCGAGAAGCTCTCACCTTCAATTGAGGCAGCGTTGCCAACCACGCCGGGCAAGAGCCGAACGGTAGCGTCGATCAGGGCCTGCGCAGCAATCTCTCCACCCGTCATCACAAAATCGCCCAAAGAGACTTCCTCGATGCCGAACTGATCGATCACGCGCTGATCAAGACCTTCGAACCGACCTGAAATGAGAACGAGGCCAGGACCTTCCGAGAATCGTTGCACCATTGCCTGATCGAGGCGATGCCCACGCGGACTGAGATACACCAGAGGCAAGGCCGCTTCCCGGCATGCGTTCCGGACGGCGTTCCCCATGACGTCGGCACGAAGCACCATGCCAGCACCGCCTCCGGACGGCGTGTCATCGACGCTGCGGTGCTTGCCTGCACCAAACTGTCGCAGGTCCACCGCTTCCAGGTTCCAGATTCCTTCAGCCAAGGCCTTGCCGGTCAGTGATGTGCCCAGCACGCCGGGGAACGCTTCCGGAAAAAGCGTGATGACCTTCACCATCCATGCCCCTGCGTACGATGGCCGGTCCGAGAGAAAGTCTCGCGGTGCCGAGCTTGCCGAAATGCTCAACTGCCCGTGGGATCTTGCGCCAGGCATGTTCATGCCGTGGACATATAGACACATGGCTGCCATGCCGCAATTGACGGCGTCGGCGGCACCAAGGCCTTCAAGCGAATGGCGCCACGACCCGATTGCCCGTCCAGGGTGCGCCACGGGCAACATGATTCCTGCAAGACTGCGTGACTGTGCCGTTGCCCGCAGCCCTGCGATTCGCGATTCCGCCCTGCTTCAACGCAATGCGCGTGGGCGTCCCACGCGCGATCCTTTGTCAATTGGATTGACGCGCCAGCGCGGCGGCGTATTCGGGTCCGAGCGTGGAGATCCCCTTCAGGATGTCGATCGCATAAGCCAGCTGATAGTCTTCGTCACGCAGTTCCGCGGATTCTTCCGCCCTCAAGCGATCTTCCTCGATCTGACGGCGCTCATCTTCGCTGAGGCTGTCATTTGACAGAGACCCGCGCAGGTCGGCCTCAAATCGTCTCTGCCGCTGGGGTTCATCGGTCTCATCGACTTCCGGGCGGGGCGGCTGCTGAACAATGATGTCAGGAGACACGCCAAGGGCCTGAATCGAACGACCGGAAGGCGTGTAGTAACGCGCGGTCGTAAGTCGCATTGCGGCCTCGCCACGCAGAGGCATTACGGTTTGGACCGAACCCTTTCCAAACGACTTCGTGCCCACGACGATTGCGCGCCGGTGATCCTGGAGCGCGCCCGCCACGATCTCAGATGCCGACGCGGAGCCGCCATTGATCAGGACGACAATCGGCTTGCCTTCTGCCAGGTCACCGGCTTCCGCATTGAACCGGCCGCTGTCCCGAAGCTCGCGTCCTCGAGTCGACACGATCTCGCCGCCTTCGAGAAACGCGTCGGACACCTTGACGGCCTGCTCAAGAAGGCCTCCCGGATTGTTCCGGAGGTCGATGACGAATCCGTTGACCGCGTCCAGTCCGCCAGCCTCCTCGACCATTTGAGGCAATTGCTCCTCCAGGGACGGAAACGTCTGGTCGCTGAAGGTCGTGATTCGCAGGACCACCGTTTCCCCGACAATCCTTGACCTGACCGCCGTCAGCTTGATCGTGTCACGAATGATCGAGACATCGAACGGCTCCGTCTCGCCTTCGCGCACGACGGTAATGACGATTTCGGAACCGACAGGCCCTCGCATCATTTCGACCGCCTCGTCGAGCGTAAGGCCCAGAATGCTCTCGCCGTCGACATGAGTGATGAAGTCACCTGCCTGCATGCCCGCCTCGTCGGCCGGCGTTCCATCTATCGGCGAGACCACTTTCACGAAACCGTCTTCCTGGGTCACTTCTATCCCGAGCCCACCGAATTCGCCCCTCGTCTGGACACGCATCGCCGCAGCGTCATCCGGCGAAAGATACGATGAATGCGGATCGAGCGACGTCAGCATCCCATCGATCGCAGCCTCGATCAGTTCGCCTTCGTCCACTTCCTCGACATATTGCGCACGGATGCGCTCGAAGATGTCGCCGAACAGGTCGAGCTGTTCATAGACGCTCGGCTTGTCGTTCTCCTGCGCAATCACGGGTCCCGAGACCTGCATTGCCACCAAAATACCGAACATCACGCCCCCGACGGATGCCAGAAAAAGGTTCCTCATGGTCCATTCCTTGTATTGGCCCCGTATCTTGATCAGGGCTGGATCGATCAGGCCATGCACGTGCCCGACCTGCATATAATGCGTTTCTGGTCCGAAAAGACCACAGTCTCGCGTAATTTCGTTCAATTTCTCTTGTGCGAGCGGGTTTTCGATCATCGAATTCCCGTCTCGCCATCGACTGGAACGGCCGTTCAAGCCCGAATCAGGCTCCTTCCGGTCATTTCGTCCGGCTGGGGCAACCCCATGAGTTCCAAGACGGTTGGAGCCAGATCGGAGAGACGTCCATTGGCGAGCCTCACATGCGCAGGCCCGCCGCAAAGCGCGACCGGCACGAGATTCGTGGTGTGAGCCGTGTGTGCCTCGCCGGTTTCAGGATCGACCATTGTCTCGCAGTTTCCGTGATCCGCCGTCAGCAGCATGGCGCCGCCCGACCTGTCGAGTGCCTCGACGACGCGGGCAAGCCCTTGATCCACGGCCTCGCAGGCATTGATTGCGGCATCAAGATCTCCAGTATGTCCCACCATGTCGGGATTGGCATAGTTCGTCACAATGAGGTCATATCCTGTCTCAATGGCCTCGACGAAAGCGTCGGTGACCTCCGGAGCCGACATTTCGGGTTTCAGATCGTAGGTGGAAACGTCCGGGCTCTTCGGCATGAAGCGGTCTTCGCCCGCTTCCGGCTCTTCCTTGCCACCGTTCAGAAAGAACGTGACATGCGGGTATTTCTCGGTTTCTGCAAGCCGGAACTGCCTGAGCCCATGCCGTGCCACCCACGCACCCAACGTGTTCCTTATGTCCTGTTTGGGAAACACGCTGGTCATGTAGGCATTGTGCTCATCCGAGTATTCGACCATGCCAAGACACGCAGCCAGATTCGGGCGCGGACCGGCCTTGAAGGCGTCAAAGCCGGGTGCTGCAATTGCCGCCATGATCTCCCTGGCACGATCGGCACGGAAATTCGTGAAGAAGACTCCGTCTCCGTCATTCATGCCAGCGTACCCTGCGAGCACCGCAGGCGGAATGAACTCATCGGTAATGCCTTCGGCGTGGGCATCGTCAACTGCGGCCAACGCGGTTTCCGATGCCACGCCATCGCCCTTCACAATGGCACGAAAGGCGCGCTCGACGCGGTTCCAGCGGTTGTCACGGTCCATCGCGAAATACCGGCCTGAAACGGTGGCGACTTCCACGCATGACGGAATGGCTTCGCGCAAATTGACGATGCATTCATGCGCGGATCTGGGTGAAACGTCGCGGCCGTCTGTAATCACGTGAATAACTGTCTCGATGCCGGCATCGGCGAGAATCCGTGCCGCCTGCGCCATATGCGCCTGGTGCGAGTGAACGCCACCCGCTGACACCAGTCCTGCGAGATGGGCCCGACCGCCAGTGTCATTGAGAACCGTGATGAAATCCTGCAGCGCCGGGCGTCTCGCGAATGACCCGTCCTCGATCGCAAGGTCGATCTGGCCTAGGTCCATGGCAACGACCCGGCCGGCGCCGATATTTGTATGTCCGACTTCCGAATTGCCCATTTGCCCGGAAGGAAGTCCGACATCCGGACCGTGCGTGACGAGCGTTGAGTTCGGGCACTCCGCCATGATTTGGTCAAAGGTCGGCGTCGCGGCCAATGCGGGAGCATTGTCGCTCGGATCCTCACGAAGACCCCAGCCGTCAAGGATGCAGAGCACCACGGGTGTCGGCTTGCTCATCCTGAATTCCATGCCTTCAATTGGGCCACGCCCCCAGACTGTGACCGGTTCGGAGATCAGCCCCGGCTCGCGGATGCCGAGAAATGTATCTTCCGCGCCGCATTTGCAAGCTACTGGACGGCGGCTTGGACCGACACAGCCTGCAGACCTCCGGACTGATCACTTCTTCGGCTGGCGTGGTTGCGGTCGGCCGGGCATCTCCTTGAGCAGTCCGCCTACACCCATCGCGGCGATGCTTTCACCATCCACGGGCATTCCTGCCGCCAAGCGTTCAAGCACCCAGTCGACCCCGTTCAATGCGGGGGAGCGCGCGCATCCCGGCAACCCGACGACAGACGCGCCCTCCAGGTCGGCAAGAAACAGGAGGTTGCCCGGATCAACGGGCATGCCGAATCGCTGAATGACTCCTCCGGCCGCTGACACGGCAGCGGGAGCGACGTCTGCGCGATCTGAAGTTGCGGACGCGCCGAGAATCAGGATCAGGTCCATTTCCGGATCCAGCGCATCGGTGATCGCCTCTGTCCGATGCTCGACGACTGCTACATCCGCGAGTTCAAGCCCAAGTGCACCGATGCGATCTTCGACGACCTTTCTCCCCTTCTCAAGAAGACTCTCCTTGAAGTTCGGCAACCTTGTCAGGATGAGTTGCACTCGACCAGGCCTGAATGGCGCCAGGCAAATTGCATCATCTCCCAGCACCTCTACCGCCACATCGACCTGCGCCGCCGCCACTGCATAGGGGATAACCTTGATCGTGGCGACCAGCTGACCTCGGTGCACCCGCATCATGTCAGGAAGGGTGGCAAGCGTGATGCCTTCGTCGACCCGATTCATGGCGTGGACCGCGTCCGAATTGACCATGACGATGCCTGAATGCATGGCGACAAGATTGGCACGGCCCGTGAACGCCTTGGTCAGGCTCAGACCCGGCGTCATGAGCGTCGCCGCGATACGGGCCGCCGCATCGCATTCCACAATGTCCCCGGGCTCCAGCTGCGCCGCAATGACGGACTCGATTCCAGCCTCCTTCAGGCGCAGCACGTGCTCCGCACCCAGAACCGTGCCTTTGCTTATGGTGCCGCTCGCGAGCTTCAGGGAGTGGGCGAGAATCGCGCCTTCCGCTGCATCCAGGGCCAGTTCCCCGAAAGTCATGAGCCGGCCCCGGGGCGGGTTTCCGGGTGCCGAAGGCGTTCGGTCATCTCGGCCATTATGGACACGGCGATCTCGGCCGGGCTGCTGGCTCCGATGTCGAGTCCCACGGGTCCGTCGATTCGCGCGATCGCGTCGCCCGAAACGCCGACTTCGGAAAGCGCCGCGACGCGTTTCGCATGCGTGCGGCTGGATCCGAGCGCCCCGATGTAGAACGCCTCGGATGACAGCGCCACGCGAAGCGCCGGCGTATCGATCTTCGGGTCATGACTGAGCGTAACGACGGCAGTGCGGGCGTCGACCCCGTGGGCGTCCAGGGCCTCGTCAGGCCAGCCTTCGAGAAACCGCTCGCCCGGGAATCTCTCCGCGCTGGCAAAACTGTCCCGCGGATCGCACAACGCAACGTCATACCCGGCCAGGCGCGCCATCTGCACCAATGGTTGCGCGATATGGACAGCACCGACGATGACGAGACGAAGCGGTGGATTGTGGACACCGCGAAAGACAACCCCTTCGCGAACGGACCGGTCGGTCCGAAAACGCTCCTCGAGTTCCTCATCAGAATGGTCTCTCAGAAGGAGTCGCCGAGCCCAGGACGACAGGTCGACTTCCCAGACAACGGGCTGGCGCGAGGCGCGCGCGTCCACCAGCGCCCGAAGCTCCTTGACAGACGGTCCCTGCCCCTTGCCGACCGGTTCCACCATCACCTCGATCTCGCCACCGCATGCCAGGCCGACCTCGAATGCACTCTCGTCGGAAATGCCAAAGCTCAACATCCGGCAAGTGCCGTCCTGCATTGCATCGGATGCCTCGAACAGCACCGCGCTCTCAACGCAACCGCCCGAAACCGATCCCTGGAACGTCATCTCCCCGTCGATCACGAGTTGCGCACCGACCGGCCTAGGCGCGGACCCCCAGGTCTTCACAACCGTCGCCAGCGCGACGGATCGACCGGCGTCGACCCATTCGAGCGCCAGTTCAGGTATGTTGTCGTGCAATGCCATGCTCAATCCCTGCCAGACCCAGCCAAGCGACGGGAAACTGTCCATGCCTTCGGGCGGCTCTGCAGATGCAACGCGACGATCACGCGAATCGGACGCGAAGCACTGGCACCACGCACCTGAACCTTGGCATGCGTTTGCGCGTCACCGACAGGACACCCACATTAGCCCTCAGGTTCGAGCACTGCGGGCGAGAAAAGAACGCCAAACTGCTCACACCAGATCACGACGGACTTGATCGCGCCAAGGTCGGTTCCCACGGGCACCGTGTAGGCCTGATCGCCAACATTGCCCTTCAGCTGGCCAAGCGACACCCAGGAACTGCCGGCAACGTCCGAGGATTTCTGCGGATCGGGATGGGCCGAAAGCCAAACTTCGAGATCGGGACCGTTCGTCACCTGGAACTTCGACAACTGGACTTCGTGTCCGCCGTCGGGAAGGGCAACGAGAGTCGCGATCCCCTGCCCCTTGTGCCTGTCATCCGCGTCTCGGAAGCTTCCTGTCGCCACGACCTCAGCCTCGCTCAGGTTCTCGAACACGACTTCGTCGAACAGGAGCGGCGAATAGGCGTACCAGAGAAACGCTCCGACCGGCGCTCCCACGATAAGGCCAAGAACGAACGCAACGAGCCTGCGCATGGCCGAGTCTCCTTTCCTGCCGGGAATGTACCCCGATTCTCAAGGTGTGGGAACCATTCCAAGTCACGTCCGTCGGATGGCTAGCTGCCGCGTGGAAACGTGCTTGCAGGCATCCCGCGCCGTCACGACATGAATTTCCGGCAGGCGCCTTTTGCGGCAATTTCCGGCCTGGCCGGGGTCGCTTTCGGTGGCCATCCTGTCGGATAGATTTGTGGCCGGATGGCTCAATGAGGTAGAACCTGCTCCCGAAACGGAGGCACGTCCATGAAATCACATGTCAAAGCACTGGTCGTCGGCGGCGGGGCCGTGGGAACCTCGATCGCCTATCATCTCGCCAAGGCGGGCTGGAAGGACGTGCTGCTGCTTGAGCGGGACGAACTGACATCCGGCTCGACCTGGCACGCGGCGGGCCTCCTGCCCTACTTCAACATGAGCTATGCCACGACGCATATCCACGATTATTCGATCAGGTTCTACAAGACGCTTGAGGAGGACACCGGACTCAATCCAGGTTTCCAGGTCGTCGGCAACCTGCGCATGGCGCAGTCGCAGGACCGGATGGACGAGTACATGCTCTATGCGTCGACTGCGGAGACCTGCGGCGTTCCGTATGAATGGATGACGCCGGCCCAGATCAGGGATCGCTGGCCGCTTGTTCGCACCGAAGACCTGAAGGGTGCCATCTTTCACCCGACAGACGGCTACATAAATCCCGCCGACGTGACTCAGGCGATGGCTAAGGGCGCTCGCGCCCGCGGCGTTGCGGTCGAACGGAAATGGCAGGTCGACAGCTATGCCTGGGATGGCGAGTGCTGGAAGGTGCAGGCCACGAAAATGGAGGAGAAGGGCGGCAACCTGCTGCCCTCTGGCGAACAGGTTTCCATTCATGCCGAGCATGTCGTCACGGCTACGGGCAATCATGCGCAGCGGACGGCCCGGCTCCTCGGCATCAAGATTCCGGCAATCCCCGTGGAACATCAATACATCGTCACCGAACCGGATCCCGCGCTCATGAAATACCGCAAGACGCGGCCCGAACATCCTGTGCTACGAGACGCTGACGCAAGGTGGTATGTACGCGAGGAACGTGGCGGCTGGATCCTTGGTCCCTACGAACGGAACGCCCCGGCCCGATTCGAGTTCGGATGCCCGGACAGCTTCCGGGCTGACCTCTTCCCGCTCGACCTGGAACGGATCGAAGAGGAATACATGTCCATGATTCACCGTATACCCTCTTCCGAGACCGTTGGCCTCAAGGACGATTTCAATGGCCCGATCTGTTACACGCCAGACGGCAATCCCCTGCTCGGGCCCGCGCCAGAACTGCGCAACTTGTGGCTTGCAGAGGGCTTCTCCTTCGGCATCACCGCGGCAGGCGGAACCGGCCACTACCTTGCGCAGCTCATGGTCGAAGGCGAGGCAGAAATCGACATGGCAAGCCTTGATCCGAAACGGTACGGCCCGTGGATGACCACCGAATATGCAATGCGAAAGAACGAGGAGTGCTATTCGCACGTCTACATCCTGCATCATCCGGACGAGGAGCGTGAAATCTGCCGGCCGCTCCGCACTGCACCAGCATATGATCGGCAAAAGGCGGCTGGCGCTCAGTTCGGGCAGGTCAACGGCTGGGAACGTCCGAACTACTACGGACCGGAGAACGCTCCGGACAGTTTCGACCAGGACGCCCGGAGCTTCCGGCGGGGCGCGTGGTGGCAGCATGCGGTCGACGAAGCCAAGGCGATCCGGAAAGGTGTCGGTCTGATTGATGCCACCGCGTTTTCCAAGCACGTGGTTCACGGGCCCGGTGCGGCGGCATTCCTCGACTGGTTCACCTGCAACAGGCTGCCCGGAATCGGACGGGTCGGATTGACCTACGCGCTTACTGCACACGGCACGACGCGTTCCGAATACACGATCATGCGTGAAGCCGAGGACCGTTTCCTGCTTGTCTCTGCCGGGGCGTGGCATGCCTATGACCGGGACTTTCTCCTGAAGGCTGTCGAGGACAGGGAAGCGGAACTTGGCCGGATCAATGTCGAGGACTGGACGGCGCGCTTGGGCGTGTTCGCCATTGCGGGACCGAAATCCCGAGACGTTCTCCAGACCCTGATTCGCGATCCGGATCCTGGCGCGGCACTGTCAAACGCCTTGTTCCCGTGGCTATCGCTGCGGCAGGTTGAATTCGGGATGTGCCCGACGCTTGCCGCACGCGTGGCCTATACGGGAGAACTGGGCTGGGAGCTGCACCATCCGATCGAGATGCAAAACCATCTCTGGGACCGTTTGATGGAAGCCGGGGCACCCCATGACATGAAGCTTGTCGGGGCACGAGCCCAGAACTGGCTCCGGCAGGAAAAGTCTTACCGCGCATTCGGAACCGAACTTGGCCGCGACGCAACGCCCCTTGAAGCCGGCCTGGACCGTTTCGTCGATCTCGAAAAGGACTTCCACGGCAAGGCAAAGATGATCGAGACCGGCGTGCGCTTCAAGTGTGTCACGCTGCTGGTTGACGGACCGGCGGACGCGGATCCGTGGGGCCGGGAAGCACTGTATTTGGGAGAGAGGAGGGTCGGACGCCTGACTTCCGGCGGCTACTCCGTGCACTTCGGCAAGTCGATTGCAATGGGATATGTCGGGCCGGAGCAGGCACAGCCCGGGGTCCGGCTGCAGGTCAGGATGCAGGACAGTCTCTGGGACGCGGAGGTGACGGATGACAGCCCCTATGATCCGGACAACGCGGCGATTCGCGTCGACGGATAGGCGCTGCCAGCAGACGAGGCGTCCCCGCCTCAGGTGGCGGGCTGTGCGTTCCGGATCTCCTTCTTGATCCGTCGTGCCTTGTCGCTCAGGTCGGCATCCTTCGCCTTCATGAGAAACGCGTCCAGGCCGCCCTTGTGATCAACGGTGCGCAGGGCTGCTGCGGACACCTTCAGGCGGAAAGTCCGGCCGAGCGTCTCGGACATCAGCGCCGTCTCCGTTAGGTTCGGCAGGAACCTGCGCTTGGTCTTGTTGTTGGCGTGGCTGACATTGTTGCCGACCATCGGACCTTTTCCGGTCAATTCGCAGCGACGCGACATGGGCCATCTCCTGATCAAGTTCGGAAGGCGCAAGGCCCCCCTCAAGGCAAACGGGCAGTGCCAGCGGCGCTGCCCGGGAATTCGCGCATGGGTGATAGGCCGCCGATGCCGAAGCGTCAAGTCTTGAGGCGCGAATCCCCGCAGGCAGGACCCGAAGGTTCAATTTGCCGTGACGTCCTTCAGGAACCTGCCGTCCGCCCGAGGCGCGACAGTGCCTCTCTCGCCGCCGCGCCAGGAGCACGGGTTCCTTCTGCAACGGCGCTCCGAAGCGCCTTCATTGCCGTTTCGGACTTCCGATCCGCCTCGAAATGGCGAAGCAGTCCCCTGCGCACCTCGTCTTCGAACCAGCGGCAAGCCTGCTCACTGCGTCGCTCGTTCCAGAATCCGTTCGTCTTTCGGAACTTGGCCAGCGCCGTGATTTCGCCCCAGGCCTCACGCAATCCAGTCTCTTCGAGCGCGGACACGGGCATGGCCTTCGGAAAGTCCTGCGGATCGCCCCTTCGCTGCTTGAGAAGCCTGAGTGCGCTGGAATAGTCCGCGACTGTCCGGCCTGCGGCAGGCTTGAGGTCCCCGTCCGACTTGTTCACGAGAATCAGGTCCGCGATTTCCATTATGCCACGCTTCACGCCCTGGAGTTCGTCCCCGCCGCCCGGCGCTATCAGGAGGGCGAAAATGTCCGACATGTCTGCTACCGCGGTTTCGGACTGGCCGACGCCCACTGTTTCAATCAGGACCACGTCGAAACCGGTCGCCTCGCAAAGCGCGACGGCATCCTTCGTGCGCCGGGCGATCCCGCCGAGATGTGACTGGCTTGGAGACGGACGAATGAACGCCCCAGGTTCGCGTGAAAGCCGTTCCATGCGAGTTTTGTCGCCAAGAATCGATCCCCCCGATCGAACCGAGGACGGATCCACGGCAAGGACAGCGACGCGCTTGCCACTTTCGGTCAACATGCAGCCGAAAGCTTCGATAAACGTCGACTTGCCTGCCCCAGGCGTGCCGGATAGCCCGATGCGCAATGACTGCCTGTCGGACACCGCCACGGCATCGAGCAGTTCCTCGGCACGCTCCCTGTGATCTTCGCGGCCGCTTTCGACAAGTGTGATGGCGCGCGCCAATGCACGCCTGTCCCCCATCAGCAGGGCCCCCGCCAGTGCTCCGGTGCTGTCCGTCATCGTCCGGCGGAATTTGGCGCGGGCCGGGACGAGTGTCCAGATGCTCTGCGAATTCGGGGCTTGAAGAATCCGAGCCGGCTCATGGCGGATCGGGGCATCTGCGTCGTCTTGCGTTGAGACCGGGCGTGGCCACGACGGGATCCTCGGGCCAATGATGCTTTGGATACCGTCCCTTCATGTCCTTCCGGACGTCGGCATAGGAGCTTGCCCAGAAGCCGGGCAGGTCCATCGTGGTTTGAACCGGACGGCCAGCCGGCGACAGCAGCGTGACGCAGAGCGGCCTGCCCGCAACCGAAGGATGATGCCGGGTGCCGAAGAGTTCCTGGACGCGCAACCTGACTTCCGGCGCGGGGGCAGTGTAGTCGATCATGACTTTCCGCCCGAGCGGTGTTTCGAATTTCGGCGGCGCCTCTCGGTCGAGAACCTGCACTTGCTGCCAGTCCAGCATCGCGCGCAGGCATGGCAACACGTCAAAGGCCTTCCAGCCGGAGGCGGTGCGCATGTCGCCCAGATGCGGAAGAAGCCAGTCTCCTAGGGTATCGAGGAGAGTCTCGTCCGCCATGTCCGGCATGTCGTGACCCGCCGCACGAAGCGCCGCCACCCTCGCCTGGAACTGACGCGCCGCCGGTGACAGGGACAGGCCAAGGTGCCTGATCCCGTCCAGCATCGCGCGGGAAAGTTCGGCATGAGGCACATCCTTCCAGCGCCGGGACGAAAGGACGATTGCCCCTAGACGCTCCTCTTCCTCGGCAACGACGCGCCCAGACGAACTGGACCAGCGCACCGCGTGATTCCATGTCACTCGATCTCCAAGGACATCCCGCAACGTGCCCTCCGAAATGGGCAGCGCGGTGCGAACCGTAGCCTCCGTCGGATGACCATCGGTACCGGTTACGACCAGAAGCGGACTGCCGGCCAGAGGATCGCCAGCATCCATTTTCGCCCCTTTCCCGCTGGAGAGTAGCCAGCGCGGATGTCGTCCCTTCCTACGCAGCGCGATGCGATCCGGGTATGCCAGGGCCGCTTGCGCAGACGGGTCTGAAATTCGAGTGTCCGGCGCGACCCTGGAGAGCCTGGATGCCTCCGCTCGGATCCTGTCGAGGATCGGGTCGCGATGCCGGGACGCAAGCGCATCGAGACGGATCGAGAGATCGGCCCCTGCAGTTCTGAGCGGGTCACGGTCGGACAGCAATGCGGCGAGCGGAGCCGCCGACTTTCCAGCGAGTGCCAGCATGTGGCCAAGTCGGGGATGCAGTGGCAAACGAACCAGGGCACGACCGTAATCGGTGATGCGCGTCCCTTCCATAGCGCCGAGCTCGGCGAGGAGCGCCCTCGCATCCGAAAGGGACCCCTCTGGCGGAGGTGACAGGAATGAGAGCTCGCAGGCGCCCCATTCGGCAAGCTCAAGCGCGAGCCCGGCGAGGTCGGCGGTTTCCATTTCGGGAGGCGGGAAGGGTGCCAGTGCACCATCCTCGCCCTTGGTCCAGAGCCGGTAGCAGATCCCGTCCGCGACACGGCCCGCTCGCCCCCGCCGCTGCTCGGCCTCGGCACGGGCGACACGTTCGGTAACCAGTCGTGACATGCCCGATCCTGGATCAAAGCGTGACCGGCGCGTGTAGCCGCAGTCAATCACGACGCTGATATCGGGGATGGTCAGCGAGGTCTCGGCGATCGAAGTGGCCAGCACAAGCTTGCGCCTGTCGGTCGGTCCAAGTGCCCTGTTCTGTTCGGCGAACGGAAGTGACCCATAGAGCGGCAAGATCGCGATGTCCGGCAGGTCGAGCGCGGCAATGACGCTGCGTATCTCTTTTTCGCCAGGCAGAAACGCCAGCATGCCGCCCCATGATTCCGTGGCAGCCGCCCTGATCAGTGACGCCATGCCGGATTCGACCGGTCCGCTCCGAGGTCGGCCAAGCCAGCGGGTTTCTACGGGATAGCTTCGCCCTTCCGACGTGATGACTGGAGCGTCTCCCATCAATTCCGCCACTGGCGCGGCATCTATGGTTGCGGACATGACCAGAAGCAACAGGTCTTCGCGAAGCGCCGCCCGGCATTCGAGGGCCAGCGCAAGACCAAGATCCGTATTGAGCGAACGCTCATGAAACTCGTCAAAGATCAATGCCCCAATCCCCTTGAGGTCGGGATCCGCCTGGATCATGCGTGTCAGGACACCTTCGGTAACCACCTCGATCCTGGTCGCTTTCGAAACGCGCGTCTCGCCTCGAACGCGATAGCCGACAGTCTGGCCGACTTTCTCGGAAAGCGAGGTCGCCATGGTTCGCGCCGCCGCACGGGTTGCCAGTCGTCTCGGCTCAAGCATGACGATGCGATCTTGGGTCAGGCCCGCTTCGAGCAGGGCAAGTGGCACGCGCGTGGTCTTGCCAGCTCCCGTCGGCGCCTGCAAAACGGCCTGCCGGTGACTTGCCAGTGCATCCGTCAATTTCTGCAGCGAGTCTTCGATTGGAAGGCGATCGACCATGTGGAAGGAGTAGCGAAGCAAATCCGAATTTGAAACGCCCGTCAGCAGGACGCAGATGCACACGGGCTCATGCCAGACCCTTGCCGTCCCAATCTCGTTGGTCGAGGCACAGCGTCGCTCCAGCGACATTCCGGTTCCCGCGCCTCAATTCACCACCGGGCAAGCGCTTCCTCGTCGTCATCTCTGGCCGCAACCCACTGCTCTCCGTCCGGGCCGATTTCCTTCTTCCAAAACGGAGCGCGGGACTTCAGGTAGTCCATCAGGAACTCTGCCGCCGCGAAGGCGTCCGCGCGATGACGCGCGGCCGTGGCGACCATCATGATCTGTTCGCCGGGTTCAAGCCGGCCGTAGCGGTGGACAATGACGGCACCCAGGAGCGCCCAACGTTCCATTGCCTCCACGCGAATTGCCTCCACGGCCCTTTCGGTCATGGCAGGATAATGCTCGATCTCCATGGCTGTGAGCTTTCCGCCATCGTCTCGCACCAGGCCCGAAAAAGTCACGATGGCACCGGCGCCTGAAACCGAGTTCGCGAAGCGCCGGACTTCGGCACCCATGTCGAAGGGGGATGACTGGATGCTGACGGTCATCCGCCCGTCATCGGTGGAAAGAACGCGACCTCGCGCGCTCCGGCCAGCGATGCGTCCAAGGCTGCCAGGTCCTGGTCAATCGCCACGCGAACGGCAGTCATGTCGGAAAACGCCAATGCATGCGCCTCGCTCCGAGTCCGGAGCTCCTCCACCAGTTCCGTCACGGTCGCCGCATCGGTTTCGATCTGTTCTGAACGCTCTCCGATGCGTTCTCGAAGCCAGGCGAAGTAGAGCACGTCTATCATTGTCCGTCCCTCAGGTACGGGAGCCCCTTGCGAAAATAGTCAATGCCCGAAACGAGAGTCAGAACCGTCGCGACCCAGAGCAGGACTACACCGACCCACCAAGTTCCATCAGTAGCAAACCGGACGAGTTGCTCGGCCTGCTGCGCATTGCCTCCGGCCCCGGAGGCGAACATGTGATTGAAGGCTCCCGAGGCGAACAGGACTGCAATGGCGATCATCTGCGCAGCCGTTTTCACCTTTGCGACCCATGTGACAGTGAGCGCCCCTGACGCGTCGCCAAGAAATTCCCGCAGGCCCGAAACAAATACCTCCCGGAACACGATGGCAGTGGCTGGCAACAGGATCCAGGCATTCAGTCCGGACTGTGCCGTGATCACCAGCAGCGCAATGACGACCATGGCCTTGTCGGCAATCGGGTCGAGCATGGAACCGAATCTGGTTTCCTGCTTCCAGCGCCGTGCAAGGTAGCCGTCAATGAAATCGGTGACGGCAGCGCCCACGAAAAGAAAAAACGCAAACCAGTCCGCCCAGGGACGCGCAAAGTACAGGAACATCACACCCACGCCCGGGGCCGCCAAAAGCCGCAGCAACGTCAGCACGTTCGGGATCGTAAAGGTCATGCTCAAGACTTAGTCCCAAGGCGGACAATTGGGAAGTGCCCGCATTGCACCCGTCGGGCCGGCGCGTGTCCCGTCGCGGTCGTCGGCGCGTCAACTCCCCTCGTGAAAGAAGTCGTAGATATTCTCGGCCGTTCTCGCCGAAATTCCTTCAACTGCCTTGAGGTCCGCCAGTCCGGCACGGCTCACCGCCTTGGCTGAACCGAAATGCGCCAGAAGCGCGCGTTTCCGTGCAGCACCCACGCCTGGCACGTCATCCAGAGGAGTCGCCCCGATGGCCCTTGAGCGCCTGTGCCTGTGCGCACCGATGGCAAATCGATGCGCCTCGTCGCGCATGCGCTGCACGAAGTAGAGAACGGGGTCGCCGCGCCTCAATGCGAACGGCCGTGCACCCTTGCGATGAAACTCTTCCTTGCCCGCATTGCGGTCGACGCCCTTTGCGACCCCCACCACGGGCATGTCGTCTACGCCGAGCTCCGTCAGGACATCATGAACTGCACGCACCTGCCCGTCGCCGCCGTCAATCAGGAGCAGGTCCGGCCAGGCTTCCCTCTGCCGGTCGGGATCCTCCTTGAGAAGCCGCTTGAAGCGACGGGTCAGCACTTCGCGCATCATCGCGAAGTCGTCACCTGGCGCCAGTTCGGAATCCTTGATGTTGAACTTGCGAAACTGGCTCCGAACGAACCCCTCCTTGCCCGCGACGATCATGCTGCCGACTGCGTGTGCACCCTGAATGTGGCTGTTGTCATAGACCTCGATGCGCTGCAAATCGACATCGAGTTCGAAGGTATTCGCGAGATCTCTCAGAAGCCTCGCCTGGGTGGCGGATTCGGACATCTTGCGGGCCAGGCTCTCGCGTGCGTTCCGCAGTGCACCAGCCACGAGCTCTTTCTTCTCGCCGCGTTGCGGGATGGATATCGCGACCTTTCGACCTGACTTCTCCGACAACACGGCTGCCATGAGATCCACATCCTCGATGCCGTCGGAAAGCAGGATCAGGCGTGGCGGCTCCTTCTTGTCATAGAACTGGCCGACAAAGGCCTGCATGATCTCCGCCGCCTCGGCCCCGGATCCGGTGCGCGGATAGAAGTCGCTGTTGCCCCAGTTCTGGTTGGCGCGAATGAAAAAGACCTGAACGCAAGCCTGTCCGCCTTCGACGTGAAGCGCAATGACATCCGCCTCGACCACTCCTGCCGGGTTCACGGCCTGACTGCCCTGCACGAAGGTGAGAGCTTTCAGACGATCGCGGAGCGCGGCAGCCGTCTCGAATTCGAGCGCCTCCGCCGCGATCTGCATCTTTTCGGCGAGCCGTTCCTGGACCATTGTCGTGCGGCCCTGCAGGAAGCGCTCGGCATCCCGAACGAGTGCGGAGTATTCCTTTTCGTTGACCTTGCCTACGCAGGGCCCGCTGCAGCGCTTGATCTGATAGAGCAGGCAGGGTCGAGTACGGCTCTCGAAGGTGGCATCTGAACAATTCCTCAAAAGGAAAACCTTCTGCAACTGGTTGATTGTCCGGTTCACGGCTCCGGCGCTGGCGAAAGGCCCGTAATAGTCACCCTTCTCCTTGCGGGCACCCCTGTGCTTCTTGATCTGCGGAAATGCATGGTCCTTGGTCACGAGAATGTTCGGAAACGACTTGTCGTCCCGAAGCAGCACGTTGTATCGCGGCTTGAGTTGCTTGATGAGATTCTGCTCGAGCAGCAATGCCTCTGTCTCGGTCCGGGTTGTCAGGAACATCATCGACGCCGTCTCCCGGATCATCCGCGTGATCCGGGGCGAGTGTCCGCTCGGACGGGCGTAGGATGACACCCGCGCCCTCAGGTTCCGCGCCTTGCCCACGTAGAGCACGGAACCCTTTTCGTCGAGCATCCTGTAGACTCCGGGACTCGCATCAAGCGTCTTCAGGCTGGCCTTGACGGCTGCATGCCCCCGAACGGGCGACGGTCTCGGTCCTTTAACCATGATTCTCGGACACGCTGCACAAGTTGAATTTCGAAGCAAGAAGAAAGCTGTCCACGAAACCTGTGGATATCTCTGCGGAAAACCGGCACCGGTCGAGGATTCTTCCTTGAATTCAGCACCCTTCGCGAAAATGCCCAATTTTTGGGCGATTTTGCAATGCCTTGATTTCAAACAGTATTTTTTGCCCCCTCGTCAATACATTGATAACATTGAAGATTTTGTAACATCTGCGTGACAGCCCGTCGTTACGGTGCACAACTCACGGCGGGTTCGGCGGGTCCCCGGTCATTCCACACCCCGAATGTCGGGCGTTTCCCAAGCCAGATGCTGGCCTCCGTCTGGACAAAGAAGCTGTCCCGTCACGGCCGGCGCATCCAGGAAATATCCAAGCGCCCCAATGACGTCCGCGACGTCGCTCCCTCTGTTCAGGATCGTGCTTCGGCGCTGGTTCGCGAAGTGCTCACGCGACTGGCGCGCCGCTTGCAGGGTCGGCCCCGGTCCGATCGCGTTGACGCGGATGGCAGGCGCCAACGCCTGCGCCGACGTCCGGGTCAACGCCCAGAGGGCGGACTTGGCAATCGTGTAGGACGCAAAATGCGGCGTGAGCTTCCTCACGCGTTGATCAATGACGTTGACGATCAGCGCCCGGGCCGTGAGTTCGTTCCATTCGCCGCCGGCTTCTGGTTCCGGGGCCTGTCCGGCAAACGCCTGCGTCAGGACGAACGGAGCCCGGAGATTCGACTCGATGTGCCTGTCCCAACTTTCGCGCGTGCTGGTGTGCACGGTATCGTATTCGAAAGTGGATGCGGAATTCACCAACACGGTCAGCGGCCCGCCAAGAGCCTTGACGGCTTTCGGCACCAATTCCTGCATTTCCTCCTCGACGGTCAGATCCGCTTCCAGCACCGCGGCCTTCACGCCCAGCTCGCTTGCCGCGGCCGCAACAGCGTCGGCTTCGTCCCGCGATCTGTGGCAATGCACAGCGACATCCAGCCCGCGTCCAGCGAGGTAGAGCGCCATCGCACGCCCAAGGCGCCTGCCCGCGCCCGTCACGAGTGCCTGACCATTCATCCGTGCCGCACCACCAAGATCACGTATACGACATACAGTACCGTGAACAGCACTCCGAAAAGGCGCGTCACTTCCCACCTGCCAGAAGCAGGATTGCCAGTCCCGCCGCGCCCGTGATCCAGACCAAGCGTCAGGACCTTCCGCAGGAGCATGGTCCCTTGCCAATCCGGTATCGTCCGCAACCGGCGCACTTTTGCGCAAGGCCCCTCATGTTGCGTGGCAACAAGAGACGGAGTCTCCCAAACATCGCAAGCAGGGCAATGAAGACCAGAAAGATCGTGACGATCTTCAGCATCATGGGCTCAGACTCCGAAACGCTGGAAAGCCAGACGATCCTCGATCTCGGACATCGCGTCAGCAGCAAGTGACACGCCGAACCTGTTGAGGAACGGACGACGCTGCTCGTAACGCTTGAAAGCGACCTTTTCGCCGAAGACCTCCTTCATCTTCGGCACGAGATGTCCGACCCCGTCGACGAGGCCCGTGGCAACGGTCGCCGAGCCCACCCAGACGTCTCCCTTGAAGAGGTCCTCGTCCTCGCTCAGGCGCGCACCCCGGCGGGATTTCACGTGGTCGATGAATCCGGCATGAATGTGCTCCTGCAGCACCTTCAGGCGCTTTACGTCTTCCGGCTTCTCGGCCTGGAACGCGTCCAGCATGCTCTTTGTCTCGCCAGCGGTATAGACGCGGCGCTCGATCCCGTGGCGCTCGATGAAGTCCTTCAGGCCGAAGCCCGCCGAAATGACCCCGATCGATCCGATGATCGAATGCCGATCCACCCAGATTTCGTCCGCTGCGCTGGCAATGTAATATCCGCCCGAAGCCGCCACGTCCTCGACAAAGGCATAGACCTTGACGCCTTTCTCCTCGGCAAGCCGCCGAATGCGCGCCGAAATCAATGACGATTGCGCCGGACTTCCCCCAGGCGAATTTATGGAAAGCGCCACGGCGGCAGGCTTGCCCTTGGTGAACGCCTTTTCGACAATACCCGCCAGGCTTGAGTCATTGAGCGTGCCTCGTGTTCGCGCGGCAATCACGCCGTGAAGCTTGAGCACCGACACGACGGGGCGGGATTTGACGAATGGAATCAGTCTCCTCATGGCCTCCATCTAGGCGCACAAGGCGACGGCAACAAGTCGGTATGCCCTCGGGCTCCCAATTCCGCACCGTCAACGGACCGGTCGGCTCCGCGTTCAGAGCCAGTCAAGGAATCAGTCGCGCCCCAACCCGGCAATCGCGCAACGCCCGAGACAGGCAGCCCCGTCGCGTCAGGACGGATCCCGCCAGCGATTGATGATCGGATAGCGCCGATCCAACCAGAAGGATCGCTCGGTCAACCGCACACCGGGTGCCGACTGAAAGCGCTTGTACTCGGCGCGGTACAGGAGTTGCTCCACCTGCTCGACGACCTCGCGTTCGAATCCCAGGTCCACCACTTCGGCGACCGATCTTTCGTCATCGATCAGAGCCGTCAGAATCACGTCCAGATCGGCGTATTCGGGCAGGGAATCGCTGTCCTTCTGACCTTCCTTCAACTCGGCCGTCGGCGGCTTCTCGATCACGACCGGCGGAATCACTGCCCCGTCCGGTCCTTTCATCCATGGCCGATGGTTGGCGTTGCGCCACCGGCAGGTTTCGAAGACCCGAGTCTTGTAGAGATCCTTGACCGGATTGTAGCCGCCAGCCATGTCGCCATAGATCGTGGCATATCCAACGGCCGCCTCCGACTTGTTGCCTGTCGTCAGCAGCATTTCGCCAAACTTGTTCGAAAGCGCCATGAGGATAACGGCGCGCAGTCGTGACTGGATGTTCTCTTCCGTGATGTCCGGCTCCCTTCCATCGAGGAGTGGAGCCAGGGCCTGCACGGTCGCCTCGACCGGCGCCGCGATCGGCACCTTGTCGAGCCTGACTCCGAGCGCCGTTGCCACTGCGGATGCATCGTTCAGCGACTGTCGGCTCGTGTATTCCGAAGGCATCATGACACAGCGCACGTTCTCCGGACCAAGGGCGTCCACGGCAATGCAGGCCACGGCAGCGCTGTCAACGCCACCGGACAATCCGAGAAGCGCCTTCGAGAAACCCGTTTTCCGGACATAGTCCCGGGTGGCTTCGACCATTGCACGATAATCCAGTTCCCACGGATCCGGACATGGCGAGATCTCGCCCTTCAGCGCATGCCAGCCATCTTGCCGCTCCTCGAATTCCACATGGACAACGGACTCGTCAAAGAAGGGCATCCGAACTGCCATTTCGCAGCCTGGATTCAGGATGAAGCTGCCGCCATCGAATACCTGGTCGTCCTGACCCCCGATCATGTTGAGATAGACAAGCGGCAAACCGGTCTCGATGACTCGCGTCACCATGAGGTTCAATCGGGTATCGAATTTCTTCCTGCAATAGGGTGAGCCGTTCGGCACCAGGAGAATCTCCGCCCCCGATTCCGCGAGCGCCTCGGCCACGTCCTCATGCCAGGCATCTTCGCAGATCGGCACTCCGATGCGAACGCCGCCAAGGTCGAAAGGGCCTGCCAACGGTCCCCGATCAAAGACCCGGACTTCGTCGAATACCGTCTCGTTCGGCAGGTCGCGCTTGAGATTCCGGCGCACGACGCTGCCATCCTTGAATACGTGAAAGGCGTTGTAGAGCTTCCCGTCCTGACGCAGCGGCCCGCCGATCCCGAGTGCCGGACCATCTGCACAGGTCACGCGCAACGCGTCGAGTCGTGCCTCGGCGTCGCGCACAAACGATGGCCTCATCACGAGATCTTGAGTGTTGTAGCCCGTGATGAACATCTCGGTCAGCATCACCAGGTCGGCACCAGCCGCACGGCCCTGCTCCCATGCGGAACGCGCCAGCGCAGCATTGCCGGCAAAATCCCCGACCGTGGGGTTCATTTGCGCCAGCGTCAGGCGAAATTTCCTTGCCATCATGAGTCTCCACAGGAACTTTCTGCCGGGCCAGGCACCGCAACCAACCCCGCTTTGCTCGCTTGGAGGTCGGAAATCAAGCCTTCCGGCACTATGTCCGGCGAATGCCGGGCGCAATGCGCACCAAGAGACACTGCCGGACCAGGCAATGGCAGGAGGAGTCTCCGCAGGGAAAAGCGTTTGCGGGCAAAGGGCCACTCAACTAGTCTCTCCGGCATGTGGCAGGCCATCGCGCATCGGGTCGGTGGCACGACTGGGGGGCGTGCATGAAGCTGGCATTGGGACTGATTCTTCCACTCGCCGCGGCAGGCCCCGGAGGGGCGCTTGCTCAGGAAGTCGTCACCAAGCAGTACGACGATGGCGGTGTTTACGAGGGCACGTTTAAGGACGGCCAGCAGCACGGGCAGGGAACGTACCGGCTACCGAACGGCTACGTCTATGAAGGCGAATGGGCAGAAGGAAAGATCGAGGGTCAGGGGAAGGCAAGCTACAGCGACGGCTCGGTGTACATCGGCCAGTTCGTGGACGGAAAGCCGGAAGGCACCGGAAGAATCATCTTTGCAGAGGGCGGCACGTATGACGGCGAGTGGAGCGACGGCAAGATCAACGGCCAGGGCATCGCCGAATACGCCACCGGAGTACGTTACGTCGGAGAATTTGTCGACGCGTTGCGTCATGGACAGGGTCGGATGGAACACCCGAACGGCTATGTCTACGAGGGCGAATGGTCGAATGGCGAAAGGGATGGCCAGGGGCGAATCGAGTACGCGGACGGTGCGGTTTATGACGGCATGTTCCTCGGAGGCTTGCGTGACGGTCGTGGATCGTTCGCCATGGCTGATGGCACGAACTACGACGGCGAGTGGTCCAAGGGCCAGATTCACGGCAATGGACGCCTGTCTCAGCCAAATGGAGACGTCTACGAAGGCGAGTTCTTCGAAGGCAAACGCCATGGCGAAGGACGCGTCACATATGCCAACGGAGATCTTTACGTAGGGGCGTTCCAAGCCGACATGCGTGACGGCCAAGGCGTCTTTACCGGCACAGACGGTTACACATATTCGGGCACATGGGTCGCAGACAAGATCGAGGGCACGGGGGAGGTCATCTATCCCGACGGCTCCGCCTACACGGGCACCTTCAAGGACAACCAGGCGCATGGAACCGGAAAGATCGTCTACGCCGACGGAGGCAGCTATGAAGGCGAGTGGGTTGGCGGCGTCATCAACGGCAGGGGATCCGTGACATATGCCAATGGCGTCGTCTATGATGGCGAATTCAAAGATGCCCGCATGCACGGTACCGGAAGGATCGTCTTCAGGGACGGCTTTTCCTATGAAGGCGAATGGGTTGTCGGCCAGCGTGAAGGCGCTGGCATCGCGCACTACACTAACGGATCGGTCTACGAGGGCACCTTTGTGAACGGCAAGCGAGAGGGGATTGGCACGATCAGGACTGCCGACGGCTACACTTATGCTGGTGAATGGAAGGCCGGGGAAATCGAGGGCAACGGAGTCGCGACTTACGCGAACGGTGACGTCTATGAAGGCGCGTTCCGTGCCGGCAAGCGCCATGGCTGGGGCACGATGCGTTACGAAAGCGGCTTGGAACTCAACGGTATCTGGGAAAACGGGTCACTGACTTCTGGCTCGGACGAGCCGAGCCCGACCGAGGAAAACTGACGCTCACCATCCAATTTGAATGGAGCGCCACGAAGCTTCCTGGGCTTTGCCCTGGTTTGCACGGTCAACGGTGCATGCGTCCCGTCGCATCGCCTGGCCACGCGCCAATGGAAGAATGCACCCGCCAAATTGCGCGCACAGAGCCTTTGACACCCGCTTCCGCAGCGACTAACGTCCACATCCATGAAACAGGCAAGCCATATCGCACATTTGCGTGCCGATCACGTCGGCCTGCTTCTTCTCCTTAGCCGCCTCTGAGCGTGCCTTTCGGCGCGACCGCTCAGAGGATGCCCTCGCGCCGGGAAACAGACTAGGGAAACAATCTTGCATACGATCAATCTGGCGAAGGGGTTGCCAGGCACAGCGCCCCGCATCAAGGCTCGAACCGCCCCGGGGTGGCGTGCGCACTTGATTGGGCCAGGCCACGCAAGCTGGAATGAATGGCGACGCGGTTCCTGGCGAATCGGACCGACAGCCAGCGACATGCCAGTAGTTCGAGGACGGGAAGATGGCTGACAGCGAACACGTATTGATATTCGACACGACGCTGCGGGACGGCGAACAAAGCCCCGGCGCGACCATGAGCCATACCGAAAAGCTCGAAATCGCCGAGCTGCTTGACGAGATGGGCGTGGATATCATCGAGGCTGGGTTTCCTATTGCCTCAGAGGGGGACTTCGAGGCCGTGAGCGAAATCTCCAGACTTGCGCAAAACGCGGTGATCTGCGGGCTCGCGCGGGCGAATTTCCAGGACATCGACCGCTGCTGGGATGCCGTGCAGCATGCCAGGCAGCCACGAATCCATACGTTCATCGGCACGTCTCCGCTTCACCGCGACATTCCAAAGCTCTCGAAGGACGAGATGGCGGAGCGCATCCACGACACCGTGACCCATGCGCGCAATCTTTGCGACAACGTCCAGTGGTCGCCGATGGACGCGACGCGGACCGAATGGGACTATCTCGTGCGTGTCGTCGAGATCGCGATCAAGGCGGGCGCCGCGACGATAAACATCCCCGACACGGTCGGCTATACTGCGCCCCGCGAGAGTGCCGGGTTGATCAAGCGCCTGATCGAGGAGGTGCCCGGAGCGGACGAAGTCGTTTTTGCCACCCATTGCCACAATGATCTTGGCATGGCGACGGCAAACGCACTGGCTGCGGTAGAGGGTGGCGCACGGCAGATCGAATGCACCATCAACGGCTTGGGCGAACGTGCCGGCAACACCGCCCTCGAGGAAGTCGTGATGGCGATGCGCGTTCGCAGCGACATCATGCCGTTCAAGACCGGCATCGACACCACGAAACTGATCAATGTTTCGCGGCGTGTGGCAACCGTGTCCGGGTTTGCCGTGCAGTACAACAAGGCGATCGTTGGCAAGAATGCGTTCGCCCACGAGAGCGGCATTCACCAGGACGGAATGCTGAAGAACTCCGAAACATTCGAAATCATGCGTCCGGAGGATGTAGGGCTCTCGGAAACCAGCATCGTGATGGGCAAGCATTCAGGCCGCGCCGCGTTGAAGTCAAAGTTGAAGGAATTGGGCTTTGATCCCGGCGACAATCAACTGAATGACATTTTCGTTCGTTTCAAGGCGCTCGCCGACCGCAAAAAGGAAGTCTTCGATGACGACCTGATCGCCCTGATGCGGGACCATGGGACGGACGAAGTACATGACCGCATCAAGGTCAAGTTCCTTCGGGTCATCTGCGGTACCGAAGCGCCGCAGTCCGCCGACCTGATTCTCGAAATCGACGGCGAGGAGACACGGGGCACGGCGCAGGGCGACGGGCCCGTCGACGCGACGTTCAACGCAGTCAAGAAGCTCTTTCCTCACAAGGCGCGACTTCAGCTCTACCAGGTGCAGGCAGTGACCGAGGGCACGGACGCCCAAGCAACTGTCAGCGTGCGAATGGAAGAGAACGGCCTCATCACCACCGGCCAGTCTGCGGACACCGACACCGTCGTTGCAAGCGCGAAGGCCTACGTGAACGCGCTCAATCGGCTCCTGGTCCGGCGACAGAGGACCGGTCCTGATGCGGATGTGAAGCAGGTGTCATACCGGGTCACCGGGTGACGTCCAGGTACGGGGCGCTTCAGGAAGCGGCTGCCGCGGCACCAAGACCTGCGGCGTCCGCCGTCCGATTCCCTTCAAGAAACTGAAGCGCATCCCGCATGAACCGCGCCCGTATCGCGGGCACCTCCATCATGACTTCGTGCCTTGCGCCGTCGATGACGTGGAGCCGCGCAGACGGCCATCTGGCGTGCATCCTGCGAACGGCGCTCGCCGACACGACCCGTTCGTCGCTGCCAAGAATTGTCAGGACCGGCAGGTCAGGCCGAGGTGCCCCTGCAAGCCGGCGTTGTTCGGAAATGGCGCTGCCGACCCATCCGATCGAGGGGCCGCCGAGCACCAGGCCTGGTTCTTCCGTCAGCTGACGAGCCATGTGCGTGAATGTCTCCCGGTCGCGCGTAAGCATGTTCGTGCCAAATCCCGCCTCGGTGACGTAGCTGCCGGGACCGGAACCCGGGACGTAGCGGCGCTCAACGCCAATAAATCCCAAGAGACGCGCAAGCAGGATCGCCACCGGCCAGACTGCGAAAGGCAATTTGAGCCCCCACATCGGAGCGGAGAATATCGCCTTCCTGACAGGCAGGCCCTCGATCAGGGACCTCAACCCGATGCAGCCGCCCATGGAGTGAGCGACGAGAAACCATGGTTCGGGCAGGCCGTCGGCTCGTGCCGTCGAGACCAGTTCCGCCACGTCAATCTGATAGTCCCGAAAGGACGCCACGTGTCCGAGCCTCGCATCGTCGGCCAACCGGTCCGAGAAGCCCTGCCCTCGCCAGTCGATCGTGGCGACCGCGTAGCCTGCCCTGTTCAGGTCACGCGCGACCCGGCCGTACTTTTCGGCAAATTCCGTTCGTCCCGGGAACAGCAGGATTGAGCCCTGCGCCCCGTCAGCGGGCCACAGCACGACGCGGATGCGCCGCCCGTCCCTGCCGCGCCGCCACACAGCCCGAACGACTTCGGGGCCTTCGGCGAGATCGGCACGAAACGGTGCACTCTCCATGGTCAGGCCAGCGCCGGGGCCAGTCTCATCGCCGCGCTGATGTCTCCGTCGACCTTCAGCCTTCCGGAAGCAAAGGCCGCCGTCGGATCCAGGTCGCCTTCAAGGATGTCACGAAACGTGCTGGCGTCGGCCGTCATCGTCACGTCCGCCTCGTCGTCACCGGCCCGTGCGCCTTCGTTGTCCAGAAAGATCGAGCCTTCATCCTCGATGACGAACTTTGCCGTCCCGTCAAATCCACCGTCCAGCTTGGAATTCAGCATCGTGACTGCCTCATCGATTACGTCGCTCATGGGTCTGTCCTCACTTCAATGTGTTGGGGCTCGAATCTGCCCGCCGATAGGTTAGGATCAACATATGCGCCTTATTCGCACATACCTCAAACACCCGCTGGCGGCCATCGCCACATGCCTCACGTTGCAGGTCCCGGCTCTCGCTGACGATGCGGAACTTGATGCGCTGTTCAAGGGCCTGCAGAGCGCAAGCCCGGAATCCGCCCAACAGATCGAAATGCAGATTTACCGGATCTGGTCGCAATCGGGCTCGCCGGCAATGGACCTGTTGCTGGAGCGCGGGCGCAAGGCACATGCAGAAGGCGACTTCGATCTGGCAATCGAGCACTTCTCCGCCCTGGTAGATCACGCACCCGACTTTGCCGAAGGATACAACGCCCGGGCCACGGCGTATTTTCAGACCGGTCGGTTCGGCCAGTCGCTGGCCGACATCCAGCAGACCCTAAGGCTCAACCCCAGGCACTTCGGTGCCATGAGCGGGCTGGCGGCCATTCTCGAGGAGATTGGCCGTCCGGAATACGCACTTGAGGCGTTGCGCGCTGTAAAGAAGTTGAGCCCGCACCGTGAAGGACTCTCGGAAGCGATCATGCGTCTTGAACGAAAGGTTGAAGGCGAGTCCATCTGAATGCATGTCGCATCAATGCCTCCCGATGCGGCGACACGAATTTCCATCGAAAACCGTCCCGTTCCTGGCGGACGAACGTCCTTCTTTCGGGCTTCGCCGCTCCCGGCAATGCCTCGGACAACGGTGTGAATGCACATCGTGCCGAAAATGGTATAGGAGACTTCAGGTTGCCAACGACACGCGGCGCATCTGCTCATTCCTTGCGATCGAGACAGCCGCCAGCTTCAGTCCTTTCGAAGTCGTTGCCTGTCCGATCCGGGCCAGGCAGACCGGAAATGGCCCGACCGAACGCGTTGCACGCCGTTCGTCAGGCGGCCCGAACCGGACGTACCGCATGTCGGCGCACGTGCGACCGCGTGCGCCTCGACGACACCTGGCTCAGACGGATGTTCGAAGGCGCTCGCACCCGATTCGATGTTCCGGCAGGGGGATGTTGTCCTGCGCGACGGGTTCGCCGCGCCATCGCCATAGAGATACGCTGAAAGCTCGTCAGGCTTGGCAGTGACCTACTCTCCCACGCCTTAAGACGCAGTACCATCGGCGCTGCAGCACTTAACGGCCGAGTTCGGGATGGGATCGGGTGTTTTGCGTGCGCTATGACCACCAAACCAGAGGAACTTTCAGCATCCAAGTCAGGGGGCATGCTCATGATCGAACCAGACTGCTTCTGGATCAAATCAAGCCTATCGGGCAATTAGTACCGGTCAGCTGAACGCATTGCTGCGCTTGCACATCCGGCCTATCGACGTGCTGGTCTTGCACGGCCCTCAGGGATACCTTGTTTCGAGGGGGGCTTCCCGCTTAGATGCCTTCAGCGGTTATCCTTTCCGATCATAGCTACCCTGCACTGCGGCTGGCGCCACAACAGGTCCACCAGTGGATCGTTCACCCCGGTCCTCTCGTACTAGGGGCAACTCCTCTCAAGTATCCTACACCCACGGCAGATAGGGACCGAACTGTCTCACGACGTTCTAAACCCAGCTCACGTACCTCTTTAAACGGCGAACAGCCGTACCCTTGGGACCTGCTTCAGCCCCAGGATGAGATGAGCCGACATCGAGGTGCCAAACGGTGCCGTCGATATGGACTCTTGGGCACCATCAGCCTGTTATCCCCGGCGTACCTTTTATCCGTTGAGCGATGGCCCTTCCACGCGGGACCACCGGATCACTATGGCCGTCTTTCGACTCTGCTCGACCTGTCAGTCTCGCAGTCAGGCTGGCTTCTGCCATTGCACTCAACGAGCGATTTCCGACCGCTCTGAGCCAACCTTCGCACGCCTCCGTTACTCTTTGGGAGGCGACCGCCCCAGTCAAACTACCCGCCACAGAGGGTCCCGGATCCGGATGACGGACCGCGGTTAGACATCAAGCAGGCGAAGGGTGGTATCTCAAGGGAGGCTCCACGGGGACTGACGTCCCCGCTTCGAAGCCTACCACCTATCCTGCACATCGCATGCCTGATGCCAGTCTGAAGCTGTAGTAAAGGTGCACGGGGTCTTTCCGTCTAACCGCGGGAAGCCTGCATCTTGACAGGCAATTCAATTTCGCTGAGTCGATGTTGGAGACAGCGGGGAAGTCGTTACGCCATTCGTGCAGGTCGGAACTTACCCGACAAGGAATTTCGCTACCTTAGGACCGTTATAGTTACGGCCGCCGTTTACCTGGGCTTCAATTCGGAGCTTGCACCCCTCCTTTTGACCTTCAGGCACCGGGCAGGCGTCAGACCCTATACGTCGTCTTGCGACTTCGCAGAGCCCTGTGTTTTTAGTAAACAGTCGCCACCCCCTGGTTTGTGCCCCCGACCAATGGTTGCCCATCGACCGGGCCTCCTTCTCGCGAACTTACGGAGGCATTTTGCCGAGTTCCTTCAACATCGTTCTCTCAAGCGCCTTGGTATTCTCTACCAGTCCACCTGTGTCGGTTTGGGGTACGGTCTGATGGAGGGCTATTTCCAGGAACCGCCAGGCTGCCAGCCCAATCCGATAAGGGCTGACAACTTCCGCGATCCGTCACATCCTCCTGGCCCAGGAATGTTAACCTGGTTCCCATCGACTACGCCTTTCGGCCTCGCCTTAGGGGCCGGCTTACCCTGCTCAGATTAGCTTTAAGCAGGAACCCTTGGACTTTCGGCGACAGGGTCTCTCACCCTGTTTGTCGCTACTCATGTCATCATTCTCGCTAGTGATCTCTCCACCGGATGGCTCACGCCCCGGCTTCATCGACGACTCGCTTCCTCCAATCCGGGCGCACCCGGTCAGGAGGAAAGGAGTCATGTCACACTACGCTCCGCTACCGCAGCTTGCGCTGCCCTAAGCTTCGGCTCGTGGCTTGAGCCCCGTTACATCTTCGCCGCAGGACAACTTGATTAGACCAGTGAGCTGTTACGCTATCTTCAAAGGATGGCTGCTTCTAAGCCAACCTCCTGGTTGTCTTGGTCGTCCCACATGCTTTCCCACTTAGCCACGAATTGGGGGCCTTAGCTGTAGGTCAGGGTTGTTTCCCTTTCCACGACGGACGTTAGCACCCGCCGTGTGTCTGCCGACCAGTACTCCCCGGTATTCGGAGTTTGGTTAGGATCAGTAAGCCTGTGGGGCCCCATTACCCATCCAGTGCTCTACCCCCGGGGGTATTCAGTCGACGCTCTACCTAAAT
>JAJEFO010000123.1:65000-238219 GCA_022820365.1 Silicimonas sp.
TGCAAAAGCACATAGAAGAACGTCACCACGCCGAAAGAGCGTCTCAGCTTCAGGAAGTTAATCCCGGTCCACTTGTTGACCGGGCGAACGGCAAGCGTCGCGATCAACACCTGGAGCGCAAGCTCTCCCAGTTCGTGCTCCAGGGCCTTGATCGGCTCAACCCCCAGGCGACCCGTCTGGGCCTGCCACAGGAACCAGACCGGTGGCAGCACCGCCAGCACGTAGATGGCCAAGGGAGGCACAAGGCCAATGGCCCGGTTGACACGCTTGACCACGCTCACCTGCGCAAGCCCCTGGCCCGGCAACGGCCGGTCCGGCAAACTCGAAATTCGGACATCATCAGTGATTCACGATCAGGTCCATGCCGGCATAGAGATGCGCGACCTCTTCCCCGTAGCCGTTGAACTTGGCCGTCGGGGTCTGCTTGGCGAAGAGACCGCCGCCAACGCGGCGCTCGTACTTTTGGCTCCATCTCGGGTGGTCACGTTCCGGATTCACGTTCGAATAGAAGCCGTACTCGTGTGCGCTGTACTCGTTCCACGCGGTCGGCGGCTGTTCCGCAACGAGCGTGATCTTCACAATGGACTTGATCGACTTGTAACCGTATTTCCACGGCACGACGACCCGAATCGGCGCCCCGTTCTGGTTGGGCATCGGCTCATCGTACAGACCGGTGGCCAGTATGGTCAGCGGATGCATCGCCTCGTCTAGGCGAAGACCCTCCTTGTACGGCCACTCGATGACCGGAAAGCGGACTCCGCGCATTTCATCGGGTCGCAGCGCGGTCTCGAAAGCCACGTATTTTGCGGAAGGCTGGACTCCGACACGGTCGAGAAGGTCCGCGAGCTCGAATCCGACCCAAGGGACAACCATGGCCCAGCGCTCGACACAGCGCAGGCGGTAGATGCGTTCCTCAAGCGTGACGTCCTTCAGGATGTCTTCCAGCCCGTACGAGCCGGGCCGGTCAACCAGGCCGCCGATCTCGATCGTCCAGGGTTCGGTCGTCAGTTCGCCGGCATAGCGTGCCGGATCTTCCTTTCCGGTACCGAACTCGTAGAAGTTGTTGTAGCTGGTGATCTCATCCCAGGTGTTCAGCTCAAGGCCTTCGCCATATGCGGTCTTGCGCGCATTGAGACTCGCTGCTGCGGGCCCGGCAATCGAGCCGAGGGCCACTGCGCCGGCGCCCGCCATCAGCTTCCGCCGGTTCAGCCACACGTCCTTCGGTGTCACGTCCGACCAGTTCAAGTCGCTCTTGTATCGTCCTGCCATGCTGTCCTCCGTTGCGGGTGCTTCGGAAAATGGCGGCTGATCGACCTTTGGGCAATCGGTTTCACGGATTCGTCATTCGTTGCGCGGATTCTTTCAATTTTGTCATGATCCGCCACGGATCGCTGAGCGGCGCACAACGAAGGCGCGTTGGAATTTCCATGTCTGCGCCACCCCGGTTACCGGCATGCACCCCGGGCGCGCCCGTCGCTGCGGGGAAATGCCGGTTCAACAAAAGCTGCCCTGACAGAACCAGCCCGGGGACTTGGCGGCACCATGCGCAAAATAGAGCCACAGCCGCTCCCCCGTACATGTTGTCACCCGCCAGTAATCCCTCACGCCGGTACGCCACTCGGGCTCGTCCAGCCACCATTCAGGCGCGATCCGCTCGGGTCCCAAGGCGGCACGGGTCTCGAATGCCCGCCCTCGCCAGTGGAAGGCCACGGGCAGTTCCGACCCTTCCTTGGGCACGGTCACGATTTCCGGTCGCCAAAGCTCCAGCGGCCGAAGCGTGCGCGGCCGCGGCCATGCCTTGGCCGGCTCCGACCATGCGGCGTGAAGCACATTGAACGTCTTTTCGGGAATGTGGCTTTCGGCCGGATGCAGCCGGATTACCGTTTCGAGCCCGATGCGCGTACCGATCCGGTTCAGAAGGCACTCCGTCTGCTTCTCGCGCGTGGATTGCATCGTGCCATCGCGCGCCGCTGCCGCAAGGGTCGCATGCGCACGGGACGTCACCGGTTCGGTAACCGTGGCGACAAGCCGCATCATGTCGATCCCAAAGCCTGCATCAATATCGTCTGCCTTCATCATCAAGAGCGCGCAGACTCGATCAAGTGCGGTCACGGCATGCGCCAGCCCGACCTCGACCCGGCTCGCCTTGTGGTCGCTTCGGTGACATTCGAGGCGAACCTGCCGCATGCCCCGACCCGTTGCCCGAAGCCTTTTCTCCAGCGTTGGCAGAAGCCGCTTGATCGCCGCTTCGATATCCTCCTTCGACCCGATCGGCTCGGGAAAGGTAAGACGCACCCCAAAATGATGGGGCGGACGCGCGGGGTTCACGGGCTCGGGCTCCGTGCCGAGCGCCTGATCCAGCCTCTGCAGCAGGGAATGCCCGAAACGACGCCTGAGTCCCGCTCTCGGCTGGCCCGCCAGATCGCCGATCCGGCGCAATCCCAGCCGGTTCAGCTTCACAACCATGTCATCCTCGACACGCAGCGCCGCAACCGGCAGGTCGGCCAGCGCCGCCCAAGCCTGTCCGGGTGGCACGATGCGTGCCCCGCATGAAGATGGCGCCACCGCTTCGGGCTTCGGACCACCCCGTTCCCAGTGCCGCCGCCTGGCAGCCCGCGAGCGCGTCGCCCGCGCTTCCTGGGCGATGTCATCCCCTGAACGCGTGCCCGCCACCCCCTTGCCCGAGAATCGCGCAAGGGCCCAGGCCGCTCCCACCGAATCCGCAATGCTCGCCCGCAACGTCAGCCCCAGCCCCGCACATTCAGTCTTCACCTGATCCAGCAGGGTCGCTTCGCCTCCAAAGAGATGCGCGCACCCGGTGATGTCGGCCACAAGCGCCTCGGGCGGATCCTCGGACACCCAAGGGCTGAACTTGCCCGCCCAGCGGCACAGCGCAGTCAGAACAGCATGATCGACCTGCGAGTCCATGGGCCGCGTCTGGAGCCTGGAACACATGGCGTAGGCATCACTCAATGGCTGGCCTCGCTTCAATCCCGCCGCCTCAGCTTCGGCCGAGAGCGAAACCAGCACCTGTTTCTGCCCCTCCTGTCCCACGACCGCAAAAGGCGCGCCAGGCATGCCAAGGCCCTGTCGCACCGAATGCTCGGCAGCGAGACGAGGAAACCAGAGCGACATGATCCGTCGCTGCCTCATGGATAGAACAATATCACGGCAGAACACGAGTTCCTGTTTTGTTTCACTCTATGCGAAATCCCGCTCGATGTCGAGATCTTCATCCATCGGTCGGCAAGAAGGAACGCGGGGCCTAGATTCGGCGCAAATCGCAACGACGCGAACCAACCAGGTAGGCCGCCGTCAATAGCACAGGGCCGACATTATTGGATTGGCTCGTGAAGCGAGGCGCCGGACTCCAAAGACTGCCCAATCCTCAAGCAGACTTGCCAAGGCGGCAACGGCAGTTGCCTCGCGGGATTCCGGCTCTTCTCGACGAGCAGATCGAGCCTTGCTGCGTTTCACGTCTTGCCGCCAGTTCGTGGCGAGAGCTGATACGTCAGCCATTCGGTCCTTTCGGCAACGGAATCGTAAAGCTGCTGTGCCTGATGGTTGTCCTGCGCCGTCATCCAACGCACGAAGTCCCAGCCTGACTTCTCCGCGAGCAGGGAAGTCGCCTCAATCAACCGCCGGCCGACCCCGCGGCCACGCTCTGCGGGTGCGACGAACAAATCGTCAAGAAAGCAAGCAGAACTTCCCGTCAGAGTGCGAAAATAAGGACGGAAATGAGCAAAGCCGACAATCTGGCCGTCCTTGACTGCTACCAATCCGCTTGTCGGGTGGTCTTCATCCATTAGCCAACGCCAGACCCGATCGAAGACCTTCTCGCTCATCTGCTGGTTATAGAACTGGCAATAACCGGCAAACAAGTTACGCCAATCTGGTCGATCCTGCTCGCACACAGCCCGAATTTCGACTTCCACGGAACCCTCGGCCCGACCCGGTTCTTTGCGCATCATGGGAACCATCCTCCTTGACAAAGTGCCGATTTTGCAAACTTGGGTTGCCTTTGCAGCAAGAGCCCCCAAAGGAATCCACGCTCTCGCCGTGCTCCTGCTACCTGATTGCCCGGCGTTGGCAACGGGTGATTAAACGGTGGTTGACGACCTTCGCAATCGTTTTCCATTTCCGATGATGAGTGCCGGCGAAAGAGGCACGGACCGCCTCGCAGGAATGGCGGGACTCCGGACGGAACCAATTCCCCGCTACATGGCGATGCACGACGTCCAATTTCCGCTCAATGGGCAGAGATGCGTCAGGCAGTACAAAAGGCGAGCAACCAGGTCCGGAACTGCGGCCATCGCAGGCAAGGTCCGAGCGACTTTGCGTGCCGATGGCGAGCATTGTCGCAGCGCAAGCAAATCAGCCTGCCGTAGAAACGAGTCCGTTCGAACTTCTGCAGCAGCCGCAAGCTCATTTCTGCATCGGCTTTCCCACCTTCGACCTGCGTGAGCTTCATCTTCTCGGGGTACTGCGCTGCGTGTAGAGTCAGCGGCCGTCGGACCGCCAGGAATTGGCCATTTGCAATTGATTTTGCCTCGATCGTCGCGCAGGGTCGGTTCAGAAGCGAACAGGGAGAGCCAAGGGATGCGCACGAAAGCCGCAATTGCCACCGCCGCCGGCAAGCCGCTGGAGGTCATCGATGTCAATCTTGACGGGCCGAGGGAGGGCGAGGTCCTGGTCGAGATAAAGGCCACGGGGATCTGCCATACGGACGAGTTCACTCTCTCCGGTGCCGATCCCGAAGGGCTCTTTCCGGCGATCCTCGGACACGAGGGGGCCGGCGTCGTGCTCGAAGTCGGCAATGGCGTCAAGAGCGTCAAGCCCGGTGACCACGTCATCCCGCTCTACACGCCCGAATGCCGGGAATGCGAGTACTGCCTCCACCCCAGGACAAACCTCTGCCAAGCGATTCGGACGACTCAAGGCCAAGGCCTGATGCCGGACGGCACGTCGAGGTTTTCAACGCTCGATGGCGACCCGATCCTGCACTACATGGGATGCTCGACGTTTTCGAACCACACCGTGCTCCCCGAAATTGCGGTCGCCAAGGTTCGGAAGGATGCGCCTTTCGACAAGATCTGCTATATCGGCTGCGGCGTGACTACGGGCATTGGCGCCGTGATCAACACGGCGAAGGTCGAAGAAGGCAGCCGCGCGATCGTGTTCGGACTCGGCGGAATCGGGCTCAACGTAATCCAGGGCCTGCGGCTTGCAGGCGCTGACCAGATCGTCGGCGTCGATGTCAATGCCGGCAAGAAGCCCATGGCCGAGAGATTTGGCATGACGGACTTCGTGAACCCGGAAGAGATGGACGGCGATCTCGTTGCCTTCCTGGTCAATCTCACGGGAGGCGGTGCGGACTACACGTTCGACGCCACCGGCAACGTCGACGTCATGCGGGCCGCACTGGAATCTGCGCACAAGGGCTGGGGCGAAAGCGTGATCATTGGCGTGGCGCCAGCCGGAGCCGAAATTGCAACGCGACCTTTCCAGCTGGTGACCGGAAGGGTTTGGCGCGGAACCGCGTTTGGCGGCGCAAGAGGCCGCACGGACGTGCCGAAAATCGTCGACTGGTACATGGATGGCAAGATCGAGATCGATCCGATGATCACGCATACCCTGAAGCTCGACGGCATCAACGAGGGCTTCGACCTGATGCATGCGGGCAAGTCGATCAGATCGGTCGTGGTCTACTGACCTGACGGCAGCTGATCCAGAAAACGTGCAGCCGAATGACTTAGCGCCGCTCATCGCGGAGGGCCTTGTCATTCGCCGCATCTGAAACGACATACCACAAATGCAATTGAGGTGGCGGCCATGATTTCCGGTGACAAAGACGACGACAAGAAACGTGACGATTCCGGGAACGACAGGGTTTCGGAGCTCTTCTTCAAGTCCCGAAACGTCCTGATCACCGGCGAGATCAACGACAAGCTGGCAAACCAGGTCGCAACCCGCCTCATCGCCCTTGCCGAGGACGGCGATGACCCGATCAACGTCTTCATTTCGTCGCCCGGCGGACATGTGGAATCAGGCGACATGGTCCACGACATGATCAAGTTCATCGCGCCCACGGTTCGGACGATCGGTTCAGGCTGGGTCGCGTCCGCAGGTGCGCTGATCTTCGTGGCCGCAAAGAAGAGCAATCGCTTCTGCCTGCCGAACACGCGCTTTCTCCTGCACGAGCCCCGTGGCGGGATCGGGGGATCGGTTTCGGACATACAGATACAGGCCGAACAGATCCGCATCATGCGCGAGCGGTTCCACCGCATCTTTTCTGAGGCAACGGGGCAGACCACCAAGAAAATCGCTGCCGACACCCGGCGAGACTTCTGGCTCAACGCCGACCAGGCCATCAAGTACGGGCTGCTTGGCAAGGTGATCTCCAGCGCAAGGGAACTGGGGTAGATTCGGATCGTTGCCCGTGCGTTCAGCGAGCGACCAGCGCCCGTGACGAAAATGCGGCCGGTTCCGGCCCTGCCGCAGGTCGACCCGCGTAACGCCCCGAACCTTGGGCTTTCAAAGGAGCGCGCCAGTTCATGGTGTGCCGACCGGTCTTGAAGGTTCGAAGCCAAGACCACAGATTGGGACAGGTCTGCCGGAGAAGCGAATGATCCCTGGCCTTGATCGCCGTCGCAAGTTTTCCGACCTGTCAGAACAGGAAGTCCTTGCCCTTGCGATTTCCTCGGAAGAGGACGACGCCCGAATCTACCGTACTTACGCCAGCAAGCTCCGGAAGGAATTCCCGGGCTCCGCAACCGTGTTTGACGAAATGGCAGTCGAGGAAGATGCCCATCGCAACGTCTTGATCGACCTTCACAGAAAGCGTTTCGGCGACACGATCCCGTTCATTCGGCGCGAGCATGTTTCGGGCTACTTCGCCCGCCCTCCAGTATGGCTGATCGAGAATCTCGGGTTGGAGCGCATGCGCGAGGAAGCACTCGCCATGGAGCACGCCGCAGCCCGGTTCTATGAAGCCGCGGCCGGCAGGGCCAGCGATGCCGAAACCCGGAAGCTT
Source organism: Silicimonas sp. (assembly GCA_022820365.1). GTDB lineage: Bacteria > Pseudomonadota > Alphaproteobacteria > Rhodobacterales > Rhodobacteraceae > JAJEFO01. Next base: position 72,034 of record JAJEFO010000123.1, read on the forward strand.
CTGGGTGACCTTGCGGCGATCGAGGCCGGGCACGAAACCGTAGCGCAGAACTTGTCCGGCGCTCACCTCGACCGCGAAACCCTGGAAAGCGAGAGCCGGTCCGCGCACAGGCAATTCGTGCTGACATGGGTTCAGCCAGGCCTGGCCGGGCTCATGGACGGGTCGATATCGACGCTCGCACCGATCTTCGCCGCGGCCTTCGCCACCGGCGACACATGGAGCACGTTCCTGATTGGAATTGCCGCCTCGGTCGGTGCCGGCATCTCGATGGGGTTCGCGGAGGCGGCTTCGGATGACGGGCAGATTTCCGGGCGCGGCTCACCTGTCAAGCGCGGACTGGCTTCAGGCGTGATGACCACCATTGGCGGGCTTGGGCACGCGCTGCCTTACCTGATACCGGATTTCTGGACCGCGACCACGATCGCATTCATCGTGGTGCTCTTCGAGCTTTGGGCAATTGTCTGGATCCAGAACCGATTCATGGAGACACCGTTCTTTCGGGCCACGCTTCAGGTGGTTCTGGGCGGGGCGCTCGTGCTTGCGGCCGGAATCCTGATCGGGTCCGGATAAGCTCGGACCGTTCCAAGCGAAAGGTCGCATCGGCAAGGGCAAGAGCGGCCGTCTCGGGAAAACGGCGGCGGGAAATCCCGCAGGGAATCAAACCGAAAGATCTGCCGCAAATGCGGCACTTTGCCGGGGTAACTCGGGACAGGCAGCTTGCCGCACCTCCCGAACGGCTCAACTTCCGCAGTCCCCGAATTCTACTGGCGGTCGCTGCCTGCGCCATAGGCATCGATTATCTTGGCTACCAGCGGATGACGGAAAACATCCCCGGACGTGAAGTGACAGAACGCAATTCTGTCAATGTCGGCGAGGAGCCTTTCGGCGTCCATGAGGCCGGAAGTGACCCCGCGAGGCAAATCCGCTTGGGTCCTGTCGCCGGTGATCGCCATTCGGCTGCCTTCGCCCAGACGAGTCAGGAACATCTTCATCTGCATGGTGGTGGCGTTCTGCGCCTCGTCCAGCACCACGAAAGCGTTGGAAAGAGTCCGCCCGCGCATGAACGCAAGTGGCGCGATCTCGATCCGCTTGTCCTCGATCAATCTGGTCAACTGCTTGTCTGGCAGGAAATCGTTGAGAGCATCGTAGAGCGGCTGCATGTACGGATCGACCTTTTCCTTCATGTCGCCCGGAAGGAAACCCAGCCTCTCGCCGGCCTCGACCGCGGGTCGACTTAGAATGATCCTGTCGACATGGCCGTTGACAAACATGTTCACGCCCACTGCAACGGCGAGATATGTCTTGCCGGTTCCCGCCGGGCCGATGCCGAACACAAGCTCGTTCGAGAAAAGAGAACGGGCATAGGCCCTCTGCGCCCCGGTCCTCGGCTCAACCAGCTTCTTTCGCGTCTTGATCTCGATCTTGCCGCGCGGAAAGAGCTCCATCTGATCGGAAGACGAGCCGACGGCCACATCCTCGTCCATGCGAATTTCCGCGTCGATGTCGCCGGGCGTGATCTCGCGCCCAGCCTCCAGCCGCCGATGAAGCGCTTCAAGCACTTCGACCGCGCGACCGACATCCGCGCACTCGCCGAAGACCGTTAGCCTGTTGCCTTGATGCACGACTTGTACGGAAAGCGCTTCCTCGACCTGAACGAGATTGCGGTTGAACTCTCCGAATAGGTCGATGAGCAGGCGGTTGTCGGGAAACTCCAGTTGCGTTTGGAAAGCTCCATCTTGCGGCTTCGGGTCGTTCAGCGAACGAACGGTCAAATTCTGTCACTCCGGACATGAAGGGCTGATGGCCCTGATGCTGCCAAGGGATGGGCGGCAACGCAAGGGGGCCAGGTCTTCCCCGGCTCCGGAAATTCCGGAGCAATCCCTGGACGGCGCGGCGAAATCGCAATTGCCACATGTAAGCGCACGGAACGAAATGCACCTGGAAACGGCGCGCCGGCCCCCAACGTGCCCGGGTCGGTGAGAGACGGCTCCCGTACGCGCATGCCCGCCTCTCCGCGAGATTGATTCCGCCGAGCAATCCAGTTGGCAATGCCTAGCCTTGCGAGACCTCACCCAAAAGCGAGTTGCTGTTCGACGCCATGATCCGCACCGGCAGGATCTCACCGACACCGGCCTGGCCTCCTGCAACGTGAACCGCGTGCAGGTATTCCGACTTGCCCACGACCTGCCCGGGAAGGCGTCCCGGTTTTTCGAACAGGACGCTGACAGTGCGGCCGACCATCGATTCCTGGGCAGCGCGTTGCTGCCGGATCAGAAGCGCCTGCAATCGCTGCAGGCGTTCGTCCTTGACCGCATCGTCAACGCCCTCGAGTTCCGCAGCGGGCGTACCTGGACGTGGCGAATACTTGAAACTGTAGGACTGTCCGTACCCGACCTCTTCGACCAAGGCCAGCGTATCCTCGAAGTCCGCCTCAGTCTCGCCCGGAAAGCCGACGATGAAGTCGCCAGACAGGAGAATGTCCGGTCGCGCCTGACGAATGCGCTCAATGATCCTCTTGTACTGGTCTGCGGTGTGCCTGCGGTTCATCGCCTTGAGCACCATGTCCGAGCCAGATTGAACGGGCAGATGCAGATACGGCATCAGCTTCGCGACCTCTTCGAACGCCGCGATCAGGGAGTCGGTCATGTCTGATGGATGGCTGGTCGTGAAGCGAATGCGGGCCAGCTGGTCGATTCCGGCCAGTTCGCGGATCAGCCCGGCCAAGCCGTCCTCATGCCCGTGATAGGCGTTCACGTTCTGCCCCAGAAGAGTGATTTCGCGCACGCCCCGTGCAACGAGTTCGCGCGCCTCAGCCACAACGCGCCCGGCCGGGCGACTGACTTCGGCACCACGCGTGTAGGGCACGACACAGAATGCGCAAAACTTGTCGCAACCTTCCTGAACGGTCAGGAACGCGGTCGGCCCTCGCGCCGTCGCCGATCGCTTGGGAAGGTGGTCGAACTTGTCTTCCTGCGGAAAGTCGGTGTCCAGGGCCCTGTCTCCGGCACGAATCTTCCGCTCCAGTTCTGGAAGCCTGTGATAGCTCTGCGGACCGACGACCATGTCGACCATGGGCTGCCGCTCAAATATCTCGGCACCCTCGGCTTGGGCCACGCATCCCGTCACCCCGATCTTCAAGTCGGGCTTTGCGTCTTTCAACGGGCGGAACCGGCCAAGCTCGGAGTAGATCTTCTCGGTGGCCTTTTCCCGGACATGGCACGTGTTCAGAAGGATCATGTCTGCGTCATCGGCACTTTCGGCGGCAACGTAGCCTTCGGAAGCCAACGCCTCGCTCATGCGCTCGCTGTCATAGACATTCATCTGGCAGCCATAGGACTTGATGAACAATTTCCTTGGTGCGGACACGGGACCGTCTCCCTTCTGAGCCCGAGCGTACTACCGGGCTTGCCGCGCATTGCCAAGCACCCTTGCCGCCAAGAATTTCAAACAGCGCTTGAGCCCGAAAGAAGCAATGCACTTCGGTGCCATGCTTCAAGTCCACAAATCGGGTCCTCATGCATGGCGCACCCGATCACTGATCGCGAACGATTGCCCGGCGTCAGCTTCGCGCCGCATGCTCGATTCAATGCAGCTGAGACCCGGAAGCCGCCTCAGTCGCGACCGCCAGATCCCAGGCTGCGACCGGTCATGGCCAGGATCGCAAGGCAAACCACCCCAAATGCCGCGTAGACGGCCAGAATTGCCTGAATCTCCTTGATCGCCATTGCGCCCACCTCGGACGTGTTCACCGACACCAGCAGCAGGCTCGCGGCAAAGAAAAGCCGCGCCACGAGATTCCTGAGCGAGATGTAGGTCGCGCGCATCTCGTCCTCCAGAATGGGCTGAATTCGTGCGGCAATGAACGGCTGTGCCAAGCTGTCGGGCACCTTTCGCAAGAGAAGAAGCAGTACTGCCGGCACGTTGCCGAACACTGCCAGCCCTGCCGCGAGCAGGATCTGGATGCAGAATGCCAGCAGCAGGAGGCACTTCAGTCCGAGCCAGCGCCTTGCCCCCGGAGCCAGCCAGGACGCCGCGACCGACACCAGCATCATGAGCGTGGTCACGACACCGCTCACGACCGCAGCCTCGGCGATGAAGCCCGAGCCGCCCAGAACATCCAGTATGAACGGTTGCCCGAACACGAACGGCAGGTGACCGAAGCCATAGATGAGCACGGACAGCGCGAGGAGCCATGCCAGAACCGGATGGAACATGGCCTTGCGAAGCGCATCCATGCGCTCTGCCTCGCCACGGACGCGACGGGCGCGGCCTGGCTCGGAAAACCGGATCGCGATCACGACCAGCATTCCGAAAGCAACCGCGCTGGCCGCGAACGGCAGGCGCAGGCCAAAGAGAGCCATGACGCCCCCGGCGGCCGCCGAGACCGCAAGCGCAAGGAAACTGAAGCGCCATGCTCGGATCTCTTGCGTCTCGACCTCTTCGGCTCGACCTTCCTCCGCCAGCGACTCGTAGAGAATGGCGCTGTCCGTTCCCGAGGCCAGCGCTATGTGAGCGCCCAAGGCAAATTGCGCGAGCGCAAAGACCCAGAATCCCTCGCCGAGCGCAAACAGGACACCGGACAGAAGCCCGGCGCTGGCGCTCGCGATCAGCGTCGTCCGCCTGCCCCACCGATCCGAGAAGTATCCCGAGGGCACCTCCAAGACGGTCGTCGTGATGTCGTAAATCGCGTAGAACAGTATGGCCTGCGCTGCGGAGAGCTCTGACTGCAGGAACAGGAACCAGATCGCCTGCCAGAAGAGCAGGTTCTGAAAGAACTTGAACCATGGATAGAGCGCAATGTTCCGTCCTGCGCCGCTCATCAGCCCACCTGCGTCCCAGATTCGCTCTCGCCGACCCGTCCCGCCTCCGCCGGACGCCTCGGGCTAGCCAAGACCGGCTGGAACGCGGCGCCCATCAGAGCATTGCAGGCACGACCAGGTCGGGTGGGCGATGACCGTCTTCAAACGTCTTGATGTTGACGATCACCGCCTCGCCCATCTCGACTCGTCCCTCGACCGTCGCCGAACCCATGTGGGGAAGCAGCACGACATTGGGAAGTGCGCGAAGCCGCGGGTTGATTTCATGCCGTTGCTCGAAGACGTCCAGCCCCGCGCCGGCAATCTCGCCGGAGCGCAGCATCCGAGTCAGTGCATTCTCGTCGATGACCTCGCCGCGTGACGTGTTCACGATGACGGCGTCAGGTTTCATGAGCTTCAGCCGCCTCGCGTTCATCAGGTGAAACGTGGATGGCGTGTGGGGACAGTTGATCGACAGTACGTCCACCCGGCTCACCATTTGATCGAGACTCTCCCTGTAGGTCGCATTCAGATCCGCCTCGGCTTCCTGTCGCAGGCGACGCCGATTGTGGTATTCGACCGGCATGCCGAAAACCGCGGCGCGGCGTGCAACGGCCTGCCCGATTCGGCCCATGCCAAGGATGCCCAGCCTGCGGCCTGCAAGCCGCCCGCCAAGATACGCCGTCGGCGCCCAGCCATGCCAATCCCCTTTCTGCATCACGGAAAGCCCTTCCGGGATGCGCCGGGCGACGGCAAGGATCAACGCCATGGTCATGTCGGCCGTATCCTCGGTGACCACGCCTGGCGTGTTCGCGACGTGAATGCCGCGCTGCCGCGCGGTTGCGACATCGATGTGATCCACGCCAGCCCCGAAATTCGCGATCAGCTTCAGCCGCTCGCCAGCCTGGGCAAGCAGTGCGGCATCAATCCGGTCTGTCAGCGTTGGCACCAGAACGTCGGCCGATTTCATTGCCGCCGCCAGCGCATCACGCGACATCGGCGCATCGTCGGCATTCAGCGAAACGTCAAACAGTTCCGCCATGCGGCGCTCGACGGGCTCGGGCAAGCGTCGCGTGACGACAACGGTCAGGCACTTGTCTGGCATGCGAGCTTCGCTCCCGTCTTTCCCTCGCCTCCGGTTGCTGGCAAAGTGGCAAGGAACCGAGGCGGACACAAGGGCGCAAGACGCCAGTACATGGTGCATAGGGAACGGACCACGGCGCTGATGCGACTGACAATTGCAGTCTTGCTCTCTCTGGCATTTGCGGGCCCAATTCTGGCGACCGAGCGGGGCAAGGTCACGAACCTGCCGATTCCGAGATTTGTTTCCCTGAAGGCCAAGGAAGGCAACGTTCGGCGCGGACCGTCGCTCAGCCACCGGATCGATTGGGTGTTCCGAAGGCACAACATGCCGCTGGAAGTCATCGCGGAATACGGCCATTGGCGCCGCGTTCAGGACCGGGACGGGCAAGGTGGCTGGATGCACTACTCGCTGCTGTCGGGTGTACGTCATGTAATCGTCGAGGACGACCTGACACCGCTTCACACCAAGCCCTCGACCGAGTCCACGATCAAGGCCTACGCCGAGGCCGGCGTAGTCGCACGGCTTGGCACCTGCGCACCGGCCTGGTGCAAGATCAGTGCGAACGGCATTCGGGGCTGGGTCAGCAAGGACCAGATCTGGGGAGTCAGGCCCGACGAACAGCGCAAATGAGCCAATGCCAGGCCGCCGCTCGACCGGCGACCTGAAATTTGCTGCGTTCAGGAAGCGGGAGGTCCGAATCAATGCACAGTTCGGACACACAATCACCGGGCACGGAAAGGGAATCGCTCCAGGAAGCGTGTGAATCGGTGAATCATCTCGAAACCATGGCACATTCCTTGGCTGTGAGTTGGGCCAGATTGTTCTTCGCATGTGAGGCCGCAGTTTCATGAACACTCCGTCGCCTGAAGACGACGGAGTGTTCACTGGTTCAGAACCGAAAAACGTACGAAACTTGCGGTCCTGGAATCAAATCCCGTTGGAAGGAGAGTTGATCATTGCCAAGGGATGACTGCTCTCTCAACGGTCTTGCCGCTTGACCCTGATCGTGCGTGGCGTGCTACGATTCTTCGAATGCACAGAGACCAGGAGGAGCAAGATGACCACGACGCAACTCGAACACCTAAACCTGACCGTCGGCGACCCCAAGGCAACCGCAGCATGGATCGAACGAGTGTTTGGCTGGAAGATCCGATGGGAAGGGTCTGCAATGGAGACCGGCTACACCGTGCATGTCGGGTCGGATGACAGCTACGTCGCCCTGTTCGCACCTGGCGATGGAGCGTCTGAATCCAAGAGCTCAAGCTACATGACAAAGGGAGGTCTCAATCATTGGTCCGTCGTAGTGGACGATCTTGACGCCACCGAGGAGCGCGTAAAGGCCGAGGGCTTCAATCCCGTCAATCACGCCGACTATGTGCCCGGACGGCGCTTCTACTTCCGTGACAATGACGGAATCGAGATCGAGGTTGTCCAGTACGACTGACGAAATTGCAGTGCTGCCAAATGCGTTTCTTGCTCGCCTGTCGCCGCGATCATGGTGTTTCGTGAACGTTGCTGAATGCCGGAAACCGACCAAGGGTCATTGCCCCGTCTCTCGATCGTGGAGAAGTCCCGGTCCGGCACTTCCGGCGTGTCCTCCGGAAAGTGCGTATATCATGGGACAGTCCTTGCAATGCTCGTGCATGCGTTCTCACGCGATACGGCGCCAAGCGGAGCTCTTCGGGACCCCCTTGAATTCGAAGTCGCAATTTCGCGATCCTTCGGTTGATGCTGCGGTCCGCCCTCACATGAATTCCCAGAAACTGAGAACTGCTCATCCCGGAATTCACTGCCGGCACCTGACACAATGGCGCCCAAGAACATGGCGTGGCTGACCGGCATGTGCGATTCAGGCTTCCTCAGCATGTCGCAAAGGTAGCTTCAGCAATTGGTCCAGGCCGGCCATCAGGAAGCCGCCCGTCCCTGGAATAGGCCAGTGCGACACCGAATGCATGAAGCTCCCGACGAATCGAATTGCCGGGTTCCTCGCCCGGACCTATAGCCGCAATATGTCCGACTCAGTCCACGCCAAGGATCGTCCCGAACTGCGCGGGCAGGCACGTGCGCTCCTTCGCCTCGGCGTGCCCATAGTCGTGTCGCAACTGGCGCAAATGGCCATTGTCACGACAGACACGGTAATGATCGGATGGTACGACGTCCCCTCGCTCGCCGCGCTTTCCCTATCAGGAAGCATCTGGTTCATCATCTTCATACTCGGATCGGGCTTCGCCTGGGCTGTGATGCCCATCGTCGCCTCGGCAATCGCACTGAACGACATGCGGGAGGTGCGCCGAGCAACCCGCATGGCAATTTGGCTATCGGCCCTATACGGCATAGTCGTCACGCCGCTATTCCTGTTCATTGAGCCAATCTTCCTGGCCATGGGCCAGGACGCCCAAGTCGCTCACCTGTCCGGACAATACATGATCTGGCTCGGCCTGGCCACGGCACCGGCTCTCCTCGTTACGACTCTGCGAAGCTATCTCTCGGCCCTCGAGCGGCCAAATGTCTTCCTTGCCGTGATCCTGCTCACCGGGCTCTTGAACGTGGCCCTGAACTACGCGCTGATATTCGGCAATCTTGGCGCGCCAGAACTGGGCATTGCAGGCGCGGGCATCGCTTCGCTGATCGGAAACCTCGCCTCCCTGGCGCTGCTTGCACATTTCTCGGACCGAGTCCGTCCGGAATTTGCGCTCTTTCGCAACATCCACAGACCGGATCGCATGTTCCTCGGCCGCGTGTTCCGACTGGGCTGGCCCATCGGACTTACCAATTTTGCCGAGACCGGGCTGTTTGCGGCTTCAACACTGATGATGGGCTGGGTAGGCACGGTCGCGCTTGCGGCCCACGGTGTGGCCCTGCAAATCGCGGCCCTTACCTTCATGATGCATCTCGGGCTGAGCCAGGCGATAACCGTCCGCGCAGGTCGCGCCTGGGGCATGGGCGACAGGGAACTTCTGAAAGTCGCCAGCCAGGCCGCGATGATCCTTTCTCTTGCAGCCTCTGTGACAACGATCGTGCTGTTCCTCACCCTGCCCGAATTCCTCATCGGCCTCTTCGTCGACCCGCTGGATCCCGAAAGGCCCGCCATCCTGGCGGTTGGTGCATCGCTGCTTGCAGTGGCAGCCCTGTTCCAGTTCGTCGACTCCGGGCAGGTCATGGCTCTCGGCATGCTGCGCGGCGTCCAGGACACCCGTGTGCCGATGATCATTGCGGTCGTGAGCTATTGGCTTGTCGGACTGCCGGTCAGCTATTTCTTCGGCTTTGCGTTCAGGCTGGAAGGCATCGGAATTTGGCTCGGGCTTACGGTGGGTCTCGCCTGTGCGTGCTTGGCGATGCAGTTCCGATTCTGGACCCGCTACGTTGGTTAAGCAAGGCAGGCGGGTTGAGACCGATTTGTCCGGCTCGCCCACACAACCGAGCCTTGTTGGACAGTGGAAACCGAACTTGCCACGCTGGCAATCCGCCGTCGGCGAATAGGAGCACGCACACCTCCGGCAGGAAGCCGCGGAGGCGCGCAGGCCCGTCTATTGACGTCCCATCCTTTCCAGTTGCTCCTGAACGGCGGCGAGCTGGGTCCGGATCTCGTCAAGTTCCTCGGAGGCCCCGTCCTTCTTGCCATCACCGTCAGACGTGTCCGGATCACCCGGTCCGAACGTGCCGGTCATGGCCCTGATGAACGCCTCCTGCTGCGCCTTCATCGCCTCGAACCCGGGCATTGCCGACATCGGATTGGTCATGCTCTCCACGACCTGCGACTGCCCCTTGCGCAACATCTCGAAGCTCATGGAAAGAAACTGCGGGACAACCGAATGTGCCTGGCTCGTATAGGATCGGACAAGGTCAGTCAGCACGTCCATCGGCAGGACATTCTCGCCCCGGCTCTCGTGTTCGGCGATGATCTGCAGGAGATACTGCCTGGTCACGTCATCGCCGCTCTTCAGGTCCACGATCTGCACGTCGCGACCCTCACGAATGAATCGCGCGATGTCATCCAGCGTGACGTAATCCGATGTCTCGGTATTGTAGAGTCGTCGGCTGGCATATCGCTTGATCTGCAGTTTTTCTCCTGACATCGGAGTCTCCCGGAATTTCGCCGCATTGCAGCTTACGGCTGAATTCTCCGACGTCAAAGCGCTTTTGCGCGACACTACGGAGCCAGAAATCCAGGACCGGCTTCCGCAAGAAGCGCCTCTGCAAGATCGCGACCAAGCGCAGGACCATCTTCAACCGGCCCCGCCCGCGTTCCTGCATGTGCCTCGCTGCCTTCGGTTCGCAGGATCTCCCCGGTCAATCGCAGGCTTCCGTCCCTGACTTCCCCGTAGCCTGCAATCGGCGTCCGGCATGATCCGTCGAGGCGAGCCAGAAACGCTCGTTCCGCCCGCATCCTGGCCTCGGTATCCGGGTGCCGAACGGCATCCATGAGCTGCGCCACGTTGCAATCACCCTCCCGCCGTTCGAGGCCAATTATGCCCTGACAGACTGCAGGCAGCATGTCATTGACATCCATAGGCACCGCCTGAACGCTTCCCGCCATCCCCAGCCGTCTCAGGCCCGCCATCGCCAACAGAGTGCCGTCGGCCACACCCGCATCCAGCTTTTGGAGCCTCGTCTGAACATTGCCCCTGAATTCGACGACATCGAGATCCGGACGGCGGCGCAGGGCTTGGGCACGGCGTCTCAAGCTAGACGTTCCCAGCGTCGCTCCTTCCGGCATGTCAACCAAGGTGCCGCCGGTGAGCGACACGAACGCGTCTCGAACGTCTTCGCTCTGCAGGCAGGCATCGACCACCAGCCCCTCGGGCTGAACGGTCGGCACATCCTTCATCGAATGCACGGCGCAATCGATCCGACCTTCCAGCAGCGCCTCCTCGATTTCCTTGGTGAACAGCCCCTTGCCGCCGAACTCGCGCAACGGCCGATCGGTCACGCGATCCCCCGTCGTCCTGATCACCACGATCTTGAACGCTTCCGGATCGATGTCGAGCGTTGTGGCCAGGAGGCTGCGCACCTCGTTGGCCTGCGCCAACGCCAGCGGAGATCCGCGTGTACCGATGCGGCATGGACGATCACGATCCGGCATCTTCATGCGCAGGGGTCTAATCACCGCTGCGCTGCAAGACAATGCACACTATTGACAAGCCCGGACATTGACAGCAGAGGCGGAAGCATGGCCAAGAAATTGCTGCGCACGCTGGCGGGTGAACGGACCGACACTCCGCCTGTCTGGATGATGCGCCAGGCAGGACGCCACCTGCCGGAATACAGGGAAACGCGTTCCCGCGCGGGGGACTTCCTCGCCCTCTGCTACACACCCGAACTTGCCGCCGAGGTGACGCTTCAACCAATCCGCCGCTACGGTCTTGATGCCGCGATCCTGTTTGCCGACATCCTCCTTCTTCCTGACGCTCTTGGCCTCGAAGTCCGGTTTGTCGAAGGCGACGGCCCAAGACTCTCGACCGTGACCACGCGCGCCGACCTCGATGCCCTGCACCCGCCCGACGCCATCCACCAACATCTCGCGCCAGTCTATGACACGCTCCGCATCGTTTCCGGCAATTTGCCATCGGAAACCGCGCTCATCGGCTTCGCCGGTGCCCCGTGGACTGTCGCCACCTACATGATTGCCGGAATGGGAGCTCCGGGACAGAACCCTGCGCACGCGCTGAAAGCAGAACAGCCTGCCTTGTTCGACGCCCTGATCGAGCGCCTGACCGATGCCACGATCGCCTATCTTTCAGCCCAGATCGAGGCGGGCGCGGAAGTCGTAAAGCTGTTCGACAGCTGGGCCGGATCGCTTGCAGGCGAGGACTTCGAAATCTATGCAGTCAAACCTACCCGCCGGATCGTCACCGCCCTGAAGTCCCGTCATCCCGACACGCCGGTCATTGCCTTTCCACGCGAAGCGGGAGAGCGCTACGCAGGGTTCGCCCGACGCACGGGTGCAGACTGCGTGGCCCTCGACGGCTCGGTCGATTCCGTCTGGGCGGCACGCCATGTTCAGAAGGACGGTCCGGTTCAGGGAAATCTCGCCCCGCGTCACCTGGTTGCCGGCGGAGACGCCCTCATTCGCGAGACGCGCTCGATCCTGAAAGCGTTCCAGGCCGGCCCGCACGTCTTCAATCTCGGCCATGGCATCACGCCGGATGCGAGTCCGGACAATGTTCATCTCATGATCGATACGGTACGCCATCGCCGGTAAGTGCCCGGACCTCCCTCGCACGATTCGGGAACGCCCGGCGCCGAATTCGGAACTGTCCGTCAGAGAGGGCGATTGGCTTCTTTGAGCGTGCGTCCTGCAAGAGCGGCCGCGCGGGGTCTCATTCCGCCGTCAGCAAGGGAGGCTTCTTCCTCGAAGACAGCCGCTTGGTCCTGCGCTCGATCTTGAGTTCCAGCTCTCCACCCTTGACGCCGACCCTGACAATGCCGCCCTTGGCGAGCTTGCCGAACAGCAGTTCCTCTGCCAACGGCTTCTTGATCTCCTCCTGGATGACCCGCGCGAGCGGCCGGGCACCCATCTTGTCGTCGTAGCCCTTGTTCGCCAGCCACTCGGCAGCCCGCCGAGTCAACTCGATGTGAACGCCGCGGTCCATTAATTGCGCCTCAAGCTGGAGGACGAATTTCTCGACGACTTGCAGGATGACCTCCGCAGGCAGCGGCGCAAAGGAAATCACGGCGTCAAGCCGGTTCCGGAACTCGGGCATGAACATGCGCTCGATCGCTTCCGTGTCCTCGCCCTCGCGCCGGTCTCGGCCGAAGCCCACTGCGGCCCTCGCCATGTCCGAGGCGCCTGCATTCGAGGTCATGATCAGGACCACGTTCCGGAAATTCACGGCCCGGCCGTTGTGATCGGTCAGCTTTCCGTGGTCCATCACCTGGAGCAGGATGTTGAACACGTCCGGATGCGCCTTCTCGATCTCGTCCAGGAGCAGGACGCAATGGGGATGCTGGTCGACGCCATCGGTCAGCAGTCCGCCCTGGTCAAAGCCGACATAGCCCGGCGGCGCGCCGATCAGCCGGCTGACGGCATGCTTCTCCATGTATTCCGACATGTCGAAGCGGAGCAGTTCAACGCCCAGCACGTCCGCCAGCTGGCGTGCGACTTCCGTCTTTCCGACGCCCGTCGGACCGGCGAACAGGTAGTTGCCTATCGGCTTCTCCTGTTCGCGAAGCCCCGCGCGGCTGAGCTTGATGGCCGAGGCAAGGGCCTCGATGGCGCGCTCCTGTCCGAACACCACCCGTTTCAGCGACGCTTCGAGATCCTTCAGGATGGTCGCATCGTCCTTGGACACGTTCTTTGGCGGGATGCGCGCGATCTTGGCCACGACCGTTTCGATCTGCGCAACGCCAATTGTCTTCCGGCGCTTCTTGATTTCCACGAGGCGCTGCGCGGCGCCGGCCTCGTCAATCACGTCAATGGCCTTGTCAGGCAATCTCCGGTCATTGATGTAGCGCGCCGAAAGCTCGACCGCCGTCCGCACGGCATCGTCAGTGTACCTTACCGCATGATGGTCCTCGAAATACGGCTTGAGCCCGAGGAGAATCTGAACCGAGTCGTCGACCGACGGTTCGATCACGTCGATCTTCTGGAACCGGCGGGACAGCGCCCGGTCCTTTTCGAACTGCTGGCGGTATTCCTTGTACGTGGTGGACCCCATGCACCGCAGCCGCCCGCCCTGCAGCGCTGGCTTCAGCAGGTTGGACGCGTCCATGGCACCGCCTGACGTCGCGCCTGCACCGACCACGGCATGAATCTCGTCAATGAACAGAATCGCGTCGGGGTGGTCCTCGAGTTCCTGCACGACGGATTTCAACCGCTCCTCGAAGTCTCCCCGATAGCGGGTGCCCGCAAGCAGGGCGCCCATGTCCAGCGAATAAATCGTAGCGCCATGCAGCACTTCCGGCGTGGCCTGCTCCACGATCTTCTTGGCCAGGCCTTCCGCGATCGCCGTCTTGCCGACCCCCGGATCGCCGACCAGCAGAGGATTGTTCTTTCGGCGCCGACACAGCACCTGGACGCAGCGCTCCGCCTCGTGCTCCCGCCCGATCAGCGGATCGACGTCACCCTGGGCGGCCTTCGCATTCAGGTCCACGCAATATTTCGCGAGCGCCGATTCCTTGTTGTCCTCGTCTTCGGCATGCCGAGTGCCATGATCTTCCTCGACCTCGCTTGCGCCCGTCACTGACCGCGTCTCGCCAAATGCCGGATCCTTGGCCACGCCATGGGCAATGAAGTTCACCGCATCGTAGCGCGTCATGTCCTGGGCTTGCAGGAAGTAGGCTGCGTTCGATTCGCGCTCCGCGAATATCGCCACCAGAACGTTGGCCCCGGTCACTTCGGTCCGGCCGCTTGACTGCACATGGATGGCAGCTCTCTGAATCACCCGCTGGAATGCCGCGGTCGGCACGGCCTCCGATCCGTCAATCCCGGTAACCAGCGACGAGAGATCGTCCTCGATGAACTGCTTCAAGGTTCTCTGCAAGTCATCAAGATCGACCGAGCAGGCCTTCATCACCCTTGCAGCGTCCGGTTCGTCGATCAGGGCGAGAAGCAGATGCTCAAGCGTGGCAAGTTCATGGCGACGGGAATTGGCAATGGCCAGCGCCGCATGAATCGCGCTTTCCAGCGTATTCGAGAAACTTGGCACGCGCAGAGGCTCCTCACTCAGTTCCCGTCCTTACGGTCAGACGACTCCCCCAACTCCGACCGCATGTGTTCAGAATTCTGCCATAACTCCCGGGCTTCAAGAGTTTTTTCTCCCAGTTGGATCAAATTTTTCAATTGCGACGTCATTTTTCCCTGAATTCAAGGCAGTTCCGGCCGTCAGAATGCGCCCTTGCGAGATCCAATCCTGACCGGACAGCGCGGTGCGGATGCCATTCGCATGCTTCAAAACGCGTCCTTGCGGCGTCGGATCTCGCCAAACACCTCTGCATCGCTTGCCCCGCTCATGCCAAGTCCCGACTTGATGTCAGCAATGCCTGCACGGAGGAACGGATTGGTCGCAAGCTCCTCCGACAGAAGCGAAGGCACGGTCGGCTCGCCCTTGGAGCGCGCTTCGGTGATTCGCGCGATGCGCTCCTGAAGCGCCGGGCTGTCCGGTTCGATGGTAATCGCAAAGCGTCCGTTCGACTCGGTGTATTCGTGCCCCGAACAAATGGTCGTGTCGCCGGGGAGTTCCGCGATCTTGCCAAGACTTGCCCACATCTGGTCCATTGTACCCTCGAACACGCGCCCGCAGCCAAGAGCCATGAGACTGTCGGCAGTGAACGCGACCTTCGCGGCCGGCACGTGGAAGGCGATATGGCCAACAGTGTGCCCCGACACGTCGAGCACCGTAACCTCCGCACCTAGCAGCTCGAACCGGTCACCGTCGGCTACAGCGAGATCAAGGGGCGGCAAGCGTTGCACGTCCGCCTCCGCGCCGATCACGCGCACGTCGCCATCAATGCCTGCCTTCAGCTCGTCCAGCCCCTGGACATGGTCTGCATGATGGTGGGTCAAGAGAATGTCCGTGACGGTCACGCCGCGTGCCGCGATTTCCGAGAGTATCGGCGCAGCCTCCGGCACGTCCACCACGGCCGCATTTCCCCTGCTCGTCAGCAGGAACGCGTAATTGTCGTCCAGACATGGAATCGTAACGATCTCAAAAGACATGGCATTACCCTCGTGCGCCGTTATGCTGGATTTAATTGTCGGTTAAAGCTTCCGGAAGAGCAATGCACTTCGACGTGGTCGATCTTGACGCTTTCTATGGCGAGACCCGCCTTGGACGGATCGCGCGAAATGCCATTCGGGCGCGCATGCGCGAACTCTGGCCGCACACGCGGGGACTGAACGTCTTGGGATTCGGATTCGCGGTTCCGCTTCTCGGACCATATCTTGATGCCGCGCACCGCGTGACGGCGCTGATGCCAGCTCGACAGGGCGTGAAACGCTGGCCGGCCGGGCAGCCCAACATCTCGGTTCTCTGCGAGGAATCGCTATGGCCCGTCGAGACCGACAGCGTTGACCGCCTGATCGTCCTTCACGCGATTGAGTCCAGCGAACACCCGATCACGCTCCTAGATGAATGCTACCGCGTGCTCGCACCGGAAGGGCGCGGCATCCTTGTCGTCCCGAACCGCGCCGGCCTGTGGTCGAGCCGTGACGCGACACCATTCGGATTCGGGCGACCCTACACGCTCGGCCAGCTTGAAGGCATGCTTTCCGCGATCGGTCTCATGCCCGAGCGACATCTTGCAGCGCTGTACCAGCCACCCAGCGAAAGGCCGTTCTGGCTCAGGACCGGTCCGTACTGGGAAAGGCTGGGGGCACGGGTCGCAAATCGCTTTGCTGGGGGCGTGCTTCTCGTCGAAGTCACCAAGCAGGTGCCCGCCCCGCCCAGGGCTGGATTGGCTGAGGCGATCAAGCGTCCCCTCGGCGTTCTGGACGGAATCGCAGTCCCCGGACCCAAGCCTGTCTGAACAAGATCCGGCGGAATCGGCCCGAAGTCTCCACGCATCCTGCATCTGCTACGCTGCATTCGGTCGCATCCAGAACAAGTGACTGGAATGTTGCGAGAATTGACCTGCGACGGGGGTTTCCTACCCTGTTGCGGTGCAGAATTTCCTCTGCTACATGACCGCTGGTTTTCTTGCGGGCAGCGCCCGTCGACTATGGCCGTTCGCGTCGGCAAACCGACAGAATCGCCGGGCTTTGGAAGGGGGACAAGTGTCGGAATCCGCCTCAATTTCTTCGGGAATTGCCGCTCGCTACGCGACGGCCGTATTCGAGTTGACGAAGGATGGCGACGAACTTGACCGGCTTGAGCGGGACGTTGATGCGCTGGATGCGGCCCTTTCCGAAAGCGCGGACTTTCGCAGGCTGATACGGTCGCCGATCTACTCGCGCGACGATCAGGGCAATGCCGTTGCGGCGATCGCCGCCAGCATGGAACTCTCCGGCACGATGGCGAACGCGCTCGGGTTGATGGCTTCAAGACGCCGTCTCTTCGTGTTGCCCCAGCTTGTCGCTGCACTCCGTCAACTCATCGCGGACGAGAAGGGCGAAGTGACCGCCGAAGTGCGCACCGCGACAGCCCTGTCGGATGGGCAGAAGGCGAGGCTTGCCGCCTCGCTCAAGGCGTCAGTCCGCAAGGAAGTGAAAATGAACATTGCCGTCGATGAAAGCCTGATCGGCGGCCTAGTCGTCAGGGTGGGTTCGAAGATGATCGACACCTCGATCGCATCGAGGCTTGCAGCCCTGCAGAACACAATGAACGAGGTCGGTTAGATGACGATCCAAGCAGCAGAAATCTCTGCAATCCTTAAGGAGCAGATCAGGAACTTCGGTCAGGAAGCCGAAGTCGCCGAAGTGGGCCGCGTGCTCAGCGTCGGGGATGGCATCGCCCGTGTCTACGGCCTCGACAATGTCCAGGCCGGCGAGATGGTCGAGTTTCCGGGCGGCATCATGGGGATGGCGCTCAACCTCGAAAGCGACAATGTCGGCATCGTGATCTTCGGTTCGGACCGGGACATCAAGGAGGGCGACACGGTCAAGCGCACGAGCGCCATCGTGGACGTGCCGGCCGGGGATGCGCTCCTTGGGCGCGTCGTCGACGGCCTCGGCAACCCACTCGACGACAAGGGCCCGATCAGGGCAACCGAGCGCCGGGTTGCAGACGTCAAGGCGCCGGGCATCATTCCGCGTCGGTCCGTGCACGAGCCAATGGCAACTGGGCTCAAGGCGGTGGATGCAATGATCCCGATCGGCCGAGGTCAGCGGGAACTCATCATCGGTGACCGCCAGACCGGCAAGACCGCCCTGGCGCTGGACACGATCCTGAACCAGAAATCGTACAATGACGCTGCCGGCGATGACGAAAGCAAGAAGCTCTACTGCGTCTACGTCGCGGTCGGGCAAAAGCGGTCGACGGTCGCGCAGCTCGTCAAGAAGCTCGAGGAATCGGGTGCCATCGACTATTCGATCATCGTTGCTGCCACCGCCTCCGACCCGGCTCCCATGCAGTTCCTCGCACCCTATGCCGCAACGGCAATGGCGGAGTATTTCCGGGACAACGGCCGCCATGCACTGATCATCTACGACGATCTCTCCAAGCAGGCCGTGTCCTATCGCCAGATGTCGCTTCTGCTCCGTCGACCTCCCGGACGCGAAGCCTATCCGGGCGACGTCTTCTACCTGCACTCTCGGCTTCTCGAACGTTCGGCCAAGCTCAACGAGGACAACGGTGCCGGATCACTGACGGCGCTGCCTATAATCGAGACCCAGGGCGGGGACGTTTCGGCCTTCATCCCGACGAACGTGATCTCGATCACGGATGGCCAGATTTTCCTTGAAACAGACCTGTTCTACCAGGGTATCCGCCCGGCGGTTAACACCGGCCTCTCGGTGTCGCGCGTCGGCTCCTCCGCGCAGACTGCCTCGATGAAGTCGGTCGCGGGTTCGGTGAAGCTTGAACTTGCCCAATACCGCGAGATGGCCGCTTTCGCGCAGTTCGGTTCGGACCTCGATGCAGCGACACAGCGTCTCCTGAACCGCGGCGCGCGGCTGACCGAGCTCATGAAGCAGCCGCAGTACTCGCCGTTGACCAACGCTGAAATCGTCTGCGTCATCTTCTCAGGCATCAACGGATATCTCGACAGGTTCGAAGTAAGCGACGTGGGACGCTTCGAAAAGGGCCTGATCAACCACCTGCGTTCCAAGCACCAGGATCTTCTCGACTGGATCACCGCCGACGATCCGAAGGTCACCGGCGAAGCCGCCGATAGGGTCAAGGCGGCTATCGACGAATTCGCCAGCGACTTCTCATAAGCTCGGAACCGGCCTGAAGGACCGCAGGAATGCCTAGCCTCAAGGACCTCAAGACGCGGATCGACTCGGTCAAATCGACTCGAAAGATCACGCAGGCAATGCAGATGGTCGCGGCCGCCAAGCTGCGCCGCGCCGAAGACGCTGCGTCGGCTGCGCGGCCTTACGCCGAACGGTTCGATGCCGTCCTTGCCGGATTGGCAGCCGGTATCGGCGATGACGGCCCGCAGCTCCTGAAAGGCACGGGATCGGACCAGACCTGGCTTCTCGTGGTCATGACGTCCGAGCGCGGGCTCTGCGGCGGCTTCAACTCCTCGATCGTGAAACTTGCGAAAGCCCAGGCCAAGAAACTTGTCGAGGACGGAAAGACGGCAAAGATCCTTACCGTCGGAAAGAAGGGGCGCGAGCAGCTCCGTCGCGAATACAGCGACCATTTTGTCGGCCATGTCGACCTCTCTGAAGTGAAGCGGGTCGGCTACACCAACGCGCAAGACATAGCCTCAGACGTCCTTGCCCGCTTCGACGCCGGGGAATTTGACGTCGCGATGATCTATTTCAACAAGTTCGAGAGCGTCATCTCGCAGGTTCCGCAGGAACTGCAGATCATCCCCGCAAAGATCGAAGCCAGCGAAGACGCAACCGTGTTCGACTACGAGCCGGGCGATGAGGAAATCCTCACCGAGCTTCTGCCACGCGGCGTCGCGACACAGATTTTTGCGGCGCTTCTGGAGAACGGCGCGTCCGAGCAAGGCGCACGGATGAGTGCCATGGACAACGCCACCCGCAATGCCGGCGAGATGATCGACAAGCTCACGATCCAGTTCAACCGAACCCGGCAGGCGGTCATTACCAACGAGCTGATTGAAATCATTTCGGGCGCAGAGGCGCTCTGAAGCACCGGAGAACCAGAGATGGCAAATGCAAAAGGCAAAGTGACCCAGGTCATCGGCGCTGTCGTCGACGTGCAGTTCGACGACCACCTGCCCGAAATCCTGAACGCGCTGGAGACCGACAATCAAGGCAACAGGCTGGTCCTTGAAGTCGCCCAGCACCTCGGTGAAAGCACGGTCCGCACGATTGCGATGGACAGTTCCGAAGGCCTCGTGCGCGGGCAGGACGTCACCGACTCCGGCGGCCCGATCACGGTTCCCGTAGGAAACGCGACCCTTGGGCGCATCATCAATGTCGTCGGCGCACCGGTGGACGAAGGTGGTCCGGTGGAAGCGGACGAGCATCGCGCGATTCACCGGCCGGCCCCGGAATTCTCCGAGCAATCGACCGAATCGGAGATTCTAGTGACCGGCATCAAGGTCGTGGACCTTCTCGCTCCCTACGCCAAGGGCGGCAAGATCGGCCTCTTCGGCGGCGCCGGCGTCGGCAAGACGGTCCTGATCATGGAGTTGATCAACAACATCGCCAAGGTTCACTCGGGCTTCTCCGTGTTCGCCGGGGTCGGCGAGCGGACCCGTGAGGGCAACGACCTCTATCACGAGATGATAGAATCCAACGTCATCAAGCCCGACAACCTTTCTGAGAGCCAGGTGGCGCTCGTCTACGGTCAGATGAACGAGCCTCCCGGAGCACGCGCCCGCGTCGGCCTGACCGGCCTCACGCTCGCCGAGCAGTTCCGTGACCAGTCCGGCACGGACGTCCTGTTTTTCGTCGACAACATCTTCCGCTTCACCCAGGCAGGTTCCGAAGTGTCGGCCCTCTTGGGCCGCATTCCTTCCGCGGTGGGCTATCAGCCCACGCTTGCGACCGACATGGGCGCGCTGCAGGAACGCATCACCTCGACCAAGGCGGGATCGATCACGTCCGTGCAGGCAATCTACGTTCCGGCAGACGACCTGACCGACCCGGCGCCGGCTACGTCTTTTGCCCACCTGGATGCAACGACCGTGCTCTCGCGCGCGATTTCGGAACTTGGCATCTACCCCGCCGTGGACCCGCTCGATTCGACGTCGCGAATCCTGGATCCTGCCATTGTCGGCGAGGAGCACTACCAGGTGGCACGAGACGTGCAGGGCGTGCTTCAGCGCTACAAGTCGCTGCAGGACATCATCGCGATTCTCGGCATGGATGAACTCTCTGAAGAGGACAAGCTGACGGTCGCCCGCGCCCGCAAGATCCAGCGTTTCCTCTCGCAGCCCTTCGACGTGGCCGAGGTCTTTACCGGATCGCCCGGGGTCCAGGTGCCGATCGAGGACACCATTTCCTCGTTCAAGGCGGTGGTCGCCGGCGAATACGATCACTTGCCCGAAGCAGCGTTCTACATGGTCGGCGGCATCGAGGAAGTGATCGCGAAGGCCGAGAGACTGGCCGCAGAAGCCGCGTAGGAGGTCGGCATGTCTGGCACGTTGCAGTTCGACCTCGTTGCACCCGAACGCAGTCTTGCTTCGGGACAGGCCAGTTCGGTCCTGATCCCCGGCGCCGATGGAGACATGGTGGCCATGCCGGATCATGCTCCGGTGGTCACCGGGCTTCGCCCGGGCATTGTCACTGCGGAAATCGATGGCGGCGTGCAGGAATACGTGGTGACCGGCGGCTTTGCGCAGATCACGATGGAGGGCGCGACGATACTCGCCGACGAGGCCTTGCCCAAAGCGGAAGCCACGTCCGAATTCCTTGATGAGCGCATTGCCGCCGCGAAGGAAAGCCAGGACGACGCGGCAGGAGCAGCTGCGGACGAGGCGGCAAAGCGCGTTGCCGATCTTGAGACGCTGAAAGGCATGCTTTGAGGCCTGCATATTCGCGCGCGTGCGGTTCGCAGCAGACGCGCAATGACATCCGAATGAACGTTGGGGCTCAGGGTCTGGACTCATTGGAATCCAGTGATTTGCGCCAGTCTTCGGCTGCATCTCGGCGCACGTGACAAGGGGCTCCGCAGAGCCCGCCGCCGAACCGAGGCACTGCCTCGCGCGCCTCAAGGAGCTGATACCGTTTCGCAACCCGCCACGGCAGGTGCCCGAACGTCTTCCCGGCGTCATGGTCGTGAGCATCGTGCTATGGTTGCAGAGCCGGACCCTACGCGGTCACCGCGGATTCCCATGCGAGCATGGCGCGCTTCACGGGCAGGCCCCAATGGTAGCCGCCCAGACCGCCTGATTTCCGGAGCGCGCGATGACATGGAATGAGCCAGGAAATCGGATTCCGTCCGACAGCAGTGCCAACGGCCCTGACCGCCCTTGGCGCACCAATGACTCGCGCGATGTCAGAATATGTCGTCACGTGACCCGTCGGAACGTGCAGGAGCGCCTCCCACACCTTGATCTGAAAGGGCGCACCGATCAGGAACAGCGGCACTGCCCCGTCAGCATTGCCGCTCTTCGGGAAGGCCGACGCAACCATCGGGGCGAGAATTGCAGGATCCTCTTGGTACGACGCCTTCGGCCAGCGCGCCCGCAGATCTGCCATCGTCGCGCTCGCACCGGCTTCAGCCGCAAACCCGATGCCGCAAATGCCCCTTGCCGTGCCCATGACGAGCGCCGATCCGAAGGGACTGCCGAACCAGCCCCAGCAAATCTCCAGCCCCTCTCCACCCCGTGCGTAGTCGCCGGGACTCATCGCCTCCCATCGCACGAACAGGTCGTGAAGCCGTCCCGACCCCGACAGGCCGACTTCGTCCGCAGTTTCAAGCGTCGTGTGCCGCCGGGCCAGAAGCACCTTCGCGTGATCAAGCCTCAGCCATTGCTGGTACCGCTTGGGTGAGACCCCGGCCCAACGGCTGAATATCCGCTGGAAATGCGCCGGGCTCATGTGCATTTCCGACGCAATCTCTTCCAGCGAAAGATCCCGGTCGCCCGCATCGATCAATTCGATCGCGCGTCGGACTAGCTGGTAGTGGTATCCGTTCTCCGATTCAGGCATGTCGTTCAGCTTTGCATCCCTATTCTTCCTGTCCCAGAACTTACGGATCGTCAGGCAAAAGACGACCCGCATCTTGCGAGAAACGCTTGCCGTCAACTCCCCGTTCCGCCAGAAACGCGTCCCATGGCCAAGCAACTGCCCTTCCAGGCGCTCGTCGAGATCTTCACGCGATTCCGCGAGGCTGAAGCCGAGCCCAAAGGCGAACTTCAGCACGTCAACGCGTACACTCTCGTCGTGGCCGTGGCGCTGTCCGCCCAAGCGACGGATGCGGGCGTCAACAAGGCCACGCGCGCACTATTCGAGGTCGCGGACACGCCCCAGAAGATGCTGGATCTCGGCGAGGACGGCCTTGTCAAGCACATCAGGTCCATCGGGCTCTATCGCAACAAGGCCAAGAACGTCATGCGGCTCTCGCGCATCCTTGTCGACGAGTATGGCGGCGAAGTCCCCTCCTCCAGATCGGCCCTCCAGTCCCTGCCCGGCGTCGGTCGAAAGACCGCCAATGTCGTCCTGAACATGTGGTGGGGTCATCCTGCGCAGGCGGTAGACACACACATCTTCCGTGTCGGCAACCGCACGGGGATCGCGCCCGGCAAGGATGTCAATGCAGTCGAACGCGCCATCGAAGACAATGTGCCCGCTGAATTCCAGCGCCACGCCCATCACTGGCTGATCCTGCACGGGCGCTACACCTGCGTCGCACGCAAGCCCAAGTGCGGGGCCTGCCTGATCCGTGACATGTGCCGGTTCGAGGACAAGGTGGCATGAACTACGATGTCGTTGGCATCGGCAACGCGATCGTCGACGTAATCTCGCCCGCAGACGATTCCTTTCTCGAGCACATGGGGATCGAGAAGGGAATCATGCAGCTCGTGGAGCGCGAGCGCGGCGAAAAGCTCTACGGCGCAATGTCGGACAGGGTGCAGGCTCCCGGCGGTTCGGTCGCAAACACGCTGGCGGGACTCGGCAATCTCGGGCTCAAGACCGGCTTCATCGGACGTGTTCGGAACGATGCGCTCGGCAGGTTCTACGCCTCTTCGCTGGCGGCTGACGGAACGGATTTCGTGAATGAGCTGGCAGCAGGCGGAGCATTGCCGACATCGCGTTCGATGATTTTCGTCTCGCCGGACGGCGAGCGGTCAATGAACACCTATCTCGGCATCTCGTCCGAACTGGGCCCTGAGGACGTTCCGGACGAAGTGGCAGGCGCAACGAACATCCTGTTTCTTGAGGGCTATCTCTACGACAAGCCAAAGGGAAAGGACGCGTTCGAGCGCGCGGCGCGACTCTGCCGCAACGCCGGCGGGCGGGCGGGCATTGCGCTCTCGGACCCATACTGTGTTGATCGGCACCGAAACGACTTTCGCCGCCTCGTTCGGGAGCTTGATTGCGTCATCGGCAATCAGCATGAATGGGAATCGCTCTATCAGAACGAACTTTCCGGAGCGCTGGAGTCCGCGGCCCAAGATTCGGACCTGGTGGTCGTCACCCGATCAGGTGAGGACGTGATGCTGGTCCGAGGCGACGAGACAGCGCGAGTCTCAGTCAGTCGGGTAGTGCCGGTGGACGCGACTGGCGCGGGCGATCTGTTCGCGGCCGGGTTTCTCTACGGCTACGCGACAAACCAGCCGCTCGAGGTCGCCGGCCGAATGGGCTGCGTGGCAGCATCTGAAGTGATCAGCCACTACGGTGCACGGCCCGAATCCGATCTCAAGGAACTTTTCCGACGGAACGGCCTGATCTGAGACCGCACAAGATCCTGCCGCCGGCATTTAAGCCCGGCGGCGGCTTCCCTCCACCAATCCTGTACAGATTTCGGTCCGACCCCGACACCTTCATGCGACATTGCCTCGGGCCGCCCGGGCATCAAATTGCATGTCAGAAAGCGCAATTGGCCTTCGGGCGGGACGCGTGCAGCCTAAGCGGCGTCCCGCGACAACCGAGCCGGCAACTCGCGAGCCCAGGCACCGATCGTGCCGGCTCCGAGGCAAACGACTATGTCACCAGGTCGAGCCTCCTTGCGCACCAGGGATTCCAGTGCATCCTCGTTCTTCAGGGCACGTGCGTCCTTGTGCCCCTGAAGTGCGATCCCAGCCACAAGGTCTTCGCGCGTCGCTCCGTCAACCGGGTCCTCTCCGGCACCAAAGACATCGGCAATGGCCACAACGTCAGCGTCGCTGAAGCAACGGCAAAACTCGTCGAACAAGGCCGACAGCCGCGAATACCGGTGAGGCTGATGCACCGCGACTATCCGCGTGTCCGGGCCGGACGCCAGCGCCTGCCGCGCCGCAGCCAGCACTGCCGCGATCTCCACGGGATGATGACCGTAATCGTCGATGATGGTGACGCCCGCAACTTCGCCCACCTTTGTGAAACGCCGATTGACGCCCTTGAACGCCGTCAGAGCTTCACGGATTTCCGATCCCTTCATGCCCAGATGCCGCGCCACTGCCACGGCACCAAGTGCGTTGGAGACGTTGTGGCTTCCCGGCATCGGCAGCGTGCAGCCCTTGATCACTGGCCCGTCGGCAAGCTCAATGTCGAATCGGGCCGCAGTATTCTCATGGCGAAGGTTGACTGCCCGCACGTCCGCATCTGCATTGAATCCGAACGTCATGATTCGCCGATCAGTCACCCGGCCTGCAAGCGCCTGCACCTCAGGATTGTCTGTGCAAAGAACCGCCAGTCCATAGAACGGGATGTTTGACACGAAGTCCTCGAACCCCTTCCGCAGGTCCTCCATCGTCCCCCAATGCTCCATGTGCTCTGGATCGATGTTCGTCACGACTGCAATAGTCGCTGGAAGGCGGTTGAAGGTGCCGTCCGATTCGTCGGCTTCAACAACCATCCATTCGCCGCTTCCGACGCGCGCATTGGATCCATAGGCGTGAATGATGCCGCCGTTGATCACCGTCGGATCAATGCCGCCGGCATCCAGCAGAGCCGCCACCAGCGTAGTCGTCGTGGTCTTTCCGTGCGTGCCGGCAACCGCAATATTGGATCGCAACCGCATGAGCTCGGCCAGCATTTCAGCCCGGCGCACGACCGGAAGGCCCCGTCTTCGTGCTTCGTCTCGTTCCGCGTTTCCAGCCTTGATGGCCGACGAGATGACGACGACCTCGGCCCCATCCAGATTCTCCGCGCACTGGCCTTCGAAGATCGTCGCCCCAAGACTCGCCAACCGATCGGTGATTTTCGAGGATTTCAGGTCCGAACCCTGAACCACGTAGCCCGCTTCGATCAGCACCTCGGCAATGCCGGACATCCCGATTCCTCCAATCCCCACAAAGTGGATCGGACCCATTTCCGTCGGAAGCTTTGTGACTGCTGCGCTCACGTCACTCTCCAACCAATTGCTCGATAGCACAGGCCAATCGGCTTGCTGCGTCCGGCCTGGCCAGTCCAAGGGCATTGTCCCGCATCCGCAAGGCAGTTCCGACAGTCCCAAGCACGCCCCGCATCTGCTCCGTCAAGACCTTAGGGTCAAGCTCGGCTTCGGGTACAAGAATTGCAGCGTCTGCATCGGCAAGACTGCGCGCATTCGCGGTTTGGTGATCTGCCGCCGCCGCCGCGTAGGGAACCAGGATCGAGGGACGACCAATCACGCAAATGTCCGCAACCGTTGAAGCCCCCGCCCGACTTATTGCGAGATGCGCGTTCTCGATCCGCCGGCCAATGTCGGCAAAGAACGGTTCGACTTTGGCCTCAATGCCCGCGGACTCGTATGCGGCCCTCACGCGATCCAGATCCTCGGGACGTGCCTGATGCGCGACACGCAGATCTGCTGCGAACCGATCTTTCAGGTCCGCGATTGCCAGTGGAACGACTTCGGAGAGAATGCGCGCGCCTTGAGATCCGCCGATCACCAGGATGGAGAAAGGACCTCGCTCAGGAATCTCATAGGTGGCCCCGGCCCGCTCCAGAACCTGCGCCCTTACCGGGTTTCCGGTGTGCACGGCCGAGACTCCGTCCGGCAGGGTTGTCGGCCATGTTCCGCATGCCACCTTGTCGACCCGCCGCGCAAACAACCGGTTTGTCCGGCCGAGGACGCCATTCTGCTCATGGATCATCCTAGGGATTCGGAGCGCCCACGCAGCGGTGAGGGCGGGGATCGAAGGATAGCCTCCAAAGCCAATCACCGCGCTCGGACGATCAACCAGAAATCTGAACTTTGCCGCCGTGATTCCGAATGCAATGACGAACGGCACCAAGAGCTTCGCTGACGCCCCGCCGCGCGCGAAAGATGCGCTTGCAATCTTCTGCACCACAACCCGATCAGGGAACCCGCCTGCATATTGCGCACCTCGGTCGTCCGTCATGAGCGTCACGCGCCATCCCTTTGCCAGCATTGTCTCAGCGAGGGCCTGGGCCGGAAACATGTGCCCGCCAGTTCCGCCAGCGGAAATTGCAAGATGGCGTGCACTCATCGCCCAATGTCGGCAAGACCGCCGTGGATGTCGCCCTGAGGCCGAGTTCGCGTCAATGCCAGCAGCATGCCAATCAGTATTCCGCCGGCAATCAGAGACGAGCCGCCATAGCTCACAAATGGCAGCGTCATGCCCTTGGCAGGCAGGAGCCTGACCGCAACGCTCAGGTTGATCAACGCCTGCATCGCGAAGGTGCAGGCCAGCCCGGTTCCGGCAAGCCGAATGAAAGGATCGCGTTCACGCGTCAGGCGGTAGAGCGAACGGAACGCAATGGTTGAATAGAGCAGGATGACGACCAGGACGAGGATCAGCCCGTATTCCTCGGCAGCGACTGCAATGATGAAATCCGTGTGAGCGTCGGGGAGCGACCACTTCACCGTGCCTTCACCCACTCCGACGCCAAAGAGACCGCCTTCCCTGATGGCGTTCGCGGCGTAGCCAAGCTGAGTGGTCGGATCGACCTCGGTCGACAGGAACCCATCGATGCGGCGTGCAACATGTTCTGAATTCTCGTACGCAATGACACCGCAGGAAATGATCAGCCCTGCCACCAGGAGAAGCAGGAGGAAATGAGCGCCTCCGACGAAGTACATGACTCCCCATGCAAAGAAGATCAGGCAGGCCTGCCCATAGTCAGGCTGTATGGCAAGGAGGGCCACAACCGTCAGTGCCAATGCGAAGGAAAGGGACTTGCCCGGGGGGCCTGCAACCTCGTCGGACGCAGCAATCAGCCATGCCACGAGCACGATGAAGCCGGGCTTCAGGAACTCCGAGGGCTGCATCGATCCGAATCCAAGAGAATACCATCGGACCGCGCCCTTTCCAAAGTCAGTGCCGAGGAACGGCAGCATGACCATGGCCCCGAAGGAGGCCAGAAAGACAATTACCGCAATGCGCCGAACCGTTCTGGGAGCCAAGAGCGTGATCGCGAACATGATCAAGAGCGCGATGGCTCCGATCGTCACCTGCCGCTCGAAGTAGTGAAACGCCCACAATCCGTGTCGCTCGGCCAATGGAGGGCTGGATGCGAGTCCCAGCAACAAGCCGATGCCAAACAGTGCCAGCACGCATCCTATCGACCACTTGTCGACGGTGCGCCACCAGCGTGGGAGTATTGGCTCGCCGTCCCCACGGAAAACCGAGCCGTAGACCATCTCTGTCATGCGTCCTGCTCGTCCGCCTGCCTGTCCGTTTGCCGGATCTGAGCGACACCATAACCAGTTTTGCGCATAAAATCCAGTGTGCACGTCGCGATTCGCGGATGCGCCTCCGGCTACGCAATTCTCGATCCTGGCACCGATGATGACGCCTCAGGCGATCGCCTACGTGCCCAGTGCAAGCCTGTCGGCGAGGAAGCCTTCGATCAGGAAGCGTGCTATGGACCCCTTGCGCGCAGCCTTCATGCCTGGGTTGCCGCCCGCCAGAACCTGCATCATTTCCTCGCGCGTGACCCATTTCGCATCCTCGATTTCATCCGCCTGAATGCTGATGCAACTGGTCAGCGCGATTCCATGGCACCCGATCATCAAGGATGACGGGAAAGGCCATGGTTGCGAGGCCAGGTATCGTACTTCGCCCACCTCTATTCCGGCCTCCTCTCCGACCTCACGGCGCACGGCGGCCTCGATCGTCTCGCCAGGCTCCATGAATCCCGCCAGAAGGGAGTACATTCCCTCGGGCCAGAAGCCCGACCGTCCCATCAGTACCGAGTTGCCACGAGTGATCAGCATGATGACCACCGGATCGGTGCGCGGAAAGTGCTGGCCTTCGCAGGCGGGGCAATTCCGTTGCCAGCCCGCCATTGCCATCCTGCTCGGAACGCCGCAGCGCGCGCAGAACCGATGCGCCCGATGCCATTCGAGAAGCGCCTTGCCGATCACCACAAGTTCGGCATCGCGACCGGAAAGGCATGTCATGTTCTGGCGCAGGTCGGCAAACGTGCATCCATTGGCAATCTCGGGATGTTGCTGTTCCGATGTGTCATCGAATGCTCCGACGCCCTCGTCGCCGCCCTCCGGCAACCAGTCGGAAATGTCGCGTGCATACCGGGGCTCGCCCTCATCCAACCCAAGAAAGACTGCCGGCTCACTGGCCGATTCGAATGCCTGATGGTCGGCCGACAGGAAGACCGGCCGGCGGCCTTCCCATTCCAGCAGCGGCTTGCCCCGCCAAAGCGGCAGCACGCGACCATTTGGTGGGTCCGACCTCAGGTGAACGGCCCGGTCAAGGCCCGAACCGCCAAAGGTTACTGATTCAGCGCATTGCATTCCTGCTCGTTCCCTCCCGAAGCCGATGTGCCACGCGACCGCCAGATTGGCAAACGGGGGTGCACTTGCCGGCGCATGGAACCGCATCATCCGCCAACGCCATCTCTGCGCTCCCCGAATCCATGCCAAGGAGCGACGCGAAGGTCCACGCACGGCGCGCCAGCGCAATTCAACAGGACGGCGTCGGCAATCCAAACAGTTCCAGTTATCCGCTGCGCAGAAACCGGTCCCCGCAAGGGCAACGACCGGCACCGAATCATTCGACATGAAGAGAGGCGAGAGGTTGGACAACGACCCAAGCGTGGCTCGTTACGGCTGCTTCCTTCCGGACCTGACCGGGTTGGCGAGGCGCTCGCCCGCGCCAACCTCTCAAGATCACCATATAGCGCCTTCAACCGGCCCGCGCAAGAATGCAAGAGGCCCGGGAAGAGGCCTCACTTGCGGCTTGAACCCAAGGCCGCCCAAGCCTGCTGGGCGGTGGTCTCGACGGCACAGGGCCTGACGGATCGAAGCCGCGCCAGCGCCATGTCGACGTCCTCACCTGCCTCAGTCATCAGCCTTAAAAGCGCCATTCCCGAACGCCCGCAACCACCATAGCAATGCGCCAGGACACGACCGCCGTGATCAAGGGCGCGATGCGCCACTTCCGAAGCCTCCTGCCAAAGTGCGCAGGTCTCGAGAGAAGGCGCCCCAAGATCGGTGACGGGCAAGTGCCGCCAAAGCACGCCGGCTGCCTCAAGATCCTCCCCCATGGCAGACGCGCCGGCAAATTCCATCTCGTGCCGCCCGGTCATCGTGAAAACAACGTCTGCGCCCCAGGAAATGATCTTCGTCAAGTCCCCGGAACAGTTCCCTCCCCGACCCGGCATCGGCGCGATGCCGATCATCCCGCGTCCAAGCGGCAGTTCCGCGATCATGTAATCAGCCAAGGCGAACCTCCGTCACTTGATCCGGGTGCTCCTCCGACCAGTCGTCCAGAAAATCCGCCATCTCGAGCTTGCCGGCAAATTCCACGTCCTGCCGCCTGAGCGGCACTCCGGCTTCCAAGGCAAGCCGGGCACAGGCAACGTGATCACGCTTGTGCTCGCCCGGCGCGTTCTCCGAACCATGGATTATCGTCGACAACAGATCCCCGCCATATCCGTTTACATGATCCAGGTTGACCCCTAGGGAAAGCAGGTACGCCATGACGTCCGGAATCCCTTCCCAACCCGCTACCTGCACGGGCGTCAGCCCCTGCGGGTCCGGCCGGTCATGAGGAAGGCCGATTCCCACCAACGCCTTCGTGCGGCGCAGCGCGTGCGGCAGGTGGACCTGGGACCGGATCATGTCGCGGGTCGGCTCCGGCAGGCGTTCAGGATCGATTCGGCTTGCTGCCCGACCGGCAACCGCATCTGCAATCGCGACCTCCTCACGTCCGAGGTCTGTCTTGCAGCCCCGTGACGCCATTTCTTCGGCAGCACCGTCATTGCCGTACAGCCGCGCAAGCGCGTATGCGCTGTGGCCCCATGCAATCATGTCCGGGTTCCCGCCCGCGTCGAGCAAGCTGGCCACGATCCGGCGCGAACAGAGCCGCCGCGCGGCTTGATGCAGCGAGGGAATCACGAACGGCGCCTCGCCCGACTCTTCCGGCCAGTGGATGGATTCGTTTGGATCGGCTCCGCCCTCAAGAAGGACGTCCACCATCTCCGGATCGTTGAAGTCGAGAGCGCGCGGCAAAGCGTTTGTTCGCGCGATCTGCGCACCGTGGTCCAGCAGGAGCCGCAGGGCGCGCGCGCCGCTCTCGCAGGCATGATAGAGCGACTCGCCGTCATTGGGATCCGCCCCGTTTTCCAGAAGCCACGCAGCCAGCCGCAGATTCGACGCATGGCCTACGGCGCCGTAAAGCGCCGAAAGCGGATTCCCGGGCAATTGCTCATATGAATCGTCGACGTTGGCGCCGGCCGACAGCAACACCTCGGCCGTTGCCAGCATGTCCCTTTCCGAGCCGCCGTGGCGCCACCACCGCGAAAACGCCAGATGCAGAATCGGGGTCCTTGGCCCCAGTATGGATTCATTGACGGCTCTCGGCGTGGCCTCGAGCGCCTCCCTCACCCCTTCAACATCGTACATGGCGCACAAGATCCCGAGATTGTCCCGCCTGAGATCCGGCGCGGCTTCCAGGAGGCATTCGACCCGCCATCCCTGCCCATGAAACAGCGCCAGCTTGAGGCGGTCGAGCTTCTCGACCCTGTCCATGGCCTCTGCCTCGGCCGCAAACCTGAGAACCGGCCAGCTTGCATATCCAGCTTCCCTTGCCTGAATTTTTCGAGCGTCGGCATGACTTACCGCCTTCGGACTGGTCCCGAGAACCGCTTCGGCACGAGCGAGTGCATCAGGTTCGCCTGCCGCACAGGCCTTCGCCAATGCCTTCGCGTCCCTGCGCAAGCGATTGATGACGACCGCCATCAAGTTTCTCCCTCCTGGCCCGGTGGTCTGCCGAATCGGGCATGAGAAGCACCATCGAGGGTCGTGCGATAGATTCGAGGGTGCAAAATCGGCCTGCCGAGGATCCGAATGCTGTCCCGAAGTGGGCCTTGCCAGCATAGTGATGCACTGTCGCAAGGCAAGAGTGGACGCTTCTCTGCGCGCAGTTTACGCTTGCCCGAACCGATTCATGCATGGCGTCCATGACCGACAGCACAGACATCGAGTACCAGGTACTGGCACGGAAATACCGCCCGGAGACCTTTGCCGATCTCGTCGGCCAAGACGCCATGGTACGCACGCTCACCAATGCCTTCGCGGCTGATCGCATCGCCCAGGCCTTCATTCTTACGGGCATACGAGGCACCGGAAAGACCACGACGGCGCGTATCATCGCCAAGGGCATGAACTGTATCGGTCCAGACGGCAACGGCGACCCGACAATCTCGCCGTGCGGCACCTGCGAAAATTGCGTGGCAATTGCCCAGGGCCGGCATGTCGATGTTCTCGAACTAGACGCCGCCTCGCGCACGGGCGTGAACGACATTCGCGAGATCATTGAAAGCGTGCACTACCGTGCCGCCTCGGCCCGGTTCAAGATTTACATCTTCGACGAAGTTCACATGCTTTCGACGAGCGCCTTCAACGCGCTGCTGAAGACGCTGGAGGAGCCTCCCGCCCACGTGAAGTTCATATTTGCGACCACCGAGATCCGAAAGGTTCCGGTAACTGTCCTCTCTCGCTGCCAGCGCTTCGACCTTCGCAGGATCGAACCCGAGACCATGATGGATATGCTCCGCCGAATTGCGGCCGCCGAGAAGGCCGAGATCACCGACGAGGCGCTGGCGCTTGTCACGCGTGCCGCCGAGGGTTCGGCCCGGGATGCCACATCGCTCCTCGATCAGGCGATCAGCGACCGAACCCAGGCGACCGACGTCGATCAGGTGCGGGCAATGATCGGGCTTGCTGATCGTGGCCGCGTCCTGGATCTCTTCGAGCTCATCATGACCGGCGACGCCGCCGGCGCTCTGGCCGAGCTCTCCGCGCAATATTCTGACGGCGCGGATCCGATGGCGGTCCTCCGTGACATCGCTGAAATTACCCATTGGATCAGCGTCATCCGCATCACGCCAGAGGCGGTCAACGATCCCACGGTTGCACCGGAAGAGCGCGCCCGTGGCAGTGCTCTGGCCGACAGACTGCCCATGCCGGTTCTGACCCGAATGTGGCAGATGGCGCTGAAGGCGCTCGAGGAAGTGGGAAATGCGCCCGATGCCATGATGGCTGCGGAAATGGCCGTGATCAGGATGACGCATGTCGCGGATCTTCCGACTCCGGGCGAGCTCGTGGCGAAATTGAAAGATCCCGCTCCTTCCCCTGCATCGTCCACGTCGTCCTCCACGCCACCACCATCAAGTTCCGGCAGAGAAGAGCGCGGTCCCGGCACGTCCGCCGTGGCGACTCGTGCCGCAAGAGCGACCGTATCCGGCGGAGCCGTTGCCGCCGCCGCTGCCCAGCCGGCGCATGTCCGGGATCCGGAAAGTGCCCTCGCGCGGTTCCCGACGTTTTCACACGTGGTCGAACTGATACGTGCAA
Organism: Silicimonas sp.; assembly: GCA_022820365.1. Taxonomy (GTDB): domain Bacteria; phylum Pseudomonadota; class Alphaproteobacteria; order Rhodobacterales; family Rhodobacteraceae; genus JAJEFO01. The sequence goes on from JAJEFO010000123.1 coordinate 105,348, forward strand.
ATCGCGAAATGAAGCTCTGCATAGAAGTGGAGGAGGACCTGCGTTTGGTGTCTTACCAGCCCGGCCGCATCGAGTTCGAGCCTGGGCCTGCGGCAGCACGGGATCTGGCGCAAAGGCTGGGCCAAAGCCTGCAGAACTGGACAGGCGTCCGCTGGGCGGTTTCGGTGACGGCTTCGGGCGGCCAGCCCACGATTTCCGAAACGCGTAATGCGGCAACCGACCAACTCAAGGCCGCCGCCAGAAAGAACGAAACGGTCGCCGCGATTCTCTCAATGTTTCCAAATGCCAAAATCGGGGCTCTCCAGACCGCCGAAGCCCTCTCCGTGTCGGCCGCCGAAAGCGCCCTCGATGAGATCGAGGATGAATGGGATCCCTTCGAGGAAGACTGATGCCACGACTTTCGCCGCCGCACTTGCCTTGGCATCGGACGACTTCAATACATTGATACTTAATCCGGCAATGTCGGGAGCATTGCGGATCACATGGGTGGAGCCGTTGAGGTTCGCCGCAGCAGCAAAGAGCGCATCGAACGCCTGAACTGGCCGAATTGCATAGAGCCTTCCCCAATCCGCGGCCGCCGACGAGTTGACGGGCTGCCTGCGATTCAATTGGGGCTTGGACGATCAAGGCCAGCCCTGCCTCCAGAGCAGCGATCTGCCCAGGATTGCACGATCACGACACATTAATCCACTTGCGGATTTCGCCAAGAGCCACAGGGACAGAGACGGATCCTGCTTGTCAACGAACTCCCGCCAGTCTGCCGGACTGGAATGCAGCGACCGCCGTTGCGAATTTTCGACATGCCGGTGCTGCGCATACGGGAGAACCTGACGCGAAGCCACTTTCTGGACGGAAATGCCAGGAAGCGTGAAGAGGCCACGGCTACACGCTCTCCGGAAGTTCAGCGCTTCGCCTAGTGCCCGGGAGACGCCGTCGCTTTCGCCGCGCGCCGGGAATCGACCCGGACGTGCCGCGGCAGCAGCATCGCTGCAATCAGGATGATCAACGCTGTAAGCGCGAGGCCGGGAAACTGTCCCTCAAAGCCTATCCCTCGCTTATGCAACAGGGCAATCAGGGGAACGGCGATCGATCCGATGCCCAGCGACAGAACGTATTCCACCGAAAATGCCCGTGAGCGGATGCCGCCATCGAGATAGCGACCGAGCAACCACGACGTCACGGGGATTTCCGCGAAGACGAAGGTCACGAGCAGCAGCGCGAGAATCAGAGCCGCCCACCCCGAAGCTTGTGCCAGAAACATGAGCAATACTGCCTGGGATGCGAGCAGCACGATCAGCACGGGGCGTGCGCCAATTCGATCAAGCAATTCGCCGACAGGCAACTGCGCAAAGGCGGCTACGGCAAAGACCAATCCCGCGGACGCACCGATCCAGGCCAGATCGCCGCCCGTGCCGGTCAGCCTTTCATCGAAGAACATCGGCAGAGAAATCGTGACAGCATTGAAGATCAGTCCTCCAAACAGGGCAATCACGCAAACGATTCCGAAGATCATCACCTGCGTCCTGCGATCAGGTCGCAGAACGAAGCCGGCACCGGCGTGCACGGCAGACTGCGCCACGCTCGATGTCTTTCCATTCCGCTTCAGCAACAGGAGGCCGATCAGAACCGAGAGTGCTCCAGGCAGAGCAAAGGCCCACTGCCACCCCAGGAACCCGGCAAGCAATCCGGTTGCCGTGGCGGCACCGGCCAACCCCAAGTTCCCGAAAACCCCGTTGACGGCCAGCGCTCGGCCAGTGCGCAATCCTATGTGGGTGATATGGGCCAGCCCGACCGGGTGGTAGATTGCCGCGAAGAGCCCGAGGGAGCCGAGACCGAATGTCATTGTCAGGGGGCTCTCGGACATCGCGATCCAGAGACTCGATCCGCCACAGCCCAAGAAAAAGACAGCGATCAGCATCATGCGATCCATGCTGTCGCCGAGCCAGCCGGCCGGAAGGGTACCAAGAGCGAACATCACGTACATCGGCGTCCCGAGCAGGAGTACATCGGCGTATGCCATCTCCCAGGACGGCGCGATGGCCAGCGCAGCCGTCGGAAAGATAAGCAGGAAGAAGTGATCGAAGAAATGCGCGAGGTTCAGAAATCGAAGGGCTTCGCTGCGGGACATGATTGAATCTCGAGATTTGTGACCCTTGGGCCTTTGAGCCTTGGAATAGCTTTGACGCGGCGTCAAGCGGACTTGTTCGGGTCACCTCAAAGCCGAAGCGGCAGAACGATCCCGCCAAGAACTGCAAGGGTCGCAGGTGCACGCCGACGCCAAGTGCCGCAGCGACTCCCTTGGCAGGCCGGACGCCTGCCGTGCGGTCTTGGAACTCAGCACGCACAACCCTTGGTGCAGTCGTCACTGCCGCCGTGCAGGAGTTTCTGAGGTCCTTGCTGTATGCGATCCGATGCCCGATCCCGAAATCGCGACCGGAAACGTGCGCAAAACTTGGTCAGTACAGCGTGACGATTCTCTCACTTCTGCACCACTAGGCCTTGCCGCGCAACGCACTGCAAAATATCAAGCGGTAAGCGCAATCGGGAGACATGGCATGATCAAGCCGCTTGGCACGCTCGGCGACATGGGAAAGATGTTGAAGGCCGCGCAGGAAATGCAGTCCAAGATGACCGAGCTGCAGGACGAGCTCGACTCCATGACAGTCACCGGGGAAAGCGGCGCTGGTCTCGTTAAGGCCACGGCAACCGCCAAGGGCAAGCTCACGGCGCTCGATATCGATCCATCGATCTTCCATCCCGACGAGAAAGAAGTCGTCGAAGACCTGATTGTTGCCGCCGTCAAGGACGCCCAGGAACGGGCTGCTGCAAAGGGACAGGATGAAATGAGGAAGCTGACCGAAAGCATGGGCCTTCCGGCGGGCATGAACCTGCCTTTCTGATTCTCGTGCTTTACCGCTCCGTCTTGCTTGCGACCCTTCTGCCGGCCGCCGCCGCCCCGGCACAGGACTGGGCAACCAAGGAGACTTGCACCGTCGATCTGCCTGAAGTCCACGAAGAGACGCTTGATCCTCCAGGTTTCGCGGCGCTTGAGACCGGTGCCGCGGACATTGCCAACGGGGTTGGACGGTTCTGGAAGGTAACCGCACCCAACGGGGCCATCTCGCATCTCTGGGGCGCCATGCGCTCGTCACACCCATTGATCCTTGACCTGCCGCGGCCGGTCCAGGATGCGATCAGCGGCGCACGCACCGTTGCTGTCGAGGTCGACGAGACGACGGAAAGCCGGGAAGAGCACCGCACCGCAATCTTTTTCGATGGCTACTACAACGACGCCTCCGATCCGTTCATGAGCAACGGAACCGATGACGGCACGATTGCGGGCCTGCCGCTCCAAGTGTCCGACTGGATACGTGATCGCGCGTTTGACACCGGCTGGTCGGAGGACGCGGAACTCGTGCTTTCTCCAGCTGGTCTGGCCGCGGTGCTTCGCTCTGATCCTTGCGAAGACTTTGCTCGCAGGGCCATCCCGACGCAGGGCAGCTATATCCAGCTACTCGGCATTCTTGCCGGAAGCGACATGCTTGCGCTCGAAAAGCCCGGAGACTTCCTTGCCGACCTGAAGGGGCGTGACGAAACTGCCGAAGCGATCGTTGCTGTCCGAGCCGCCCGTTTGCAGCCGGTTGACGGCAACCAGCAAAGAAGCACGCTCTTCGCGCTCTATCTCGAGGGACGAATCGGCCTCATCCACGCCTGGAAACGGGCGCACGTGCAGAATGTGCTTGGACAGCATGGAAGGGACGCCCTGAGGATCGCCGAAGACTACATGCTGGCGTTCAGGAACAAGCGATTTCTCGACAAGCTCGCCGAGGAGTTTCTGCACGGTGAAGTCTTTGTCGCCGTTGACGCAGACCAGATTCCGGGAGAAACCGGCCTCATTCGGATGTTCCGTGATGCGGGCCTGAACGTGCAACGCATCCTCCTCGCCGGAGAGGCAAAGTGAAGGCGAATTCCGAACTTGATACCCTGATTGAGCTGATGGCCAAGCTGCCGGGGCTGGGTCCGCGTTCGGCCAGGCGTGCGGTGCTGCACCTCGTGCGGAAGCGAGCACAGCAGCTTGCGCCGCTTGCTGACGCCATGGCACGCGTTGCCGAAACGACGCGCGAATGCCTGATCTGCGGCAATGTCGCCACAAGCGAGCGGTGCACCATCTGCGCGAGCGAGAGGCGCGCGAACGGAGAGCTTTGCGTGGTCGAGGACGTGGCCGACCTCTGGGCAATGGAGCGCGCTGGCGTTTTCAAGGGCCGCTACCATGTGCTCGGGGGCACGCTCTCGGCTCTCGATGCGGTGGGCCCGGAAGAACTCCGGATTCCGGCCCTGGTCGAACGCGTTGCCGAAGAGCGGATAAGGGAAGTGATCCTTGCCTTGAACGCCACGGTGGAAGGTCAGACAACGGCACACTATGTCGCCGAACAACTCGAAGGGCGCGTGACGGTCACATCCCTTGCCCAAGGCGTGCCGATCGGAGGCGAACTTGACTATCTCGACGACGGTACCATCGGCGCCGCCCTTCGGGCCAGAAAGTCGCTCTGAGAAACGCCGATCAGTCTCACAACCGACAACCCGGGCATTCAATTCTCTTCTTTGGTCGCGTCCTCTTCTGCGCTGTCGTCTCCCGAACTCTCAGGAAGGTTGAAGAAGCTGTCGGCGTCGGGCACTTCCGAATCCTCGGCATCCTTTTCCGGCTTGTCGGTAAGCGTGAATGTCTCCAGCCCGGAGATCGCCGTGGGGATTCTCGGTTCCGGATCGGCGTCAAGCGACTGCTCGGTCGAAACAAGCTTGCGGCGTTCCTCGTCCGTCATCACGTCGCCCTCGCTTGCGTTCTTGGCCGCCGCCTTGTGCACGGCTGCATCGAGCTCGGATTGCTTGCAAAGACCGAGCGCCACCGGGTCGATCGGTTGAATGTTCGAGATATTCCAATGGCTCCGATCGCGAATCGACTGGATCGTGGGCTTGGTGGTTCCCACGAGCTTTGAAATCTGTCCGTCGGAAAGCTCGGGATGGAACTTCACCAGCCACAGGATCGCCGCCGGACGGTCCTGCCGCTTGGAAAGAGGCGTGTAGCGCGGTCCCCTGCGTTTTTCCTCGCCGACGGCCGCCGGGTTGAACTTGAGCTGCAGCTTGTGAAGCGGATCCTTTTCGGCGGCGTCAATCTCTTCCTGGGTCAACTGGTTGTTTGCGATCGGGTCGAATCCTTTGACGCCGGTCGCCACGTCACCGTCGGCTATGCCCTGCACTTCCAGTTCGTGCAGCCCGCAGAAATCCGCGATCTGCTTGAACGTGATCGTGGTGTTGTCTGCCAGCCAGACCGCAGTCGCCTTGGCCATGATCGGTTTGTTCATCTGTCAATCTCCTGCCAAGTCCCGCCCTCGCCGGAAAATCGGCCGGTCCGGTCGGACCCACTCCTCGAATTCGGGGATTGGCGTAAAATATAGACCCCCAAGTCGTGGGAGAAAAGAGGCAATCATCAACCTTGACGGACTTCTGCATTCGGCCCGGGCATCTCGCCTTGTGGCGGACAAGCTTGCGCGTGCACGACCGCCTAGGTGCCGGACTCCCACCGCCCAGGCAGACCCGAGTCGTCCTGACCTTTCGGGGCAAGGAACCTCTCGAACAGCGCAGCCTGTGCGTCCATGAGTGGCTTGGTGACCGGATTCTGTCTCAACTTGCCCTTGAACGCCTCGATCTGCATGACCTCGTCGATCCGTCGATCAATGAATGCGTTCGTTGCCGCGTGATCGGGGCTTTCATCGCCCAGCCAATAGAGCAAGGTCGATCCAAAGACCGCAGAAAGCGTGGCACGCTTCGTGTACCAGTTGCCGTCGCGCGACGTATCTCCGAGCGCATTCCAGATCATGTCGGAGGTTCCCCAAACCAGTTTTGCACCTTCAGGCGCGTGGGTCGGCACGGAAAAAAAAGCTGCCGTGCGTCTCGCCACCTGCCGGTCAGGCATCGCGTCAAACCGGTATTTCAAGGCCGTCGCAACCCTTTCGCGAAACCGGAACGATTCCAGGTCCGCCTTTGCGAGGCGCTCTTTCATCGCGTTGTCGCTCCTTCGGTGAAGCGCCGCCACGAGGTCGAACGCTCCCCGCGGCGCCAGCATCTTTGCATCCGCCTCACTCAGCCCGACATCTTCCGCGGCAGCCGCCAAGGTGGCTGCGGACCAGCCATCGAAGGCAACATGCTTCAGCGCGGCATCCAGGAGCGCATTCAAATCGGGTGTCTTTGCCATCAGATTCTCCGGCATCCGCCTGTAGACAAGCCCAGCGGCCTTTGTTATTGGGGCCATCTCTTGCAGATTCTGCGCAACTCTAACTCGGAAAGGCGGTAAAGACCACATGCAGGTCAGCGTTCGCGACAACAATGTAGATCAGGCGCTCCGTGCGCTGAAAAAGAAACTGCAGCGTGAAGGCGTCTTCCGCGAGATGAAGCTTCGGCAGCATTTCGAGAAACCCAGCGAAAAGCGTGCGCGCGAAAGGGCGGAAGCGATCCGCCGCTTCCGCAAGCTGGCGCGCAAAAAGGCCCAGCGCGAAGGGCTCCTGTGAACCCAGGTCCGGCGCTGCCGGACGACACCTTGCATGGAAGACCCGAGCTGTCCTGGGCTTCCGGATGAGCAGCGGCTTCGCCCGCATCCCAAGAAGCAACCAATTGCGTCGATTCCCGACCGGCGGCCGGAGGGGGTGCATTCGGTGCGAGAAATCCATTTTGGTCCAGACCGCCCCGTAGCCGGCTCGCGAAATTCCGAATGCGAGAGGCCTCCGAACCTGTCGTCCAAGAGCTCTCCGCTACACGGGGAGCGCAGTGGTTTGCCGCACCGTCCTCAATGCAAAGGACGAGTGAATCTGCGCCACGCCTGGCAGCCGCGCAAGCTTGCCGCGGTGAATCTGCGCAAAGTCCTCGGTATCCTGCGTCACGACCTTCAGGAGATAGTCCGCCGTGCCCGCCATGAGGTGGCACTCGAGCACGTCCGGAATGCGCGCCACTTCCCGTTCGAAGGCGTCGAGCACCTCGTCCGCCTGGCCGGAAAGCGTGATCTCGACAAACACGACCGTCGGGCGGTTGAGCTTCTTCGGATCAAGCAGCGCCACGTAGTCGCGAATGATTCCGGAGCGCTCCAACCTTTGCACGCGTCTGTGGCAAGCCGATGCCGACAAGTGAATCTCGTCCGCAAGCTCGGCATTCGAAATGCGGCCCCGTCGCTGCAGCACAGAGAGAATTCGAGAGTCCGTGGCGTCAATCGTGCTCATGGTGCAATTCTCCTTCGCGAATCACGGCTGCTTCCGAACATTCTGCCACGATTTGCGAAATTCATCAGAGACGTTTGAGCATGCCGACAGGAAACACCGGCAGTCTTGCCTCCTTGGATCATGACGGACGATGCACCATCATTGACCGAAGGTCGCCGTCGCCGTGATCGGCCGGGCCAGTCTTCGAAGGATTGGGGCGAAGCGTCTTGCCGTTGCCCATCCCTCTAGGCCCGCAGCACGCCACCCGTGGATTTCGAAACCTTCTCGACAATCGCCTTGCCGACTGCGTCGATCTGCTCGTCGGTCAGGGTCCGTTCCCTCGGCTGCAGACGCACCGTGATGGCGAGCGACTTCTTGCCCGCGCCAAAGCTGCCGCCCACGAATTCGTCAAAGACCCTCACCTCTTCGATCAAGGACTTGTCTGCACCTGCGGCGGCATTCACGACATTGACTGCCTCGACGTCCGCATCCAGCACGAAGGCAAAGTCGCGCTCGACCGCCTGGAGGTCGCTGATTTGAAGAGCGGTGCGCGTGCTGCCCTTTGCGCGCGGCTCCGGAACGGCCGAGAGATGGATCGCGAAGCCGACCGCCCGCCCCTTCACGTCCAGCCTGCGCAGCACCCTGGGATGCAGTTCGCCGAACGCCGCAAGCGTGATCTTTGGTCCAAGCGTGATCTTCGCCGAGCGAACCGGATGCCACCAGCTGTTGGCTCCCCGCGCAAATTGCGTGCGTGCGGGCGCTCCGGCGGCGGCGAGAACCGCCTCAGCATCGGCACGGGCGTCAAAGACGTCCACGTCCCGGCGCTCTCCATGCGGATCTTTCGGGCCGGTTGCGCCGACGCGAATCCCTGCGATCAAGATCTCGAACTCTTCCGGCTCGCCGCCATGGAACACGGCACCGACCTCGAAGAGGGCCAGATCGGCGAAACCTCGCGCCTGGTTGCGTGCAGCCGCCTGCAACAGCCCCGGAAAGAGCGATGGCCGCATCTGGGTCATTTCGGACGATATGGGATTCGCGACGCGACGCGCCACGTCGCCGCCACCGAACAGCGCGGCGGTGGTATCGTCGATGAAGCTGTAGGTCACGCATTCGCAGTAGCCGAGCGCCGCCGCCCTCCGTCGCGAGGCCTGCTCGCGCTTCTGAAGCGGTGTAAGGATCGGTTCCGGCACGCCGGGCGCGGCTCTGGGCATTGGCTTCGGCTCCAGCTTCGTGAGCGATGCCATGCGCGCCACCTCCTCGACCAGGTCCGCCTCTCCCCGCACGTCGGGACGCCACGAAGGCGGAGTCGCCATGTCTCCATCAAGCGCGAATCCAAGCGCTTCCAGAGTCGCCCGCTGATCCTTGGCTGGAATGTCCATGCCAACGAGCGAAGAGCAGCGTGCAGGGTCCAGGCGATAGGCACGGGCTGTGTCAGGCACAGCACCCGCCTCGACGACATGAGACGCCTCGCCGCCGCAAAGCTCCAGGATCATCGATGTGGCTGCCTCCAGGCCCGGCAGCGTAAACTCGGGATCCACCCCCCTTTCAAAGCGATACCTGGCATCGGAGTTGATCTTCAGCTTGCGTCCCGTGTGCGCGATGGTCACCGGATCCCAATAGGCGCTTTCGACAAACACGTTGACGGTATCCCCGGTCACGCCCGTTTCGTCTCCGCCCATGACGCCAGCTATGCTTTCAGGTCCCCGCTCGTCGGCGATGATCATCATGTTGCTCTCGAATGCGTACGTCTTCTGGTCCAGTGCGAAGATCTGCTCGCCGCCCCTTGCCCGATGCACGCGGAGGTTCCCCTTGACCTTGTCGGCATCGAAGACATGGAGCGGCCGGTTGCGGTCGTAGGTGTAGAAGTTCGTGATATCGACCAGTGCCGAAATCGGACGCAGTCCGATGGCCTGCAGCCTTTGCTGCAGCCATGCCGGTGACGGCCCGTTCGTCACACCCCGGATCACCCGGCCGGCAAAGTAGGGATTGCCGTCGATCGTGTCCTTGTCGATTGAGACGTCGATCGGTGAATCAAACGTGCCAGGCACCGGTGCAATCGACCGCTCGATCCTTGTTCCCAAGCCTCGTGCCGCCAGGTCGCGGGCAATCCCCTCGACACCCAATGCGTCCTGACGGTTGGGCGTGATGGCAATCTCGATCACCGGATCGACCCTTGACGGGTCATTCGCCGCCAGCCAGTCGATGAAGCGCTCTCCCACCTTGCCCGACGGCAACTCGATGATCCCGTCATGCTCGTCGGAGAGCTCCATCTCGCGCTCCGAGCACATCATGCCGTGACTCTCCACGCCCCTGATCTTCCCGACCTGGATGGTCGTGTCGATGCCCGGAACGTAAGTGCCGGCATGAGCAACAACGACCGTGATCCCTTCACGTGCATTGGGCGCACCGCAGATGATCTGCTTGGGACCCTGGTCGGTCTCGACCTCGCAGACGCGCAGCCTGTCGGCATCCGGATGCCTATTGGCCTTCAAGACCCTGCCAAGCGTGAAGTCCCGCAACCGGTCTGCAGGATTCAGGACTTCCTCCACCTCAAGGCCTATATCGGTCAGGACCTCCGCGATCTCGTCAACCGTAGCGGCGGTTTCAAGATGCTCCTTGAGCCAGGCAATCGTGAACCTCATCGCGCTGCCCCCGAGGAAATGCCGGTTCTTTCGGACATCGGCACACCCGCCTCCTCGAACGGTCCGACCGAGGCAGGCCGCCGCGGATGACACCCGGCCTGCACCAGGTCAGGCATCGCGCACAATGCGGCACGCATCACTGCAACCCTCCGTGCAGCGTCGGCACGTCAAGCGGAGCGAAGCCGTAATGCCTCAGCCACCGCAGGTCCGAATCGAAGAAGGCCCGAAGGTCCGGAATGCCGTATTTCAGCATCGCCAACCGATCGATCCCGATACCGAAAGCGAATCCCTGCCACTTTGAAGGGTCAATTCCACCAGCTTCCAGAACCTTCGGGTGCACCATTCCCGAGCCCAGGACTTCCAGCCAGCCTTCGCCCTCACCAACTCTAACGGTTCCGCCTTCCCAAGAGCACTGGATATCGACTTCGGCCGACGGTTCCGTGAAGGGAAAGTGCGAGGCACGGAAGCGGGTCTTCACGGTCGTCCCGAAAAAGGCCGAGAAGAACTCCTCGAGCACCCATTTCAGGTTGGCCATCGAAATGTCGCGATCAATCGCAAGGCCCTCGACCTGATGGAACATTGGCGTGTGCGTCTGGTCATAGTCGGCCCTGTAGACCCGACCCGGACAGATTATGCGAATCGGTGCCCCACGCTCCTGCAGCGCGCGTATCTGGACCGGCGAGGTATGGGTCCTGAGGACATGCGGCGGCCGGTTGTCGCCCTCCGCCTGCGCCATGTAGAACGTGTCCATCTCGGTCCGTGCAGGATGGTGATCAGGGATGTTGAGCGCGTCGAAATTGTACCAGTCGCTTTCGACCTGCGGACCTTCCGCGACGGAAAATCCCATGTCGGAGAGGATGGCCGTCACTTCCTCGGTGACCTGGCTGACAGGGTGGACGCTTCCGTGCGCGCGCTGGCGCGCGGGCAAGGTCACGTCAAGCCATTCGTCCTTGAGACGCGCATCGAGTGCCGCGTCTTCCAGTGCGGCCTTCTTGGCCGTGATCGCCCCGTTGATCTCGTCCTTCAGCGCGTTGAGCGCCGGCCCGGCGACCTGCCTCTCCTCGGGGGTCATGCCGCCGAGTTCGCGCATCCTGAGCGACACCTCGCCCTTCTTGCCGAGGGCGGCAACGCGCAGCTTTTCAAGCGCGGCCTCATCGGCCGCATCAGCGATTGCGCCAAGGTACCTTGTTCTCAGTTCGTCCATCCGGACCCTCTCGATCCTTGCCCCCGCCGTGCTAGCCGCCGGCACCCCTGAAGACAAGAAGCCGCGCGACCCCCAAAAAGGTCCGCAGCTTCACTTGTAACTGACTCCGAAGGGAGCGTTTACGCGATCGCGGCCTTCGCCTTTTTCACGATGGCCTCAAACGCCTCAGGCTCGTGCACGGCAAGGTCGGCCAGGACCTTGCGGTCCACTTCTATGCCTGCCCGGGAAAGGCCGTTGATGAAGCGTGAATAGGTCAATGCCTCGTCATGTGCCCGAACGGCGGCGTTGATCCTCTGGATCCAGAGCGCACGAAAGTTCCGCTTGCGGGCCTTTCGGTCACGGGTTGCGTACTCGTTGGCCCTGTCGACGGCCTGCCGGGCGGCCTTGAACGTGTTCTTGCGGCGACCGTAGTAGCCCTTCGCGGCGCTGATCACCTTCTTGTGGCGGGCGTGGGTGGTCGTACCCCCTCTTACACGTGACATGTCTCGGTCTCCTCAGCGGTCGTAAGGCATGTAGCGCTTGGCAAGCCTTTGATTAGGCCCGCTCATAACGGTCGTGCCGCGTGCATTGCGAATGAACTTGTTTGTCCGCTTGATCATGCCGTGGCGCTTTCCCGCCTGGGCCCTGATCACCTTTCCCGAGGCAGACACCTTGAAGCGCTTTTTTGCGCTCGACTTGGTCTTCATCTTGGGCATTTCCATCTCCTGTCGACAGACGGTTCAAGGCCCGCTCGGCATGCCGCTTTGGCCGGCGAGCCCACTGAAGCGTGCCGCATACAGGCCGTCCGAGGCGCTGGCAAGAGGGAAAGTGCACCTGCCCGGCGTGCGCACATGGCGCGAGGCGCAGGCGCAGCACGGCAAGTTGCTGTCTGCAGTGCCAGTCGGGCATGGACAATGTCGGGATAACCCGTCAGTCCGATGACCTTCATCGTGGCCAGCGACCCCGGTCGCTGCACCGGTCTTCAATCGGGGTCTGCGGGAATGATCTTGCGTTCATCGCAGGACGAAACGCGCAAAATGTTCGTGGTGCCCGGCTTTCCGAAAGGGACACCGGCGGTCACGACGAGAAAGTCGTCCGGTGAGGCGAACCCTTCCGCTATGGAGGCCCTTGCCGAGTTTATGACGGCAGTCTTGAACCGATCCACCTCGCTGGTATGGGAGCAGTGCAGACCCCAAGACAGGCAGAGTCGCCTAGCCGTCTGGATCCGGGACGTCATGGCAATGATCGGAACATGGGGCCGTTCGCGCGCCACCAGCAACGCGGTCGTCCCTGACTCCGAGTAGCTGCAGATCACCTTGATGTCGGCGGTTTCCGCAATTTCGCGTGCAGCGGAAACGATGCCGTCCGCGACAGACTGCTTGGGCCCCCCCCTGCTGGCATCCACGACATCGCGATACGTGGGATCGCTCTCGACCTCGATCGCGACGTTGTGCATCGTCGACACCGCCTCGACAGGATAGGATCCGACTGCGCTCTCGGCCGAGAGCATCACCGCATCGGCGCCTTCGTATATTGCGGCGGCAACGTCAGACACTTCGGCACGCGTCGGCATTGGGCTCTCGATCATCGATTCAAGCATCTGCGTTGCCACGATCACGGGCTTCGCTGCCATCCGGCACTTTCGCACCAAGCGCTTCTGGATCGGCGGCACGTTCTGGACCGGCAATTCCACACCGAGGTCGCCGCGGGCAACCATGATTCCGTCCGACGCTTCCAGAATGGAGTCGAAATTGCGCACCGCAGCGGGCTTCTCGACCTTTGTCATCAGCGCCGCACGACCCCGTGTCAGCTCGCGCGCCTCGTGGACATCTTCGGCTCGCTGGACGAACGACAGTGCCAGCCAGTCGACACCAAGCTCGCACACGAATTCCAGGTCCGACCTGTCCTTCTCTGACAATGCAGCGAGCGGCAGAAGCACGTCCGGCACGTTCACGCCCTTCCGGTCCGAGACCGTGCCGCCCACCAGTACCGTGCAGTCCGCGAATTCGGGACCGTGCTCTTCGACTTTCATGCGGATCTTTCCGTCATTGACAAGCAGCGTTGCACCCTGCTCCAAGGCTGCGAAGATCTCGTGATGGGGAAGTTGCACCCTGTTCGGCCCGCCCGGTGCATCCGAGAGATCGAAACGAAAGCTCTGGCCTTCTTCGAGATCAACGGCGCCGTTCGCAAAGGTGCCCACCCTGAGCTTCGGCCCCTGCAGGTCGGCAAGGATCCCGATGGGTCGAGCCACGTCCTGTTCGACCTTGCGGATGATCTCGTGCCGAGCCCTTATATCGTCGTGATCTCCGTGACTGGTGTTCAGGCGGAACGTGTCGGCCCCGGCCTCGAACAGTTTGCGGATCATGTCGTAGGAGCTCGACGCCGGACCTAGTGTCGCGACGATCTTGACGTTTCGGAGACGGCGCATGAGGCATTCCCTTGGTATCGGATGATATTCTCTACTGCCGCAAATGTTAGCGCCTGACAACTGGCCAACGGGCGTGTCGGGCGGTAGTTTCCTGCCATGCCGTTCGAACCGGAAGAATCATCGGACCTGAATCCCGTCATCGTCGTTGGCGAATCGCGGCCCTCGCGATGCCTGGTGCTGTGCGATCACGCGTCGAACGCGGTCCCGTCCTGGGTGGCAAATGGCGACCTCGGAATCTCACGCGAAGACATGTCGCGGCACATCGCATATGACGTGGGCGCGTCAGGGCTCGCGCTGAAGCTGGCGGAGCGGTTGGATGCGCCAGCGGTCCTAGCCAACTACTCGCGCCTTGTCATTGATCCGAACCGAGGCGAACAAGACCCGACCCTTGTCATGCGAATCTACGACGGCACCATCATTCCGGCCAATCGCAATGCAGGCAAAGCCGAAATCGAACAGCGTAAGCAGATTCTCTACCGTCCGTACCACCGCACCATCGCGGAGATCGCGGCACGGCGGCCGGACACCGTCATCCTTTCGGTCCATTCATTCACGCCGCAGTTTCGCGGTCGAAAGCCCCGCCCGTGGCACGTGACGCTGCTGTTTGCCGACGATGACCGCCTTTCGCTCCCCTTGCTGGCAGGGCTGTCTCGCGAAAGGCAGCTGATCGTCGGCGCAAACGAGCCCTACAGCGGCAGGCTTGAGGGGGACACAATTGACAGGCATGCCGTGCAGACAAGGCGACAAAATACCTTGATCGAGGTGCGCAACGACCTGATTGCCAAGGAGCGAGATCAGGCGGAGTGGGCCGACCGCCTTGCCGGCCTCCTTCCCGAGGCACTGGCAGCGGCAGAAACTTGAGGAGAAGCTCGATGGACGACAAGACCCGCATTGAACTGGAAGCCGCCGCGTACAGGCGCTTGCAAAGGCACCTGATGACCGACCGCCTTGACGTTCAGAACATCGACCTCATGAACCTCGCCGGGTTTTGCCGGAACTGCCTGTCGCGCTGGTATCAGGAGGCGGCGGGCGAGCGAGGCATCGAGATCTCGAAGGAGGAGGCTCGCGAATCGTTTTACGGCATGCCCTACGATGACTGGAAAGCCATGCACCAGACCGAGGCAACAGCGGGACAAAAGGCTGCGTTCGAGCAGTCCCGGAAGCTCCATGATGATCAAAACGGGGGCGACGGCTGAACTGACGATCTTCGCCATGTGATCTATCGCTGCTCCGTTGCCGGCCAGCATCAACGGCAGCCAAAGCCGCGCAATTCAGATTCGCGGAAGCGCAACAACAGCGCTAGGCGGCGGACTTCAGGGATTCCTCGATATAAATTTGTCGAAGCCGGGTTGCGACCGGACCGGGCTTGCCGTCACCGATTCTCGCGCCGTCGATTTCGATGACCGGCATCACGAAGGTTGATGCAGACGTAATGAATGCCTCGTCCGCCTCCTTGACCTCTTCCACGGTGAACGGCCGCTCCTCGACCTTCATCTGCGCCTCCCGCGCAAACGCCAGCACGGCCTTCCGAGTGATGCCATGCAGGATCCTTTCGGAGAGATCTCGCGTGATGATCCTGCCATCCCGGACGATGCAGGCGTTGTTCGAGGTGCCTTCGGTCACGACACCTTCCTCGACCATCCAAGCATCGTCCTTTCCCTGATCCTTTGCCTTCTTCTTTCCGAGGACGGGATAGAGAAGCTGGACCGTCTTGATGTCGCGGCGCGCCCAACGAAGATCGTCGATCGTGATCACCCTAATGCCTGTCGTCGCGGCCGGACTGTCGACGATGTTCTTGGTCTGCGTGAACGCCAGCACCGTGGACGGCACGAGCTCGGGCACCGGGCAGTCAAAGTCTCGGTCCTTGTCTGCGCCACGAGTGATCTGGAGATAGATCATGCCTTCGGTCAGCGCATTCCGCCGTACCAGTTCCCGAAAGACCTCGGCCAGTTCCTCACCGGAAATCGGCGACGCCATTTCAATTTCACCCAGGGATCTCTCAAGTCGGGCCGCGTGCCCTGCGAAGTCAATCAGCTTGCCGTCGAGGACGCTGGTCACTTCGTAGACGCCGTCAGCAAAAAGAAACCCCCGGTCGAATATCGACACGCGAGCCTCCTCTTCAGCAACGTATTCTCCGTTGATGTACACGATGCGGCTCATGGCTCACCCCCAAAGTTCAGGCCGTGGCGGATGCACGCACCCGTCATCGAATTCCAGCGCATGGTCGCGGTCTTCGGCCAGAAGCAGCGGCCCGTCAAGGTCAACTACTGTCGCACCTTGGGCAAGCAGGACCGCAGGCGCCATGGCAAGCGACGTGCCGACCATGCATCCAACCATGATGTCGTGACCTTGCTCACGTGCCGCAGCCCTGAGCGCCAATGCCTCCGTCAAGCCGCCAGCCTTGTCGAGCTTGATGTTCACTGCATCATACTTGCCCTTGAGCGCCGGCAAGGTAGCCCTGTCATGAACCGACTCGTCAGCACAGACCGGCAGCGGCCGCTCGATTTCGGCAAGCAATTCATCATTGCCTGCGGGCAATGGCTGTTCGACCAGCCGGACGCCAAGCCGCATCAAGTGCGGCGCAATCTCCGAATACAGTTCGGCACTCCATCCCTCGTTCGCATCGACAATGATCCGTGTGTCCGGCGCGCCGCGCCGAACGGCTTCAAGCCTGATCATGTCGTCTTCGCCGCCCAGCTTTACCTTCAGCAATGGTCGCCAAGCGTGCATTCGAGCAGACGCCTCCATCCTCTCAGGAGTGTCGAGCGACAGCGTGTACGCGGTGACAACGGGACCCGGCGCATCGAGCCCGGCCAGCCGCCATGCCCGCTCTCCCGCCTGCTTTGCCGCAAGATCCCACAACGCGCAGTCAACGGCGTTGCGCGCCGCGCCGGCTGGAAGCGATTCCTGGAGCCCCTGGCGGCTCAATTCATCTGGCAAACCCATGACTTGATCTGCCACTGACTTCATGGATTCGCCGTAGCGTGCATAGGGAACGCCCTCGCCCCTTCCGACCTTCCCTTCCGCTTCGATGCGAACGGTCAGAACCTCGGCGACATCACGCGACCCGCGCGAGATCGTGAATGTCTCGGCCAGCCGGAACGTCTCGGGATTGGCACGTATCTCCATTCAATCGGATCTTTCCGGCAACTCGTTCATGAGGAATGCGCACAGGGCTTTCTGCCATCCGATCAACCCCATTGCACTGCATGGCCCGACATGGCCACCGCTGCACATCGACCCAGGCAAGCACCCAGCGAACTCAGATCGCCTCCAGCGCATCGACAAGGCGAGCGGCCCCGTGCCGAAAGGGATCCACTGTCGGCAGGCCCGTCCGTTTCTCGATCTCCTCGCAAGAGCGCGTGGCCTCTTCGTCGTCCAGCGCGCTCGTATTCATCGAAACCCCGCAGATCTTCACGTCCGGGTTCGCGACTTGGGCAATTGGAAGCGCCACTTCGCGAAGCTCTTCGAGCGTAGGCAGTCCGTAATGCGGCAAGCCCCGCATATGTGTCCGCGTCGGCTCATGTGCCAGAATGACGGCATCCGGCTGCCCGCCATGAATCAGCGCCATCGTCACGCCAGAATAGGAAACATGGAAAAGGCTGCCCTGTCCCTCGATGTGATCCCAGTGGTCGGAGTCGTTGTCTGGCGTCAGGTGCTCGACCGCTCCTGCCATGAAATCCGCGACAACGGCATCAAGAGGTACGCCGCTTCCCGTGATCAGGATTCCTGTCTGGCCTGTCGGACGGAAGGTCGACTTCATCCCTCTCGACCGCATTTCCCTGTCCATGGCGAGACCCGTATACATCTTGCCAATCGAGCAATCGGTTCCGATCGCGAGGCAACGCTTGCCTGTCCGCTTCTTTCCGTTTGCTATCGGATATGCGACCGTCGGCACGCGTACGTCATGGAGAGACCGATCGTTCCGCTGCGCAACCTCCCTCAGGGCGTCTTGATCACGCAGCAGGTTGTGCTGGCCGTTGGCCAAGTCGAATCCGATTTCCAGGGCGTCCTTCAGAACTACGAGCCAGGCTTCCGGGATGATCCCGCCCCGGTTCGCCACGCCGACGACCAATGTACGGGCACCCCTTTCCCAAGCGTCGCTCAAGCTCAGATCGGGCACGCCGGCGTCAGCCTTGCAGCCGTCCAGCCGCAACTGCCCGACGACATGTTCGGGCCGCCAGTCGGCAATGCCCTGTGCCACCTTTGCGGCGAGCTGATCAGGCGCATCACCAAGAAAAAGCAGATAAGGCTTTCGAATCATGACATTCCCCCACGGCCCGCAATTTTAGGCGTCCCCTGAGGAATAATCTGCCAATTGCTGCTAAATTTTTTTTGTTTTGCGAATTATTTCCTTCGTTTCTGCGAAATCTTAGACGAAAATTGCTCACCCGATATGCCGCAGTGCAACAGGTTTGCATGCTGCAGCGCAACATTATAGACAGTTCGTGACTGATCCTCGCGAAAGGTGCGCTGCCCATGAGTTTCCGTCCGCAACCCCCCGCGCCGAGCCGTCCGAATCGATGCCAGCTCTTCGGTCCCGGCTCACGGCCGTCGATTTTCGAGAAAATGGCGGCATCTGAGGCAGACGTGATCAACCTCGACCTCGAAGATTCTGTCGCGCCCAGTGACAAGCCCGGGGCGCGGAAGAACGTCATCGAGGCGATTGGCGACCTGGATTGGGGCAGAAAGACCTTGTCAGTCCGCATCAACGCCCTCGACACGCCCTACTGGTATCGGGACGTGGTCGATCTCCTCGAAAACTGCTCCGAGCGCTTGGACCAGATCATGGTTCCGAAAGTCGGGTGCGATGCCGACGTCTATGCCGTCGATGCCCTGGTGTCCGCCGTGGAATCCGCAATGGGTAGAACCAAACACATTGGCCTGGAGGTGATCATCGAGACCGCCGCCGGCATCACCCACGTGGAACGGATCGCAGCAAGCTCTCCTCGCCTCACGGCCATGAGCCTGGGCGCGGCGGACTTCGCGGCCTCAATGGGCATGCAGACGACTGGCATCGGCGGCACCCAGGAAAATTACTACATGGCACGGGAAGGCGAAAAGTACTGGTCCGACCCTTGGCACTGGGCTCAGACCGCGATCGTGGCGGCCTGCCGAACCCACGGCGTCCTTCCGGTCGACGGACCCTTTGGGGATTTTTCCCACGACGAGGGCTTCCGAGCACAAGCACTGCGATCGGCAACGCTTGGGATGGTTGGCAAGTGGGCGATCCATCCAAGGCAGATCGAACTTGCCAACGAAGTGTTCACGCCGTCAGAGGAAGCGATCACCGAAGCCCGGGAAATCCTTGCCGCGATGGAGGAGGCGCAGCGATCCGGATCCGGTGCGGCCACCTACAAGGGAAGGCTTGTTGACATCGCGAGCGTCCGGCAGGCCGAAGTCATTGTGCGGCAGGCCGAACTGATCGACCTGTGACTCGGCGACCGCTCGTCATGCGGCGCGTCCCGGTGCCGGGCACGCTCATCGCTATTCCACCTGATCGCGATTCCGACGACCGGTAGGGACACGTACAAGGTCTTGGCCCTTGACGCCGCGCGGTCAGGTCCACCGTCCCGGGCGCTCACACCACGCTACGGCATCGCACAGATGTTGTACTTCACCGACGAGGCGGCTGGCTTCCAACGCGAAAGCGTGTGCATTCGAGTCAACAATTTCGTTGTCCCAGACGAAGTTCGACCAGTCATGTCTTTGCCAGATATACGTCACGTGCGACTCCGTCTTCCGCCGGAAGGGCTTGTGAGCCGAACACATCACTATTCGGCTCATCCATACATTTAGTATTGAGCCGAATAGCTGCTTGATTTGGCCCAATTGACGGATGCTCCGCAGGGCAGCGCCATCCGGGAACACCGCCGGCATCGGTGGCTCCTGAACGAAGCCATCCCCTGCCGAGAAGGTGCG
This sequence comes from Silicimonas sp., assembly GCA_022820365.1. Taxonomy (GTDB): domain Bacteria; phylum Pseudomonadota; class Alphaproteobacteria; order Rhodobacterales; family Rhodobacteraceae; genus JAJEFO01. Next base: position 124,767 of record JAJEFO010000123.1, read on the forward strand.
CCCAGAAAACCCGAGGCAAAGCGATGTGGCCGCGAACGGGACGCGCGGCCGAGACGTTGAGTGGATCCTGAATGGCAGCGTGCGTTCAACTCGCGCCAAGACAAGACGCGCGTCCACAATACTTGCGCCGGCTCACTGGAGCCGGCGCACAATCAGAAAAGTCAGCTGGCGGCAGCGACGGCGCGCCTGGCCATGACGGAAACCAGATTCGCGCGATAGACGCCATCGCCGTGGATGTCGGACAACATCTCCTCCGCATTCACGGAAATGCCGTTCAGCGCTTCCGCGGAGAACTCGCCGCCAAGCGCGGCCTCGAATTCGCCCGCCCGGAATGCGCCGTCCGCACCGGCCCCGGTGACCCCGACGCGAACGCCGCCATCACCCCTCGCAACGAAGACGCCGCACATGGCGTAGCGCGAAGCGGGGTTCGGGAACTTTGCATAGGCGCCTGCCTCCGGTGCCGTGAAGCCAATCGACGTGATGAGTTCGTCATCCTCGAGTGCAGTCTCGAAGAGGCCGACGAAAAAGTCATCCGCCGCCATCTCCCGGCTGGCCGTCTTGATCGTCGCCCCCAGCGCCAGCATCGCCGCCGGGTAATCCGCCGCGGGATCATTGTTCGCGATCGAGCCACCGATCGTGCCGCGATGGCGAACCGCCGGGTCGCCGATATTCGCTGCCATTTCGCAAATTGACGGACAGACGTTGCGCAATTCGCCGCTGGCCGCGACTTCCGCATGGGTCGTCGCGGCTCCAATCGTCACGTCACGCCCCGAGACCGTGATCCCGCGCAGGTCCGCGGCGCCCGACACGTCGACCAGGTCCGACGGCGCAGCGAGGCGCGTCTTCATGGCCGGTATCAGCGTCTGGCCGCCCGCAAGGAACTTCCCGTCCTCCGTTCCGGAAAGGAGCCTGGCAGCTTCGGATGCGTTGGACGCCTTGTGGTAGTTCAATGAATGCATCGCCTCTCTCCCTATTCCGCAGCCATGCTGGTGCCGGACGCCTGAATTGCAGCCCAGACCTTCGCGGGCGTCGCCGGCATGCTGACGTCGTTGTTGCCGATGGCGTCAGTGATCGCGTTGATGACGGCTGGCGGCGAACCGATTGCCCCAGCCTCCCCGCAGCCCTTGATGCCTAGGGGATTCGTTGCGCACCGGGTGTTGTGATGCTCGACCACGAAGCTCGGCACGTCTTCGGCTCGCGGCATCGTGTAGTCCATGTAGGACCCTGAAACCGGCTGGCCGCTCTCGTCATACACCATCTCTTCCAGCAGGGCCTGCCCGACACCTTGGGCGATGCCGCCGTGAACCTGGCCCTCGACGATCATCGGATTGATGATCACCCCGAAATCGTCCGAGGCCACGAACTTGACGACGTCGGTCTTTCCGGTGCCGGGATCGATCTCGACCTCGGCAACGAAACAGCCCATCGGGAACGTGAAGTTCTCGGGGTCGTAGAACGCTCCCTCCTTCAGGCCGGGTTCCATGTCGGCAGGTAGGTTATGCGCGGTGTAGGCCGCAAGCCCCACCTCGTGCCAGCCGAGCGCCTTGTTGGTGCCCGGCACCTTGACCTGGCTGTCTTCCAGCACGAGGTCGTCCGGATTGCATTCCAGCAGATGCGCCGCGATCTTCCGCACCTTCACCTCGACCTTGTCGCAGGCCTTGACGATCGCCGAGATGCCGACGGGACCTGAACGCGATCCGTAGGTGCCCATGCCGAACTGCACCTTGTCGGTGTCGCCATGGACGATCTGGATGCTGTCAAGCGGCACGCCGAAGCGCTCCGCCACGACCTGTGCAAAGGTCGTTTCATGTCCCTGCCCGTGGCTGTGCGAACCGGTAAGCACCTCAATCGTTCCGACCGGGTTCACGCGCACTTCCGCCGATTCCCAGAGGCCGACGCCGGCCCCGAGCGAGCCAACCGCGGCAGAAGGGGCGATTCCGCAAGCCTCGATGTAACAGGCCATGCCGATGCCGCGAAGCTTGCCGCGATTGGCGGCTTCTGCCTTGCGCGCCGTGAAGCCGGCCCAGTCGGCAGCCTCCATGGCCTGGTTCATGTTGCCTTCGAAATCTCCCGAATCGTAGTTCATTATGACCTGGGTCTGATACGGGAACTCCTTGACGAAGTTCACACGCCGCAGTTCCGCAGGATCCTTGCCCATTTCTCGCGCGGCTGTCTCCATCAAGCGCTCCACGACGAAAGACGCTTCCGGCCGTCCTGCGCCGCGATAGGCATCCACGGGCACGGTGTTCGTGTAGCACGCCAGGACTTCGCAATGGATCGCCGGGATGTCGTAGGTTCCCGAAAGCAGCGTCGCGTAGAGATAAGTCGGCACGGCACTGGAAAAGAGCGACATGTAGGCACCAAAGTTCGCCTTGGTCGAGACCTTGAATCCCACGATCCTGCCATCGGAATCAAAGCCCATCCGCGCCTTGGTGACGTGATCGCGTCCGTGGGCATCGGTCAGGAAGGCCTCCGTCCGTTCCGCCGTCCACTTGACTGAGCGCCTGGTCTTCATGGAGGCCCATAGGCAGACGATCTCTTCCGGATAGATGTAGATCTTCGACCCGAACCCTCCTCCCACATCGGGCGCGATCACGCGAAGCTTGTGCTCAGGGGCAACCTGGTAGAAGGCGCTCAGCACCAGCCGCGCCACGTGCGGGTTCTGGCTGGTCGAATACAGCGTGTAGTGGTCTTCCGCGTCATCGTAGGTGGCAACCGCAGACCGCGGCTCCATCGCGTTCGGGGCGAGGCGGTTGTTGGTGATGTCCATTTCCGTGACATGCGCCGCTCCAGCAAGTGCCGCAGCGGTCGCGTCGCCGTCGCCGAGTTCCCAGTCGTAGATCACGTTGCCGGGCGCGTTTTCGTGGACTTGCGGAGCGCCGTCCGCGAGAGCGGCCGCAATGTTCGCCGCCACGGGAAGCTCGTTGTAGCTCACCTCGATCGCCTCGGCAGCCGCTTGAGCCTCCTCCTTGCTTTCCGCGATGACGACGGCCACTGCGTCGCCGACATACCGCACCTTCTCGGTAGCCAGCGCAGACCATGCGCCCATGTTCATCGGGCTTCCGTCCTTTGACGAGATCGCCCAGCCGCAAATCAGGTTGCCGATGCCGTCACCTGTCAGTTGCGCACCGTCCAGTACGGCAATGACACCGCTCATCGCCTCGGCTGCGGACGTCTCGATGCCATTGATCTCTGCATGCGCGTGAGGGGACCGGGCGAACGCCGCGTAGGCCTGGTTTTCCATCCTGATGTCGTCGGTATACTTGCCCTTTCCGGTAATGAAGCGCTTGTCTTCCTTGCGCTTGACCGGTGCACCGATTCCTTCGCTCATCTGTCGCCCTCCTCACATCTCGCTGGCGGCTTGCGCAATCGACTTCACGATGTTGTGGTAGCCGGTGCATCGGCAGATATTGCCTTCAAGCTCGTGACGGATCGCGGCTTCGTCAAGCGTCCTGCCCTCAGCCTTGTAGCGATTGACCATGTCGATTCCGCTCATGATCATGCCTGGCGTGCAGAAGCCGCACTGAAGCCCGTGATTGTCATTGAATGCCCTCTGCATCGGATGCAGGTCGCCGTTCGCCACGCCCTCGATGGTCGTGACCTCCGCGCCTTCGGCCGCGGCGGCCAGCATGGTGCAGGACTTCACCGCCTTGCCCTCCACGTGGACCACGCATGTGCCGCACTGGCTCGTGTCGCATCCGACATGCGTGCCGGTCAGGCGCAGGTGCTCGCGAATGTAGTCGACAAGGAGCGTGCGGTCCTCGACATCGGCGGATACGGCCTTGCCGTTCACCGTCATGGAGACTGTGCTCATCTTGATCCTCCTAGGAATTCAATTCGGGTCGCCGGGACATGCTGGAACGATAGCAAAGACTGGACCTCAGGAAAGCAAAAAAGTTGCGTCCCGGGTGAGGAACCCGAATGATTCTTCTTGCGCCGCAAGCTTTCGCCTTTTCAGGGCACCCGGAACCCTGCAATTTGGCTGCATGACCGACATCCTGCTTCTTGCCTTCATTTTCCTGATCGCCGGCGTCGTTTCCGTCCCCATCGCCACGCGGCTCGGATTAGGTTCGGTCCTCGGTTACCTCGCTGCGGGAGTCGCGATCAGCCCGGTTCTGGCGCTGCTGGACGTCGACGTGCATGCAATCCAGCAGGTTGCCGAACTTGGCGTCGTCATGATGCTGTTTCTCATTGGGCTTGAACTGGAGCCGAGATACCTGTGGCAGATGCGGCTCAAGCTGCTCGGGATGGGCGGTGGCCAGATACTGCTGACGACGGCCGTCGTGGCGGGCGTGGCCAACGTGCTGGGACAACCCTGGAACGTATCGGTTGCAATCGGTCTCGTGCTGGCACTCTCCTCGACGGCAATCACCCTGCAAACGTTTACCGAAAAGGGGCTGCTGAAGAGCTCCGGCGGTGAATCCGGTTTCTTTGTCCTTCTGACCCAGGACGTGGCCGTCATCCCGATTCTTGCGGTTGTGCCCTTGCTGGCAATTCCCGAACTGGCGGGATTCGCGGCAACTTCGGACGCAGAAAGCCACGGCCCGTCGCTGAGCCTCGTGGAGGGAATGAACGGCCTGCAAACGGCCGTTGTAACGCTGAGCGCCGTCGGCATCGTGATCCTCGGCGGAAACTACCTGACGCGTCCTGCGCTCCGGTTCATTGCGGTCACGGGCCTCCGCGAAATGTTCGTGGCGACCGCCCTTGCCATCGTCGTAACCATCGCGCTCGTGATGGTGCTCGTCGGCCTTTCGCCGGCGCTCGGCGCATTCATCGCGGGCGTCGTGCTTGCCAACAGCGAGTACCGCCACGAACTCGAAAGCGACATCGATCCTTTCCGCGGACTCCTCCTCGGCCTCTTCTTCATTACGGTCGGGGCCGGCATCAACTTCGCGCTCCTGTGGGACAGCCTCGTGGTCACGGTCGGCCTGACGCTGGGCCTGATCGCGATCAAGGGCGCAATCCTCTTTTTGCTTGGCACGGCATTCGGGCTCAGGGGACCTGATCGCTGGCTTCTTGCAATGGCCCTTTCTCAAGCTGGTGAATTCGGGTTCGTGCTGCTTTCGTTTTCGGTTGCCAATGCCGTTCTGCCGACCGCCATCGCCGACCAGCTGCTTCTCGTGATCGCCATGTCGATGCTGCTGACGCCCTTGCTCTTCATCGTGCACGAGAGGGTGATCACGGACCACTTCATCAACGAGGAAGCGCGCGTCGAGGACGAGATCGAAGAGCCCGGTGAGGTCATAATCGCCGGTTATGGCCGGATCGGCACCGTCGTTGACCGAATGCTCCTTGCAGCAGGCTACAAGACGACCGTCATCGACTACGATTCCAAGCAGATCGACATGCTGAGAAGGCTCGGGGCGAGAGTGTATTTCGGGGACGCGACCCGTCCGGACCTCCTGAAGGCTGCGGGCATTGACCGGGCAAAGGTCCTGGTGATCTCGATCGACGACGTGGACAGCGTCACGCAGCTCGCTGAATACGCTGTCCATAACTTTCCGGATCTTCATGTCATCGCAAGCGCTCGGAACCGGCATCACGTGTACGACCTCTGGGCCGTCGGATGCAGGGACATAATTCGCGAAACCTATGACAGTTCACTCAGGGTCGGGCGCTCCGCGTACGAGGCGCTCGGCATACCTCGGGCAAAGTCCAGGAAGATGGTCGAAGCATTCAACGACCTGGATCATCGCTCGATGCTGGAGGTCGCCGATTCCTACGATCCGACCCTCCCGCTGGAGAAGAACGACGCCTACGTGGCACGGGTCAAGGAAATGCGCGGCCCATGGCAACAGGAACTCGGAAACCGAATTCGCGAGATCCTGCGGGACGGATAGGCCGGGTCTGGGCCGGCAATTTCGTTGCCGCGGCCAGAACTTCTCCTGCACGCTCAGGTTGGCGAAGCAGCGAGGGCCCGCCCAGCCGCCATGCTCGGCTTCTCAACGGCCGCCTGGAAACTCGTACACCGCGGCCGCAACTCCGCTGCACGCCGGAGCGGTGCGAGCGGTACCCGTCGCGATTTCCGGCATCTTGAATTACAGAGTGCGATCACGGCCTATGCGGCCAGGCTGCCCTGTCCCATCGAGAGGAACTTAGAACGCCGCTCCTCGATCAGCTTCTTGCGCGACATCCCCGACAGCTGCTCCAGGAACTTCTCGATGCATTTCCCCACGGACTTTGTCGTCGCCCCAATGTTCCGATGCGCGCCGCCAACGGGTTCGCGGACAATCTGGTCGATAACGCCGAGGCGGTGCAGATCCTGAGCCGTCAACCTGAGGGCTTCGGCCGCTTCCCGCATCTTTTCGGCATCCTTCCAGAGAATTGACGCACAACCCTCGGGAGAAATCACTGAATAGACCGAATGCTCCAGCATCGCGACGCGATTCGCGGTCGCAATTGCCACGGCCCCGCCAGAGCCGCCTTCGCCGATCACCATGCTCACGAGCGGAACCCCGATCTTCAGGCACTTTTCCGTCGCCCGCGCGATTGCCTCGGACTGGCCTCTCTCCTCTGCACCCTTGCCGGGATAGGCGCCCGGCGTGTCGATGAGAGTCACCACGGGTACGTTGAACCGATCCGCGAGATCCATGAGTCGCACGGCCTTCCTGTAGCCCTCAGGACGCGCCATGCCAAAATTGCGCTCTATGCGTGCCTGCGTGTTCTTGCCCTTCTCATGCCCGATGACCATCACGGGGCGGTCGTTCAGTCGAGCCAGCCCGCCAATCACCGCCTGGTCATCCGCAAAGTTCCGGTCGCCCGCAAGAGGCGTGTACTCGGTGAACAGAGCCTCGATGTAGTCGGTGCAATGAGGCCGGTCGGGATGGCGCGCGACCTGGCACTTTCTCCAAGGGGACAGGTTCTTGTAGAGATCTGCCAGAAGCGACTTTGCCTTCGAATCCAGCTGGTTCGCTTCCTTCTTGATGTCCATCCCCGCGTTCGAGCGCGCCATTGCACGCAGCTCTTCCGCCTTGCCCTCGATTTCCGCGAGAGGCTTTTCAAACTCGAGATAGTTCATGCCTGCCCTTTCTCAGCTCGCAATATAAGGTCCGCAGGTCACAATCCGCAAGCTTCGACATCCGGTTCACTTTGCCGTTCCGTTCACCAAGGCAAAGACGCTCCCCGTTCGTGAAGGGCATGACGAGGCGGTCCAAACGCAGCCTCAGCTTGCTTCTCGGGCTTCATCGAGGAGCGCGTCCGAGCGGGCCTCGACGCGTTCTTCCAGTGTTTCCATGAATTCCTCAACGGAAAGCCCTGGTGGAATCGGTTCAAGAAACTCGACCACTGCCTTGCCCGGCCTGCGAAGGACTTTTCGTTTCGGCCAGAAAAACCCGACATTGGTGGCGACCGGCACGCAGGGCTTGCCAAGCTGCTCGTACAATACACCCGTGCCGACCTTGTAAGGCTTCCAGGCACCAGGCGCGACGCGCGTACCCTGCGGATAGATGATCAATTGGCCCATGTCGGAGCCTTTCTTGCTGACCTCGCGCTTCATCTTGCGAATCGCGTCTCTCCGCTTGCCGCGTGCAACCGGGATGCAGCCAATGCGGAGCGCGTATTGCCCAAGAACGGGCGCGAACATCAACTCGCGCTTCATGATGAACTTTGCACGTCGAACGGCATGGAAGATGACGATGATGTCAAAAAATGACTGGTGCTTGGCGGCAATCAAGACGTCGCTGACCGGCGGTTCGCCCCTGATCTCGACCTTGAGATCGACCATCCGGCGCGCCATTCGGATGGCGAGGGAGCACCAAGCGTTGCAAGCGCGATATGCCCATTCCCGACTGAAAACCGCAAAGGGAAAGAAGAAGAACGCGTATCCGAACATTGCTGCGTACATGAAGAAGCTGAATGCAAGCGATCTCACCCATTGCAACATCATGCAGACACCGCCATCCTCGATTGCCGGGCCAGTTCTTCATGTTCCGGCACATCTTTCCGGAACCTACGCGTCCCGCCCCGTCGGGTGCATGATGACGCCGCCTGGACCGGGCTGCAATGGCGCTTGCCATGTCCCCGACGAGACACCTTCGCGCTCGTACCATCCGGTTCGGTCGACCGCGCATTGAGGATTGGCCCTGCCTTCGGCCTCGTTTGATCCGACAGGCCACAGGGGCCGGAAGGGTGCGTCGCTGACTGGCACGCGCATGACTCCTGAAATGTTGCGTGCAACATGTCTCCTGCAATCGACACCGCCTTGGCGGCGGTTGTATGCACCTGAGGGCAAGACTACAATGCTGACACAGCCTCCCGAACGGGTGGAGTCGACCCATTGGAGAAACTGGCATTGCGCATCCGGCACTGGCTCAATTCTTCGATCCAGAAGCTCTCTTCATGCGGCTGACGTGCCACGACTGCAGGTCCGCATGCGGGTTCGCAGAGACCTTGGTCCCGGTGCGCGACCGAAAATTGGAGTGCTCGGACTGCGAGCATGCCTGGTTTGAAACCGCCGTGCTGCACAGGACCCAGGGACCGGGAGTGACACCGTGACACTGGCGCAGGAGTCGGCTGATGATGCGGAAAGGGATCGCGCCCGGACGGACGAACCGAGTCCGAGGTCCGAAGACCATTCTGATGCAATTGCGGAAACTGGCAGGCAAGACGCGGATGCGATGCAGCCCCTCACCATCGACCGTGCCGCGCTCCAAGTCCTGAAGGAAGAAGCCGAACGCGAACTCTCGCTGCGGCGCGCGCAGGCATCGAAGTCCGACGGGAGTTCCCCCGACGAAGTTCACTCAATATCCGGAGATGCGGCTCCTGACAGGCGTCCGAAAGCCTCGGGGAGGTCAGCCTCCAAAGAGAGGCGCAGTGGCTGGGTTCGCGCTGTCCTGCCCCTGCTGCTCATGATGGCGGCTCTGGTTGGGCTCCTGGTCGCAATCTACCTGCGCGCGCCGGCGATTTCGCATACCTATCCCAATACCGAAGGCCCGCTCCAATCCTACCTGGAAGCCGCAAACGCGTTCCTGGGCTGGCTGAACGGAGTGCTTGGCAGGCAACCTGGAAACTGAGGTCCACGCCGCATCCTCTGACGCGACCGGCACAGGTTCAGGTTCGATTGCGCAGGCAAGCCCACGCGAAACTCGCCGCACATGCACCAAAGACTGTACAGTTGCGGTCGGGTCAGAATCGCTCCAGCAAGCGCCTCAGGTAGTCACGTTCCTCTTCCGAGCGTTCCATCTCGCCAGAGCGGCGGCGCAGTTCGTCCAGAATTTCGCGAGCCCTTCGCTGAAGGTCATTGCCCTGCAGCAAATGCTCTTCGGTTCCGAACCGGCTCCCGCGTCCGGAGTCACGCCCCAGGGGATCGCGGTTGGCACCGGGATTGTTCCAGTCGTTGCCGGCACCCTGCTGGCCGGCCTGATTCTGCCCCTGCTGCGCCATCTGATCGGCCAGATTGCGCATCCCTTCACGCAAGGCCTCGATCGCGTCGGCCTGGTCTTCCAGCGCACCGGCGAAATCCTCGTTCCGGAGATCCTCTTCCGCCAGGTCCATCGCGTCTCCGGCTCTTCCGAGCGATTCGCGAGCCGCGTCTCCTCCCGGCGTGCCTACGCCCGGTAGGTTCTGCATCTGCCGGTTGAGTTCCTGTCGCAACGCCAGCTGACGGTCTGCGAGGCTGCTCCCTTCGCCCCCCTGCTGCTGGCCCTGCTGTCCGCCCTGGCCTTGCTGCCCGCCCTCACCGTGACGCAGTCCTTCGCCGTCACTTCCTTCCCGCCCGAGATTGCCGAGGGACCGGCCCGCCTGGCCACCGCCACGCTGTTCCTGCAAGTCGCGAAACGCCTCGTCCGACAACCCTTGCTGCTCGCGCAGGGTCTCGGCCAGACCTTCCATTGCCTGCTGTCCTGGCGATGGCTGGCCGCGAGAGGCGAAGCTGTTCTCCATCATCCTTCGCAGCTGCTCCAAGAGCTGCGCTGCCTCGGCCATGCGCCCTTGTTCCATCAGTTCCTGCAGCCGGTCGAGGAGAGCATCCAGTTCCTGGGGGCCGATCTCCATGGCCTCGCCCTCGGCGAACTGCTGGTTCTGCCCTTCTCCCTGCTGCTCGGCGAGCTGGCGCAGGTAGTCCTGGATCGCTTCTCGAAGTTCCCGCATCAGGTCCGCGATCTCGTCGTCGCTCGCGCCGCTTTCCATCGCCTCGGCAAGGCGCTCCTCTGCCCGCCGCAATCGTGCCAGGGCGTCCGTAAGATCGCCCTCCTCGATCCGCACCGCCAGGTTCCAGAGCGCATCCTCGATCTCCTCGACCGAAGAGTCGTCCAGCCCGTCCATAGTAGCCCGCGCTTCCAAGCGCCTGACAATGAACCGTAGCATCATGAAGTCGGTCGCGGAGCGGAATACGCCTTCCGGCTTGTAGGACACGGACCTGAGGACCTGCGCCACGCGCCCGGCATTCGCCCTGTTCCAAAGAAGGTCGCGTCGCCCCTCGATGATCGCCTTGGCGAGGGGGTCGAAGAACCGCCGCCCCGGCAGGATCGCGGACTGCGGCTCGGACACCCCTTGCTGACCTGCATCGTCAAGTGCCGCCAGTTGCGCACGAACGGGCTGATCGGCCCACGGATGGCGCGAAAACTCGCCGACCACGGTTTCAGTGAATTCGGACCGGTCACCCGCGATCGTCAGCGGCAATTCCAGCATGATCGGTTCGCGTGGCTCGGGATCCAGCGCCAGACCGTATCGACGGTCAACCTGCTCTTCGTCGAGATTCAATTCGATCCACCCGCCAACGACTCCATAGTCGTCCCGGGCAGCGAAGGGCGCCTCCATGCGCGCGCCTTCGCTGCGCGCCACCGGTCCGGCAAATTCTATTTCCGGTGCGAGATCCGCTTCGGCATCCATGGTCCATTCCCGGCCACCCGGACCGTCGATCCTGATCTCGCCGCTTCGGTTGACGTTGAAGCTCTGCGACGGATCGCTTGCCGACGGCACGTCCTTGGTTCGGCCCGACACGGTTTCGTGCAGCGTCAGGTCGCCGACGCCCCCATATAGGCGGATCGTCACCAGGCTGCCCGCAGGAACCGCGAGCCGAGCCAGCTTGATGTCGTTGAGGTAGAGATTTGGTCGCCCGGTATAGCCTGGCGGCTCGACCCAGCCTTCCCAGGAGGACTCCAAGGCCAGTACCTGTTCATCAAGCATGACCTCGCCCAAGGTACCAACTTTCAGGAACGACCCGAACAACAGTCCGACCGTGAGGAAAAGAAGCGCGACATAGCGAATCCCGAACAGGTCAAAACGGGAAAGTCTCAGATCTGGCTCAACCGCCCGGGCCTCGTCCAGGCGTCTCGTCATGCGTCCGACATGGGCGTGCCAGATCACCTCGGATCCGGCGTCGCCTGCACCGATGGCATGCCGGTCAGCCACGGTCGCGATCGGTCGGCCCGGCAAGGTCGCATCGAGCCGGTCAAGTGCCTCCCTGCGCTTCGGAAACCTGAACCGACGCACGGCCATGCCGAATGTGGCCAGCGCTGCCAGCGCCACCAGGATTCCTAACGCCCACGCGACTTCCAGCAACAGGATCTCGTGCATGCCGAGCAGCAAGGCTGAACATGCGAACAGAAGCACGGTCCAGAACGGCCAGAACGCGCGCGCAACACGTTCGGCGAACAGGCCGATCATGGTCAGGGCCAGCGGCCACCTGAGCCGCAGCCCGACCTCCGGAGGAAGTTCGCCTCGACCGGTCATAGGTCCTGTTTCCTTCTTGGGGCAGGACCTGCCTACCCCTTGAGCCATGCCGGGATGATATCGCGATTGATCATTTCGTCAAATGCCGGACGCGACCTGATCACTGCAAACCGGTCCTCGCTGACCAAAACCTCGGGAATCAGGGGCCTGGAATTGTATTCCGATGCCATTGCCGCCCCGTAAGCGCCCGCCGAGCGGAACGCAACGAGATCTTCTTCCGCAACAGGTGGCATTTCCCGTTCGCGCGCGAAGGTATCCCCGGTTTCGCAAACTGGACCGACGACATCGTATGTCGCCTGCTCGTTTCCAGGAACGGGCTCGGCCACGGGCACAATGTCGTGATGTGCGCCGTACATGGCGGGGCGAACTAGATCGTTCATTGCTGCATCCAGGATCAGGAATTCGCGATCCTCGCCGGACTTTACATATATGACCCGCGCAACAAGCAGCCCTGCATTCCCCGCGATCAGCCGCCCCGGTTCGATCTCGATTTCGCAATCCAGATCCCCGACGGTGTTCCTGATCACTTCGCAATACTCGATCGGAAGCGGCGGCGCGGCATTTGATCGCTCGTAGGGAATTCCCAATCCGCCCCCGAGATCCAGTCGCCGTATGTCGTGGCCGTCGGACCGCAGCATGCGGGTCAGTTCCGCTACCTTCGCATAGGCTCTCTCGTAGGGGCCAAGATCCGTCAGCTGCGAGCCGATATGGACGTCGATGCCCGTCACGTCCAGGCCAGGCAGACCGGCGGCCTCCGCATAGATCTCTCGCGCGCGGCTGATCGGAACACCGAACTTGTTCTCAGACCTGCCGGTCGCGATCTTCTCGTGCGTCCGTGCATCCACGTCTGGATTGATCCGAATGGCAATCGGCGCAATCACTCCAAGCCGAACGGCAACTTCGGAGAGCCTGCGCAATTCGGGTTCGCTCTCGACATTGATCTGCCGAACGCCGCCGGACAGTGCCAGCTCCATTTCGTCCGCGGTCTTTCCCACACCCGAAAAAACGATCCGCTCTCCCGGGAAACCTGCCGCGACGGCCCTACGGTACTCGCCGCCCGACACGACATCGACGCCCGCTCCAAGTCGCGCCATTATCGCGAGCACGGCCTGGTTCGAGTTCGCCTTCATGGCGTAGCAGACAAGGTGGTCCATGCCGGCCAAGCCTTCGTCGAACAGACGGTAGTGCCGTTCCAGGGTCGCCGTCGAATAGACATAGAACGGCGTCCCCACCTCCGTCGCGATTTCCGGAAGGGGCACGTCCTCGGCGTGCAGGACGCCGTCGCGATAAAGAAAATGGTCCATCCGCATTTCCTCGAGACCCGGCAAATCGTCATATCAGATGCGCGTCACGGCGCAACATTCGACCGCAATGCGGCCAGATTGCAGGCTTCGCAGCACGAGCGTCCGCTACAGGAAGTCGTTGGACATCCGCCTTGTCCGGCGAGAAAATCAAGCCATGCATGAATACACCGCCTCGATTCGCTGGACATGCGAAGGCGACTTCGCGCGTGGCCGCTACTCCCGGGCCCATGACTGGGCATTCGACGGCGGTGCCGTCGTCCGCGCCTCGCCATCGCCGCTCTCGGTCCCGCAACCCTTTTCTGACGCAGCGGCCATCGATCCGGAAGAGGCCTTCGTGGCCGCAGTCGCGTCATGCCACATGCTTTGGTTTCTGGATCTCGCTCGGCAAGCAGGGTTGCAGGCGGCATCCTATCGCGATGAGGCCGTCGGACAAATGGAAGGCTCCCCGCATCCCTGGATCTCCCGCGTCGACCTCCATCCCGAGACCGTCTGGACGGGAACCGCCCCGGAATCCGGAAAGATCCGCGCGCTTCATCATGCCGCCCACGAGCGCTGCTTCATTGCCAACTCGATAAAGTCGGACGTGGTGGTTAACTTGCCGTAGGAATCCGCGAGGCGGATTTCCGCACATCTCAAGTTCCAGCGAAACTGGAACAATGTGGCCACCTCGGCCAACCTGACCGGCAAGGGAGATTCCGGGTTGGACAGAACGACCTGTCCCGTGCGTTCGTCAGAGCTTCCCGACAACGCCGATTCTTGCCTCGCCCGACACGCTGACGCCCTGCCCCTTCGGATGTGGCGGACCGTCCACGCCGCATGCGCCCAGAACCAGGACGAAGAGAAGCGCCAACAATCTCACGGCAACACCGTCACGCCGGGGACGCCCGTTCGCGCCGGAATCGAAAGCCCGGCGCTGAACCCAAGCGTCCGGTCCTGCGGTCCCGCATCCAGGACCGGCGCAAGCCATGCCGATCCGCTCACGAGAGCCGCTCCCGCCACAGCACGACCTGTTCGCGCACTCTTTCCGGTGCCGTTCCGCCAAAAGACGTGCGGCTTCGAACCGAAGTTTCTGCTCCCAGCACGTCCCGGGCTTGGTCCGTGATCGCTTTGTGAACCGACTTCATCTGTTCAAGCGTCAGTTCCTGAAGTTCCTTGTTCTCGGCCTCCGCCATCGCCACCAGCCTGCCGGTCGCCTCATGCGCCTCCCGAAACGGCAGGCGCGCCTCCCGCACCAGCCAGTCGGCGAAATCGGTGGAGGTGGAAAAGCCTGACGACGCTGCGGCGGACAGGACTTCCGGGTCGGCAGACATGTCCCGAACCATGCCTTCCATCGCCGCCAGCACCAGCATCAGCGAATCCGCAGCGTCGAAGACCTGCTCCTTGTCTTCCTGCAGGTCCTTGGAATAGGCCAGCGCGAGGCCCTTCATGACGGTGAACAGACCCACGGCGCTCCCGAGGATGCGCCCGGTCTTTGCCCGCACGAGCTCGGCTGCATCCGGGTTCCTCTTCTGCGGCATGATCGACGAGCCGGTCGAAAAGCGGTCCGAAAGCGAGACGAACCGGAACTGCGCACTCGACCAGATCACGACTTCCTCGGCCAGCCGGCTGAGATGCATTGCCACGATGGCGCTCGCCGCCAGGAATTCCAGTGCAAAATCCCGATCTGCCACGGCGTCGAGCGAATTCGCCATCGGCCGGTCAAATCCAAGCGCATTCGCCGTTGCATCCCGGTCGATTGGAAAGGACGTTCCTGCCAAGGCGCCGGCTCCGAGCGGACACTCGTTCATCCGCGTCCGCGCGTCAGCCAGCCTCGAGGCGTCGCGCTCCAGCATTTCGACATACGCCATCATGTGGTGGCCCCATGTCACAGGCTGCGCCGTCTGCAGATGAGTGAACCCGGGCATCACCCAGTCCGCGCCGGCTTCGGCCTGGCCAACGAGCGCCCGCTGCAGGGCCCTGATGCCTGCAATCGCCGCATCGCATTGATCCCGCACCCAAAGACGCAGGTCGGTCGCGACCTGGTCGTTCCGGCTCCGAGCGGTGTGAAGCCGTCCCGCAGGCGCACCAATCAATTCCTGCAAGCGCGACTCGATGTTCATGTGGATGTCCTCAAGCGCGACCTGAAACCGGAACGTGCCGGTTTCAATCTCTGACAACACCGTGAGCAGGCCTTCCCGGATCGCCTTGGCATCGCTATCCGTGATGATGCCCGTTGCTGCAAGCATCGCCGCGTGGGCAAGCGAACCTTCGATGTCGTGTCGCGCCAGCCGCTGGTCGAATCCGATGGAAGCGTTGATCGCTTCCATGATCGCATCCGGACCGGCTTCAAAGCGGCCGCCCCACATCTTGTTCGCGTCGTCAGTCATCTGGTCTCCGGAGGGAGTTCAATGTCCCGTTTCTTCGCCGTTCTCTACACTTGCCTTGCGCTCACTGCAAACCACGCCAGCGCGGACATCGGCAGGCTCGAGGATCTGCGCGAAGGGACGATGAGGAAACTTGTCTTTGCGGAACCGAAGGCCGTGCCCGACACCGGCTTTACCGACTCCGAAGGGGGTGCACATCAGCTATCCGACTTCAACGGCAAGTTCGTGCTCTTGAACTTCTGGGCCACCTGGTGCGCACCCTGCCGCAAGGAAATGCCCATGCTTTCGGAACTGCAACGCGAATTCGGCGGCGAACGGTTCGAAGTCGTGACCATTGCCACGGGGCGCAATTCCCTTCCGGGCATCCGCAGGTTCTTCCAAGAGACAGGTGTCGACAACCTCCCGCTCTTTCTCGATCCAAGACAGAACCTCGCCCGCAGCATGGGGGTTTTCGGCCTTCCAGCTACCGTGATCCTTGACATGGACGGCCGGGAAATCGCCCGGATGCGCGGAGACGCCGAATGGTACGGCGAAAGCGCGAGGGCGATCATCCGGGCCCTGACCGAATCCCGTGAAGATTAGAGGCCCGGCCTTCATGACGATGATTCTGTCGCCGAAATCGCAAAGCCCTCTGGTCCCGTTCCGTTGCATCGGATAATCTGGCGAGAACCCCATCCTTCCCAGGAGGACATCTGAATGAACATTGTTCCGAACGACCTCGCCGACGTGATCGAAGCCGACCGCGCGCACATCTGGCATCACCTGATGCAGCACAAGCCCCTGGAGACAACCGATCCCCGCGTCATGGTCGAAGGCAAGGGCGTGCGCGTCTGGGACGCGGCTGGCAGCGAGTACATCGACGCCGTCTCGGGCGGAGTGTGGACCGTCAACGTCGGCTATGGTCGCGAGCGCATTGCCAACGCCATCCGAGACCAGCTCGTTCAGATTCCGTATTTTTCGGGCAGTGCGGGCTCGATCCCCGGCGCGAATTTCGCCAGGAAGCTGACCGGGCTGCTACCCGGCCTGACGCGTGTCTACTATGCGAATTCCGGTTCCGAGGCGAACGAGAAAGCCTTCAAGATGGTCCGCCAGATCGCGCACAAGAAATACGGCGGCAAGAAGCACAAGATCCTCTTTCGCGAACGCGACTATCACGGCACGACGATCGCCTGCCTTTCCGCAGGCGGACAGCCCGAGCGGAATGCCCAGTACGGCCCTTTCACGCCCGGCTTCGTGGAAGTGCCGCACTGCCTCGAATACCGCGCCCAGGTCGAAACCGAATACTACGGCGAGTGGGCGGCTGACCAAGTCGAAGAGGTCATCCTGCGCGAAGGCGCCGATACCGTGGGCGCGCTGTGCCTCGAGCCCGTTACGGCCGGCGGGGGCGTCATACCGCCGCCCGAAGGATACTGGGAACGGATTCAGGAAATCTGCAGGAAGCATGACGTCCTGCTCCATATCGACGAGGTCGTCTGCGGCGTCGGACGCACCGGAACATGGTTCGGCTACCAGCACTTCGGCATCAAGCCCGACTTCGTGACCATGGCAAAAGGCGTGGCCTCGGGATATGCCGCGATCGCCTGCATGGTCACGACCGACGAGGTCTTCGCCATGTTCAAGGACGATGCCGACGACCCCATGAACTATTTCCGCGACATCTCGACATTTGGCGGCTGCACCGCCGGACCGGCTGCAGCGCTCGAGAACGTCGCGATCATCGAGGAAGAGGACCTCCTCGACAACACGACTCGGATGGGTGCGCGCCTTATCGACAACCTGCATTCGCTTCAGGAGAGGCACCGCGTCATAGGCGACGTGCGCGGCAAGGGGCTGTTCTGCGGGGCCGAACTCGTTGCCGACCGCGTGACCAAGGAGCCGGTCGACGAGAAGACGGTCCTGGCAGTCGTCGCGGACTGCGCGAAGCAAGGCGTCATCATCGGCGCTACGAACCGCTCGATGCCCGGGCTCAACAACACGCTTTGCTTCTCGCCTCCGCTGATCTCGACCGCCGACGACATTGACCGGATCACTGCCGCGGTGGACAAGGCGCTGACCAGGATATTCTCCTGAGATCCGACCGGGACGGAACGGCGGACGAGGCACATGCTTAAGGCCGGCCCAGGCGTGGCCGGCCGAGATCAGCGCTCGCAAGCAATCAGAGCAGGTCGAGAAGCTCAAGCGTCGGCCAAGCATCCGCCGGCAAGCCGAGGCGGACCTGTTCCTTCTGCACCGCGCTGCGGGTCTTGGCACCGATGATGCCGTCTATTCCGCCGACATCATGGCCGCGTGCTTCGAGCCGTTCCTGCAATGCCTTGACCTGGTCCTCGTCAAGCGCTGTGCCAGGCTCACCCGCATCGTAGACAGGCGCCCCTTCAAGGCGCATCGCGAAATGGGCGGCAGTGATCACGTAGACGAAGCTCTTGTTCCACTCCAGGAACACGTTGAAGTTCGGATAGATCATGAAGGCGGGTCCGTTCCGGCCCTGGGGCAGCAATATCGCCGCTTCGAGATCCGGCGCGGCCAGCCTTCCCGATCTCGCCCTGACCCCGGCCGCCACCCAGTCAGACGCGCGCTTCCAATTGTCGAAACCAGTCTCGGACCAGTCGAAGCGCTGCGGCATCCGGACTTCCTGCATCCAGGGCTGATTCTGTTGCCAGCCGAGATTGATGAGCATTCTGGCGCCCGAAACCAAGGCGTCCGTCGGGGAGCCCTTCAAGTCGACCTTTCCGTCGCCGTCGGCGTCGACGCCGTTGAGAAGAATGTCTTCGGGCAGCATCTGGACCATTCCGATTTCACCGGCCCATGCGCCCTTCGTGTTGACGGGGTCCAGTCCGCCTCGCTCGAACAGCTCGATCGCGGCCAGGACCTGGGGTCGAAACAGCTCTGGCCGCCTGCAGTCATGGGCAAGCGTGACCAGCGAATTGACCGTGTTGAAATCGCCCTGAACAACGCCGAAGTCGGTCTCGAAGCCCCAGAATGCCAGCAGAACGCCTCGGGAAACGCCGTACTCGCGTTCGATTCGGTCGAAGACATGCGCCCACTTCTTTGCGTTCTCCGATCCATGATGAAGCCTGTGCTGGCTGATCAGGCGCCCGGAAAACTCGATGAAGGGAATCTGGAATATCCCCTGCGCCCGGTCTGCCCGGATGACCTTCGGGTCGTGGGCTGCGTGTTCAAGGAAGCGGTCGACCACCTGCTCGGAATGGCCGTTTCCAATTGCCTCGTCCCTGATGCCGTCAAGAAACGCGTCGAAGGGCCCTCCGCAGGGCTGGGCACCGACAGACGGGGCGCCAAGGAAAAAGGCGGTCAAGGCAATGACTGTTTTCACGTTCGGAATCCTTCGACACTGCTCCCGCCGGAGATTTCCGGTCTCCGACAGACAAGCATCAGGCTTCGGTTGCGTCAAGGTTGCTTCACGATCCAGAACTCGCCTCGGTCCGATCGATCCCGGAATGGCGGCGGCCTGCGGCTCTTGTTGGGACACGGCTTGCCACGCAGCGCCAATTGATTGATCGCGCGGTGAATTCGTGCTGAAATCCCTGTTCATGACCTTCGAAGAAAAGTCTGCATTTTCGATAGATCTCTGCCAGTCCGCCGGATTGCTGGCGCGAGACTACTTCGCGCAACGCGATCAATTGCGTGTTGACCGGAAAGGTTCGCATGACTGGGTGAGCGAAGCCGACCGCAAGGTCGAATCGTTCATCCGCGAGAGAATTTCCGAAGCTTGGCCGGATGACCGAATCGTTGGCGAAGAACATGGCGTCGCCGCTGGCGCAAACGGCTTCACATGGGTCATTGACCCGATTGACGGCACCACGAACTTCCTCAACGGCATTCCGACCTGGACGATTGTTCTCGCTGGTGTGTCAGGAGGCAAAACGCAATTCGGCGTAGTTCACGACCCGATCTACGGCGAGACCTTTTCGGCGCTTCGCGGTTCTGGAGCAAGACTCAACGGACAAGCGGTTCACGTGGCGGAAAGCAAGTCTCTGAACGAAGGGACCGTGGGGATGGGTTACTCAAACCGCATAAGTCCCGATAATGTCACGTCGATTGTGAACGCACTTGTTGTCAGCGGGACGATGTTCAATCGCAATGCCAGCGGGGCCCTGTCGTTGGCGTACGTGGCCGCAGGGCGAATGCTTGGGTATGTGGAGGAGCACATGAACGCGTGGGACTGCCTCGCTGGTCAGCTTCTCGTGGCCGAGGCGGGCGGAGTGGTCGAGGATCAGAACGCCAACGAGATGATCCGCGTAGGGGGGCGCGTGATCGCCGGTGCACCACAGGTCTTTGAGGAACTGAAATCCATCGCGATACCTGCCTGGGGCGGATGAGGCTGAACCAATGGCTTCCTGCAGCGCTGCAGCGCAAGGTCGCAAACACCGCCGAATCGGCAATGCACCTGCGCGGACCGGTCAAGCCGCCGAGCGATGCCTGGAACATTCGGGTTGCAACGCAGCCAGACGGGTCCGCTACGCCTCTCCAGGCAGCAGCACAGGTCCTCTTGAGGCAAAGGACATGTACAAGTTCGTGCCGACCTCCAGCGGATTTTCCACATCATCCTGCACGGCAAAGACCTGTCCGAACCCGCCCTCCAACGTGTATTCCATCCGTACGCCTACATATGTTGCCTTTGCGACCGTCGCTTGCACGCCCGTGTCGCCATCAAGGACAATTCGGGAGGGACGTACAGCAAGCGTGGCCGGCCCGGGAGACAATCCTCGCGCCGGCAACTGGTGCCGGTAGCCTTCGATTTCGATCATCGCGGTTCCGCCATCCAGTTCGACAATTTGGCACTCGATGAGGTTCGCCTCTCCAATGAAGTCGGCGACAAAGCGGTCATTGGGGGCGTCAAAGAGTTCGCGAGGCGTGCCGGTCTGGGCGATGGCTGCGTTGCGCATCACGACGATCTCGTCGGAAACCGCGAGCGCCTCTTCCTGGTCATGGGTGACGTAGACCACGGTCAGGCCGAGCTCCTGCTGGATCGCGCGGATGTCCTCGCGAACCTGCCGGCGCAACTTGGCATCGAGATTTGATAGCGGTTCGTCAAAGAGCAGAACCTGCGGCTCGAGCACCAGGGCACGCGCCACCGCAACTCGTTGCTGCTGACCACCCGACAACTCGGCCGGCAGGCGCCCGTCGAAACCCTTTAGGCCCACCAGATCCAGCCCCTGCAACGCGCGAGAACGGGCTTCCCCCTTTCCGAAACCCGAGAAGGTCAGGCCATACATGACGTTTTCCAGCACGCTCATATGTGGAAAGAGCGCGTAGGACTGGAAAACCATCGACACGTCGCGGTCGGTGGCCGGCAACTTTGTGACATCCACGTCGCCAATGGTTATTCGGCCCGAAGTGGCCATCTCCAGCCCCGCAATCATCCTGAGTGTCGTGGTCTTTCCGCACCCCGAAGGACCAAGGAGGGTCACGAGCTTTCCGGCGTCCACTGCGAGGTCGATGTTATCGACTGCAACGACATCCTTGCCGAATTTCTTTGAGACGCCTTCGAATCGGATAGGTGCGGCCTTGGATGCGATGCTCATCTTACGCTCTCCTCAAACATTCGTCCGCGACTGCGTCATGCGGCGCCCTATCTGGGTGCGCCCCACGATTACCTGCATCAGCGCAACGGCGGATAGCATAACGAAGATCAGCGTCGTGGAGTAGGCTATCGCAAGGCCGTAGTCGTTGTTCTCGACCCGCCCGATTATGTAGCTGGTGGCCATGTCATACTCCGCCGAAACAAGGAAAATCACGGCCGAGATCGCGGTCATGGCGCGCACGAAGGAATACACGAGCGCGGCGAGAATTGCAGGCCGCAGGAGCGGCAGGATCACCCGGCGGAAAGTTTGCCACGAGTTGGCACCGAGCGTCAGGGAGCTTTCATCCAGCGACTTGTCGAGCTGAGACATGGACGCGATGCCGGCACGCACGCCCACAGGCATGTTGCGGAAGATGAAGCTGACCACGAGGATGATGCCCGTCCCGGTGATCTCGATCGGCGGCACGTTGAAGGCGAGGATGTAGCTTACGCCGATGACCGTGCCAGGGATCGCGAAGGACAGCATCGTGCCGAACTCGAATGCGCTTTTTCCCGCGAAGCTCTGCCGGGTCAGCAGATAGGCCGTGACCAGCCCTACTGCGCCCGTCAAGGGCGCCGCAATCGCGGCGATGGTGATCGTCGTCCAGAAGCTGTCCCAAGCAGCGCCCGTCCAGCGGATGCCCTCCTCTTCGATCCGTATCGAGAAGGCCGTCACGTAGTGCTTGAAGGTCAGCGAGTTGTTGACCCCCCAAAGCTCCACGACGCTTCCATAGACGATCATGCCGTAGACCGTTGCAGTAAAGATCGCCCAGCTGAGCGCCACGATCATTGCTGGAATCGCGAGGCCTTTCGGTATCAGCGGGTGGACGCCCGCGTCGCCCTTGCCGGAGACGGTCGTATAGCTCTTTTTCCCAAGCCAGGCCCGCTGGGCAAAGAATGCGGACAGGGTGAAGAACAGCAAGACCATGGCGAGCACCGCCGCACGACCCTGGTCATACTGCGCACCGACGATGGCGAAGAAGATCTCCGTCGAGAGCACATCGAAGTTGCCGCCCAGAACGAGAGGGTTGCCGAAGTCGGCCATGCTCTCGATGAAGCCAAGCAGGAACGCGTTGGCCAGTCCTGGGCGCATCAGCGGCAACGAAACGGTACGGAACGTCTGCCAGCGGTTGGCGCGCAGCGTCTGCGCGGCCTCTTCCATCGACGGCGAGACGCCCTCGACCACGCCGATCAGGACGAGGAAGGCAATGGGCGTGAACGCCAGCGTCTGCGCGATCAGCACGCCGGGCATGCCGTAGAGCCATCGGGTGGGCTGCGTGCCCAAGAGGTCGGCGAAGAAAACGGTCACGGAACCGGACAGGCCGAAGAGCAGGATCAGCGCGAGGCCAATCACGAAAGGCGGCGTGATGATCGGCAGCACGGTCAGCGCACGGAGAATGCGTTTCCAGCGAAACCCCGAGCGGGTCACGACCAGGGCAAAGGCAAGGCCCAGGACGGTGGTGATGAAGCCGACTGCGATGGCAAGGACAAGTGAATTCAGCGCCGCGCCGCATCTCGTGCCAAAGAAGCAACCTATCCCCCACAGGCGATCATCGAAGAACTTGCCGACAAATGCCGAAATCGAATACGCGCCTTCATCGGTCACAAAGGCCGAGAACAGCATGTTCGCGATGGGAAAGAACACGAAGGCGGTGACAATGGTGACCACGCCGCCAATCGCGCCGACCACGAAGACGTCACCATTGACTGCGCCCCGCGCGGCGATGCCTTGGGTGAGGAGAAAAAGGAAGGCGGAAGCGCAAATCATCGCGCCATATCCCATTCCGAACTGGCGATCTCCCAGTTCGCCAAACGCGGCCTTCATCCACTCGAAATTGAATCCGCGGATGCCGATGGAAAATCCCTGGATGATCAGCCAGCCAAATCCAAGCGCGCCCGCGACGGTCAGAATGCGGAAATACGCGGGGTCGGACTTCTCCCGCCCGAGAGCCAGGAGCGGCAGGAGGAGCGGGATCAGCAAGGGGGCCAGCCACAGCTTCTCGCCTTGTCCGATCAGGAACGCAGCAGGGGAATAATCTTCTTCAAACGGGTAGCCGTCGACCAGCCACTCGAACGAGAATAGACCGTCCTCCACCCCGTACCAGGGGAAGAGGACGAAGCCGACCCACCCGGCGATGATCCAGAAGATCAAGACCGGGGGGGTCCGTGTTGCCTTTGCGGGCGTCACCTACTGTGGCAGGGTCGAAACCTCTTCGTCCCATTTTTGCAGCAGGCGCTTGCGCTCGTCTGATGAGCCGTACTTCTTGAAGTCGTAGTCGATCAGCTTGATCATGCTCATGTCAGGCGCACTCTCCGAGGTCTCCGCCCCCGTGTTCGACGGGACCTGGAATGCATTCACTTGCAGCGCGAGATTCTGCGCCTCGACGGAGAGCGCCCAGTCATAGAACATCTTGGCCTCTTCCAAGTTGCGTGCCCCTTCGATGATCGACATCGAGCCGATCTCGTATCCTGTGCCTTCGCACGGTGCCACGACCTTGATCGGGAACCCGGACACGGCCTGCTTCACCGCATCATGCATGAAGACGATGCCGATGGTGTTTTCACCGCGACCCGCCGCCTTGATCGGAGCCGAGCCCGACTTCGTGTACTGGTTGATGTTGGCGTGGAGCCCCTTCATGAACTCGAATCCGTCGTCCTCGCCGAAAATCTGCACCATCGATGCAAGGGTCGTGTAGGCCGTGCCTGACGAATTCGGGTTCGCCATCTGGACATGCCCCTTGTATTCGGGCTTCAGCAAGTCCTTCCAGCAGGACGGCTCAGGCAGATTGTTCGCGGCCACCAGTTCGGTGTTGTAACCGTAGCCGAGCGCTCCGGAATAGATGCCGATGGTCTTGTTGCCAGCGCTTTCGGCCTGTGCAATCGCCCAATCATGAAGCTGGTCGCGCATGGGCGAAATGTACTCCATTGTCAGGCCTTCCTCTGCCGCCTGCAGGTGCGGGTCGCCCGTTCCACCCCACCAGACGTCGCCCTTGGGGTTGGAGGATTCCGCGCGGACCTGCGCGAATGTCTCGCCCGAAGACTTCCGGGTCATGTTCACGTCAATGCCCGTCGCATCCTCGAAGCTCCGGGCCATCAGCTGGCACCAGTCTTCCTGTGCCGAACAATAATACGTCAGCTTGTCGGCGAATGACGCCGACACCGTCGCGCCGAGCGCGATCAACGATCCTGCGATCGTGGCTGTTATCCTCTTCATCTTCCTCTCCTTTCGGTTTAGATTGGACCGGTTGTTCCGGCCCTGGTTTGCGATGCCTCACGAGGCTTCGCGCTTTTCTTCCTTCTTCGTCAGCCGTTCCGGGTCCCCTGCCAGGTTTTCAAAAGCCTCGAAGTCTTCCTTTCATCGGCCAGCCTCACGGCCTTCCTGAACGAGATGCTAAGGCACGTGCCTCCCATGCGCTCTTTCGAACACCGCGTCGGCCCGCCTGCCACCATCGCACAGACCATAGTCCGGCATTGAACCTTGGTGCAACGGTCGAGGCACTTGCCGCAACAATGTACACCAATGGGCAGATCGGAGATGGAGCCGGTCGTACCAGCCTCTGCCAGCGCCTCGATTTCAGCGGCATGCCATGTTTTCTTGTCGTCCGTCGGCCATCCGTTGGGTGTCGCTCTGCAGCCGATGTTGCGCCAGCTCCCCACTGGGCCGCGCGACGGAGCAGACCTGCCCAAGTGAGCCGGATGTTGCCGGGCGACGCCATTCGGAGCGCTCATGCCGCGTCTCCGCTGCTTCGGAGCGAGGCAAGACGGCTGCCCAGAAGGTCGCCTGTCTCCTCTGCGATCGGATAAGCCACGTAGGAAAGTGCGGCGTTTATCTGTTTCAGAAGGCGCAGCGTGTCCTGATGGATGTTCGTGGTCTCGAGACTTGCGGCCGCGCCTTGCTGGAGACGCCTCAGGTGCCGTTCCTGCAGCTTCTGCTCTTCGATCCGGATCCGGTCCTTTTCGGCAACGAGTTGTCGCGCAGCTTCGGCATCGCCGGTGGTCAACACTCTGAGGGCCAGTTGGCCGTTGGTGACAACTTGATCGTGGAAATGATTGAGATCCGAGATGCCCTGGTCGGAAAACCTGATCGCTTGGTCCTGCATCTTTTTTGCCAGTGCAACGAGGTCCACCGCGATCCGGTCGCCGGCCTCTTCAAGACTGTTGGCCACCGCAGCGATTTCCAGCGTCTTCTTGTCCAAAGCAGGAGGAATGCCATTTTCGCGCAGCCGCGAGACGTAGATCTTCGTCTCGAAATGCATCCGGTCAATGTCGTCCTCACGAATCTCGATCACGCGTGCAACGTCCGGATCCCAGCCCCGGAAAAGCTGCATGACGGGAACCAGAATCGCTTGCACGGTTTCCGCCATGCGCAAGAGTTCGCGCTGAGCGCAGGCGAGCGCCAGGGGTGCGTGGTCGAGCGCATCCGGGTCGAGCGCCGACACGGTCGCAACCGTGCGTTCGGCATGTCTAGGCAGCGCCGCATCTGCAATGCGGACAAGCTTGCCGGAAAACGGCAAGGCTAACGCGAGCAAGGCGGCGTTTACCAAGATGTGAAGCGTGACAGCCTGCTGGCCCGGTCCCGCGCCGAGAAGTGAGAGATCGACAATGCCGCCCACGAGAAATGCAAGAAACAGGAGCGCTATTCCACCACGCGCAACAAGGTTGCCGATGGCCACAAGCCGGGCCGGTCGCTCGCTTGACCAAAGGAGCGCGAAAGGAATGAGCCCGCCGCCAAAGTTTGCGCCGATCACCAGCGCGGCGGCTACCGGCGCGGTGGCCAGTCCGGTGGCGGCGAAAGCGGCAAAGGTCAGCACTGCGGCAAGGCTGGAGTGCATTGCCCAAGCTATGAGCGCACCGATGGCAAATGCGCTAACGAGGTCGCCCTGAAAATAAGCCGCAATGCTCTGGACAACAGAGTTGCCCCCGATGGGCGCTGCCGCATCCCGTATCATGCCAAGAGAGATCAGGACCAGCGCGAAACCGATCACCATACGCCCAATCTGCTTGGATTTGCGGCTGCGGGCATTGAAGAAGATCGCGATGCCGAAAATCAGTGCAAAGGGAACCAGCGCCTGTACTGGCAGGAACAGAACCATTGCCATGATGGCTGCGCCGAGGTCCGCGCCGAGGAGCAGCGCCAGCGCAGCATGGGGTGCCAGCATGCCCGAAACCGCGAATCCTGCACCTATCAGGGCAACTGCGGTCGAGCTTTGCATCAGCATTGCCGCAAGGCCGCCGCTGGCCGCGGCGGAAAGCTTGTTGTCGGCGCGATCCTTCATGTGACGCTTCAGGGCGGGCATGAAAGCGCGTTCGACGCCCGTGCGGATCAGGCGAACCGACCACAGCAGGAGCGCGACAGCGGCGGCGAGATGTGCGGCAAGGACGATCATTCGGGAACGTCGGTTTCTGGATTGCGCTTGGGCATGGCCACTGTTCGCACAGACGTCAAAATTCCGTTTGCTGCAAGAAATCTGCACATCAGATAGTGAGATATACAACAAAATAATTGCAATTGCGACAGAAAAGCCACAATTTTGTCTGGAACGGCAGAATCGGACAATCGAATGACGCAGGAAAAGATGCGACTCAAGATGGCGGAGAACGGCCGGGGACGCCTGAAGAAGCGCGAGCGGCGGCGGCTGATCCTTCTGGAGCTGAAGCTACGCCCCCATGTCCGCATCAGCGAACTGGTGCGACAATTCAATGTCTCCGCCGAAACGGTCCGCCGGGATCTTGACGCACTGGCAGAAGACGGGCTGATAGACCGCGCTCATGGCGGTGCCTCAGCCCCGGCACAGGGGCACTACCCGAGCCTGGACGAGCGTGCAAACGCCCGGATTGCCGAACGAGAGCGGATCGGGCGGCGGGCGGCCGGGCTGGTGCAGGACGGCGAGACCCTGATGATCGATTCGGGCTCGACCACGATCCAGATGGCTCGCGCCTTGGCCTGGCTGGGCACGCAATGCACGGTGATCACCAACTCGATCCCGGTTGCAATGACGATCGGGCACGGTGCGCCCGAAGTGATCCTGTGCCCCGGCGAGTACCTGCCTGCGGAATCGGCTACGGTCGGAACCGAGACGCTGGAATTCCTTGAGCGCTTCAATGTGGATCGCTGCGTGATCGGCGCGTCTGGGTTGACGGCCTTGGGTCCGTCAGAGACGGTGCGTGGCTTCGCCGCGGTGAAGCGGGTGATGTTGCAGCGCGCTACGCTTCGGCACCTCCTGATCGATTCGCAGAAATTTGGCCACAAGGGTCTCGCCAACGTCGGCGAGCTTGCAGACCTTCAATCCGTCGTTGTCGATGCGAAGCCGAAGGGAGACTTGCTGAGTGCGCTGGTTGGCGCGGACGTGGACATCCTCGTTGCCGACCCGGCGTGATCAAGTGAAACGAACCGCGGCGGGAGCAGCCGCATAACTGGGAGAAGGACATGAAACTGAACATCAAGCCACTGATCGCCGCATCGGCGTTTGCGTTGCTGTCGCTTGGCACCTCCGCCTCGGCACAGGATTGCCCGAGGGGCGATCTGGATGAACGTTTTTGCGACGCGGACGGGGATTTGATTGCCGACATTCCAAGCGATCCGGCAGACCAGATCGATCCGGACACGCTGATCTTTGCCTATACGCCGGTCGAGGACCCCGCTGTCTACAAGACGGCGTGGTCGGACTTTCTGGACCACCTTGTAGCCGAAACAGGCAAGGACGTCGTTTTCTTCCCGGTTCAAAGCAACGCGGCACAGATCGAAGCGATGCGTTCGGGCCGTCTGCATATCGCGGGGTTCAATACCGGATCGAACCCGCTTGCGGTCAACTGCGCGGGCTTCCGGCCCTTTACGATCATGGCCTCTCTGGACGGCAATTTCGGCTATGAAATGGAGATCATCACCTACCCGGGATCCGGCATTGAGAGCGTGGAAGACATCAAGGGCAAGCAGCTGGCATTCACTTCGCCCACCTCGAACTCGGGCTTCAAGGCGCCGTCGGCCATCCTGAAGGGCGATTTCGACCTGCTTCCGGAACGCGACTTTGAGCCGGTCTTCTCGGGCAAGCACGACAACTCGATCCTTGGTGTCGCCAACAAGGACTACATGGCCGCCTCGATCGCGAACTCCGTCAAGTCACGCATGATCAGCCGCGACGTCATCAAGGAAGACGACGTGATCACCATCTACAAGTCGCAGACCTTTCCGACGACTGGCTTCGGCGTGGTCTACAACCTCAAGCCGGAACTCCAGGACAAGATTCGTGACGCTTTCTTCAGCTTCGAATGGGATGGCACGACGCTCCAAGCCGAGTTCTCGAAGTCGAACGAGGGCCAGTTCCTGGAAATGACCTATCAGGTGTTCTGGGAAGTCATCCGCAAGATCGACGCGGCCAACGACGTGTCCTACGCCTGCGAATGATCCTCGACTACTTGCGCGGGCCCGACCGGGCCCGCCACCCACCCTTGCCCGGGACAATTCATGCTGCGCCTTCAGAAGCTGACAATGACTTACAGGACCGGCGACCAGGCGCTCAAGGAAATCGACCTGGAAGTCGGCAAGGGACAGGTGCTGGCGTTGATTGGTCCTTCCGGCGCCGGCAAGTCGACCCTGATCCGCTGCGTCAATCGGTTGGTGCAGCCTACAAGCGGTGCGGTCTGGCTGGAAGACACTGACCTGACAAGGCTCGGTTCCGGCGCCTTGCGAAGGGCACGGCGCGAGATGGGGATGATCTTTCAGGAATACGCGCTTGTTGAGCGGCTGACGGTGATGGAAAACGTCCTGTCGGGCCGACTTGGCTACGTGGGCTTCTGGCGGAGCTTCCTGCGCTGGTATCCGCAATCAGACATTGACGAGGCGTTCCGGCTTCTGAACCGTGTCGGGCTCCTGCACATGGCTGACAAGCGCGCCGACGAACTGTCAGGTGGCCAACGCCAGCGAGTCGGAATTTGCCGCGCCTTGATACAGGACCCGAAGCTGTTGCTGGTCGACGAGCCGACTGCCTCCCTCGACCCGAAGACCAGCCGCCAGATCATGCGGTTGATCACCGAGCTCTGCCGCGAGCGCCGTCTGGCAGCGATCATCAACATTCATGACGTGGCGCTGGCGCAGATGTTTGTCCCGCGCGTTGTCGGACTGCGCTTTGGCGAAATCGTCTACGACGGCCTGCCCACAGGTCTGACACCCGAGAAGCTGACGGACATCTACGGCGAAGAGGATTGGGAGGCCACCATCAAAAAGGTGGAGGACGAAGACGAAGAGGAGGTCGAGGCCGCCGAATGAGCCACCGGGAACTGGAAGACATGCTTGGAAAGGGCTGGCGCAAGCCGCCGTTCGTGTCGAACCCGAAGTTGCGCTGGAGCCTGATCCTCGGCTTTGTCGCCTACCTTGTTGCAGCCTTCATGACGATCGAGGTCGACTGGGGCCGGGTCTATGTAGGCCTGGACCGCGGCTGGGCATTCATTCTCGCATTCACCAGTCCGGACTTCACCAGTCGCGCCAGCGACATCTGGGAAGGGCTGCTGGAAAGCATCGTCATGACAGTCGCCGCTTCCGTCGTCGGCATCCTGATCTCGATCCCGATCGGCCTTGGCGCCGCGCGCAACATCGCCCCCTTGCCGATCTACCTGGTCTGCAGGGGCATTGTGGCAGTAAGCCGGGCACTGCAAGAGATCATCGTCGCCATACTCTTGGTCGCCATTTTCGGATTCGGTCCACTGGCCGGATTCCTTACGCTTTCCTTCGCGACCATCGGATTCCTGTCGAAGCTGCTTGCGGAAGACATCGAAGCGATGGACAAGGTGCAGGCCGAAGCGATCAAGGCCTCGGGGGCGAGGTGGCTTCAATGGATCAACTACGGCGTTCAGCCTCAAGTCATGCCGCGGCTTGTCGGGCTTTCCATGTATCGAATCGACATCAATTTCCGTGAGAGCGCGATTCTCGGCCTCGTGGGCGCGGGCGGCATCGGCGCAACTCTGAACACGGCCTTTGACCGCTACGAGTACGACACGGCCGCCGCGATCCTCATCCTGATCATCGGGATCGTCATGTCGCTGGAGTATCTCTCCGGCATCATCAGGGCAAAGGTGCAGTAGTGCCGGTTCTCGAGAAGGGCAGTGCGCAGACCTGGCGACGGCGGACGACCGGCGAGAACCTCTTCCGCTGGTTCGGCTGGCTGATCGGTGTCGCGATCTTTGTTGTTTGCTGGCAGAGGATTTCCGAGGCGACCACCTGGTTCTTCGTGTGGGACGCACCTCGCATCGCGGGCGATATCTGGACGCGCGCCACGCCGCCGCGCTGGACGTACATTACCCAGCTTGGCCGCCCGATCTGGGACACGCTGAACATCGCGACACTTGGAACGCTCATCGCGATTTGCCTCGCCGTGCCGGTCGCCTTCATGGCCGCGCGAAACACGACGCCCTCGGTGCTGTTCATCCGGCCCGTTGCGCTTCTCGTCATCGTCTCGTCCCGCTCGATCAACTCGCTGATCTGGGCTCTCCTCCTGATTGCGATCATCGGTCCCGGCGTATTCGCGGGCGTCATCGCCATCGCCATCCGTTCCATTGGATTCTGCGCAAAGCTCCTCTATGAAGCGATCGAGGAAATCGACCACACCCAAGTCGAGGCGATTTCCGCGACCGGCGCCAGCCGCTGGCAGGTCATGGCCTACGGGATCGTCCCGCAAATCCTGCCTGCTTTCGCGGGGATTGCCGTTTTTCGCTGGGACATCAACATCCGTGAATCCACGGTTCTGGGCTTGGTTGGCGCAGGTGGCATAGGCCTCCAACTGTCGGCGTCGCTCAACGTGCTTGCCTGGCCACAGGTGAGCCTGATCCTCCTTGTCATCCTGGCTGCAGTGATGATCAGCGAGTGGGTCTCGGCAAAGGTTCGGGGTGCGATCATTTGATTTCGATTTCGGCAGACGAGGCATTCAAGGCCTACGAGGCGGTTCGGCACCGGCTTCCGGCACCATGCAGCGGCGACAGGCATTTCCGGCACATAGAAACGCTGGCTGACATTGCCGGGGATTACGACGTGTTCCTTCTGGACGCTTACGGCGTCCTGAACATCGGCACGACAGCGATACCGGGCGCCCGCGACCGCGTCGAGGCGTTGAAAGGCAACGGCAAGCGCGTCTTGGTTGTGTCCAATGCCGCCAGCATGCCCCAGGACAAACTTCTCGACAAATACCATCGGCTTGGATTCTCGTTCGTCGCGGAAGACATCGTGACAAGCCGCGCGACCCTCGCTGCAGCAATTTCCGGCAAGGCCAAGACGCATTGGGGAGTGATGGCGGGAAAACACATGCTGTTCGACGACTTGGGTGACGTGAGCTACCTTGTCTTGGCAGACGATCCCTCGGCATTCCGGGAAGTGGAAGGCTTCCTGCTGATCGAAAGCGGATCCTGGACGGAAGGCCGCCAGAAGATGCTTGAAGAGGCTCTCAACGAGCGCTCGCGTCCGGTTCTCGTCGCCAATCCCGACATTGTTGCGCCACACGAAAGCTGGTTTTCGGTCGAGCCTGGCCATTTCGCGCACCGTTTGGCAGACCGTACAAGGGTCGCACCAGAATTCTACGGCAAGCCCTTCCATAACATTTTCGATCTCGCCTTCGAACGGCTGGGGGCAGTCGAGCGTTCGCGCATCCTCATGGTAGGCGACAGCCTGCATACTGACATTCTCGGGGCGCAAAGTGCTGGCATAGACTCGGCGCTGATGGCGCGATTCGGCCTCTTTGCGGGAAATGACGCGGAGCGCGCCGTGGCATTGACCGGAATTGTTCCAGATTTCATTGTAGAGCGGCCATGACCGACCTGGTTGTCATACGCTCTTCAAGTTGCACGTGCACTACGCGCGGCATCACCGCGGCATACGCCGCAAATTCCGAAACTGAAAAAGGGAGACAACCATGAAACGCAAAATCTGCATTCTGGCCGCCTCGGCAACCCTGGGCACGGCCCAGGCCGCGATGGCCCAGACGGAAGTCGAATTCTGGCATGCCTTCACCGGCAGGCTGGGAGAGCTGGTGGCCGAACAGGTGGACACCTTCAACGCCTCACAGTCTGACTACACGGTCGTGGCCAGCCACAAGGGCAACTATTCGGAAACTCTGAACGCCGGAATCGCGGCCTTCCGTGCAGGCGAACAGCCCGACATACTCATGGTCTTCGAAGTCGGCACCGCCACGATGATGGCCGCCGAAGGCGCAGTGAAGCCGGTCCACGAAGTGATGGCAGCGGCGGGTGCAGACTTCGACCAGTCGAAATACATCGGTTCGGTCAAGGGTTACTACACCTCGCCTGACGGCAACATGCTGTCGCTGCCGTTCAACTCGTCAACGCCGGTTCTCTGGGTCAACCGAGACAAGTTGAACGAAGCCGGCATCGACTCGGACACCGATCTTTCGACCTGGGAAAATGTTGGCGCCGTTCTGGACGAGCTGAAAGCGGCTGGCGTCGACTGCCCGCTGACCACGGCATGGCAGAGCTGGGTTCACCTGGAGAACTTCTCGGCCTATCACAACACGCCGTTCGCCACGAAGGAAAACGGCTTCGCTGGAACTGACACTGAACTGGCCTTCAATGGCCCGGCGCAGGTGACGCATATCGGTGCGATGGGCGACTGGGCAAGGGACGGAAAGTTCATCTACGCCGGTCGTCGCAACGAGGGAGGCGCGAACTTCCGCGCTGGCGAGTGCGCGTTCTTCACCGAGTCGTCCGCCGGATATGCGGGCATCAGTTCCGAGGCCGAATTCGACTTTGAAGTGCATCCGCTGCCTTACTGGGAAGCTCTCGTCAGCGCGCCCCAGAACACCATCATCGGCGGCGCGTCGCTCTGGGTGATGGAAGGTCAGGGTGACGAGGAATACAAGGGCGTCGCGGCGTATCTGAACTTCCTCTCCAGCCCAGAGATCCAGGCCAAGTGGCATCAGGACACCGGCTATCTGCCGATTACGGCCGAGGCAGGGGAACTGACGAAGAGCCAGGGTTTCTACGAGGCCAACCCCGGCACCGACGTTGCGGTCATCCAGATGACAGCGAATGAGCCGACGGCGAATTCGAAGGGTCTTCGACTGGGTTCCTTCGACCAGATCCGCGGGATCATCGACGAGGAACTGGAAGCGGTATGGTCTGGTGACAAGGATGCGCAGGCGGCGCTCGACAGCGCGGTTGAGCGGGGCAACGTGCTTCTGCGCCGGTTCGAGCAGGCGACCCGCTAGCGGGCAAATGGGCTGCCCCGAATCCATTCGGGGCAGCCAACCATGGGACAATGGAAAAGCGCGTCAAATTCAAGGGACTCTGGCTGCCGATCCTGTTGGTATTGCCGCAGTTCCTGATCACTGCCATCTTCTTTTTCTACCCGGCGGGGCAGGCAATCTGGCAATCGCTTTTCATTCCCGACCCGTTCGGGCTGTCCATGCAATGGGTCGGGCTAGGGAATTTCGAGTTCCTGCTGGCGGACCGCTACTACCGCGCCTCATTCCTCACGACCGCCGTCTTCTCAATCCTCGTGACCGTCGTGTCGATGGGCGTGGCGCTCTACCTGGCCGTGCTGGCGGACCGCCTTGTCAAGGGGTCCGGCACATATCGAACGCTTCTCATCTGGCCTTATGCCGTCGCCCCGGCAGTCGCGGGGGTGCTTTGGCTGTTCATGTTCAACACGCGTGTTGGCGTGGTGACGTGGTATCTCGGCTTGCTGGGATACGACTGGAACCATGTCCTGAACGAAGGCGAAGCGATGGGTCTTGTCGTAGTTGCCAGCGCCTGGGGGCGGATCAGCTACAACTTCCTCTTCTTCCTCGCCGGGCTTCAGGCAATCCCGCGCTCCGTGATCGAGGCCGCCGCCATAGACGGTGCACATTTCTGGACGCGGTTTCGAACGATCGTCTTTCCGCTTCTTTCCCCAACGACCTTCTTCCTCCTGGTCGTGAACATCATCTACTCGTTCTTCGAGACATTCGGCGTGATCCACACGATCACGTCCGGCGGGCCCCAGCAGGCCACGACGATCCTCGTGTACAAGGTATACGCCGACGGATTCGTCGGACAGGACCTCGGCTCCTCAGCAGCGCAATCGGTTATTCTCCTGGCGATCGTCTCGCTTCTGACGGTCATCCAATTCAAGTACATTGAACGCAGGGTGCACTATTGATGGCCCAGCAGAATGGCATGGTGGAAAGACGCGGCGCGGGGCTTTGGCTGACCCACGTTGGCCTCTTGGTGGGCATCGCTTTCATCTTCTTCCCGATCTGGCTGGCCTTCGTCGCGTCGACCGTTGAGCAGCAGGAAATTGTCCGTCCGCCGATGCCGCTGCTGCCCGGCGATCAGTTCTTCTCGAACTACGCCCGGGCATTGACCTCGGGCGTCAACGCGCCAGTGTCGACGATGCTGTTGAACTCGATGATCATGGCGATTGGCATTTCGCTCGGGAAGATCGCAATCAGCCTTCTTTCAGCCTTCGCCATCGTTTACTTTCGCTTCCCGGCGCGGCGGCTCTTTTTCTGGCTGATCTTCCTGACGCTGATGCTGCCCGTCGAAGTCAGGATCGTGCCGACCTATGAGGTCATCGCGAATTTTGGAATGCTTAACAGCTATCAGGGCTTGATCCTGCCGCTGATTGCGTCCGCCACCGCAACGTTCCTGTTCCGCCAGTTCTTCATGACCGTGCCGGACGAACTTGCGGAGGCGGCACGCGTCGACGGAGCGGGACCAATGCGGTTCTTCTTCGACATCCTCCTTCCGATGAGCCGCACGAACATCGCTGCGCTCTTCGTGATTCTCTTCATCTACGGCTGGAACCAATATCTCTGGCCGCTTCTGATCACGACGGATCCCGAAATGAACACGATCGTCATGGGCATCAAGCAGATGTTCCCGTCTGGCGACGACACCGCTGACTGGCCGGTGATCATGGCGACCTCGATCCTTGCCATGGTGCCGCCGGTGCTGGTGGTCGTGGGAATGCAAAGACTCTTCATCCGCGGACTTGTGGACAGCGAGAAGTAGAAAATGGCAACGCTAACACTCAGCAACGTGAAGAAATCCTTCGGCAAGACAGACGTCATTCACGGCATATCGATCAGCGTCGAGGATGGGGAATTCATCGTCATCGTCGGGCCGTCGGGCTGCGGCAAGTCCACGCTCCTCAGGATGGTGGCCGGGCTTGAGACCATCACGAGCGGCGATGTCCAGATCGACGGGCGTCGGGTCAACGACCAGGAGCCCATGGATCGCGACATCGCCATGGTCTTCCAGAACTACGCGCTCTATCCGCACATGTCAGTCTTCGACAACATGGCCTACGGGCTCAAGATCGCTAGGACGCCACGTGCCGAAATCGAAGAGCGCGTGGCACATGCGGCGAAGCTCTTGCAGCTTGAGACCTTTCTTCAGCGCAAGCCCCGTGAGCTGTCTGGCGGACAGCGCCAGCGCGTGGCCATGGGGCGCGCCATCGTCCGCAAGCCTGCTGTCTTCCTGTTTGATGAGCCGCTGTCGAATCTTGATGCCAAGCTTCGCGTGCAGATGCGCCTCGAAATCAAGGCGCTGCAACGCGAACTGGGCGTCACCGCGCTGTACGTCACGCACGATCAGGTCGAGGCCATGACGATGGCCGACCGAATGGTCGTCATGAACGGCGGCATTGCAGACCAGGTCGGCGAACCGCTGGAGGTCTACGCCAATCCAGCGACCGAATTCGTGGCGGGCTTCATCGGGTCGCCTCCGACCAACTTCCTCTCGGCAGATATCCTTGGACGATCAGGCGACACGAAGGTCGGCGTCAGGCCCGAGCACACTCGGCTGTCCGACAGCGGAAGTCTGAGGGCCCGCGCGGCATATTCCGAAGCTCTCGGCGCCGAAACGCTCGTGCACCTGAAATGCGCTGACGGCACGCAAGTCACCGTTCGACAGGACGCCGCGTCGACGATTCCACAGGAAGGCAATGAAGTCGGACTGGATTGGGACCCCGCAAACGAGATGAGATTTGATCCATCGGGACGGCGTTGCTGACAGTGTCAGCGCACTCCAATGTCGTTGTCAAAATCCAATGCGCTGATAAACCAGAGGCAACCAGATCGGCGGCACAAGGCGGGCGGCAATGACAGCATATGACGGAATGGAACTGGCGAAGCGGCCCGCAAATTTCCAGCCGTTGTCGCCGGTGTCCATGCTCAAGCGAACAGCCCAAGTCTATCCAGGCCGCACCGCCCAGATCCATGGACGCATCAGGCGCAACTGGGCGGAGGTTGGAGAGCGATGCCGCCGCCTCGCGTCAGCGCTCGAGGGACGCGGTGTCAAAAAGGGTGACACGGTGGCGGTCCTAGCGCCAAACATCCCCGAGGCGTTCGAATGCGCGTTCGCAGTCCCGATGCTGGGCGCGGTTCTGAACACCAACAACACGCGTCTGGACGCAGCCACGATTGCATACATCCTCGATCACGGTGAGGCGAAGGTCCTCCTCGTGGACACCGAGCTGTCGAAAAAGGCCAAGGCCGCCGTGGCGGATTACGGTCGCGACATCCTCGTGGTCGACATCGAGGACAGCGAGGG
Organism: Silicimonas sp.; assembly: GCA_022820365.1. Taxonomy (GTDB): domain Bacteria; phylum Pseudomonadota; class Alphaproteobacteria; order Rhodobacterales; family Rhodobacteraceae; genus JAJEFO01. Next base: position 161,213 of record JAJEFO010000123.1, read on the forward strand.
CCCGGGCGGCGAGAGAATCGGCTCGCTCACGTATGACGAGCTGCTGGCAGAAGGCGACCCGCTCTTCCAATACCGCTTGCCTGACGATGAATGGGATGCCCTTGCCCTGAACTACACCTCCGGAACAACGGGACGACCAAAGGGCGTCGTCTATTCGCACCGTGGAGCGTTCACCAACGCGGTCAACAACGTCATCACCTGGTCGATTCCCCGGCATCCGGTATATCTCTGGACACTTCCGCTCTTTCACTGCAATGGCTGGTGCTTTCCCTGGACGATCACGCTGCTCGGCGGAACGAACGTGTTCCTGCGAGCGCCACGCGCCGGCCCCATTTTCGACGCATTCGCCGATCACGGCGTGACGCATCTTTGCGGCGCGCCGATCATCATGTCGCTCATCGCGGGAGCAAGTGCCGAGGAGCGTCGCGACTTTTCGCAGAAAGTCGAAATGATGACGGCAGCCGCGCCGCCGCCCGCAAGCGTCATCGAATCCATCGAGGCGCTTGGAATCAACATCACCCATGTGTACGGCCTGACCGAATCCTACGGACCCGCCGTGGTTTGCGCATGGCAGAAGGAATGGGACGACCTGCCGGCGGACGAACGCGCGCGACGCAAGGCACGTCAGGGCGTGGCTTACGAACTGGAAGAGGACGTGACAGTTCTCGACCCGAACACGTGCATGCCTGTCCCATGGGACGGCAAGACAAGCGGTGAAATCGCCTTTCGGGGCAACATCGTCATGAAGGGCTATCTCAAGCAGACTGAAACGACGGACGAGGCATTCAAGAACGGATGGTTCTGGTCGGGAGACATCGCGGTGCAGCATCCGGACGGCTACATTGAGATCCGCGACCGCGCCAAGGACATCATCATCTCCGGCGGCGAGAACATCAGCTCGATCGAGGTCGAGAACGCGCTCTACACTCATCCGGCCGTGGCGCTTGCCGCTGTCGTGGCCATGCCGGACGAAAGGTGGGGCGAAGTCCCCTGCGCATTCGTCGAACTGGTCGAAGGCGCCAGTGCCACCGAAGACGAACTTCTCGAACACGCGCGCGCCGGGCTGGCCGGGTTTCAGCGTCCCAAGAAGATCGTCTTCGGCGAACTCCCCAAGACATCGACGGGCAAGATCCTGAAAACCGAGTTACGAAAACGCATCTGAACAAGGGGCGAATTGCCGTGACACTTGGCAAGGTCCAGTCCGACACCGGAGTGACGCTTGTTGGAGCCGGCCGTCCGCATGCCTCGGACATTGCGGCATCGATGGCACTTGCGCCGCACCTCGTGGCTGCGGACGGCGGCGCGAATTCCTGCATTGCCGCCGGCGTCGAGCCATGCGCCGTCATCGGCGATCTCGATTCGATCACCGACGAGACACGCGCCGCCCTGCCGGAAGCCAGGATCATCGAGTATGCCGACCAGAACATCACGGATTTCGAGAAATGTCTCCGCCTGATCGACGCGCCCTTCGTGATCGCCACCGGTTTCACCGAAGGCCGACTTGACCACACGCTTGCCGTGTTTTCGGTCCTCGCGCGCTGCATCGGCCCGCCCACGATTGTGTTGGGAATCGAAGACGTTGCCTTTGCCGCGCCACGTCGGCTGGTTCTTGACCTTCCCGACGGCACACGCTTCTCGCTCTTCCCGATGGCGCCGGTGAATGGCTCCTCGACAGGACTACGCTGGCCCATCGACGGATTGACGCTTGATCCCCTGGGCCGCCTTGGCACGTCCAATCAGGCGTCCGGTCCGATTGAACTCGACTTTGAAAGCCCGGGATGCATCACGTTGATTCCGAGGCTCCACCTCGCCCTGGCAATCGCTGCGCTGACCGGATCAGCGCGTGCTCCCGGTAGATGACATAGAGGCCCGACGCGATCGTCACGAGAATGCCGGCCAGCGCCAGGCCGTTCGGGAAGTCCTTGAAGATCAGCCAGCCCAGCAAGGCGGCGATCGGGATTTCAAGGTACTGCATCGGCGCCACGGTCGCCGACGGCGCGAATCGCAGAGACCAGGTCATCATGAGATGCGCGCAGGTCCCGAGGAGCCCCATTGCGGCCAGCAGCCACATCGAGACCGGATCGGGCATTGCAACCGCGAAGCCGGGAACATCAATGGGCGCCAGCACCGCCAGAAGAGGAACAAGCAACGCACAGGCGATCACTCCCGAGACCGCCTGCAGTGACACGGCATCCACCTCTTTCGCCAACTGCCTCGTCGCAAGCACAAAGAAGGCAAAGTCGATCGCCACGGCCACCGGCAGAAGTGCAGGCCAGCCGACCTCCGCAAAGCTGGGCTGCATGACCATCAAGGTGCCGACAAAGCCGACGCAACAGGCAATCATCCGACGGCTGCCGACGTCCTCGCCCAGGACGAAGCGACCAAGAAACAAAGTGATGAAAGGCATGACAAAGGCAATGGCCACGGCATCGGCGAGCGGCAGGTACCTGAGCGAAAGGAACATCAGGCCTATCCCCAGCACGTGCAGGATTGCCCGGATCGTGATCAAGCGAATCCTTTCAAACGCCGGTGCGAGCGAAATTCCCGCGAACAAAACGACGGGAACGAGCACCATGGCCTGAATTGCCATTCGGACCGTCACCAAGACGGCCACGTCGACGTGCTCGCCCAGTAGCTTCGCCAGGGCGTCTCCCATTGGCACCATCATGCAGAAGCCCAGCATGAGAAGGACGCCGATCGCGGGCTGATCGCGTGTCATGGGCGGAACCTATCCGTGCAACGCGTATGTGCAACGGCTCATTGATTGGCAAGCTGAATGGGGCGAACGAACAGCCGGACAAGCGCATCCGCATCGCGCTGGCCGCATGGCAGCCAACGGGGCTCGGAACCTTTCCGGTATGGACGTCCCGCTTGATTTGAGACAATGCAGGCCATCGTAGTTCGTGATATCATTGAAGTTGACTTGAGAAGGGGCAGGGCAATTTCGCCCCAATGGGCTCGCCGACATCCGTTCCCTGAAGGAGGCCAGAAATGACAGTATTCGTTGCGTTTGCCACGGTAGAGGGCCAGACCGGAAAGATCGCGCGTTTCGTATCCGATGAAGCCCGGAACATGGGTCGTGTCGTGTCGGTCCTGGACGTTGACCAAACCGCCTCTGCGGACTTCAGCAACGTCGAACATGTCGTGCTCGCCGCATCCGTGCATGAGCGGAGGCACCCCCGCAGTTTCGAGGCATTCATCACCGCCAGCAAGGAGGAGCTTAAGGCTCGCCGGACCATGCTGCTTTCTGTCAGCCTGAGTGCTGCCTTCCCTGAAGGGATCGCGGAGGCGGAAGAATACGTGGTCGAAATGAACATGCGGACCGAACTCTCGCCAGACGTCACCCTCTTGGTGCCGGGTGCCGTGCAAAAAGGGGCCTACGATTACTACTCCCAGCAGGTCTTGGAGCAGGTGGTTCTGCGAGACCGCGAGTTCGATCCGGCAAAGGTCAGCGAACACGAGTTCACCGATTGGGAAGCCATCAGATCCGGACTGCACGCATTCCTCAACGGCAACGCCTAGCCCTGCTGAGCATTAGTGACTCTGCATGAGTGACTCTGCATGGCAACGGGCTACCCCGAGATCCCAGCACATGCCTCCGCCCGGCCCGGAACCAGACTTCATGGCCGAAGGCGGCGCTCGGCAGCCGCGTCTGTCCGTGCCACATGATCAGGTCGCCCTTGGCCCGCACTGCCGATCGCTGCGCAAGGGAAAAGTACCCGCCGCAGGCATGGGAGACTTCGCCAGAATTTCCGATCTGACACTTCAAATGGTCGATGGTTCGATTCAACGCCAGCGATTGCGTGTCGCTGACAAAATTCGATCGTCGGTCAAATTGGACATCAACTGGGCGCTTTGTATAGCCCTTCAGACTTCAATTGCGCGACATTCACGACCTCACGGTCCAAGGCCCGCACCACGCACGGGCGCAATTTCATGCGGTCTGCATGGGCGCAAATGTTCTGGAACCGCACGCCGGGAAAACCGGAGGCGACGACGCGCCACCACGCCCAAAACAAATAGCCATCGACGATGGACCATTCATCTCCATACCACCAGTGCGCTTGCGACAGTCGATCATCTATCATGCTCCAAAATGGATGCGCCGCCTGGACCGCGACGCTGCGCACCTTACTGGAGACCTGATCGTCAGCGACGAACTTCCCTGGTCGCGCGAACCGCGTGACAAGCGGATGCACCGTGCCCGAGAAGAAAGCCAGATCTGCCGTCTGCCGCACAGCATCCAGTTCGCTGGATGTCTTTGGAAGCAATTTGGCCTCTGGATAGGTTCTGTTCAGCCAAGTCAGAATTGCAACGTTCTCGGTCAATGGCTGTCCGTCAACGACCAACGCAGGCACCTTGCCCTTGGGATTGATGGCCAGGTATTCCGGTGACTTATGCTGCTTCGCGTTCATCCGCAGGAGTTCCGTCTCGAACGGAACACCGATTTCCTCCAGCGCAATGGTCGGCACGCGGGCACAACTTCCTGGCGAAACGAAGAGCTTAAGGTGATGTCGATCAGCTACCAACGCACGGAACCCGTATCGATGTCGAGCGCAACCTTCCCAAAGATCGTGGCGTTCGCATCCCAATCCAGGAATATCTGCTGCGCGCCCGCGTTCACGTCCCGGAAATAGCGCTGCATGTCGTGGCTCAAGAAGATGCTCGTGGCCCCAGAGGCATAGAAGATCCGGTCAATCGCACGCTTGGCGAGGATTGGCGCGAAGGCCATGTCGCGCCTGTTGCGAGCCATCACGTCCTGCGGCAACGTCTCTGCTCCCAGCAACATCTCATGGGTTTCGTGCAAATTGCCAATGATCATGCGCTTGGCCGCGTCGATCTCGGCAGCGGACTCCGCAATCCGCAGTTGAATGCTCTGCAACTCACCAATCTTGAAGTCGCGACCCATACGCGGCGTGCGCTCGCGAATGTCCTTGGTAAATGTGTCCAGGGCGCCTTGCGCGGCACCCACGATGGCCGCAGCGAGGCTGTATGGATTGGTGGACCATTGCGGCTGTCGAAAAAGGGGCGCGTCAAAAAACTTGGCGCCACGGTGGGATGCCGGCACCACGCAGTGATCGGCAACAAAGACGTTTTTCAGCTTGATGTCGTGACTGCCAGTACCCTCCAGGCCCATGACTTGCCAAGTGTCGACGATCTCGCTGTCGCCGCGCGGGAAGACGAATTTCATCGGCGCGCCATCGATCACGCCTCCAGACAAGTGCCACGTACAATGATCGCACGCACTTGAATACCTGAGTTGGCCATTGACCAGCCAACCGCCATCCCTGCGCGTGAACTCCAGGTTGGGAGCGTTGCCTGAGGCGACCCGCGTGCTCGGATCGCTGCCCCAGATATCCTCCATCGCTTCAGCCGTGTGATGGCCGCCGACGGTCTGGTTGTGTTCTCCAATCACGGCATAGACCCAACCACTGGATGGGCAGCCTCTGGCAATTTCCATTATGAGTTCGCAGAACACGTAGTAGGGCATCTCGAACCCACCGTATTCCTTCGGCTGCGTGACCTTGAAGAAGCCCGTTGCCTCCATCTCGGCCACGGTCTCATCGGGCACCTTGCGGTCTTCGGCGCAGCGACCGGCGCGTACACGCAAGACCGGATGCATCGCCCGCGCATGGTTCAGAAGATCAGTGCGGCAAGGTGCGGTGATCACGGTATCAGATTGATCGTTCATGCGCGAACCTCCCGATATCGCACATTGTGCCAAACGACCAGCATGAGCCCGGCGGCAAAGGCACCCCAGTGAAGAACTGGCGCGATATGCAGCACGCCAGCGGCGAGCGCCAATCGCAGGCCGATCTCCCACCAGGCCAAATGACGCCGGTCAAAACCGAGCGTGGCGCTCGAAACAAGATAGATGACAAAGATCAGCCTGATCAGCGCAGACAGAAAGCCGCCAATCTCGAAAGTCGCGCCGCTTTCTTCGACAATCAATAGAACAGGATAGTATGCAAAGGCGAAGGGGACCAAGAACTTCACCATGCCCAAGCGCAGCGCGTAGAAGGCGGTCTTGAGTGGCGGCGCCTCAGCGATCGTGGCCGCAGCGTAGGCGGCGACGGCCACTGGCGGCACGATGGATGACGCCACTCCGTAGTACAGCACGAAGAGATGCGCGACCAGCGTCGTGAGGCCGAGGTTCTGAAAGGAAGGTCCCATGATCAGGATGATGCTGAGATAGGCGGGTACGGTCGGCACGCCCATGGCCAGCATGAGAGCCGCGGCAGCGGCGATCACGAGCACGCCGAACAGATTGTCGCCCGCCAGATCGTTGATGACCTGAGCAAAGTCATTGGGCAGCCCGGTGGCCCCGAGGATGGCAACAATTATGCCAACGACACCGATTGCCATCATCAACTGGCTGAACGTCTCGCCCCCGCGGCTGAGCGCCCTGAGGATCAGCCAGGGCTTTCGACGAATGTCAGGGTTCAGGAAACTGAGCGGAATCAGGGCAAACAGCGCGAACATGCCCGCACCCGCAGCAGAGAATCCCATGATCAACGTCGCCACGACAATGGCGATGGGCACGAAGACCATGACAAGGTTGAGATAGTCCTGCATGTCGACCTGCATGCCGGGATCCATGTCCGGCACGGCCTCGATCCCGAGGCGCCGCGACTCGAACACTACCGCGACAAACAGGCTGGAGTAATAGGCCAAGGCCGGGATTATGGCTGCAATAATGATCGTGAGGTACGAAATCCCGGTCAGGTCCGACATCACCAGCGCCGCTGCGCCCATGATAGGCGGCATGATCTGACCGGCGCTGGACGCCGTGGCCTCGATCCCGCCTGCGAAAGCCGGGCTGAAGCCGCGCTTCTTTATGATCGGGATGGTAACAACGCCCGTGGCGACCACGTTGGTCACAGACCCGCCCGTGACCGTGCCGAACAGACCCGAAGCGGCGATGGCAGCATGGGCCGGGCCGCCACGCAGATTCCGGGTCAGTTGGAATGCAATCTTGATCAAGGACGTGCCCCCGCCGGTTTGCTGCAAGGTCACTCCCAGCAGCACAAATGGCAGCACGGTAAAGATCAGGATCCCCATGAGGTTGCCGAGCACACCGTCGTTCAAGTTAAACCAAAGGTCCTCGGATGAATCGATGAACTCGACAGGGGCGGTCTGGAATATCCATGGCCAGTGTTGACCAGTGTAAAAGTAGACGATGACCACCAGGCCACAAATCGGCAGTGGAGCGCCCCAGACCCTCCAGCACAGTATCAGGAATATGGCGCAACCCGTCAGCGCAATGATCGGATGGACGAGCTTCAGAAGGAAGAGCCCGTCAAACAGCGCCAGCGCGACCGTATGGTAGGACCAGAAGACCCAAATGGCGGCAACGAATATCGCCACATCGACTGACCAGGCCACGAGCTTCAGGGACCGAGCCCGCATCTTCAAAGCTGCCGAAACCGGGAACCGGATCAGAATGATCGTGACAGCGAGAAAGACGATCAGTGGGCGGACATACTCGCTCTTGAAGGGCCCGATGCTTGGAATGATCCAGAAGCTTGGTGCCGAGTTGGCAATGCCCGTCAAGGCGATGCCAAGGGCCAATGCACCAGCTACCCAGCCCAGATAAGTACGGATGTCGGAGATCGGCTCGCCTTGATCCGGCTTGTCAGACATGGAACATTGCCACCTAGGCAAATGGATGACAACCCACTTGCGTGGCTGCCATCCATTCGACTCGATTCGTGCCTATTGAGGCATCAGCCGATCGGGAATCTCGATACCAACCTCTTGATAGTAGCGGGCTGCACCGGGATGCAGCCGAACATTTGCGCCGAGGAAGGGCCGCTCCGGATCAATGCTCTGCAGCGTTGCCGCCGTCTGCTGCATCTCTTCGAGGTTCTCCCAAATCGCCTTGGTCATTCCATAGACCAAGTCATCCGACAGTTCTGCGGCGACGGCCAGGTTGAACGTGCCGCCTGTCGTGAAGACTGACTTGTCATTGTCGGCTTGCGAGGCATAGGTTCCGGGCGGAATTTCCACCACGAACCGATGCGGCGGCTTAAGAAACTTGGCCAAGCCGTCCGGATCGCCGGATCTCGAATCCAGAATGCGGAACTCCTCTTTCAAGCCAAGCTGTTCAACGCTTGCACTGCCAAGGCCGGCAGGGCGAAAGAACAAGTCTATCTTCCCGTCAAGCATCGCTTGCATGCCCGAACCCCAGGGCATCTTGAGGGCTACGTAGTCGACGTCCGGTTCGTACCCGGTGAGCGCCCGAATGTAGTTCGTTGAATTCACCGAAGCGCCGCCAGACGGCGGGCCTAGGTAGACTCGCTTTCCCTTGATGTCCCGGAAACCTTCAATCCCGGAATCCGCCCAAACGATCGGATGGTTGGTGACGGCAAGCCAGCCCATGATGCCGCCGATGTTCTTGGATGCGGCAATCGCCTCTTCCTTGAAGTCCTTGGCGTACATCCGCTCGCCCTTTTGCAGGAACCCTGCCACGGTGGTCGGCAGCGGCATGACCTCAAGTTTGCCCGTGCCGAGCTTCAACGCCGAGCGCGTCAAGGTCTGGCTGTCATTGACTTGCACCGACAGCCCGTCGAGTTCTCGCCGCCATATCTTGCTGGCCACGACGATCAGCGTGTGGCCCGGCCCGCCTTGAGCATCTGTATCTGAGCGCAGTATGTCCTGCGCATTCGCAGTAGTCGGCGTGCCTGCTGTTGCAAGCCCGACAATCGCGGCTCCCACGAAGCCGCCCAAACTGAACATTCTCATTGTTTGCACCTCCTGAATGTGATCGATCCGGCGCCGCTTGTCTTGGCTGCGCTCATCTGGTTGCCTTCTTGATGTTAGGACTGTCGTTGAATGCCCGTCTAATACCTTTTTCACGCACCGCCATTCCATTGAGGCATACCGAAAACGCGAATTGAACGCCGAAGCGTCCGATTTTTCCCCATGAAGGCGACTCCTTGTATTCATCCGGGTTATGCGGAATCTGGGCCATCAATTTCCGGTTCGCCCCAGCCGCGCAGCTTCGTCCATGTCGTCCTGATCCCAGAATCCCAGGAAAATGCCCCGCCGCAAGTCGCCGTTTTCTCGAGCGAGCACCTCGGCGTCTGAGTGCATGGTCCTGTTGTGATGCTGCCTGAACCAAGCGTTCAAGCGCGCCATGAGACAATCGCACGTCTCGGCATGATCGGCGCTGTCACCCAAGTCGCTCAATTCGTCTGGATCCGTCTGCAGATCGAACAGCATCGGGCGGAACCCCTCTGCGTGGATCAGCTTGAACCTGCCGTCAAAGATCATTGCGAGGCGACAGTCACTGATATGCTGGTTCAACCTGCGCCGTGCTGACTTGAAGCTGTAGTCGTATTCGCTGGTGACGTGGTTCCTGATGCCCGCGACCTCGCCTGAAACCAACGGCCTCAGGGAGTGTCCCTCCAGTATCTCGCCGCGCGGCTCTCCGCCTGCATAATCCACAAAGGTGGGCACAAGATCGATGGCTTCCACCAGCGCATCGCACACCTTGCCGCGTGTTTCATCCGCCTCGGCGCCAGGATCAACGACGATGAGCGGCACGCGGACAGAGGCATCGTGGAACAGCTCCTTTTCTCCGAGCCAGTGATCGCCCAAGTAGTCGCCATGGTCAGAAGTGAACACGATCAACGTGTCGTCTTGCTGGCCAAGCACATGCAAGTGCGCCACCAGCCGACCAATCTGATCGTCGATCTCGGTGATCAATCCCATGTAAGCGGGAATGACAGCCTCCCGGACCTCGGTCCTCGAGAATGCCTTGCCAACACGCTTGTCCTGAAACGCGGCCAAAACCGGATGCGGGTCGACCAATTCACCTTTCGAGCGCACGACTGGCTTGATGTCGCCAATCCCGTACATGTTGTGGTAGGGCGCAGGCGCCACGTAGGGCCAATGCGGCTTGATATAGCTTACATGCAGGCACCAGGGCCTGTCTCCAGCCTGATCCAGGAATTCCATGGCCCGCGTTGTGAGCCACGCCGTTTCGCTGTCTTCCTTGGCGATCCGCGCAGGCTTGGTTGCGTTCTGCAACTGCCAGCCGCTCAGGATGTTGCCATCTGCATCTTCCCCGGAATTGGCAAAGTCATGCCACGGGTTGTCGCTGTCATACCCCTTGGCGCGCAGATAGTCTTGGTAGGGGCTTCTCAGGTCGGGCAAGCCTGCCGGGAATTCTCCATCCATCCGCTCCCAGACGTCAAAGCCACACTCCGCGATCCGGCGGCCAATCGTTCCGTTCGGATCGATGCCAAGCCGCTCCATTCCGCGAATGTCAGGTGCCGCGTGCGTCTTGCCGCACAGGACGGCATCCATTCCCAAGGGCCGCAAGTGATCGCCCAAGGTCATTTCGCCCACGCGGAGCGGCGTGCCGTTCCAGGTCGCGCCGTGGCTGCGGCAGTAGCGCCCGGTGTAAGTGCTCATGCGACTGGGACCACAAAGCGGAGACTGAACGTATGCCCGGTCAAACCGAACGCCGCGATTTGCCAAGGCATCGATGTTCGGCGTCTTGATGGATGGATGTCCAGTGCAGCACAAGTAGTCAAAGCGAAGCTGATCCACCATCAGGAACAGGATATTCATTGGCAGGGCTCCGGAACAGGTTTCTTGAACGCGGCGCACAGCCGTTCGATCGCCTCGGCGGGATCGGCTCCCGCAGACCAGATCACGCCATCAGGGCGAACAATCATCATCTTGATTCCATGGTCTTGCATCGATCCGGAAAGCAGGCATTCCGTGTCGTGACACTTGAAAGCGGCAGGCGAGTCGGTTTCCAGATCGTTGGTGACCGCAAGCAAATTGTCGCCGGGTGCGAGCTGCACCATCGAAAAACCAGACGTCAAATCGTCCAGCAAATGGCTTTCGCCGTCCCGTGAGACGCGCGGTTGCGGCGCGAGCGTACCGGCCAGTATTCCACCCTCTTTGTCCAGGAACCCATGGGCAATGGGCGGTATCAGCGCCTGTCTCACCGTCACAGGGCCACTTTCCGCCATTTCCGCGCGCAAGCGCTGGTCGCGGCAGGCGGCTTTCGCAGGGTCTGTTTCGCCCACGATCTTGCCCAGGTCCTTGGTGATCTCCGTGACGGCAAGGATATGGGGGCGACGTTCTGTCTGGTAACTCTCCAGCAGCGTCTCTCCCGCCTTGCCTCGCAAGACGTAAGACAGCCTCCACGACAGATTGGCGGCGTCTCGCAATCCCGAGTTGAGCCCCTGCCCAAGGAATGGCGGCATGGTATGCGCGGCATCGCCAGCCAGAAACGCGCGACCCTTCCGCCAGGTGTCCGCGACCCGCGCATTGAAATGGTACACTGCCGAGCGCCAGAGCTTCAGCGCATCGACCTCGACGAAAGGCGCAAGCCGGGCCCTTATCCGGCCCAGATCATTGTAGTCATCGACACTTTCGCCGGGCAGGATCTTCAACTCCCACCGACGCAGTTTGCCCGAGCAGATCACATAGGACGTCGGCGCGTCGGGGTAGCAGTATTGAGTGGTTCGCGACGGCAGCGGCGTGTCGCGTGTGATCCAGGCATCCACCACCACATAGTGCTCGGAGAAGCCCAGATCGGTCTGCTGGGCGCCCATCCATTCCCGTGTCGGGCTATTGGCGCCGTCGCATCCCACAAGATAACGCGCGCGTACCTTCCGTGCCCCGGACGGCGTGTCAAATGCCACAGTCACCACGTCCCTGGTCTGTTCAAACGCAATCGCCGTGTGTTCCAAGCGGACATCGACGCTGTCGAGCGTTTCGACCCGCTCTCGCAGCAATCGCTCCGCCTCTGGCTGAATGAACATCAGGTTGGCTGGCCACCCCAGCGGATAAGGCGGCGGTGCGGAATAAATCGCCTTGATCAATTCCCCATCGACGCCAAGGAAATTGGTGCCGTAATGGGGTACGCACCCATGTGAAATCTGCTCGGCGAGACCAATGCGCTGAAAGAGACGCAGCGCTTCCTGGTCCAGATTGACGGCACGCGGCTTGTCAAAGACTTCTGGGTGCATTTCAGCGACAGCGACCCGATGTCCCTCCTGGCCCAGCAGGTTGGCCAGCGTCGCACCGACCGGGCCGTAGCCTAGGATCAAGACGTCATAGAGGCCGTCTCCGGTCATGCGTCCGTCACTGCCTCCTTAGTTGGCCGAGAATCCGCCGTCGACATTGATGATCTCGCCGGTGACAAGCGACGACGCCTCAGACGTCAAGAACACGAGTACGCCCGCGAAGTCGTCCGGCTCTGCAAGTCGGCCGAGCGGGATGCGAGCCAAGACGCTCGCGCGCGCAGCATTGGCGCGCTCGTTGTCCTCAAAGAGCCAGCCCGTCAACTCAGAGCGGAACACCGTTGGCGCAATGGCGTTGACGCGGATGTTGTGCGCGCCCCACTCAACGGCGAAGGACTTCGTCAGCATGTCGATTGCAGACTTCGACGTGCCATAGGCGCTCGTCCCCGCAGCCGTTGCAAATCGCGCGCGAACGGACGAAATAGGCACGATTGCGCCGCCGCGCCCCTGTTCTATCATCACGCGTCCAGCCGCCCTGCACAGCATCCAGACTTGGCGGACATTGGCGTCCATCACCTTGTCCCACGTCTCAAGGGACATGTCCGTGGCAGGCACCACGGCTGCCGTTCCGGAGGCAGGCACCACGATGTCGAGCCCGCGCGCATCTGCCGAAGCTGCCGCGACGATCCGGTCAACGGTGGCCTCATCAATTGGGCGTCCTGCAATCGTCGTCACTCTGCCTGATGGCATGGACTCCGCCAGCGCAGCCAGCTTGTCCGCATTTCCGCTCGCCAAGGTTACATGGGCACCGGCCGCTGACAGCGCCCGCGCCGCCGCACTGCCCAAGGCGCCCGTCGCGCCGGTGATCAGCGCGGACTTTCCGCTCAGGTCAAATAGCTTTGCGATATCCATTACGTCCCCGATGCCCTCACGACCTCATTCCTCAAGATGCCGATACCTTCGACTTCCAATTCGACAACATCGCCGGGCTTGATCCAGCGCTCCAGTTCGTCGCCACAGCCGTTCTCGACCGTGCCGGAACCGATGAAGTCCCCTGGGTAAAGCGTCTCGAAACGCGAGATGTAGGCTATGATCTGTTCAAAGCTCCAGTACATGTCGCTGGAATTGGAGTGGCTCCAGACCTCTCCGTTGACTCGCGCCCTCATGTCGAGGTTCGAAACATCCAGCTCATCCGGCGTAACAAGGCACGGCCCCATGACGTTCCCGCTGTCCATATCCTTGCCCTTGCCCGGGCCAAGGAACATCGAGACTTCGCCGGGAATCACGTCGCGTGCGCTCATGTCGTTGAAGATCGTGTAGCCAGCAATGTGGTCGCGCGCGCATTCGACGGAGACGTTGCTGCCCGTCCTGCCGATGAAGCAGCCAAACTCCAGTTCGTAGTCAAACTTTTCGGTGTAGTCCGGCCAAACCACTTCGGCCTCGTGCCCGACGACGCTGGCCGGGTTGCCCTTGTAATAGATCGGCGTTTCGTACCAGCGTGGCGGCGTCTTCTTGCCGGTACGTCGTTCGAAGTTGATCATGTGCCCTTCGAAGGACAGCGTGTCGCGGATCGAGGTCGGGCGCGGCACCGGAGCCAGAAGTTTCGTGCCTTCAAGCGGGTGGATGACGGTCTCGCCCGCGGGTCCATGAGTCATCGCGGTCTCGGTGACGTAGGCCAAAGCGTCATCCGCCGCACGCCGCGACATGGGTCCTCCGGTGAAGAACGCGATCATGTCTGGCGGAACCAACGCATCTGCAATCTCGACGGCGCGCCCGGTGTCGCCGGCAGCCAGATGCAAGCGGCACGCAAGATTCAGATCAATGATCTGATCGCCTGCAATTGCTCCAATCCGAGCCTCAGGACCCGTAGGCGTGGCGATTTCCAGAGTGACGAGTTTCAACGTTTCAGCCCTCGGATTTCCTTACCGCCCTATAGAGCGCCAATTGCGCTAGCAGCTTCTTGTCCCGCTTGGCGAATGTTTCTGCCAACGGAATGCCGGTATAGTCGTACCAGCCCTTGCCGGATTTCACGCCCAATTCACCGCGCTCAACCTTCTCGCCCAGCTCTGCGGACGCTTCGGTGGCGTTGCTGAGGCCCTTGTATACGTTGTTGGACACGCGATAGGCGGTGTCGAGGCCGATGAAGTCCTCGGCCTCCATGGGACCGATGCAGGCAAGCCGGAAGCCGAGGCTGGCCTTGACGGCGGCATCCAGATCTTGCGGCGAGACGATGCCCTCGGCCAGCAAGAGATCAATCTCGCGCTCCAACGCACCAGTGAGGCGATTGATGATGAAGCCCGGGATCTCCTTGCGCACCCTGACTGGAACTTTGCCTACGCCATTCATGATCGCGATTATCCGCTCAATGGCGGTGGCCGAGGTCTCTGACCCATGGTGGATCTCGACCGCCGGGATCAAATGGGCGGGATTGAAATAGTGCACGCCCACTACCCGTGCGGCGGTAGCCATGCCCTCTGCCAGTTGTGACACTGTGAAGCTGCTGGTGTTTGACCCGATCAGCACGTCATCCGGAAGGTCATCAAGCGCAGCGAAAACCTCTTTCTTGACGTCCAGAATCTCCGGAACGGATTCAATGACCAGTTCAGCGCCTTCCACAGCTCGTCGCAGGCTGTCCCATGCATAACCCGTGATCCTGGCAACGATACTTGCCGGGTCCTGAACCAGGTCGTGCCTCTCTGCCACGCAAAGGTTCGCCGATATCTGCGCCAGCCCGCGTGGCAAGGCATCTGTGTCCAAATCGACCACGCGAACGGCCAACCCGGCTTCGGCAAAGCTCTGTGCGATGCCCTGGCCCATCGTGCCGAAGCCAATGACCGCAACCGTTGATATTCTCGATGCCGCCATCAGTTCGACGGGATCACCGGCATCTGAACCGGCTGGTTTGCGCGGCCCTGGATGCAGCGCTCGGCACTTGACGGCAGGCAGGCCGAGCAGCAGGGCCCAAGTCCCATGTCCGCTCCGGCGGTAGTGACCACAGCATGCCCCGCTAAAGCGACACGTACTTTGTCAGTGGGCACAGCACCGGTCCCAGCACCTACTCCAGGCAACAGGGTCGAATGACCGAACCAGAAATCCTCTGGCTCAGTGACACCTTGCCCCTGAATTCGTGTTGCGGTCATTGCGTAATGGTCCGTTGCGTCATGGAACTCGGCATCGTCAAGGCGCGCGACCAGCAGCATGTTCGTCCCTTCAAATTGTCATATGCCGCGCTGGCACACTGTCCGCTTGACCGAAATGCTCTCAGAATTCGTGGCGGCCGTCCAATAGCGGATCGTGCACGTCGCATAACCCTGAGGCATATCCCTCCGCCTTCAGGCGACATGCGTGGCATAAGGGCTGGTGTCCGTAAGGCGAATTGTTTCGCGCAGCATGGCCTCAGTCATCCGGGCCTTGATCGAACTGGAATTCGGATCTCTCCACAAGTTGTGCATTTCGTGTGGGTCGGCATTGCGATCAAAGAGCTCTCCACCTTCCATCCCTTGCCACAAAGTCAATCGCCAGTTGTCCTGGATGTAGCTGCGTGTCCGCAGGCCTTGCTCTCGCCCAAGATGCGCGCCAAGTTCATCTTCCTCGATCAATACGCCCGGTCGCGGGATAGCGGCCCCGGATCTCGCCGCACTCACAACATCAATGCCTTGATTGCCATTCACCGGTGCAACCGACGCGCGGGCCAGCACGCAAGCGCTAATGTCGACAGAACTGCCGTGGATGTCAGTACGCTGCACGCCCTCGACAACGGGATCCACCCAAATGAACGGCACGCGCACGACGCCGTCATAGTGAAGTCCATGCTTCAGCATCAGCCCGTGATCGCCCATAAAATCGCCATGGTCAGATGTGAAGATCACCACCGTATTGTCGCGAATGCCCAGTTCGTCCAGTTGATCAAGCAATCCGGCAATCGCGTCATCAACCATGGAGATCATGCCGTACGTAAGCGCGGTGATCTGGCGAACCTGATCGGCCGTGGCGCAAAATGGGTATGGCCCGGTGTTGTTGGCTCTGCCGTCTGCAAGGTCCGCCCGCAGTTTGCTTAGGAGGTCAGGCTCTTCCGGATCAACGTGGCCGAACGAGGCGGGCAAAGGAATGTCCGCCGGGTCATACATGTCAAAATAGCGCCCTGGCGGCGTGAATGGATGGTGTGGATCGGTGAAGGAGCAATGCAAGAAGAACGGCTCATTGCCATGCGCAGCCATGTGAGCGGCAATGAAATCCTTGCAAGTCTCTGCGATATAGGTGGTCGGGTAAAGCGCCTCTGGCATCGCCGTACGCCAGGCCTGCGGTGCATCACTGCCTGGGGAGGCCAGCGCGTTCAACACCCCCCGCAAGCTGTCGGGATCACCATGACGCTCTGCGAGCCATCCTGTGTAGTGGCCTTGAACGTGATCTGAATGGCCGTTGGCAAAGCGCACGAAGTCATATCCGTAGTAGGGCGTCGCTGGCCCCGGGCGATTTGGGTCCTCACGCCACAGCGGCATGAGCTCGGCCTGGTATTCCGACCCCGTCCGTTCCAACCGGTGTGCGTCACCTTTTCTTGGGGCCGGCGGGTCACCTGGAAATATATCGCGCTGCTTCAGCGGGCGCCCGGTGATGTTCTGGAAATGCGCCTTGCCAACCAAGCCGGTGTGATATCCTGCATCGCGCAACTGATCGACGAATGTCACGGCGTCCAGTTCCAGCGGAATGCCGTTATGCCGCGTCCCGTTCGTCGTGGGCATGCGTCCCGTCAGAATTGCTACCCGGTTGGGCATGCAAATCGGGCACGCGACGAAAAAGTTGTCAAAGGTCAGTCCCCGTGATGCCAACGTGTCGATCGCCAGCGTGCGGACAGTCGGATTGCCATAGCATCCCAAGTGATCTGCGCGGTGCTGATCGGTTGAGACAAGCAGGAAATTTGGCTGTCTGGGCATTTCGGGCTAGTTGCTGTCCCGATTGTTCTCGTACTCAATGTACTCGAAGTCATGCTCTGACCTGGACAGGTTGAACGAATACATCTCGGAAAGCACGTGGATACGAAAGTCGCGTTCAATCAGCGCTTTCCACGGGCGCACGCAAATGTAGTGGGTCATGCGGCGGCACGAACGGCTCTTTGTCATGATCATCCTCGCCAGGTCCCAGGCGCGGCCCACGATCTTGTCGCGCCCGACGACCTCGTTCACGACCCCCAGCTCCAGACATTGCTGAGCATCAAGTCCCTGACACGTGAGCATTGCGTAGTTGCCACGCTTGATACCCAGAACCTCCTGCAAACACATGCCCATGCCGTCGCCGGGCACATGCCCGGAATCCATGCCATAGTGGTCGTCCTGCAGGATGAAATCAGGCGTGCAGATGGTGATGTCGCTCATCATGCACATTTCCCAATGGATGCCCTTGCCGTTGATCGCGGCAATCGTCGGGATCTCGATGTCGTTGACAAAGTTCTCCACGATCTTGAGCGTGTCGGTGATCTGCACGTCGTAGCGCTGGTCGTCATCGGGGGATTGCTCGACTTCCCTGAAGCTCTCGACATCCCATTCGTTGATCCACTGATCGCCGGTCGACGTAAGGATCAGAACCTCGTTTTCCTTGTCGTGACCGATGACCGTCCAAAGTTCCGCAAGTGCGTGATGGAATTGATAGGACCAATGAACCGGGCCGCCCTTGGTGTGCATCTGAACTTCGAGGATCCCGTTCTCGCGCTTGAACTTGAAGAACTCCTTGAACCGCTCCGCATATTCTTCGAGCCTAGGGACAGGATAATAGGAGTTTATGGCCATGGTGCCCTCTGGTTGCTCCGAATTCGGTGTATGAAAGCGCGTAGCGCCGGTGACTTTCTCAGCAAATTCGCAGTTACGCTGCCGCAACCCGCGGCAGGGCGTCAAATGCAAATTGTCACTCGCCCTATAACTGGTATTTATCTCTCCGCTGTTGAGCCATGAAACTGGGGCCATAGATTGTACTCGCGTGTCCTTCGCAATTTCCTGACCGTGGCGGATGTGGGCAGCATCACGACTGCGGCGGAAACTCTGAATGTCAGCCAGCCTGCACTGACAAAGAGCATTCAGAAACTGGAAGCCGAAGTCGGGACCAGGCTGTTCACCCGCGTGCCGAAGGGCATGCAGCTGACAAAGGCCGGCGAAATTCTGGCGCACCATGCGCGGGTAATGGAAAACGAGTACAGGCACGCCAGGATGCGGATCGCTGAACTCTCAGGGGCCGAGCAAGGGGGCTTGCGGGTCGGCGCAGGGCCAATCTGGCTCGTTAGAATTCTACCGCCCGCAGTGGCCGAATTTCAGAAATCGCATCCGGACGTTCGGGTGACATTGGTTGGCGGCGTGATCGACACCCTGGTTCCTGCGCTGGTATCAGGGGATCTGGACCTCATTTGCGTATCGCTCGACTTTCCGGAGCGGTCGGAACTGACCAAGATTCCGTTGTTCGAAATGAACCACATCGTTGTTACAGATCCGAGCCACCCCTTGGCCAATCAAGGAGAAGTGACGGCAGAGGACCTTTCTCAACAACGCTGGCTAACCTTGAAGAGCGACTACGTAGGCACGCATCGAATATTCGCGTTCTTTGCTGCGAACGGCCACGAGCCGCCAAAGATCAGCCTCGAGACGACGTCCATTCACAGCCTTCTCGAGACCTTGCGAAGCGGCAACTACGTCGCCCACATTCCAGAACAGATGCTGGAGCTGGCGCAAGAGAAGGGATTGGTCAAAGTGGATCTGAGCGGAACGCTGTGGCAAACCAGCGCGGGATTGGCCGTGCGCCGCTCTGCTAAGGCATCGAGCGCGTTGACCAGCTTCATGGAAACCGTTCAGGCAGCAATTGGGCAGTACTCTCAGCGCTAGCCATCGTGGTCGTGCCCGACGCCATGTGCATGTGAATGCGCATAGTGCTGGCGCAAGATGTCAAATCCGTAGTCGTTGCCGTTTGGGCTGCGGACCACCGTATGCACGTGGAATCCAAGCGGTTCTGGATTGGTAAGGAACAGGCCTGGGTGATGGTCGAATTCGATGAAGATCACCGGGCTTTGAATGCGGTAGTAGAAGGGGTCTGACGGCCCGTTGCCGCCGATCCAGCAGAAGTGCGTCTGCGGCAGATGCCTTTCGACATCCATCATCTTTGCGTGCCGCGGTCCGTCTGGCATTGTTCCGACATAGGCATTCACAAGATCGAGCAGGCACCTGCGTTGCGGCCCGCCGAACTCTGCCGCGCACACGCCTTCAAGTGGGACAACGCGGTTGTCCTGATGCGCGCCACCAAGCATCAGATAGTCGGCGAAGTGCACCCTGCCTTCCGGCAGGTCGGCACCTCCCAAATCAAAGCCCAAACGGGCCTTCTGCTGATCTGGCATCGGCAGGGAATTGAACAGTTCCAGCCCCAGACGCTGCTCGTCCTGAAAAAGCTGAAGCCCTTTGTACCGGCCTTCGTCAGAGTAGCAGATCTCGGCGCCCAGAAAGCTGGGCGTCAGCACCATTTGCCCGCCTACGACCATGCAGGACAGGCCCAGATGATGCCCCCAAAGCTGCCAACCCCAAGGGTCGCTGGTCGAGGGTTTGCCATAGATGCAGAAATTGTAACTCCATTCCCCGAGCACGCCGGGTGCGTCAATCAGGTCGCCCAAAAAGGCGTTCAGCTGCATGACGCCAAGGGCGTCATGATAGCCCTGATCGCTCAGTGACGCGTGGAGGATCCGCAGCACCAGTTCGCGTTTCTCGGCAGAGAGGAACTCAAGCCGCAGCCCGTGTCTTTCAACGAAAATTTCGGTGTTCTGCCACTGCCGCCAAAGATTGCTGTCGACCTGTTGCATCCCCCGCGCGCGCTCGTCAGGGCTGAGCGCGTCAAGAAGCCGTCCGGCCGCATCGGCCATCTCGCCGACTGGGGCGTTCTCGTCACGCAACTCATAGAGGCCGGAGACGCAAGTGCCGTCGACCGAAAGCCCGTGAAACCGCTGGCCGGCAAGTTCGCCCCATTCCTTGAACAACCCCGCTGCCCGCGGCAGGGCGAGCCGCCCCCTCGCATGGTTGATTGCGTCATCACCTGCGATGCGAGAGTGCTCTGGGCCCGGCAGATGCGGACGATAGTCCGCGAATTCAGCCACTACACCAACCCGGGATATGAACCACCATCCAGGTGCATGTTGCTGCCAGAGATGTAGCCCGCGTGATCGGAACACAGAAATGCAAACATCGCGCCAAATTCTTCCAGCCGCCCAAGGCGCTTGGCCGCAATCGACCGCACCTGCGCCGCACGGGCCTCCTCGAACGTTAGCCCTTCGCGTTTCATCGCGGCATGGGCCATCTCGATTTGCCGCGGGCTGTCGATGCGCTCGGGCAGCATGTTGTTTATCGTGACGTTGTGGCGCGCGACCTCCAAAGACAAGGCCTTTAGCGACGCCGTCAGTCCTGCACGCGCGCCTGCACTCATGGTGTGATGCGGTCTCGGCATCGTGACCATGGCCGAGGTGATGTTGACGATACGGCCAAAACCCCGCTCGATCATGCCAGGCAATACTGCATGCACCAGAAGGATCGGCGCCAGATAATTTGATTGAAAGGTGTCTTCCCAATCACTCCGCACAGTCTCCAAGAAGCACTTTGGCGCGGGGCCGGCATTGTTGTTCAAGAGAATGTCTGGACCGGGGCAGACCGACAGCAATGCCGCACGTCCCTCGTCGGTGGTGACATCGGCCTGAACCGCGAGGACATTTCCTTTCGCCATGGCTTTGACTTCCGCCTCCGCCGCAGCAGTCTTTTCTGGGTCGCGACCATTAATGACGACGTCGACGCCTTCAGCCGCCACCGCCTTGGCACAAGCCAGTCCCAGCCCTGAATTCGATGCACACAACAGGGCTCTTTTGCCGCTGATACCCAGGTCCATTTGGACAACCTCACCTTCGATCCGGCAATCAAAGACAGACACACATCCAGCAATCAACCAGAAATCCACTGCGTCAAAGCGAACGAACCCGGTCCTGGCCGGATGCAATCGCAGCCTGGACCTGCCGAGCATACATGACTCCAGTTGATGACACACTGCATGACGGCGTACTGCTTTCCGGATCCCGGCATGAGCCTCTGGTCTGCCCGGAACCCGAATTCAACTCCGAAGTCATGGCCGAGGGCGGAGTTCGACAGCCGCATCTGCCAGTGTCGCATGTTCCGGTTGCCCGGGCCGGGATCGCATTTCCAGACCTGGCATCCGCCGAAATGTGCTGGCAAGCGCACGGAACCGCCGACCGCAGCCTCGACGGGCGCTAGGCCGGCGAGAACAGCCAGCATGCTCCGAATCGCGCCGATGGCGCGCAGATCACATCTGCGATGGAAGCAAAGCGTCGCAAGTGTGGGCGAGGCGTGGCCGCGCGTGGCGATGTTCCTGCAGCGTGCCGATCCTGCCATCCTGGAATGCCAGTGGCGGGTCCGCCGCAATCCGCCAATCTAGCGAGAACGCCTACCGATTGCACCGGACACCGGACAATCGCCGGTCGCCCACTCCGGCGGAACATGATAATGTTCCGCCATGTCCGAAAAGCCGCATGATTCGGGTTCCACCGCGGGGGGCGCCACAAGCGGCCTGTTAGCGGAAGCTGCGCACCTGCAGGCGATCGAGGGCAATCCGCTGACGGCGGAAGAGATCGCCATGTTCGAGATGTTCGAGCGCGAGGGATGGCCGCCGGAGCGGTGCCGCGCCCATATCCTTCGCCATGTCGGGGATCGTGGCCGCATTGCCGCGGCGGAATGAGAGGCCGCGACTACTGCTATCCGCCGGACTTCACCGATCTCCACAACAGGCTTGGCATTGGGAGGGCGTCGACGTTGGAAGCGGTCGTGTCCGGAAGGTCCGTGTTCCGGCAATGGGACAGGGCAAGCGGGGCGGTGCACGGGTGGTCTATTACTGGGTCAGCGACGACGCACCGGTTTACGCACTGCTGGCTTACGCCAAGGGCCACAAAATCGACATGACGTCGGACGAAAAAAGGGCGGTAGCTAGCCTCGCCGCTGAAATAAAATCACAATTCAGGAGACCATGACATGAGTCAATTCGGAGAGGATCTGATCAAATCGATGAAGGAGGCCCTCGCGCATTCGCGGGGTGAGGGCGTACCGGACATGCGCGTGACTCGTTTCTGCAATCCGCGAGAGGTGCGCGCTCGTGTCGGGCTGACTCAGACGGAAATGGCCCCTTTGATGGGCATGAGCCTGTCTGGGTATCGGAAGTGGGAGCAAGGAAAGCGTGCGGTTAGCGGCCCGGCCGTGAACTTGCTCCGCATCATTGAAAAGCACCCCGAGGCCGCTATCGACGCCTTGCGCTCATAGTGCTCACCATCCGGAAGTTGGATCGACTTCATTCCGGATATCCATTCACTTGGTTCGCAATCGAAGACACTGATGGCAGCGGGAGCGTGCCTTGCACGGCGCATGGAATTGTCCGGAGCTATGTCCGGTGACGTCTTGAGGGCCAATGGAGGGCGAGGCACGACTTCACAACGGGGCGCAATCCGGGCGCGTTACGGAACGCCGTGCGACCCACCTGCGGTTTTGCGGCCAGCATCCAGGACGGTCAGGCACACTCGCCCCAATTCACGCGCATTTCGAGTGGCCGCAACTCGGGCAGGTCATGCAACCTTCGAGCATCTGCAAGCCGAACTGTCCGCAATTCGGACAGGCTGGGCCCGGTGCACCACCAAGATTGACGACCTCGGCCTGCGGGTCGCTCTTCAACCCCATGCCTTCACCCTCAATGAATCCGATTTCGATCAGATGCCGCTCAATGACACCCCCGATAGCCGCGAGGATCGACGGCACGTACTTTCCACTCATCCAGGCTCCGCCCCTCGGGTCGAAGACGGCCTTCAGCTCCTCGACCACGAACGACACGTCTCCTCCCCGTCTGAACACCGCCGAAATCATCCGGGTCAGGGCAACGGTCCATGCAAAGTGCTCCATGTTCTTCGAGTTGATGAAGACTTCGAAGGGCTGCCTCCGACCGCCAACGACGATGTCGTTGACGGTGATGTAGATCGCGTGCTCGCTCGCCGGCCACTTGAGCTTGTACGTCTGGCCCTCAAGCGCCTGCGGCCGATCCAGCGGCTCGGCAATGTAGACAACCTCGCCCTCCGCGACCCGAGCTGGTGCCGGCGCCTCGTCAGCAGATTCGTTCACTGCCAGGACACTGCCCGTGACGGCGTTGGGCCGATAGGTCGTGCATCCCTTGCAGCCCTTGTCCCATGCGTCCATGTAGACGTCCTTGAACGCATCGAACGAGATATCCTCTGGCACGTTGATCGTCTTTGAGATGCTCGAATCCACCCATTCCTGCGCTGCCGCCTGCATGCGCACGTGATCTGCCGGCTCCAGCGCCTGAGCGTTCACGAAGCAGTCCGGCAGTTCCTTGTCCCCGATCCGATCACGCCAAAGCTGGACAGCGTAGTCCACGACTTCCTCCTCGGTCCGGCTTCCATCCCTCTGCAGCACCTTCCGGGAATAGGTGTAGGCAAAGACCGGCTCGATGCCGGAACTGACGTTTCCGGCGTAGAGGCTGATCGTTCCGGTCGGAGCGATCGAGGTCAGCAGCGCGTTTCGGATGCCGTGCTTCATGATCAGCTTGCGCACATCCTTGTCCATGCTGGCAAGCGAACCGCTCGCGAGATAGGCATCGGCGTCAAAGAGAGGAAACGGACCCTTCTCCGCTGCGAGAAGCGCCGAAGCCTTGTAGGCGGCGCGGGCAACCGCACGCAGCCAGCGCGAGGTCAACTGTGCAGCCTCTTCCGATCCATACCGCCTGCCGGTCATGATAAGGGCGTCGGCCAGCCCCGTGACCCCCAAACCGATCCGCCGCTTTGCCTCGGCCTCCCTGGCTTGCGCCTCAAGCGGAAACCGGCTCGCGTCGACAACGTTGTCCATCATCCGCACGGCCGTTCCGACAAGATCCTCCAGAGCTGCCTCATTCAGCGCCGCGTCTTCCTCGAACGCGTTCTCGACGAGGCGCGACAGGTTGATCGACCCGAGCAGGCATGCGCCGTAGGGCGGCAAGGGCTGCTCGCCACACGGGTTGGTGGCCGAAATGGTCTCGCAATACGCGAGATTGTTCATGGAGTTTATGCGGTCGATGAAGATCACGCCCGGTTCGGCATAGTCAAAGGTGGCCCGCATGATCTGGTTCCAAAGGTCACGGGCCTCAAGCGTCCTGTAGACGGCGTCACCAAACCGAAGTTCCCAGGGTCCGTCCGCTTTCACCGCTTCCATGAACGCGTCCGTCACCAGCACGCTCAGGTTGAAGTTCCTCAATCGAGCGGGATCCGACTTTGCAGTGATGAATTCCTCTATGTCGGGATGATCGCAACGCATCGTTGCCATCATGGCGCCGCGCCTGGATCCGGCCGACATGATTGTCCGGCACATGGCGTCCCAAACGTCCATGAAGGACAATGGCCCGCTGGCATCTGCCGCCACGCCGCGGACGTCCGCCCCCTTGGGCCTGATGGTCGAGAAATCGTAGCCGATGCCGCCACCCTGCTGCATCGTGACGGCTGCCTCCTTCAGCATCTCGAAGATGCCGACCATGCTGTCCGGGATCGTGCCCATCACGAAGCAGTTGAAGAGCGTTACCGCCCGGTCCGTGCCGGCGCCTGCCACGATCCGGCCGGCAGGCAGGAACCTGAAGTCCTCAAGCGCCGCGTAGAACCGGTCTTCCCAGGCGCCCGGCTCCGCTTCCTCTGCCGCGAGCGCACGCGCGATGCGCCGCCACGTATCCTCGACTGTACGGTCGACGGGCGTTCCGTCTGCCGCCTTGAGGCGGTATTTCATGTCCCAGATCTGTTCAGCAATGGGCGCGGAGAAACCGGCCATGATGATTCCCCTTGGGCAGAGTGGCAACCTACAACAAGTTGAAGGCTGCGGGCAATCCGCTACGATTCCTTCGACAAGAGACCCTGGAGAAGACGCGCGTTGAGTGAGCCCCTGCACCTGATAAAATTGAGCGTCGGATCCGAAAGCGTTGCTTCGCTGACCAAGTGGCAAGCAACCCGGGCAGCGCAAGCCCGGGACGGGCTGCCGCGCCACGTGACCCGCATGTGGCCGAGGCGCGAGGCCGAACTCCTTGACGGCGGCTCGATCTACTGGGTCATCCGGGGCTTCATCAGGGTGCGTCAGCGAATCGTGCGGCTTGACGAGGCGGACCTTGGTGATGGCATCCGCCGGTGCGCAATTGTCCTGGATCCGGCGCTCGTCTCGACCGCGGCCACGCCACGACGTCCGTTCCAGGGCTGGCGCTATCTCCGGGCGGCGGATGCGCCCGTTGACCTGACGCATGCAGACGCGGATGACGACCTTTCACCGCAACTCCTTGCCGCACTTGCCGAAATCGGTGTCCGGTAGAAGGAAGCAAAGCCCGAACTCCCGCGGATGGCTCGGAAGCCATCATGAACCGGACACTGGATCCAAGGAACAAGTTGCGGGCTTCAGCACGCAGGGCACGTGTTGCGAAAGTGCCTGCCAAGGCGCATCACGCGAGACCGAGCCTGGATTGCAGGCCGTCCCAAGCCTCGCGTGCGCCGCCAACCCAAACATTTGCGCGGGTCTCGAACAGGGCGGCCTCGGATGACAGGATCCGCCCGTCTTCCAATGTGCGCAGATGATTGTCCCGCAGCGTCGCACCGCTTGTCCTTATGTCCGCGATGGCCTCGGCCTGCAGGTTCTTCACGGTGCCTTCGGTGGCGCCTTGGCTGTCGACAAGCTGGTAGTCCGACACTTCGTTGTCACGCAGGAATCCCCGGACAAGGCGATGATACTTGGTGGCAATGCGCAGCCGATGTCCATGCACGGCGCGAAAGGCGGTGGCCACCTGATCGAGATCATCTAGCGTCGCGACATCAACCCAGAAGTCCGGCACCGCGATCACCAGTTCGGCCTCGCCGAATCCGAGACGCTGAACCTCGGCCACCCGGCTGCCCCACCTGGCCAGGCGCTCGCGAATCATGTCGATGCCGGTCACGCCAAGGTGAATGCGCCCCGCAGCCAGTTCGCGCGGAATCTCGACGGCCGCCAGAAGGACGAGTTCGACCTTGGCCGCGCCCTCGACCTGGCCCGCATATTCCCGCGCCCCGCCTGACAGGCCCAGCTTGACACCCCTGTCGCCGAACCAGGCAAAGGTGTCGTTCATCAAGCGGCCCTTCGAGGGAATGCCAAGCTTGAGCGTCATGACTCGCTCCCCAAGCCAAGCATCAGTCCGGGACGCAGGACGCCACCCACGGCTGGCCTGCCGCCGACACCTCCGATCGCGCGGCTGAGTGCATCGTAGCGGCCGCCGCTGGCGACCGGCGGCAAGTCAGGCCGCTGGGCGGCAAAGAACCCGAACACGAAACCATCATAGTATTCGAGGGTCGTCCGTCCGTAACTCACCTCGAAGTCCAGCGATTCAACATCGACGCCAAGGGCGCCCAGGGCCGCGAAGCGCGCCGCCAGCAATTCGATCGCGGGCAGGATCGAAGGCAATGCCGACGCAGTCTCGCGCAACTCCGAGAGCGCATTCGGCGCCTTTCCTCGTATTCCCAGAAGCGCATCGATCAAGCCGATCACCTCCGCTTCAAGCGGTGGCACGGACCGCTCCATCTCCAGGGCTGCAAGGCGTGCGGCGACTTCCGCTCGCGTCCGCAACCCGATTTCGATCCCGCTGTCCGCATCCGGATTTTCCGCTGCGGACGTGACCTGGCCGTAGCGATTCAGGAGCCCGCGAAACCGCCGCGGCCTCCAAAGGTGATGCATGAGCGCGGCCTTCCTGGCTGCGCTCGTTTCCAAGCCCTCAATCGCCGCGCGCAGCAGCCCGATGTCTCCCGTGGCGGGCCTCAGGCCCAAGGGCGCGAGGATCTCCGCAAAGGCCGCGAAGACCTCGGCGTCCGCTTCAACTGCGACTTCGCTTCCGAAGATCTCGTATCCGACCTGCAGGTATTCCGCGTCGCGGTCGGGATCGTCCTCTTGCCGCCTGAACACTTCACCCGCGTAGGTGTACCTGGCCCCCGCCCGACCTTCGGCCACGTGCCGCTGGACCAGGGGCAAGGTAAAGTCCGGCCGCAGCATCATCTCGCCCCGGAGCGGATCGTGCGTCGTGAACGCCCGCGCACGGATGTCCTCGCCATAGAGGTCCAGAAGCGCACCCGCCGGCTGGAGGACGTCAGTCTCGAACACCTCCGCGCCCCTTGCCTCGAACAGCGCCCGCAGCCGATCAGCCTCGACCCGAATGTCGGACTTGTCCGTCAACTGCCCAGGATCTCGCGCACCCGGCTGACCAGATCGTCGATCGAGCATTCGAACTGTGCAGGCTGATCCCTCCATTCCTTGAGCGAGGCGCCGTCGGCAATCCTTGCACCCAGGACGAGATCCTTGACCTGCACGACACCGCGCGTGACTTCGTTTGAACCTTGAATGATCGCGACGGGCGAGCCGCGCCTGTCGGCATATTTCAGCTGGTTGCCGAAATTGCGCGGATTGCCCAAGTAGACCTCGGCCCGGATGCCTGCCTCGCGGAGCATCGATGCCATCGCGTGATACTCGCCCATCCGGTCCTGATCCATTACGGTCACGACGACCGGACCGACCGCATCGCCGCTTGACTGCCCTTTCGCGCGGAGCGCTGCAAGAAGTCGATCAACTCCTATCGAGATGCCCGTTGCAGGAACTTCCTGGCCCGTGAATCGCTTGACGAGATCATCGTAACGCCCGCCTCCCGCCACGCTGCCGAACTGCTGCGGGCGTCCCTTCTCGTCCCGTACCTGGAAGGTGAGATCGGCCTCGTACACCGGCCCGGTGTAGTAGCCCAGGCCGCGCACGACCGACGGGTCAATGATGACCCGGTCGGGACCATAGCCCCGTGCCTCCATGAGTTCCGCGATGCCGCGCAGTTCCGCAACGCCTTCCTCGCCTGTTTCGTTGTTGCCTATGATTTCCGACAGGCGTTCCAGAGTCGCGGCATTGTCACCTTGACGTGCCTCGATGAATTCCATGACCGTTCCGGCCTGCGAGTCCGCCAGGCCAGCGCCCGCGGCAAAGTCGCCGCTCTCGTCCTTCCGTCCCTCGCCCAGCAACGAGCGGACTCCCTCGGGTCCCAGTCGGTCCAGCTTGTCGATCGAGCGCAGGACGATGCCGCGCTCCCGCTCCGCCTCTCCCGGCAGTCCAGCGACTTCCAGCACGCCGTTCAGCACCTTGCGGCTGTTGAGCCGAATCACGTAATCGCCCCGCGGAATGCCGACAGCCTCCAGCGCGTCCGAAAGCACCATGCAGATCTCGGCATCCGCGGCGATCGAGGGCGACCCGACCGTGTCTGCATCGCATTGGTAGAATTGGCGGAATCTCCCGGGACCCGGCTTTTCGTTCCGCCAAACCGGCCCGATCGCGAAGCGTCGGTACGGAGTCGGCAGATCGTTGCGGTGTTGCGCAAAGACCCGCGCGAGAGGTGCCGTCAGGTCGTATCGCAACGCCAGCCAGTCGCCATCTTCGTCCTCTTGCCAAGCGAACACGCCTTCATTCGGGCGATCCACGTCCGGCAGGAAACTCCCGAGGGCCTCCACAGTTTCTACGGCCGGGGACTCCAACGGCTCGAAGCCGTTGAGATGATAGACCCCCGCGATCGCATCGAGCATCGCATTGCGCTCGACAACATCGCTGCCGAAATAGTCACGAAAGCCCCTCGGCGCTTCGGCCTTGGGTCGCGGGGGCCTTTTTTGCTTGGCCATGAGCCATCCCTCGATCTTGACGCGCCGTGGTTTAGCCCTTGGAACAGTGGGGGACAAGAAGTTGACGCGCGAACGATGCCGAGAAGCAACCGTCGACGCATTCGCAAAGATCGACGGGCGAATTGAGCGATCATGCCGGACCGACTTGCAAACGGCAAATCAAGAGGCGTCGGGCTTGGCTGGTTTTCTGCAAAATCGGCATGGAGAGTAATCGTCAATCTTGTGATTGGTCTGTTCGCCGCAGATCAATTGCGCAATCAAGTCTCCAGACTTGGGCGCCATCATCAAGCCGTAGTGTGCATGACCAAAGTTCAGGAACAGGCCCTGATGGTCCGGAACTTCTCCAAGCATGGGCAAACTGTCCGGAAATGACGGACGTCGCCCCATCCAAAAGCTCGGGCGGTCGGTCTGGAGGTCGCGAAAGGCCGCTTTCGCGATCTTTACTAACCGGGCCTCGCGCCTGCCATCCGGCGGCGCGTCGATGGGTGCAAATTCTGCATGACCGGCGACGCGGACCCCACCTTCCATGCTGCTGGCCACCACCTTTGCGTCCACGTCCATGACCGAGTTGTTGATCTCGATGCCCGGGTCGCTGAATTCAACGTGATAGCCACGTTCGGCCATGAGCGGAACGTTCAGATTCGTCGACTCGAGCAGCCCGGGGCTCCAGGCGCCAAGGCAAATGACCAAGCGATCGGCTTCCAGGGTTTCTCCAACGCATTGTATTGCCCAACCTTCATCCCTGCGCTGAATTCCCGTCACTTCGGCTCGCACGAAATTCGCCCCAAGCCTTCGGGCCTTGTCGGCTAGGACACGTCCGAGCCTGCCAGGCGATCGCACGCGCGCCTGGCCCTTGATGACGACTGCTGCCTGGAAGTCCTCGCTAAGTTCGGGCTCGATCTCGGAAAGCCTGTCTCGGCCGACCAGTTCGATTTCGGCACCTTTCTCTGAACGGATGCGGTATCCCAGATCGGTCAAGTTGGCTCGGCTGCCATCGCGGAAGGCGTGAATGTAAGAGCTGTCGCGGAGCAGTCCTTCGTGACCCGTTCCCTGAAGGTGCTTCTGGTAGAGTTCAATGGACGGCCCGCAAATATGGGACATCGCTTCGGAAACTCTGCGCACTTTCGCTTCGCGCCCTTGCTTCAGGAAGCCCGCACCCCATGGGATCATGCGCACTGCAACCTTCGGGTGAATCGAAAGGGGCCGGCCATGGCTGAACAACTGGCCCGGTATCTTTCTCCAGAGGCCGGGAAGCGACTGCGGAACGATCGACCAGGGCGACACGACGCCCGCATTGCCCATCGAGGTTTCCTGCCCAGGTTCGCCCCGATCGATGACCTGGACGGGCACACCGCGTTCAAGAAGAGACAACGCCGTGCACAACCCGACAATCCCGGCGCCAAGGACCGCGACCGAAGCGTCCGTGTCAGGCGGCGGCATTCGATGCGTACCTTGCAAGAACCTGGCTGATCACTGCCGGTGCCGCAATGATCAGCGCCGCAAGATCCGCTTGCAACGACGGGGCGATGAATACGAAGCCGGCAATGGCCATCAGGATCCGGAACGCAGCTCCCATTGGCGCCAGCCAATAGCCAACGACAGCTGCCGAGAGCGCGATGACGCCCGCGATACAGCTTGCTGCGGTGAATGAGAACTCCCACAAGTCAAAGCCCGTTGACGACACGAACAGAAGTACGGGTGCATAGACAAATGCCATTGGAGCGACGACCTTCCCAAGGCCCAGCGTGAAGGCCGATATGCCTGTTCGGAATGGGTTGGAGTTGGCGATTGCTGCCGCGGCATAGGCCGAGGTGCAGACAGGTGGCGTGATCTCCGCAACGACGCCGTAGTAGAGCACGAACATGTGGCTCGCGATCGGCGGGATGCCGAGTTGGGCCAGCGCCGGCTGAGCGACCGATACGAGCATGATGTAGAGCGCCGTCGTCGGCACTCCTGCGCCCATCAAGATGCAGGCCAGCGCAATGAAGACAAGGCTGATGAACAGCGTCAGGTCTTCGATCGTGAAGAGCTGGTAGGATCCATACTGGAAGAGCCAGACCAGGTCATTGCCCAAGTTCGAGGCCGCTTGCGTCACCATGAAGCCGATGCGGAAGCCAACGCCGGTGGTGTTGATCACTCCGATCACGATGCCAACCGCCGCCGAAGCCGCCCCAACGGCAAGCGCGTATTTCACTCCCGTCTCAAACGTGTCGGCCATTTCAATGACAGAGATTCGAGGCTGGGCATTCAGCGTTGCAAGCGCCGCTCCGGCAATGAGAATGGCTGACATGGCGAAGTCGAAGCCGCCGCCTGTGAATTTCCAGATGACAAAGGCGATGAATGCGAGTGCGAAGATGAGCGTCGCCGGTTCCTTCACTCGGCTCATTCCGGCAACGATGGCCAGCGAGATCCCGCAAAATGCGGACATGTAGGGTGTGTAGCCAGAAAAGAGGACAATCAGCAGGCCGACCAGCGGCACGACGTTCGCCCAGCCATCGCGCCAGACGGCGCCAAGCTGCGGAAGTGCATCGCGACTCAAGCCCTTTAGGCCAAGGCGGCGTGCCATGAGGTGAACGACGGCAAAAACGCCAACGTAGTGCAGAAGTGCCGGGAAGATCGCCGCAATGACAATCGTGGTGTAAGGCACCTCAAGAAACTCGGCCATGATGAATGCCGCCGCACCCATGATCGGCGGCGTGATCTGGCCGCCCGCGGAGGCGGCGGCTTCCACTCCGCCCGCAAAATGGCCGGGATAGCCAAGCCGTTTCATGTTGGGAATGGTCAGTGCGCCGGTCGAGACCGTGTTGGCGACCGACGAGCCTGAGATGGTGCCGAAGAATGCGGACGAGACAACAGAGACTTTCGCGGGACCCCCGGTGTAGCGGCCTGCAAGGATTGTGGCGTTGTCGATGAAGAGCCTGCCCAGCCCCGTCCGCTGCGCGATGACGCCGAAGAGGACAAAGTGGAACACGATGGTCGAAACGACCCAAAGCGTGACGCCGAAGATGCCTTCCTGCGGAAAATACATCGACGACACGAAGGTGTTGAATTTCACGCCCGGATGCTGAAGCAGGCCCGGAAACGCTTGCCCGAACAGTGCGTAGCAGATGAACACGCCGATGATCAGCGGCAGTATCCAGCCCAATGTCCGGCGTGCGATGTCGAGGACCAGCACGATCAGGATGCAGCCGAAGAGCATGTCCCAACCGTTGGGGTTGCCCATGCGGAACGTCATCTCCTCGACGCCCAGCCATTCGATCCCACGCCAGGCGAAGCCGAGATACAGCGCCGACATGACGCCGAGGATCATCAGGATGACGTCGAGATACGGCACTCCGCCAAGGCGCAGCGCGCCGGTATTCAGGTCAAACGACGTCTTCGCCCTGACCAGTGGATAGAACGAATAGGTAAGAATGAAGAGGCCCGACAGGTGCCAGCCCATGTGCCAAAAGTCTGGCGGAAGCGCGAATCCCGCCGTGAGGTAATGGTAGACAGCAAACGTGAGGGCGACATAGCGGAGGAATTTTCCGAAGGCAGGCGTGACCGACCGCGTGGCGGCCCCCTCATCGAACTTTTCTTCGATCGCTGCGAGATCCGTTTCGGAAAGCTCGCGCACGTCATCAGGTCCCGGATCGCTCATGACGCGCCCTCTCAGGTCGGAGAATTCCCTTGGAAGGTATACGGGCGGCCGAAGCCGCCCGCATGGTGTGCCGGACTACTCGAGGAGTCCTGCCTCTTTGTAGAACTTCTCGGCACCCGGGTGCAGCGGCACGCCCAGCGCGGCAATGCCGTCAAGCGCCGTATCCAGCGTGATCTGCTTGCCCTTCGCGTGTCCGTTGTCGAGCAGCTTGCGGGTGTTGGCATTCCAGAGCGCGGAGGTGATGCCGTGGACGAGCTCTTCGGAGAGATCCGACGACACGACCAGAAGCGCCGAAACGGCCGGCGTCATTACCTCGTAGTCGACGCCCTCGTAAACGCCCGCCGGAATGCTCGACGGGATATAGGCCGGGATGATCTCGTTGATCTTTGCGAGGTCACCGTCCGTGAAGCTGTGAAGCTCCATGCCCTTGGTCGCGGCCAGTTGCACCATAGCGGAAACCGGCCAGCCAGCGGCGTAAAAGTAAGCGTCAAGTTGGCCGTCCGCCAAGCGTTCGGCCGACTGCGCGTTATTCAGCTCGGCCTCGTCCATGTTGTCTCGCGTGACACCCCATTCGGCGAGCATCATCTCGACGGCAACCTGTGTCCCTGAACCCGCCTGAGCGATGCCTACGCGCTTGTCCGCCAGATCGGAAAGGTCGTTGACGCTCATGCCTTTCGGGAGAACGAGGTGCAGGTCTTCCGGGTAAAGGTTCGCAACGATCCGCAGCTTTTCATGCGGCTTGCCGTCGAACTTGCCTTGGCCCAAGTACATTGAGCGGGTGACGTCGGCAGCAGCCATCCCGGCTTCAAGCTCGCCGTTCTGAACGGCAGTGTTGTTGAAGACCGACGCGGTCGTCGACTGCGCGATCGCGATCAGACCAGGCACGCCACACTGGCCACCCTTGTCACATGGTCGCGCACCCGGAGGTGCGGAGATACCATTGGCGATGGTGCCGCCGATCGGAAAGTACGTCCCGCCGGCGCTTCCGGTGCCGATCCGGAAGAAGGTCGGGTCTTGAGCAAATGCTGTTCCGGCCGCAAGCGTGGCAGCAACGGCAAGGCCCAATAGATTAGTGATTTTGTTCATTAGTGTTCTCCATGTGAACAGACTTCAGAAAGCGAGTCGTGCAGGATCAAGTACTGCCGGCCCAAAAGAAATGCAAATTTGAATATCTTTCAAAATTCAAAATTTGGCTTATGCAATTTGACATCCACCGCCAATCCGAGCGCAACCGCGCACATCTTCGCTGCAAAGGCGAAGGAGCCGGCCCGATGACGGCAACCCAATGCCTCTGGTCACCGGCATGATTGCGGGGAAATTGCCTGATCATCGACATCGGCCGTCCCGACTGGCGCAGGTCCGCCTACAGGGCCTGGCCATCGCCCGGTTCCGGCCCGGCTGACGCGCGATGGCCGAATCTGAAGGCCCGCTTTTCCTCGGGGCGCAGATCTGGCACTTTTCCTCAGGGACGAGTTGGCGGCAGCCATTCGCCGTGACAGTCTTCGTGTGTCACTGACCGGACTGTCGCTGTTGCTTGGACGATTCGTGAGATCCTGTATCAACGGCGCAGGTTCCGATCGCCCATCGTGTTGCACTCAAAGTGGAGCGTGGGCATGAATATTTCGCAGCTTTCAGCATTTCACGCTGTCATGACCTCGGCGACACTGACCGAGGCGGCTGACCGGCTTGGTCGTACGCAGCCAGCAATCAGCGCGGCGATCAGATCCCTTGAGGATCAGCTTGGCATGAAGTTGTTTGAACGGCGTGGTCGCAAGCTCGTGCCTGTGCCGGAAGCGCAATACCTGATGACCGAGGCCAGCGCGATCCTTCGGCAACTCAGCCAGGTTCGGCAGACAATGCGTGGCCTAGGTGATGGACACTTGGGTACCTTGACCGTCGCAGCGATGCCGGGCCCCGTCACAATGCTCTTCCCCCGGTTCATTGCGACGCACATCGGCAAGAGGAGCGGCATCAAGACCTCCATGCTTGCCCGAAGCTCCAACCAGATTGCCGAACTCGCCCGTGCGCAAAGCATCGATTTTGGTTTTGCCGACATTCCGGAAGATACGGACGGCGGCGGGCTCTACCGATCCGACATCATCTCAGGCAAATGCTTCGTTGCGCTTCCAGCGACCCACACGCTCGCACGCGAGACGACCATATCGCTTGATGCCCTCGGCGGTCAGCCCATGGGGTCGCTCCAGGCCAATCACGTTCACACCCGCGATGTCCGGCGCGCGTTCGGCAAAGCCGGACTCAAATTCAATCCGACGGTCGAAAGCCAGACCTTCTTGCCGATCCTGCAATTCATCGTGGCCGGTCAGTGTTGCGCCATTCTCGACCCATTGACAGTTGTGCACGTTAGGGAAACAGGTGCCTACTCCGAGGCGCTATGCATCCGTCTGCTCGATCAACCATTGCGATACAGCTACGCGATCATTTCTCCGGCTCACCGCCCGACGTCAGTCATCGCAACCGAGGTGCGCGATGCTTGGACGCAAGAAGTGCACCGCTTTCTCGAAAGCGCAGGCGCGCATCCAGAATTGCGGCTTCAAGAAAAGGACGCGATGACGTCTTCGTAAGCAAAGAGCGCGGCAAGCCCACCGGTGTGCACGTAACAGACACGGCTGCCTCTGGCGATCTCTCCGCTGTCGACAAGCGCCAGCACGGCAGCAAAGCTCTTGGCGGTGTAAACCGGGTCCAGCATCAGGCCTTCGTATTTGGCCATGGTCCTTATCGCCTCAATGCCAGGGGGACCAAGCTGACCATAGCCCGGCGTCAATGCGCCGTCCCAGACGCGAATGTCGGCATCGACAACGCTCGCCGCCCCCGGATAGAGCCTTGCCAATCGATTCATGGTTCGGCCAATACGTGGGCCCTGCTCAGCAGCGCTACGCCGAACGCTGCTACCGATGACCCGTGCACCCGAACCCGCTCCTCTCAGCCCGGCCAGCAGTCCTGCATGCGTTGACCCGCTTCCTGAAGCGACCACGAAGACGTCGAAGTCGTCCTTCTGATCGAGTATCTCCTTGGCTGCATCCACATAGCCCAGTGCACCGAGCGGCGGATGATCTTCCGAAAGATGAATGACATAAGGTCGGCGATCTTCGAGCCTGAGCGCATCAGCCCGCTCGTGGAGAGCAACATCTGCGCCGGTCTCGTCCTCACCGTGGGGATAAGTCATGATCTCGGCACCCATGATCCGCGAGAGAAGCACATTCCCGGATTCTCGATACCGGTCCGACTTGCCGGGGACACGATCTTCCAACTGCACGATTGGGTGCAATCCCTGCGCTCGTGAAACCGCTACCGCCAGTCGGGCGAAGTTTGACTGCACTGCACCAGTGATGAGGATCGTATCGGCGCCTTCGGACAATGCCGCGCCAAAATAGTATTCCAGCTGCCGCGCCTTGTTTCCGCCAAAGGTCGGACCCGCCAGATCATCCCGCTTGATGAACAACTCGACGCCCAACAGTTCAGACAATCGCTCGGACGTCGCCAACGGTGTCGGTTCAGAGACGATGCTCAGCTTTCGATGCATGTCGTTGCTCCGCATCACCTTGGTCCCCGGTGAACACACGGCGGCGGCAATGTCCGCAATGCACAGATCCCGCCACCCCTCGGTACACGACGGTTCTCGACGGTGTTGACCTCAATCATGGTCCGAATCCTCCCGCATTCCTCCCAGCCGATGCACGTCAAATCCGATCAAGCAAAGGCATCGACCATTCAACCTCGGCCTTCATGATCCTATCGCGCGGGCACTTGAGCCCGCCCAGATCGTCACCTCCGGGCATCGACGCCGCTACAGGTATGCACCGTCACACGTCGGAATGTGAAGCATCGGGAGCGGGAGCGTAACACCCGGAACCGGCCAAACCATCCGCCCTCCTCCGTTTTCCGCGGAGTTCCTTCATCTCGCGTGCCAACGCCTGGACATCCAGCAGTGCATCGCAGTCCTGAGCCGTTCCTGAACCGCACTCTTGCCAACGTGTCCAGGCACCATGGATCAAATACGAAGGATTCCTGACGCCAGCGCCAATTGCGTCACCTCAGCCATCGGGCTACATCCACTCGGAAACGCTGAGCGGAGTACAGCCAGATGAAGGCTCACCAGTTCGTCTACCATATGGACGGAGTGTCCAAGGTGCTTCCGGGCAACCGGAAGTGCCTAGAGAACATTCGCCTCTCATTCCTTCCTGGCGTCAAGATCGGTGTCGTGGGCGTCAATGGCGCGGGCAAATCGACCCTGATGCGAATCATGGCCGGGCTTGACAAGGAATTCACTGGAGAAGCCTGGGCAGCCGACGGCATCCGTGTCGGATACCTGCCGCAGGAGCCTCAGCTGGACGACTCCCTTAACGTCCGCGAGAACGTGATGCTGGGCGTTGCGGAAAACAAGGCCAGGCTCGACCGCTTCAACGAACTCGCAATGAACTACTCGGACGACACTGCCGAGGAGATGGCGCAGCTTCAGGACGAGATCGACTCCCGGAACCTCTGGGACCTCGACGCCCAGATCGATGTTGCCATGGAGGCCCTGCGCTGTCCTGCGGACGACGCAAGGGTCGACTCGCTCTCCGGCGGCGAAAAGCGCCGTGTCGCGATCTGCAGGCTTCTCCTTGAAGCGCCGGACATGCTCCTGCTTGACGAGCCGACCAACCATCTCGATGCCGAAACCGTCGCATGGCTCCAGCAGCACCTCATCAACTACAAGGGCACTTGCCTCATCGTGACGCACGACCGGTACTTCCTGGACGACATCACTGGATGGATCCTTGAGCTCGACCGCGGTCGAGGCATTCCCTACGAGGGCAACTACTCGGCCTGGCTTGAGCAAAAGGCCAGGCGCCTCGCACAGGAGGCCCGGGAAGACCGCGCGCACCAGAAGACTCTTGAACGCGAGCTCGAATGGATCCGCCAGGGCGCGAAGGCCCGCCAGGCAAAGCAGAAGGCCCGGATCAACGCGTATAACGAACTCGCTGCCCGCTCGGAGAGCGAGAAACTCTCGCGAGCCCAGATCATCATCCCGAACGGCCCGCGTCTCGGTTCAAAGGTGATCGAGGTGAACGGCCTCAAGAAGGCCATGGGCGAGAAGCTTCTCATCGAAGACCTGTCGTTCAGCTTGCCACCCGGAGGAATCGTCGGGGTCATCGGTCCGAACGGGGCGGGAAAGACCACTCTGTTCCGGCTGCTTACCGGCCAGGAACTGCCCGATGACGGCGGCATCGAGTTCGGCGACACGGTGCAGCTTGCCTATGTCGACCAGTCCCGCGACGACTTGGACGCCAGCGCGACCGTCTGGGAGGAAGTTTCGGCAGGTGCAGAGATCATCGAGCTCGGCGATGCCCGATTGAACAGCCGTGCCTACTGCTCGGCATTCAATTTCCGGGGCGGGGACCAGCAAAAGAAGATGGGGATGCTGTCGGGCGGCGAGCGAAACCGCGTCCACATGGCAAAGCTCCTGAAGGCCGGAGGCAACGTCCTGCTGCTGGACGAGCCGACCAACGACCTCGACGTGGAAACACTGAGAGCCCTGGAAGATGCCCTAGTCGACTTTGCGGGATGCGCAGTGGTCATCTCCCACGACCGCTTCTTCCTCGACCGGATCTGCACTCATATGCTCGCTTTTGAGGGCGAAGCCCACGTTGAATGGTTTGAAGGCAATTTCGAGGACTACGAGGAAGACAAGAAACGGCGGCTTGGCCCGGGCGCCGTGGAACCGAGGCGAATCAAGTACAAGAAATTCGCGCGGTAATGGCCGACCTGGCACGCGGCTCCGAAAGCCCACGGCGATCGTTGGAGGGCATAGCGTGGATGGTCCTCACCGGCATCCTCTTCGTTGGAGTGACGGCAGCGGTCAAGCATGGAGCGGCGGATCTTCCTGCAGCGGAGTCCGCATTCCTGCGGTTCGCATTCGGGCTGGTTTTCCTGGCTCCCATGACAGGAATTCTGCTCAGAACGCGCCTCAGCCGGCGGCAGTGGCAACTCGTCGGGATGCGCGGCACCGTGCATGCACTTGGCGTCTGCCTCTGGTTCCACGCCATGACCCGGATAACACTTGCCGAGGTCACGGCAATGAACAACCTGATCCCGGTCTACGTGACCCTTGGCGCCGTGCTGTTTCTGGGCGAGACTCTGGCGATCCGCCGGCTGGTTGCGGTCGGGATCGCGTTCCTCGGTGCCTTGCTCATCCTCAGGCCCGGGCTGCGGGAGCTCTCGGACGGGCATCTTGCAATGATACTCGTGGCCATGTGCCTCGCCGGCAGCTACTTATTTGCAAAGCGATTGGCGGCCGAACTGCCTGCATCGGTGATCGTGGCAATGATGTCGATCGTCGTGACGATCTTTCTCCTCCCTCTGGCGATTGCTGTCTGGCGCTGGCCGACCTCCGGCGAAGTCGCCTGGATAATGCTGATCGCCTGCCTTGCAACCTGTGGCCATTACACGATGACCCGGTCCTTTGCCGCGGCTCCGTTGAGCGTGACCCAGCCGGTTGCCTTCACGCCTCTCGTCTGGTCGGTGCTCATCGGATTCTTCGTGTTCCACGAGGCCATCGACGTCTGGGTCATCCTGGGAGGCTGCCTGATCATCGCCGCAGCAACGTTCATTGCAATTCGTGAATCCTTGCTGAACCGGGACCGCAGGGGCAGCGAAGGAACAGGGGCGCTGTGACCTTGCCTGTTATGGCGCGTTCCAGTCCACGTCATCGGCGGGTTCAACGACCAGGCGTCCGTCCGGAAACGGGCGCAACAGGTTGCGCGCAAGGGGTTCCTCCCCGTGCAGCCAAGTCTCCAGCGTGTCCGCCGCTATCAGCACGCCCATCCGGTGATGGACGTCGCGTACATCCGCAGACGGCTCGCAGGTCACGGTCGCGACCTGGTGCACGGTCCGACCGCCGGGCGCTTCCCAGACATCCGTGATCGCCGCGAAGAGGAGCAGCTCGCCCGATTTCGGGCGGATGCGCCAAGCCTTCTTGCGGCGTGCCGTGCCGGTCCACTCGTACCAGCCGTCGGCGGGCACCACGGCTCGCCCGACTCCTTCGAACGCGGTCTTGTCAAACACCGTTTCGCTCCGAGCATTGATGATCGTTTCCAGTACCGGACGACCACGCGCGTTTACGCGACCTACGGGAATCATCCCCCATCGCATCCGTTCGAAGCGGTGCCCGGGAGTGCACGCGATCACGTCCTCGCCAGGAGAGATGTTGCGGCGCGGAGGTTCGTTTTTCGGGACATCTTCGATGCCGAGGGCCAACGCGACTTCCGTCAGCGGCCTCTCCAGAAACATGCGTCCAGGCATCGCACCCTCGAAATCGTTGCGGCCGCCGACCCAGAATACCCGATTCGCGCCTGTACCTTCACGACGACAGCCGACCGGAATCTGCGCGACATTTTCTGCTCCGGCAAGATCTTTCGCAGAGCGCACCGGAAAGTGCCGAATCTCGCGCAATTGGTGTCGCCTCTGCCCTGTGCGAATCAAGCAAGTGCCATTAATGGTTCTGCAGCCGTACGTGGGCGGGCAAGCACCCTGCCCGTTCGGACGGCGGTCCCCGTCCCGCCGGACCGGGAAACAAGAACCAGAACCTGGAGACGATGATGTCCAAAATCTCACTAGCCTGCTCAGCGGCTTTCCTTGCGTCGTCCGGAGTCGCCTTTGCGGGCAGCCACTTAACCGAAGTCAGCTTCGGCACCAACTGGGTTGCCCAAGCCGAGCATGGCGGCTTCTACCAAGCCGTTGCAGACGGCACCTATGAAGAGTGCGGGCTCAAGGTCACGATCGTGCCGGGAGGGCCACAGATCAACAACCGAGCGCTGATGCTTGCGGGCAGGATCGACTTTCACATGGGCGGCGATCTCTTGCAGGCGTTCGCGGCAGCAGAGGAAAACGTGCCTGTGGTTGCGGTTGCGGCCATCTTCCAGAAGCATCCGCAAGTCATCCTTGCCCATCCCGGCGAGGCCGAAAGCTGGGACGATCTCAAGAATCTCACGCTCCTGATCGGCGACAACGGGTTTCAAAGCTACTACCAGTGGATGATGGCGGCCCACGGTTTCACCGCTGAGCAGCGCGAGCCCTATACCTTCAATCCGGCACCGTTTCTGGCCGACAAACGCAAGGGAATGCAGGGCTACCTCTCGTCCGAACCGTACCTTGTCGAAAAGACGGGCGGCTTCGCACCGAACGTGTTCCTGATTGCGGACGCGGGCTATTCCACATACGCCACGACCATCGAAACCATGGCCCGCGACATCGCCGAACGGCCGGAAGTGGTGCAGTGCTTCGTCGATGGCTCCATCAAGGGGTGGTACTCGTATCTCTACGGCGACGCGTCCGCAGCGAATGCACTGATCCAGGAAGCGAATCCCGAAATGTCGTCGGACAAGATCGCATATGCCATCGCAAAGATGAAGGAGCACGGCATCGTGGATTCAGGCGATTCCGAGACAATGGGAATTGGAGTCATCACGGATGCCAAGGTCGGGGACTTCTTCAACAAGATGGTCACCGCCGGCGTGATTGACGGTGACGTTGACTGGCCAGCTGCATATGACACGAGCTTCACGGGCAAGGGTGTCGGCATCGACCTGAAAAAGTGACCTTGATGCGGAGAGGCACATGACAGCGAGGCACGGGCGCAAGCCCATCCTGACCATGTACCGCATCGAGAAGACTTTCGGCGGCGAGACCGTGGCGCTGAAGGACCTGAACCTGACCGTGAACGGCGGTGACTTCCTGTCGCTGCTCGGCCCTTCGGGCTGCGGCAAGTCAACGGCCCTCAGGCTGATTGCCGGGCTCATTCACCCGACCAGCGGTCGGCTCGAATGGAGCGGCGAACGGGGCGTCGGCGATCTGGGCATCGTGTTCCAGGAACCGACGCTCATGCCCTGGCTGACCGTCTCCCAGAATGTCTGGCTTCCGTATCGCCTTCGCGGAACGAGCTTCGCGGAGGCGCGGCACGACATCGAATCCGCGCTCGAGCTCGTGGGTCTCTCGGAATTCAGCGACGCGCACCCGCGCGAACTTTCCGGCGGCATGAAAATGCGAGTCTCCATTGCCCGCGCCATGGTCACGCGACCCCGGCTGATCCTGCTGGACGAGCCATTCGCCGCACTCGACGAGATCACCCGCTTCAAGCTGAACAACGACCTGCTGGAGATGAAGGCCGCATTGGGCTGCACGGTGATTTTCGTCACCCATTCGGTTTTTGAAAGCGTCTTCCTTTCGGACCGCGTCATCGTCATGGCCGCGCGGCCCGGACGGGTGATCAGCGAACTCGGCATAGACACGCCCTATCCCCGCCACGCCGACTTCCGCACCTCGAACGAATATGCGTCCCACACAAGGGACGTGTCGAATGCGTTGGGAGAGGCCATGGGAGTTGCTGCATGAGCCCGTCCGAAGACGCAGTTCCGACCCTGGACAAGGAAGAGGAAATCCGGGCAAGACGCGACCGGATCAACCGCGTTGCCAAGTGGACGCTTCCAAGCCTCGTCATGGTGCTCAGCCTGCTCGCCTGGCATCTCTACGTGACGCTGAATGACGTTCCCCACTACGTGCTGCCGGGGCCGGTTCCTGTCGGCAATTCGATCATTGAGGACTGGGCATTGCTCTGGCCCGCGATGCTGACCACTTCGCGCCTGACGATCCTCGCTCTCTTCCTCGCCGTGACGGGCGGCGTTGCCCTTGCAGTGGCCTTCACCCAGTCACGTTGGGCGGAGATGAGCTTCTTTCCCTATGCCGTAATCCTTCAGGTTACGCCCGTTGTCGCCATCGCCCCCCTGCTGCAGATCTACGTGGACAGCGCCTTCGTCGCGGCGCTGCTCTGCGCCTGGATCGTGGCCTTCTTCCCGATCCTCTCCAACACGACAACGGGCCTCAAGTCCGCCGACCACAACCTGCATGACCTGTTCACGATCTACGGTGCCACGCGTTGGCAAAGACTCCGTTACCTGGCCGCACCGTCCGCGTTGCCCTACTTCCTCGGCGGGCTCAGGATTGCCGGAGGACTGGCCCTCATTGGCGCAGTGGTTGCCGAGTTTGTCATCGGCCGCGCCGGCACCGGGCTTGGACTCGCGTCGACACTGCTCGAAGCGTCATACCGCTTCAACTTCGGACGCCTCTATGCAGCGCTGATCCTGATCTCGATCCTTGGCATCGGAATTTTCGCGATCACCTCGCTGATCAGCCACCTGATGCTTCGCAAATGGCACGAGAGCGCATTGACTCGCGAAATGTGACCGCCGCCCCATCCTGCAAGACATGCCATCCCGGCACGTTCAGCCGTCATGCCGGATGCCGACATCATCGAGCAAGTTACGCCGGGCAGATCGTCACGCCGCACCTGCATCTGATTGACATGGACCAGCCGCTCGCATGATCTCTTGGGGATGCATGGGCAAGTGGTCCCGGAGGAGAACGACATGAAGAACGCACTCAAGGAAGTCTGGGGCCGCGGCACGCCGGTCCTGAACGGATGGTGCTCGATCGGCAGCCCTTTCACTGCAGAAATCATGGCTGCGCAGGGTTTCGACTCGCTCACGGTAGACGGGCAGCACGGGGCACTTGGCTATTCGGAGGCGCTGACGATGCTCCAGGCCATGCGGGCGTCACGCAAGACGCTCCTGGCACGAGTGCCCTGGCGCGAGCCGGGCATCATCATGAAGTACCTTGATGCGGGTGCGATGGGCATCATCTGCC
The DNA here is from genome assembly GCA_022820365.1 of Silicimonas sp. Taxonomy (GTDB): domain Bacteria; phylum Pseudomonadota; class Alphaproteobacteria; order Rhodobacterales; family Rhodobacteraceae; genus JAJEFO01. Next base: position 204,279 of record JAJEFO010000123.1, read on the forward strand.
CGATGATCAGTTCGCGCGAAGAAGCGACCGAGTTCGTGAGCTTTCTCAGATACCCGCCCAAGGGGCAGCGAAGCTTCGGTCCAACCCGAGCCGCATTCGCCTTCCAAGGCTACTCGATAGAATCCGCAAACGAGGAAATCCTTGCAATCGCCATGATAGAAACCGCCGACGGCGTCAGGAATCTCAAGGAGATCGCCGCAACGCCCGGGCTCGACGGGCTGTATGTCGGACCGATTGACCTGACGCTCGGCGTCTCTGGCGGCCGCCTACCGCCCGGCTTCGACCGGGAGGAGCCCGAAATGATCGACGTGCAGAAGAGGATTGCCGAAGCAGCGAAGAGTGCCGGCATCCACGCAGCGCTTCACTGCGGATCGCCCGAATATGCGATGCGCGGGATCGAGTGGGGGTACGACATGGTCACCATCCTGGGCGACGTGCGGTACCTTGCATCCGCGGCCAGCGCATCGGTCGACGCCTTCCGCAGGTTGAGCGGCACCGCCGCCTCGGGAGGCGACTTGGGCGCATATTGATTTAACGGAATGCATTCTTGCCGTCAGCCCAGGTTCCGAATCCCGCCTTGCCGAGTTCGGGTTGCCACATTCGTGATGGCGCCTCGATCGGTCGCAGGAGAAAGCAGCTTACGGCCTGAGAATTGACTCATGTTCAATCGACCGAGCGCATTGGCGACCGTGCAAGGGTAGGTACGTCGAGCGCCGCGAGGCGCGAGCGCTGTCCCTCGGAATCGAGCTTCATGCCGCGGCAAAGTCCGGAGAGACCGGGCGAATTGCCCTGCTGCTCAGGCACGGCGCCGATGTCGAAGCGCGCATGCCGAACGGCTGGACTCCGCTGCACACGGCCGCGCGGCGCGGCCGGTCCACTGCAGTCGAGGCTCTCGTCAAGGCCAGCGCGGATCCGAAGGCGCGGTGACGCCGCTGCACCTGGCCGCGATCACGGCGGATCCCGATTCGATCGACGCGCTGCTCCAGTCCGGGACAGACACGTCCGCGAAGGATGCGGAAGGTCTCGTCCCGATCGACATTCTGCCGAGGTGCGTTCACGGGCGCGTTCGCAAATCCTGCAGGCCGGGAGCCGGAGAATGAGCGCCGCGACATCGTTTAGCTGTGTCGGAAGGACACATTCGCGGACGAGCGCCCTGCCCCCGCGCATCACCGCTCCGACACGCGATTCAGAATCCATGGAAGGAGACCAGATGTGCAAGCGGAAAGTATGAGCAAGAACCACCGACGAGGGCGACACGACGCATCACGAACCGGATTCGAAGGCATCCACGGCCCTGGACCGCACCGTAGCGTTGCCGGTCACCAAATCCGGTTCAGGCCTGGCTCAGGGAAACTGTCGAACACGGTGTCTGCAGACACCAAGGCCAGCCCGCCGAGCACTGCTGTCGCGGCCAGCATCCGGTCAAACGGGTCGCGGTGGGGCCATTCATGCGCACCCGCGTACAGGGCTGCCTCCAGGGTCAACGTTGCAGTGAGCCCGCCCTGTTCCGCCAAAGTGTCAGGCAAGCTGTCCAGACGGTCCGCCATATCGGGCCACTTTCCGATGCGCACCTTCTGGCTAATCTCGAACAGGCTGGCCGGGCTGACGAATACCGCATCCGCGCCGGCGATGGCCTGCTTGGCGTCTCGGCTCAGCAACGGGTCGTCAAGAAAGCTCCAGACCCACGCATGCGTGTCCAGAAGAACCTGCACTCACCGGCCTTCCCACGCACGCAGTTCATCCTCGCTCATCGGTTCGAGGAAATCCGGCGGCGTGCCGACCTTGCCCTTCAGGACACCGAAGCGGAACCCGGACTGCGGCAGCGGCACCAGGCGCACGACCGGCTTCTTGCCCCTCGCAATCACCACTTCCTCTCCGCGCAGCGCGGCTTCGATCAGCTTGGACAGCTGGCTCTTGGCAGTGTGGACGGAATGGACTGAAGGCTGCATCGCCACTACGTAGTTAGCTAAGTTGGCTATGTCAATCCCCCCGATATTGACGAAACCCCGTGCACGGACAGAACGAGATCAACGCTGAGAAGGACGCAGTCACAAGCCTGGGAGACCGACCATGGAAGAAATGCCGCTGACAGAGCAGAGACCATCATGAGCGACCTCGAACACGACGCGCCCGGCGCAATCCGAGAGCGCATCAAGCGCCACGAGGCACGGGCGCTCTCCCTCGGGATCGATCTGCATGCCGCAGCGAGTTCCTGAGACGCCGCCAGGATCGCGATCCTGATCGAGCACGGCGCAAACGTCGAGGCACGCCTGCCTGACAGGCGTCGCCCCCTCCACACGGCGGCACAGAGCGGACAGCCCGACGCTGTCAAGGCGCTCCTCGAAGCCGGTGCCGCTCCGAACCTCCCGAACAGGCACGCCATGTCCCGGACGCCCCTTCACCTCGCCGCGGTCAGCGGCGACAAAACCTCGATCACGGCACTTCTCGGCATCATCAAGGGCAACGACTAACGCACGCCGATCCTGAACCCCGGAGGCGCGCTCAGAGCCTTCACCGCCAGGGTGCGCATCGGGGAGCTCGATCTCACGCGCTCGATCCTCGGGATCTGGGAGCGTGAGCGGCAGGGACGCCAGCCCAAGGGGCCGCTCGCGCCGCGGAGGTCGTCATGAGCGCCCTGGACAGGAAAGCGCCCGGCGCAGCGCGGGAACGCCACGTTCATGAGCCGCCGCGACTCTCCCGATTCCGCACATAGCTGGACCTGTTGGAAAGACACCGGACGCGGCGCGAACCTGTCAAGGGTTGCACTTTGCGCGTTGACCCGATCAAAGTTCTGCCACCTGAGGGGAGGCATCTGATGAAACTCACCGGCAACTGGTCCTTTCCCGCGCCTGTCCGCTTTGGTGCGGGCCGAATCTCCGAAATCGGCGATGCCTGCAAAGCCGTCGGCATCAAGAGGCCTCTTCTGGTCACCGACCGCGGCCTCAAGGAGATGGAAATCACAGCGCGGGCGCTTGATCTCATTCAGGACGCGGGGCTTGGACGCGCGCTCTTTGCTGCCGTCGATCCGAATCCGAGCGAACGCAATCTCGAGGACGGGTTGCGGCTCTACCGGGACGGCGGTTTCGACGGCATCGTGGCCTTCGGCGGCGGGTCCGGCCTTGACCTGGGCAAGACGCTCGCCTTCATGGCCGGTCAGTCACGCCAGGTCTGGGACTTCGAGGACGTTGGCGACTGGTGGACCCGGGCCGACCCCGCCGGCATCCACCCCATCGTCGCGGTGCCCACGACCGCGGGCACCGGGTCGGAAGTAGGGCGCGCCAGCGTCATCACCAACTCGGCCACGCATGAAAAGAAGATCATATTTCATCCGAAGATGCTGCCCTCCGCGGTCATATGCGATCCGGAACTCACCATCGGGCTGCCGAAGGCCATCACCGCCGGCACCGGGCTTGATGCCTTCGCCCATTGCGTTGAAGCGTTTTCGAGCCCGCACTACCATCCGCTCTGCCAGGGCATCGCGCTCGAAGGCATGCGGCTGGTGAAGGAGTACCTGCCGCGGGCGCATGACGACGGCACCGACATCGAGGCACGCGCGCAGATGATGAGCGCCGCCGCAATGGGCGCGAGCGCATTCCAGAAGGGACTGGGCGCGGTTCACGCGCTCTCGCATCCGATCGGTGCGCATCATGGCACGCACCACGGCACGACAAACGCCGTCTTCCTGCCCGCGGTCCTGGAATTCAATGCCGAGGCCATTCGGAATCGCTTCGACCGGGCGGCCGCGTACCTAGGAATCGACGGTGGATTCGACGGGTTCCGGACCTTCGTTGACACGCTGAACGAGCGCCTCGGCATACCGAAGACCCTGACAGAACTTGGTGTCAGAGATCCCGACATCGACCGGCTCGTGACTGACGCCCTTCGCGATCCGTCAACGGGCGGCAATCCCGTCGAGATGACGGAATCCAATACCAGGGCGCTTTACGAACAGCTGCTCTGAGCGAAGGCCGACAAGGACTGGTCGGCATCTTCCGGGACCGCGCGTGCCTGCAACACGAGATTCTCGACCGCTGCACGGCGGGACGGCTGGAGATGAACCGCACCTTCTGCAGCCATCCTGCATGCCATCCCCCTCGCTCGTCGCGGAGGTTGCATTCTGCGGCTGGTGGAGCCGAGGGGAATCGAACCCCTGACCTCGTCATTGCGAACGACGCGCTCTCCCGACTGAGCTACGGCCCCGCCGAAATCGCATGTGGCGGACGCAGGTTGTCTTGTCAAGCTGCTGCGCCATTGGTCCCAGGTTGCGCTTCCGGCCCGGAAGATCACTTCGTCGAGGCCTTGGGCAAATCCTGGACCGAACAATGGCCGATGCGTGCAGGCAAGCGCGTTGACAAGTTGCCAGTCGCCATCAACAAATCGGGGATCAAGACAGGATCATTCTCGGGAGGGAATCATGGGAAAGAGATGCCAGAGCTGCGGCATGCCGCTTTCCAAGGATCCCGAAGGCGGTGGCAGCGAAACCGATGGCAGCCGCAGCACCAAGTATTGCTCGATATGCTACGCAGACGGCGCCTTTCGCCATCCGGACGTCACGGTCAAGGAATTTCAGGCGCATTGCGTTGACGGAATGTCGGCCAACGGCATGCCAAGAATCATGGCCTGGTTGCTCACGCGCGGGATTCCGAAACTCGAAAGATGGGCAGGTTGAGCCCGGCCTTCTCCGGCAAAGGCATACCGTGTTCCTTCGTCGGGTGACATGACGGTGCCACCAGTCAACCTTACTGACGTCAACATCACGGGGCAGGCGGCATTCCCGGAGCCCGCTCCGCATCGACTTCTCCGGCATCCGGCAACGGACGGACACAGACCAGGTGCCTGTCGCCCCAGACATTGTCGACTCGATTGACCGGCGGCCAGTACTTGTCGACGCGAAAGGCGCCGACCGGATAGCAGCCGGTCTCGCGCGAATACGGCCGGTCCCATTCGCCGACAAGATCCTCGACCGTGTGAGGCGCGCGCTTCAAGGGGCTGCTCGCGGCCTCAACACGTCCTTCCTCGATGTCGCGAATTTCTTCCCGCATTTCCAGCATCGCATCGCAGAATCGGTCGAGTTCCGCCTTGGTCTCAGATTCGGTCGGCTCGACCATCAGGGTGCCCGCCACGGGCCAACTCATCGTCGGCGCGTGAAACCCGTTGTCGACCAGGCGCTTGGCAATGTCATCCACGGTCACGTCAGCGCTGTCCGCGAATGGCCGTGTGTCAAGAATGCACTCGTGCGCCACCCGTCCCTTGCTGCCCCTGTAAAGGACGTTGAACGCGCCTTCGAGACGCTTCGCGACATAGTTCGCGTTGAGTATCGCGACGCGGGTCGCCTGCGTCAGGCCTTCATCCCCCATCATCAGCAGGTAGGCATAGGAGATGGCAAGAATGCCCGCCGAACCGTATGGTGCGCCCGAAACCGGTCCGGTGACCCCGCCCGCAATTGGGTGACCGGGCAGGAATTCAGCCAGATGGGCGCGCACGCCGATCGGCCCCATGCCCGGGCCGCCGCCGCCATGGGGGATGCAAAAGGTCTTGTGCAGGTTCAGGTGGCTTACGTCGCCGCCGATCTCTCCCGGCTTGGCAAGGCCGACCATCGCGTTGAGATTGGCGCCGTCCATGTACACCTGCCCGCCATGGTCGTGGGTGATCTGGCAGACCTCTCGCACTGATTCCTCGAATACGCCGTGCGTCGACGGATAGGTGATCATGCAGGCCGCCAGCCGGTCGCCGGCCGCCTCGGCATGCGCACGAAAGTCATCCAGGTCGATGTTGCCGTCGTCGAGCGACTTTACGACGACCACGTCCATGCCGCACATCTGCGCGCTTGCCGGATTCGTGCCATGCGCGGACCCGGGAATCAGGCAGACTCCTCGTTGCACGTCGCCGCGGGACTTGTGATAGGCCAGGATGGTGAGCAGCCCTGCATATTCGCCCTGCGCACCAGAGTTGGGCTGCATGGACATTGCGTCGTAGCCGGTGATCCGGCAAAGCCGCGCACCCAGATCCTCTATCATCCCGACATAGCCCTCGACCTGATCGGAGGGAACGAAGGGATGAATGTTGGCAAATCCGGCCCAGCTTACCGGCATCAATTCGGCCGCAGCGTTGAGCTTCATCGTGCAGCTCCCGAGCGGGATCATTGCGCGGTCCAGTGCAAGATCACGGTCAGCCAGTCGGCGCATGTACCGCATCAATTCGGATTCGGCCCGGTTCATGTGGAACACGGGATGGGTCAGGTAGGCCGAGGTGCGGCAACACTCATCTGGAAACCGCGTGTAACCCGGCTCGAAATCGTTCAGGTCGTGATCGAGGCCGAAAGCGCGCCAAACCGTTTCCAGCACGTCCGCGCGAACGGTCTCGTCGAGCGAGATGCCGATCCCGGTTGTTCCGACCTTGCGAAAGTTGATCCTTTCTCCTCGCCCGGATTCAAGTATGGCCGCCTGCCGCTCGCCGACCTCGACGGTGATCGTGTCGAAGAAGAAATCTGGCGCGACCATGAAACCGCCCGCCTCGAGCCCCATGGCCAACCGCTCGGTGTTGCGGTGTATGCGCTGCGCAATGGCCTTGAGGCCCTCGGGTCCATGAAAGACCGCGTAGAAGCTTGCCATCACTGCAAGCAGCGCCTGCGCGGTGCAGACGTTCGAAGTGGCCTTCTCGCGACGGATGTGCTGCTCGCGTGTCTGGAGCGCCAGCCGATAGGCGCTTCCGCCACGCGCATCGACGGACACGCCCACCAGGCGGCCTGGCATCGCGCGCTTGAAGGACTCCCGGCACGCCATGTAGGCAGCATGCGGCCCGCCAAAGCCCAAGGGCACGCCGAAACGCTGCGTCGAGCCGACCGCGATGTCGGCGCCCATTGCGCCCGGCTCCTTGAGAAGCGTGAGCGCCAGCGGATCCGCGATCACGATTCCCACGGCATCGGCATTGCGCAACGCCGCGATCTCGCCCGAGAAGTCGCGAACATGCCCGAAGGTGCCCGGATACTGGAAGACGCCGGCAAAGACCCTGTCGGCCTCCATGTCCCCGGGCGCGCCGACGATGCACTCGATGCCGAGCGGGGCCGCCCTGGTCTGCATGACCGCAATGTTTTGCGGATGGCAGTTCTCGTCGATGAAGAACGCGCCGGCCTTCGACTTGGCAACGCGCTGCGCCATCGTCATTGCCTCGGCCGCAGCGGTTGCTTCGTCGAGAAGCGAGGCGTTGGCGATGTCCAGGCCCGTCAGGTCACAGACCATGGTCTGGTAGTTGAGCAGCGCCTCGAGCCGTCCCTGGGAGATTTCGGGCTGGTAGGGCGTGTAAGCCGTGTACCATGCCGGATTCTCGAAGATGTTTCGCTGAATCGCGGGTGGCGTGATCGTGCCGTAGTAGCCCTGCCCGATCAGCGTCGTGAATTCGTCGTTGCTCTCGGCAATCTCGCGCATCCGCCCGAGAAGCTCCCACTCGGAAAGTGCCGGCTCGAACTCGAGCGGCTCTTCCTGCCGGATCGCCGCGGGAAGGGTCTGGTCGATCAGCTCGTCGAGCGAGGCAACGCCAATTGCCGACAGCATGGCTTCCATCTCTCCCGGGGACGGACCGATATGGCGCCGATTGGCAAAATCGTAGGGTCGATATTCAGTTGGCTTGAAATGCATCCTGACCTCCTTGCGGGCAAGGCGCGGTGCCTGCCGTGTCCTGCCGGGCCGCAGCCCTAGGCGATCATTTCCTTGTATTCGTCTTCGCTCATCAATCCGTCGAGCTGACTCAGATCGTCCACCTTCATCTTCATGAACCAGGCTGCTCCAAGTGGATCCGCGTTGACGAGACCCGGGGTGTCGACGAGCGCGTCGTTCACCTCGACGATCTCGCCGTCGACCGGCGCCGTGATGTCGGACGCCGCCTTGACACTTTCGATGACGACCGCATCGTCGCCCGACGAAACCTGCGTTCCGGCTTCCGGGAGCTCGACAAACACGACGTCGCCAAGTTGTTCGGCCGCATGCTCGGTTATCCCGACCACGACCAGGTCGCCGTCAACGCGGAGCCACTCATGTTCCTCGGTGTATTTCATGTCATCATTCCTCATCGCTTGAAGGTTGAGGGGCGGAACGGCATGTCAGCCACGGTCACGGGCATCCTCCTGCCCCTGACCTCGGCTTCCAGCACAGTACCGGTCCCGGAAAATTCTGTTTCTACATAGCCCATGGAGACAGGCCGTCCGAGCGAAGGGCCGAAACCTCCCGAAGTGACCTCTCCGACGGGGTCGTCCGAGCCCTCGCGGAAGATCCGCGCCGGGGCGCGGATCGGCGCGCGCCCGTCTGGCAGGATGCCCACCCGACGTCGCGGAGCGCCGGACTCCAGCTGCTCCATAATGCGCGACGCACCCGGAAAGCCGCCTTCCCGCTCTCCGCCACGACGCCTGGCCTTCTGTATCGCCCATTCAAGGGCGGCTTCGACCGGCGTCGTCGTTGTGTCGATGTCGGAGCCATACAGGCAAAGCCCCGCTTCCAGGCGAAGCGAATCCCTTGCTCCAAGGCCGGTCGGGATGACCGCGTCGCTTGCAAGCAGCTCCTCCGCCAAGTCCCGAGCCTTGGAGGACGGTACTGAAACCTCGTAGCCGTCCTCTCCGGTATAGCCCGACCGGGACACCCATAGTTCGATTCCATTCCAGTCCAGAGCGCTCGCGTCCATGAAGCGCATTTCCGCTACGCCCGGCACGAGCGCGGCCAGTACCGCCTCGGAGCCCGGTCCCTGAAGCGCAAGAAGCGCACGATCAGTGATCGGGGTCACGGAGCAACCGGAAAGTTTGTCTGCGAGGTGCGCGACGTCCTGTTCCTTCGTTGCCGCGTTCACAACCAGCAGCAGATCGTCGCCCCGGTTGGCGATCATCAGGTCATCAAGGATGCCGCCCGTCTCGCTGGTAAAGAGCCCGTACCGTTGCCGCCCCTCGGGAATCCCGAGAACGGAAACCGGCACAAGCGCCTCAAGGGCCAGCTGGGCCTCTTCGAGCGAGTCGGCGGAAACCCGGACCTGACCCATATGGCTTACGTCGAAAAGCCCCGCCGATGTCCGGGTATGCAAGTGTTCCCAGAGCACGCCGTCATAGTATTGCACAGGCATCTCGTAACCAGCAAACGGCACCATCCTGGCGTCAAGATCGGTGTGAAGTTCGTGCAGCGGTGTCCGGTTCAGATTCGGCATCGCGGTTCCCCACAGTCGGCCCGCGCAAACCGGCGAGCACCTCCCGGGCAATCACATTGCCCGTCACGTGCCCCCTCTGTCCATTTGCCTGAGATCGTTATCCCTTCGGCGCCCCGTGCCCGGGGTCTCTCCAGAAGCATTTCAACGCGACGGTCCTTTGGCCTGAGAGTTTACCGGGGCGGTTGCTCCTTCGGCACCGGGTCACACCCGGATTCTCCCGTCGCGTCTCCTTGAATCAACCTATAGGCTGCACTGCCCCGCTCTGGCAAGCCCCCGTTTCCCGAACTAAATTGCATGCATGACGCATTCGTACGTGTTCGGTTACGGCTCGCTCGTGAACCGGCATACCCACGACTACCGCGATGCGAGGAAGGCGCGGATTTCCGGCTGGCGGCGCGCATGGCGACATCTGGAGGGGCGGGCGGCCGCCTTGCTGACGGTCATCAAGGATCGCCAGTCCCAAATCGACGGCCTGATTGCGCCCGTGCCGGCCGCGGAATGGGAGGCGCTCGACCTGCGCGAACAAAACTACCTGAAAGCCAAGGCTGACAACGTCGAACACATGTTGCCGCAAAATCCTGAAATCCACATCTATCACGCACCGGACTGGATGCACCGTCCCGCCCAGTCCATGATGCCAATTGCGCTCTCGTATCTTGACGTGGTGGTGCAAGGCTATCAGGCGGAATTCGGCGAGGCGGGCGTGGCGCGATTCTTCGAGACTACCGATGGCTGGGATGCGCCGGTCCTGAACGATCGCGACGCCCCGATTTACCGGCGCCATCGCCCGTCAAGCGCAAAGGAGCGCCGCCTGGTCTCCGATCACCTCTCGGCGCTGGGAACCAGAATAGAAATGCGCCAACCCTGACAGCTTTTAACGCTGAATGCTGCCTGCCGCATATCGCATCAAGGTACGGCCGACATCACGTCGCGGTTTGGCTGTCCTGGAATTTGTTTGTGTTGCCTCGTGTCACCCCTGCCCGGTCAAGCCCTCCGGACAATCCTGAGACACGCGCGAAGTCCGCCTGGAGAGTCCTCAAACGAAAGAGTTCCACCGTGCAGCTTGGCGATTGCCGAGACGATTGTCAGGCCCAGCCCAAAGCCACTGATGGAAGTCACGTTGCTCCCTCTTTGAAAGGGGGCCATCAATTTCTCCAATTCCTCTGCTGAAGTGCTGGCCCCTTCGTCATCGACCGTGATGGTGGCATTGTCGGCGTCCGCATCGAGCCCAACGGTAGCCCGCCGCCCGTACTTGAGCGCGTTGTCCACAAGGTTGGTGATGGCCCGTTGCAATGCCACCGGTCGCCCCGTGATAATGATCTGACGGTCACCGCTGACGAATCCCTTTCCTTGGCGCGACATGAAAACAGAGCTCGCACCGCGCACGACAACATCTTCGGTTTGACGAAATGTCACCGGACGTTCCATGTCCTGGTAGTCGGCCACGATCGCCTCGATCAGCGAATTGAGCGACAGTTTGCGTGGCGGCTCGGCGTTCATTTCGGCATGCGTATAGGTCAGGACGCTTTCGATAATGCCGGTCATCTTGTCGATTTCGGCCTCAAGCCTTTCGCGAAGCTCGCTGTCCTCGATCAAGGCCGCCCTGAGGCGCAATCGCGTGGCGGGCGCGCCGAGGTCATGGCTTACACCGGACAACACGGCCGCTCTTTCTTGCAACTGGCTGCGTTCGACCTCCAGGTAGGTGTTCAGCGCATCGACGATCTTCTGCAATTCTTTGGGGCCTTCGGCCTCGTAGCTCTCCGGACCGCCCAGTGCCCTGCGGCCTCGCAGGCGTTCGGCGAAATCCGTGAACGCCGATGAAATGTTGAGAGCGGAGGTGACCAGGATCGCCAACGCAATCAGTGCAATGAGTGCGGCCAGGACTCTTCTGTCCGAGGGCGCGGCACCGCATCCCCAAACGGACGTGCCGTCGATCTGCACCCAGTGTGCTTCGTCAATCTGGGCCAGAACAAGGGGGTCGCTGCAGAAGGAAGCAAGCAGGCGCGCCAGGTCACCGGTCGCTGATTGCGCCGTCTTGCCGATCTGGGGCGGCAGATTGGCAAGCGGATACACAAGATCCGCCGAAAGGACGACAAAGTCGAGTCTCTTGCTGTCCAGCGGATTCTCGCTGCCTGCGGTGATCGGCACGTTGGTTACGAAAACGGGCTTGGGTGCGCCAGGCAGCTGGCGGAATTCGCCGGCATCGGCAAGTTGCTGATCGCGGGGCGAAAGCGGCCGGATTGAGTAGCCGCTTTCCTTGTTCGATCCGCGCAGCAAGTCACCATGCAAAACGACGCCAGCTGAAAATGCCCGGTCTAGATGCGCACGCCAGGCGTTGACGGATTGCATCCAGATCCACATCGAAATCAGGCCTGCGGCGAATGCAGTGAGGACCAGACCGGTTCCCAGGGTTCGCAGGCTGCTGCTCAAGTATCTGATTCCGTCACGTCTACGGAGAAGATATAGCCGGTGCCTCGTTCTGTTTTCAGGATTCTTGGATCCTTCGGATCGGCCTCAATCTTCGAACGCAGCCTGGCGACAAGCATGTCGATCGAACGTCCGACCTTGTCCTGGGACTGTGCAGCATCGCCGGCAACGTCCAGCGCTTCCGCGATTTCCTCGCGCGTCAATGGAATATGCTGGTTGGCCAGCAAGGTTTGCAACAGTGCCATTTCGCGCCGGGACAGCGCAACCTGAACACCTGCCGGAGAAAGAACGACATTGCGCTTTGCGTCATAGGTCCAGCCCGAGAACCTGTACGTCTTGGTGTTGCGCCGGTGGACCAGGGAAGATGACCGTCGGGCTCTGGACAGGACCGCCTTTACCCGCGCCAGCAGCAGTTTCGGATTGAACGGCTTGACGATGTAGTCGTCCGCGCCGACCTCATAGCCGGCCATCCTTTGGTTGTCGGCAGAAAGCGCCGAGACGATGATCACCGGAACGTCCTGCTCCGTGCGAAGCCTTCGGCAGATGTCCAGCCCGTTCTCGTCTCCGAGCATGACATCAAGCAGGATCAAGTCGATTCGACCGGCCTCCAGGTGCCTGCTTATCTCGAATTCAGCGGCTGCAGGCAGAGCGATGGACCCGTTCTGCCTGAGAAACTGCGTCATCATGTTGCGCATTTCGGGATCGTCATCGACGACCAGTATTCTGGGAATCGTCACGCCAAGCTCTCCCATGAAGTCCGGATCCGTGACTTGCCTGAGCCGGTTTATGTAACATCATGCAACAGAATCGAGCGCTAGGTAACAACGTGTAACGGACAGGGAAAAAAACTTGCTCCGTGGTCGAAAAAGCGAACCCTTGCGGATTGAACCGCTCGGACCCGCACCTAGAAGATCCACTTATCTGGCCGCAATCGCGGCATCTTTTAGGGAGGAAGCAAAATGAAATCCCATGTTTTTGGCGCCGTTTCGGGACTTGCCCTGGTCGCATCAAGCGCGGCCTACGCAGGCCCTGAAGCCGAAGTGCTTCACTGGTGGACGTCCGGTGGCGAAGCAAAATCCGTAGCCGTTCTGCAGGAAGAATTCGCTGCAAATGGCGGCTCCTGGACCGACATGCCCGTTGCCGGCGGCGGCGGTGACGCAGCCATGACCGCACTTCGAGCGCGTGTCTTGTCTGGCAATGCACCGACAGCCGTTCAGCTGAAGGGTCCGGCAATTCAGGAGTGGTACGAAGAGGGTGTGCTTGCCGACATATCTGCAGTTGCAGAGGCCGAAGGCTGGGCAGATGTCTTACCTGCCTCCATTGCCGGCCACATGATGTGCGAAGGCACCTGGTGCGCAGCGCCGGTCAATGTGCACCGCGTGGACTGGATCTGGGCCAATGCAGACGTACTCGAGGCAAACGGCATTGCGATGCCGTCTTCGTGGGACGAGTTCAATGCCGCGGCCCAAAAACTCCAGGCTGCAGGCATCATTCCTCTGGCCCATGGCGGTCAGGCTTGGCAGGACGCCACAGTCTTTGAAGCAGTGGCGCTTGGCATCCTGGGCGCGGACGGGTTCCACAAGGCCTTCGTCGAACTCGACGAGGCCACGCTCAAGTCCGACGGGATGAAGTCGGTGTTTGACCAGATGCGCACCCTGCGCGGATTCGTTGACCCGAACTTCCCCGGACGCGACTGGAATCTCGCAACCGCGATGGTGATGAACGGCGAAGCTGCGTTTCAGATCATGGGCGATTGGGCCAAGGGCGAATTCCTGGCCGCCGGCAAGGCGCCAGGAGAAGATTTCCTTTGCGCCTCGACGCCAGGCGACGGTTTCCTTTACAACGTTGACAGCTTCGCGATGTTCGCCGTTGACGGCTCTGACAAGATGGCTGGACAACAGCTGCTGGCCAAGCTGATCGTCGGCAAGAACTTCCAGAAGGTGTTCAACCTCAACAAGGGGTCCATCCCGGCGCGCGTCGACGTCGCACTGGATGAGTTTGACAGCTGCGCCCACTTGTCGGCAAGCGACATGGCCGCGTCCAATGAAGGCGGCTCCCTTCTGCCAAGCTATGCCCACGGCATGGCGCTGCGCGGTGCCCAGGCAGGTGCGATCACTGATGTCGTGACTGCCCACTTCAACTCTGACATGTCGTCTGAAGATGCCGTTCAGCAACTGGCAACGGCAGTTGCAAACAGCATGTGATCAACTGCATGACGGCTCCGCCGCGGTTTTCCCGCGGCGGAGTTCCGAACGTAGGGATCCAGTTCATGACCAAGTGGCTTGAAGACCATCTGCCCAAGCTGATGCTTGCGCCGTCATTCGTGGCAGTTCTTGTGTTCGTGTACGGGTTCATTGCGTGGACAGCCTGGGTATCCCTGACCAGATCTCGTCTGCTGCCGAAATACGAGATCGAGGGGCTCATTCAGTACGAAAGACTGTTTGCCTCGCCTCGCTGGGACACTGCGCTGAACAACCTCTATATCTTCGGGGCGCTCTTCATCGTCATTGCAATGGCCCTTGGGCTCTTGATGGCCATCCTGCTGGACCAGAACATCCGAACCGAAGGTGCGATCCGCACGATCTATCTGTACCCGATGGCGCTCTCGATGATCGTCACGGGGACGGCCTGGAAATGGATACTCAACCCTGGCCTTGGGCTGGAGGCAATGGTCAAGGGCTGGGGTTTCGAGCGCTTCTCGTTCAACTGGATCGTAGACCCGGACATGGCAATTTACACCGTCGTGATCGCGGCCCTTTGGCAGAGTTCGGGATTCGTGATGGCGCTCTTTCTGGCCGGCCTGAGATCGGTCGACGGCGAGATCATCAAGGCCGCGCAGGTGGACGGAATACCGACTTGGCGCATCTACACGGCAATCATCATTCCATCGATGGCGCCGATCTTCCTGTCCGCATTCATCGTGCTGGCGCACCTGGCGATCAAGAGTTTTGACCTCGTGATCGCACTGACCGGCGGCGGGCCGGGATTCGCCACGGACCTTCCCGCGACCTACATGTACGCAATGGCGTTTTCACGCGGCGACATCGGGCAAGCAGCGAGTTCCGCCATGGTCATGATGGCCGTCGTCTTCGCCATAGTCGTTCCTTATCTCTACTCTGAACTGAGATCCCAAAAGGATGACTGAACTTGTGACCTCGCCGGCCCGCGGGCAAAGCCAAGCCGTCAGGGTTCTCCTTCGCTGGAGCCTTTACATCGCCTTGGGATTCTTCGTGTTGATATATCTCATGCCGCTCTTCGTGATGGTCACGACATCGCTGAAAAGCCTTGAGGAAATTCGCACCGGCGACCTAGTCGCCTTGCCGCGCGCAGTGACCTTTGACGCCTGGTTTACCGCGTGGTCCGGCGCGTGCACGGGCATAAAGTGCGAAGGAGTGAAGCCGTATTTCTGGAATTCTGTTCTGATTGCGGTTCCTGCCGTAGCGATTTCGACGCTTGTCGGTGCGATAAACGGCTACGTAGTCGCCCAATGGCGCTTTCGCGGGGCCAACATCATTTTCGCGCTCATGCTTTTTGGCTGCTTTATCCCATTTCAGGTGGTGCTGCTTCCGATGGCACGCGTCCTGGGCATCATGGGGATTGCCGGGACCATTCAGGGCCTGATCTTTGTCCACGTCGTCTACGGCATCGGGTTCACGACCCTGTTCTTTCGCAACTACTACGTCACGATACCAGTTGAACTCACCAAGGCCGCCAAGGTCGACGGTGCAGGGTTCTTCCGGATTTTCTGGTCGATATTCCTTCCGCTCTCGCTGCCGATAATCGTTGTGACCGTCATCTGGCAATTTACCCAGATCTGGAACGACTTCCTGTTCGGCGTGTCCTTCAGCCAGGCCGGAACCCAGCCCGTAACCGTAGCTCTCAACAACATCGTAAACTCGACTACGGGCGTAAAGGAATACAATGTTGACATGGCCGCCGCGATCATTGCGGCCTTTCCGACGCTGCTCGTCTACGTCGTCGCCGGCAAGTATTTCATACGCGGTCTGACCGCCGGATCTGTGAAAGGATAATTCCGATGGCTCCGATCTTGGAAATCCAGAATCTCTACAAGAACTACGGGTCATTGGAGATCCTGAAAGACATCAACGTGTCCATCGATTCCGGTGACTTCCTGGTCCTTGTCGGCCCTTCTGGCTGCGGCAAGTCCACCCTCTTGAACTGCATAGCCGGCCTGGAACCGATTTCGAGCGGAAATCTGAGCATCGGCGGGCAGGACATGACCAACGTCAGCCCAAAGAACCGGAACATCGCGATGGTCTTCCAGTCGTACGCGCTCTATCCAACGATGAGCGTTGCGAAGAACATCACCTTTGGCATGAAGGTTCGTGGGGTCGATCAGTCGACGCAAGAAGCAAAGCTGGCGCAAGTTGCGCAGCAGCTTCAGATCGAGCCTTTGCTTGGCCGCCGACCGGGCCAGCTCTCCGGGGGACAACGGCAGCGAGTCGCAATGGGTCGTGCGCTGGTTCGGGACCCTAAGCTGTTTCTGTTCGATGAGCCGCTTTCGAACCTCGACGCGAAGCTCCGCGTTGAGATGCGAACCGAAATCAAGGCACTGCACCAGAACCTGGGGGCATCCATGGTCTACGTAACGCACGATCAAATCGAAGCGATGACGCTGGCAACCAAGATCGTTGTCATGAAGGGCGGCGAAATCCAGCAGATCGGGACGTCATCCGAAATCTACAATCGGCCCGCAAACCTGTTCGTGGCAGACTTCATGGGCAGCCCCGCGATGAACCTGATACCGGCCAAAACGCGGTCAAACGACGAAGGCACGAATATCGAAATCTTGCGCAAGGACGGGGAACCGATAGTCCTGACAGACCAGGTCAATCGCGATTTGCCGAGCGATGTCATCCTCGGTGTGCGCCCAGAGGACATCGCGGATCCAGAAATGCGCGGAGGAGGAGATACGCAGGCGGCAGACTGCATTATCGACATCGTGGAACCCACCGGCGCAGACACCTTCGTCGTCATGCAACTGGGCGGCAAGAGCGTCACAGCGCGACTGCACTCGGAAACGACCGCTCAGCCCGGGAAGACCCAAAAGCTGGCGTTCGATCTTGGAAAGGTGTCATACTTCGCACCTGACACCGGATTGCGCCTAAACTGAGCCGAAACGTCCTGCCACAGACGCTGGTCGCACGGATAACCGCTTGGCACCCGCCCCATACGGGAACCTTGAACGCACAACCTGGTCTTTCTGAAGCGGTTTTTTGGATGCCCGTACTACGGCATCGTGCGTTCCGATGGCGCCGGAAAGCAACGACTTGATGTGCATCCTACGTCCACCATTCGTCAATGCTCGCGATGTCCTCATCCGACCACCCGAAGTGATGCGCCAGTTCGTGAACCATGACATGCGCCACGAGATCGGAAAGCGCCACGTCGCCGCGTTCAATCCACTCTTCCAGAATGGCCCGACGAAAGAGCCATATCGCGTCCGGTTGCCCCAGCTGGTCCGACACGGACTTTTCCGTGAGCGGAACGCCGTCATAAAGACCCGTCAATTCAAACGGATCGTCGATTTCCAGATCGGCAAGAATGTCGTCCCCTGCAAATTCCTCGACCTGGATCACCACGGCGCGGGCATGATCTCGGAACTTCTTCGGCAAGGCTTCGACGGATGCGACCGCCATGGCCTCGATAACCGCCGCATTCGGCGCCTCTGCCACCTGCCAGTCCATCACGCTCCGTATATGGACAATTCCCAACTCATATGAAAGAGGCACTGCCGATCAGGAGATCCCCATGACCGTCACCCGATTCGCGCCTTCGCCAACCGGTCTCATCCATGTCGGCAATCTGCGCACCGCACTTCTGAACTGGCTGATCGCGCGGAAGGCGGGCGGTACCTTCATCCTGCGCATCGACGATACCGACACGGAACGCTCCAGGCAGGAATATGTCGACGCCATCCGGGAAGACCTCGAGTGGCTCGGCCTAAATTGGGACCGGGTCGAACACCAGTCCGCCAGACTTGATCTCTACAACGAGAGCGCAGACAGGCTCCGGGAATTGGGGCGGTTCTACGAGGCTTGGGAAACCCCCACCGAACTTCAGCTCAAGCGCAAGAAGCAGCGGAACATGGGAAGGCCTCCGGTCTACGACCGGGCAGCGCTCGATCTCTCGGATGCAGACAGGAATCGACTTCGGGCCGAACGCGGCGCAGGTGCCTGGCGCTTCAAGCTGAACCGCGCAAGGATCGAGTGGGAAGACCTGATCCTTGGCCGCATGTCGATCGACGCGGCCAGCGTGTCGGACCCGGTGCTGATCAGGCAGGACGGGCGAATGCTCTATACCCTGGCCTCGGTCGTCGACGACCTCGACATGGGTGTCACGCACGTGGTTCGCGGTTCGGACCACGTGACGAATACCGCTGCCCAGATCCAGGCGATGGAAGCGCTCGGGAGCCGGCCTCCGGAATTTGCCCACCACTCGCTCCTGACCGACGCCAAGGGCGAACCGCTGGCAAAGCGGCTGAACACGCTCAGCCTGCGTGAATTGCGTGCAAACGGAATCGAACCGATGGCAATCCTGTCCCTCATGGCCAGGCTGGGCTCGTCAGACCCGGTCAGGCTGTGCGCTAGCCACGATGAGATGATTGAGGGCTTCGACATCGCGCGCTTCGGTGCCGCACCCACGAAGTTCGACCCGGAGGATCTGGAACCACTCACCGCGCGCGTCGTGCATGGACTCGCCGCCGAGGACGTCGCGGATCACTTGAGCGCCGTTCCGGGAGCGTTGCGTGAGCAGTACTGGCATGCCGTGCGCGCCAACGTCTCGCGACGCTCCGAGGCAGGCGGCTGGTGGCAATCTCTTGCCGGCTCGGATCCAAAGGATGTCGCCGAAGAGGATCGCGAATTTGTCAGCGATGCGTTCGACCTGCTTCCCGCTCCTCCGTACGATGCAAACACCTGGTCCGCCTGGACTTGCGCGGTCAGCGACAAGACCGGACGAAAGGGCAGGAAGCTGTTCATGCCGCTCCGC
This sequence comes from Silicimonas sp., assembly GCA_022820365.1. Classification (GTDB taxonomy): domain Bacteria; phylum Pseudomonadota; class Alphaproteobacteria; order Rhodobacterales; family Rhodobacteraceae; genus JAJEFO01. The sequence continues at coordinate 222,897 of JAJEFO010000123.1, forward strand.
CTGGCAATCACCGGCCAGTCGCGAGGCCCCGAAATGGCAGACGTCATGCCGCTTCTCCAGAAGAAGCCAGGTCTATGATGGCCGGGCACGGCGCCCGCCGCATGAGCATCCGTCCGGCACGGCCATGGGCGGCCAATGACCCGAAGGGCGATCGCTTGTGCCGGGACCAAGCCGGCATTCCCTCACAGCCCCTCTCAAGGAATTTCGGCTAATGAAGTCCCACGTTCTGACCATCACACTGAACCCGACCGTCGATTTCTCAACGACGGCACCTGATGTCGTGCCCGAATTGAAGCTCCGCTGCTCGGAGCCGCAGATCGACCCAGGCGGCGGCGGCATCAACGTTGCGCGGGCCGTCAAGCTCCTAGGTGGCCAAGCCACGGCGCTCGTTGCCATCGGCGGCGCCACCGGTGCACATCTCCTGCAACTGCTCGCGCTCGAAGGCGTGCCCACTGTCGCCTTTCAGGGTCCGGGCGAAACGCGCCAATCCATGTCGGTGATAGATCGGGCGTCAAGCGACCAGTTCCGGTTCGTCATGCCCGGACCGGTCTGGCAGGAGCACGACGTGCCGCGCGCTCTTGCCTCGGTCGACCAGGCGGCCGGCGAAGACACGCTTGTCGTGCTCTCCGGGAGCCAGCCGCCCGGTGTCGCCAAGGACTTTCCTTCCATCCTTGCGGATCATGTGGCGGGGCAGCGGGCGCACCTCATCGTCGATACGTCCGGACCGGCCCTGTTCCACCTCGCCGAGAAGCCGCACGACGCCGTCTACGTCCTGCGCATGGACGGCGAGGAAGGCGAAGAGCTGGCGGGCCGCCCCCTGCCCACGCGAGCCGACACGGCCAGGTTCGCCCGCGAACTCGTCGACAGAGGCGTGGCACGTGTCGTCATCGTCGCCCGAGGCGCGGACGGATCGGTGCTGGCAGACAATGACGGGGCATGGCACGCCGTCAGCCCGCCCGGACCGGTCGTTTCAAAGGTCGGCGCAGGCGACAGCTTCGTCGGCGCCTTCACGCTGGCGCTTGCCAATGCCGAACCGGTCGGCGAATGCCTGCGATGGGGCGTGGCGGCGGCCAGTGCGGCCGTTTCGACGGAGGCGACCAGGCTCTGCGATCCCGAAACAACCGAGCGCAACCGTGCCGCATGCGAGCTCACGCCCTTGGAATGATGCAGCCTGCGGCCGGTCATGGCCGCATCACGCTCAGGACTTCAGCCTGTAGCCGGTTCTGAACATCCACCAGACGATGCCCAGGCAGAGTCCCGCAAAGACGAAAATCGCGACAAGGCTGGCCACGACCGGCACATCCGCCGTGCCGAAAAATGACCAGCGGAAACCGGAGACCAGGTAGAGCACCGGATTCAGCAAGGACACGTTCTGCCAGAACGGAGGCAGCATGCTGACCGAATAGAAGGACCCGCCGAGGAAGACGAGCGGTGTGACCACGAGGAGCGGCACCAGGTTCAATTGCTCGAAATTCCGCGCCCAGATGCCGAGAATGAACCCGAGCAGCGAGAAGCTGACCGCGGTCAGAACCAGGAATGCCAGCATGAATGCGGGATAGGCGATGCCAAGATCCACGAAAAACAGGGATGTCACGAGAATGATGAGCCCGATTAGCATCGACTTGGTGGCGGCAGCGCCTACATAGCCAATCACGATTTCAAGCGACGAGACGGGTGCCGACAGAACCTCGTAGATCGTGCCCATGAATTTCGGAAAGAAGATTCCGAAGCCCGCATTCTGGATCGATTGCTGCAGGACGGTCAGCATGATCAGTCCTGGCACGATGAAGGCCCCGTAGGACACGCCTTCGATCTCAGGCATGCGGCTGCCGATGGCGGCGCCGAAAACGACAAAATAGAGCGCGGTCGAAACCACCGGCGACACGATCGACTGGAAAATGGAACGGAAGAACCGCCCCATTTCGAAACGCCAGATTGCGGCGATGCCGTACCAGTTCATGCAGCGTCCTCCCGAACAAGACGCACGAAGATCTCTTCAAGCGAACTCTGGCGAGTCTGGATGTCGGCCAGCGTCAGCCCGGCGGCTTGCACAGCCGTGAGCAAACGGGTGATTCCCGTACGCTCTCCGGTTGTCTTGTAGACATAGGTCAGCGACCTGCCGTCTTTGGAGCGCACCAAGTCGTATTCGGCTAGAGAGTCCGGGACGGTCTCGACGGGCTGCGCCAGCTTGATCCGGACTTCCTTCCGGCCAAGGCGCTGCATGAGCGCGGACTTGTCCTCGACCAGCAGCAGCTCACCGGAATTGATTACTCCGACCCGATCGGCTATGGCCTCGGCTTCCTCGATGTAGTGCGTGGTCAGGATGATGGTGACACCGTCCTGACGCAGCCGCTCTGCGAGCATCCACATGTCGCGGCGAAGCTCAACGTCAACGCCGGCGGTCGGCTCGTCCAGGAACAGGACGCGCGGCTCGTGCGCCAAGGCCTTGGCGATCAGAACACGGCGCCGCATGCCGCCGGACAGCTCTGACGTCCTGCTGCCCCTCCTGTCATAAAGCGCGAGGTCCTTCAGCACGTCGTCGACCAGCGCATCGTTGCGGGGCTTGCCAAAGAGTCCGCGCGAGTAACGCAACGTGCTTTGCACGAATTCAAATGGCTCGAGATTGATTTCCTGGGGCACAAGTCCGATCAGCTTACGCGCCGCACGCCATTCGGACTGCACGTCGTACCCGCCTACGGAGATTCGTCCTGACGTGGGCCGGGTGATCCCGCAAATCGTCGAAATCAGCGTCGTCTTGCCTGCGCCGTTGGGCCCGAGCAGGGCAAGAATTTCGCCCTCCTCGATGTCGAGCGTAATGCCTTTCAGGGCCTCGAGCCCACCGTCATAGGTCTTGTGAAGGTCGTCGATCTCGACGATTCCTGGCATGGAAAGCCTCCCTTGAGCCGCGAACATGGAGCCAATCGGCCCATTCAGAAACCGCGGCCTGGATCACTGGCGAAATGCAACCGTTCGCATCACCGCGCCACGCGCAGGGTCGGGCCGCGATGCGTATCCCTGCCGGGGGCCAACCGGTGTCAACGCAGGGCCGTGACCTCGTCGCGCCGGCTACCCGTCCTGCAGGACGAGGCGGCTAGTTCTGTGCGTAGTATTCGACGACCAGGTTCGGTTCCATGAGCACGGGATAGGGGACATCCGCCAAGCCCGGGGTGCGCACGAATGTGGCCGTCATCTTCGAGTGATCCGCTTCGATGTAGTCAGGCACGTCGCGCTCGGGCAGTCCGACCGCTTCCAGCACGATCGTAATTTGCTTCGACCGGTCTCGGACCTCGACCACGTCGCCCTCCTTGACACGGTAGGACGGAATGTTGACGCGCTTACCGTTCACCCTGACATGCCCGTGGTTGACGAACTGGCGCGCGGCAAAGATGGTCGGCACGAACTTGGCGCGATACACGACGGCGTCGAGACGTCGCTCCAGCAGTCCGATCAGATTCTCGCCGGTATCTCCCCGGACCCGTTCCGCCTCGGCAAAGATGCGGCGGAACTGCCTTTCGGTCAGGTCGCCGTAATATCCCTTGAGCTTTTGCTTGGCGCGCAACTGAAGTCCGAAGTCGGACATCTTGCCCTTGCGGCGCTGTCCATGCTGGCCCGGGCCGTACTCGCGGCGATTGACCGGGGATTTTGGCCGACCCCAGATGTTCTCTCCCATCCGGCGGTCGATCTTGTACTTGGCAGCTGTGCGTTTGGTCACGGCTGATCTCCTTCCTGTGTGCCGCCTGACATTCAGGCGACCTTGAAGGGCGTTGTCCTCTGCCAAATGGCCGACAGGCATCCCCTTGCGGGGGCCACCAACACCAATGAAGGCGCGCTTATACAAGCGGGCACGGCCGAGTCAACACGGCAAATTCGACCGCGCGCATGGGCTTGCCACGTCGATTGCGATCCGCTTTAAGCACCTCGACAGACATTCCTGACCTGCCCTCCCATGCCACAGATGCAAGGCCGCGTCACGGCGGCCCTCGGTCCCACGAATACCGGAAAGACACATTATGCTGTAGAGCGGATGCTGGCCTACAGGACGGGGATCATCGGCCTGCCGCTCAGACTGCTCGCCCGCGAGATCTACAACAAGATTGTCCACCTTCGCGGGCCCTCGGTGGTGGCCCTCCTGACCGGTGAGGAAAGAATCATCCCGAGCCGAACCCAGTACTGGGTTTGCACGACGGAAGCGATGCCAGGGGACATGGCGGTCGATTTCCTTGCCGTCGACGAAATCCAGCTCGCCGCCGACCCGGAGCGCGGGCATGTCTTCACGGATCGGCTGCTCCGGGCCAGGGGCTTGATGGAAACCGTCTTCATGGGATCCGACACAATGCGCGATTCCATCTCTGCGCTCGTGCCCAAGGTGAGCTTCCAGCGCCGCGAGAGACTTTCTACCCTCTCCTACACGGGCGCGAAGAAGATCAGCCGACTGCCGCATCGATCCGCGATCGTCGGGTTCTCGGTCGAGAACGTGTATGCGATCGCGGAACTGGTTCGGCGTCAGAAGGGTGGAGCAGCGGTGGTCATGGGCGCGCTGTCCCCGCGCACCCGCAATGCCCAGGTCTCCATGTACGAAAGCGGCGAGGTTGACTATCTCGTCGCCACGGACGCAATCGGCATGGGCCTGAATCTCGATATTGGACATGTCGCATTCTCCGGCCTCAGCAAGTTCGACGGGCGCAAGGTGCGCGACCTCGCACCGAACGAACTGGCGCAGATCGCGGGCCGGGCCGGCCGGTTCCAGACTGACGGATCATTCGGAGTGACGGGCGATGCGCCGCCTCTTGCCGAAGGCGTGGTCAAGGCCATCACCACGCATTCCTTCGCCCCGGTACAAAGGCTCCAATGGAGAAACCACCGACTGGACTTCAGCAGCGTTGAACGGCTCATCGAATCCCTGGAGATGCCTGCAGACGGCGACCGCCTCGTGCGCGCCCGAGACGCCGATGACCTGATCGCGCTGAGGGTGCTCGCCGGTCAATCCGAGATCCGCGCACGTGCCAAGGACGAACCCTCCGTCAGGCTTCTCTGGGATGTCTGCAGCATCCCGGACTTCCGCGGCATCAGCCATGAGGAGCATGCCGAACTTCTCGGAGCGATCCATGGTCATCTGCATGAGAGCGGCGAGATTCCCGAGGACTGGCTTTCCGGGCAGATCCAGCACATCGACCGCACGGACGGCAACATTGACATGCTGTCGCGCCGTCTCGCGTTCATCCGTACATGGACCTATGTCGCGCAACGCAGCGGATGGTGTCCCAACGAATCCCATTGGCGGGACTTCACTCGCGCTGTAGAAGACCGTTTGTCGGATGCGCTCCACGCGGCACTGACAAGACGATTCGTCGACCGGCGCACGTCGATCCTGATGCGCGGTTTGAAGCAGAAGGAGAACCTCGTGGCCGAGGTCAACGACAAGGGCGAAGTCACGATAGAAGGCCAGTTCGTCGGCCACATCGACGGCTTTCGGTTCCGCCAGGACGTGGACGTGTCCGGTGACGAGGCCAAGACCGTGCGCGCAGCGGCCATCGCGGCACTTGTACCGGAATTCCGCCTGCGCGCGGACCGGTTCTACAATTCACCTGATACCGAAATGGACTTCACGGACCAGGGCGGGCTGATGTGGGGAGAGCACCCGGTCGGCAAGCTCGTGACCGGCGACGACCCGCTGAAACCGCAGGTGGCGTCCTTCGTCGATGACGAAGTCGACGCGGATGTTGCGCAAAAGGTTGAGCGTCGGCTCCAGCACTTCATCGACCGGAAGATCGCGCTGCATTTTCTTCCCCTGCTCAACATCAGGAACGACGAGAGCTTGAGCGGCATCACCAAGGGCTTCGGGTTCCGCATGGTAGAGGCCATGGGCATCATTGACCGCCGCGAGGTTGCAAGCGAGGTAAAGGAACTCGATCAGGAGGCACGCGGCGTCCTGCGCAAGCACGGCATTCGCTTCGGTCAGTTCACGATCTTCATGCCGGATTTGCTGAAGCCGGCACCGACCCGGTTGAGACTCGTGCTCTGGTCGCTGGCACGCGGCGACGAGGAGTTTCCGCAAAGTCCGCCGCCGGGCCTCGTCACGATTCCCGCGGTCCAGAAAATCCCTGCTGCCGTTTACCTGAAATCCGGGTACCGGCCGGCCGGAGAACGCGCGATCCGCATCGACATGCTGGAACGGCTCGCGGACATGCTCCGAACTGAAGACAGCCGCGGCGGTTTCGAAGCAACGCCCGACATGCTCTCAATCACCGGAACGACGCTCGTGCAATTTGCGAACTTGATGGAAGGGCTTGGATACAAGGCGAAGCGCGGCGAGCGGGAGAAAGTGCGACAAGCAACGGATCAATTCTCGTCATCCGAAGGGAAGCCGACACTGGACACTCCTGAAACGGCTCCGGAGGCTCCTGAGACGGCTCCGGAAGCTTCCGCTCCGGCAGAGCCCGGCGATCAAGCCAACGCCACTCAACAAGAGCCTGATTCAGTCGATGACGGCCCGGAGATCGAGGAATTCTATACGTTTGTCTGGAGTGGACGGCGCAGCAACCAAAGGAAAGGCGCGCGACCCCAGCGGAAAGGGAAGAAGGCGCCCCGAAAGGAAAAGCCGAAGAACGAGCCAAATGCCAGGTCCGGCCGCTTCGAGGCCCGTCCGCCAAAAAAGGACCGAATCGATCCTGATAATCCCTTCGCGCAAGCGCTTCAGGGGCTGAAGAACAAGGAAGCCTGATCTGACGCGTGGCCGGTATCCGGTCACTGCGTCCTGTTTCGGACGCACGCCGGGAATCAACACGCGCCCACCTGCCGGTTCAATCGGGACGTGCAGATTGCGCCCAACCCTGCCCGCGACGCCTTGACCCGAAGTGTCCGAAGCAATCTTGGTGCGGCATGACAAACTGCCTGCACTGATGAATGGAAAGCTGCCGACGGGGCGACGGCAATTCCATGGTTTGCCGCATGGATGCCAGATCATCTTGCAGCGATCATCGCGCATCATGCGGCTGGGATGCAGGTTCTCGAGGATTCGCCGCAGATTTGCCCCCACTGGCCGCTGGCTTTCATCGAGCGGCCGTCGATATGGGCGGGTGCCTCGATCCCGACCGCTCGTACAAGCATCATCGGCAGCACACTTGACGAACCGTCGGACAACGTCTGCCTGGCCCATATCCCATGATCGCCAGGCATGCCGCCGTGATCGGACGTGAACATGATGATCGTCTCGTCGAGCATGCCTTCTTCGCGGACGGTACTATCAGCGCACCGATCTGCCGCTCGATATGTGTGCAGGGCGCGTCGAAGGCGCGACAGGCCAGCGGTCGACGGCAACAAGGAGGACGTCGGGCCAGGTCACTGGTTCGTCGGCCAGCTTGAATCGCGTTCACGGGTCCATTCGATCTGCGGAATGTCCACGACGGGCCCCGGCGGCCAGCCGTCGCCGCGCTGGCTGTTGAGGCTGCGATGTGGCGCCCAATTGTATGGCCGGTCGGGCTTGCCCTCGAGGGCACCGTCACAAAGCCAGTCGAAGTCAGAGCCATAGAGTTCGGGAATGAGTCTCGCGGTCAGTTCGGTCAAGGTCTCGCCGTGGACCACGTCGTCTGCGAGGTCTTGCATCTCCTGGGGGTCGGCCTCCAAATCGAACAACTGGAAGTGGTTGCCGACCGGGTAGTAGATCAACTTCCACCGGTCTGTTCGCATCATCCGCGAGGCGTGGTCGTCTTCCCCGCATTCGCCGTAGATTTGGCTGCGCCGGTCCTCTCCTACCATGGAGACGCCGTCGACGGTCTCGGGCGCATCGATGTCCGCCAAGTCCAGTAGCGTCGGCATGACGTCGGCGAATCCAACCAGCCGGTCATCCACCGCTCCCTCAGCGACGCGCGCGTTGCCCTTGTCCGGCATCAGGATCATCGGAATGTTGGCGCTGGACTCGTAGAAGACCCGTTTCGCCACCATGCCATGATTTCCGAGCATGTCACCGTGATCCGACGTGAACATGATGATCGTGTCGTCGAGAATGCCTTCCAGCCGCAAGGTGCCGATCAGGTAGCGGATCTGATGGTCAATCTGGGTGCAAAGTGCGTAAAATGCACGTTTCGCCTCCAAGATCTGCTCGTCAGTGTAGAGATTGGTGCGGGCCCGAAGCGCCTGGATCGGGAAGGGCAGATCTTCCGAGTTTGCCCAATCTCCAACGTAGGGCCGGTCGATCTCGATGTCACGATAGAGCTCCACGTATGCTTGCGGAGGCACCAGCGGCGGGTGCGGGTGGCGAAAGCCCAGGTACCAGAACGCCGGGCGGGTCGGATCGCGGCGCTTGATCGTGCGGGCCATCTCCCTGGCGGCCCAGTTGGTGGCGTGATGGGTCTCGTCCAGATGCCAGGGTCGCCAATGGTACTGGTTGTTCGACATGCCGTGGTCAAACTGCCGTCCCGGGAACCCCTGATCGCCCAGGTAGATGTCATAGTCGTCGGTCACGCCGAACTGCGGCCGCCCCTCATCGTCCAGGATCACGTCGTCGAATCCGATCCGGTCGCGTTGCGGGTTCACGTGCAGCTTGCCCACGGCCTGCGCCTGATACCCCGCCTGCTTGAAGGCCGCGGCAAGCGTCGTGACCTGCGGAAACGTCAGCCCGTCGTTGAAGACACGGTCGCCATGGCTGCGCGGAGTCATCCCCGTCATCAGCGTCCGCCGCGCCGGGATACAAACAGGGCATTCGGAATAGGCGTTCGTGTACCGCACTCCACAGGACGCGATTTCGTTGAGACCGGGAGTCAGGATCGCCGGATTGCCAGCGAATCCAAGATGCTCGGCCGCCCAATGGTCGCACACGATCAAGAGGACGTTTGGTCGGGTCATCACGGCACCTCGATCGCGTTGGGCAGGAGGACGTCTTCCAGATACTCCTTCGCCGCTTCGTGGGTCAGGAAATCCGGCGGCGGGAAGTCTGCATGCATGTCCCAGTCATCGCCTGTCTCGGACATGTGGGCCACGATCTGCGCGTCGAAGCGATCCATCAGGTCGACGTGCGCCGGATCTTCGGCCAAATTGGTCAGTTCCTGCGGATCAGCTTGCTGGTCAAACAGGAACTTGCGTCGGTCTGGCTGGCGGACATAGAGCCAGTCCCTGGTGCGGATGCCCCTTTCGGGAACCGGCGTGAATTCGCCCCAGGCACCATCATCCATGCGGAAAGTCTGGTAGTGAATGCAGTCACGGTGACTGTCGCCACCGTCGAGGACGTTCAGGCAACTCTGCCCGTGGGCCTCGGAAAACGGCTCGGCACCGACGAGATCCAGGAGCGTCACGGGCGTGTCGACCCCTACGTCGATCATGGCTTGCGTCCGTTGCCCCGCGCTGATCCGACCAGGAAACCTGGCCAGGAACGGCACCTGCATCGTGGCGCGGTAGGCTTGAGGCTTGTAGCCGCAATAATAGCCGTGCTCGCCCAGCATGTCCCCGTGATCGGAGAAGAAGATCACCAGCGTGCTCTCGGCCAGGCCGCGCTTGTCGAGGTGATTCAGGACACGCCCGACATTCCAGTCGATGTTTGAAATCATCGCGTAATACTCGGCGATGAAGACCCGCTGTTCCTCTTCGCTCTCCGGTTCCAGCTGCCCTTTCGTCCCATAGGCCGCGCGCGACCGCAGCGCCGCCTTCATGTTGCCTGCGCAATCGGTTTCGACGCGTTCCGACTGGATGCGCACCTGTTCCTCGGGCGGCAGCGTTCCGATCGGCAAAGGCACTTCGGAAGGGTCATACATCCCGCGCCAATGCGCTGGCATGTCGTTGGGATGATGCGGCGGGCCGTAGGAGACATAGCCGAAGAAGGGCTTGTCCGGGTCATCGGCGCGGGCTTCGTCGATGAATTCGATCAGGTGGTCGGTCTGGTAGTCCGGCTCGTACCGGCGGCAGCGATAGGGCTGGCCGTTGCCACGGAAGAAAATGCCGTCAAGATAGGAATGACCGCGATTGAAGCCGACGAACCGATCGAACCCGAATCGCCGGTCTGGCGGCACAAAGCCCGGCTTTGACCCACCCTCCAGATGCCATTTGCCGACGTAAAGCGTCTGATAGCCCGCATCCTTCATCCGCTCTCCAAGAAATTCCTGATCGGCGCGCAGGGGAAAATGGTTCTGGGTCATGCCGTGGCCCTGGGCGTATTTTCCGGTCAGCATCGAAGCGCGAAACGGACAGCACAGCGGATAGCTGGTAAAGGCATTGTCGAAGGTCAGGCCTTCATCAGCAAGCCTTTGCAGGCTGGGAGTCTTGATTACCGGATTGCCTGCAGGCGACATGCAGTCATACCGCATCTGATCGGCATAGATCAGCAGTACGTTGGGTCTTTCGCTCATCCGGCCACTCCAATCCCTGGTGGATCCAGTGTCAGTTCCATCATGTCTTCGCCCCAGACAATGCGGCCCTTGAAGACCTCCGCCATCTCCGCGATGCAGCGTTCCCGCACGCCCGGCGGCTCGAACTGCGGCGTGAAGTGCGTCGGCACCAGCGTCTTGACGTTGGCCTCAACCGCGAGCCGGGCGATCTCCATGTGACCGGATGCGGTAAGAGGTCCGTCCGGCTGGAAGGTTCCGGAAATGAAATGGCACATATGGAGCAGCATGTCCGCGTCCCGCGCCAATGCGGTAATCGCTTCGCAAGGGCCGGTGTCACCGGAGTAGACCAGCGTTCCCGCGTCGGTTTCCAAGCGAAAGCCAAATGCCTCGATGTATCCGGGCTGGTGGAACACTTCGCGCACGGTGACCTTCCAGGCGTCGGTCTCGATGACCTGCCCGTCTGACAACGGAACCACCTTGGGTGCCGGACGCTTGCGCGGCAACGTGCCGCCGCGATCGAGGTAAACGCGCTGCGATCCGGGTGCATTGATGCGGCCCTTGATGTCCGGGTCGAACACGCCGTTCTCGCCAAAGAGCAACTCGCTCATCCGAGCCGTGTAGGCCGGACCGTAGACGGTCAGTTCGGGGATCAGCCCTGCGCCCTGGTCCCAGCGCGAATGCACCAGGCGCGCATAGTCCAGCACATGATCGGAATGCAGGTGCGACAGGAAGAGCGTGCCTGCATCCGTCGCCTTGTGCCCCGAACGCAGGAAGTTCTCATGCGCCCCGGCGCCGTGGTCGAACAAGAGTAACTCGTTGCCAATCTCGACAAGATAGCCCGACGACGCGCGGTTGAGCATGGGCACCGGGCTGCCGGTTCCGAGAAGCACTACCTTCATGGCCCCGCCTTTCGTGACATGCTCCGCGCGCGCAGCAGAATGACGGCGATACCGACAATGATGAAGGTCGCTGCGACGGGGCGCAGGACAAAGATCATCAGTCCGTCGTCCGAAAGTCGCAGAGACTGGCGAAAGGTCTCTTCGGCACCGCGTGCCAAGACGAAGGAGATGATAAAGGCCGGCGGGTTGAACCCGTATTTCCGCATCAGCCAGCCGGCCACGCCTGCGATCATCATGATCCAGACATCGAACAGGCTGCCGCGAGCTGCATAGGCGGAAACGAAAGCGGTCAGGAAAATAAGCGGGTAGAGGATCCTGGTCGGGATCTTCAGGATCATCCGGCCGACATAGGCTGCGCCGTAGAAACCGATAATGCCGTAGGCCACGATGCCGACCAGCCCGGCCGCAAAGAGGCTGTAGATGATTTCGCGAGAGGTCAGGAACAGCGTCGGACCCAGCTGAAAGCCGTGAATGTGGAAGACTGAAATCAGGATCGCCGCAATGGTCGAGCCGGGAATGCCAAGGGTCAACAGGGGCGCCATTGACGGGCCGGACACCGCGTTGTTCGCAGCTTCAGGCGCCGCGACGCCTTCGAGCGCGCCTTTGCCCCATTCGTCGGCATTGGCGGCGCGGCGCTTGCCCTCGCCGTAGGAAATGAACGCGGCGATGGAAGAGCCGAGGCCCGGCAGCATCCCGATGAAGGCGCCTATGACGGAAGAGCGAAACACGTGTGGCAGGCAGGGCCGATATTCCGCCCATGTCAGCCGGTTCGCGGCCTTGTCGTCCCTCAGCGGATCCTGGAAGGACTCGACCTTCCGGTTGCGCTTTTCGAGTTGCGCGAAGACTTCGGCGAAGACGAACATGCCGATGATGATCGGAACCAGTGGCACGCCTCCGGACAACTGGAAGAAGTCGAATGTCAGCCGGTCCTGGCTGGTGATCGGGTCCAGGCCGATCATTGCGATGACGATCCCCAGAGCAGCACTGGCCAGCCCCTTGAGGATTGAATCCCCAATGACCGAGCCGATCACGACAAAGGCGGCGAAATAGATCGAGAACAATTCCGGCGGCCCTAACATCAACGCGACCTTCGCGATGAAGCCGACAAAGAGGATCAGGAGGAGGTCTCCCGTGAAATCTCCGATGGCTGACGAAACGGTCGCGACTTTCATCGCTTTCGACGACAGCCCCTTTTGCGACAACGGGAATCCGTCGATCTGGGTAGCTGCCGCGGCGGCGGTGCCGGGCGTGTTGAACAGGATCGCGGCGATCGACCCTCCGTAGCGGCCGGATTTTCCGATCACGTACAGAAAGGCGAGCGCCGAAAGCGGTTCCATGTAGAACGTCACCGGCACCAGCATCGCGATTGCGGCGGCTGAAGTCAGGCCGGGGATGGCGCCCACGACCATGCCGATCAGCGCGCCCGCAACAATCCACATGCAGACCCATGGATCGCTGAAAACGGTAAGGAGGCCGACAAAGATCTCCACGTCAGTGCCCCTGGATCACGTCAAGCAAGTCGAACCATAGGCCATAGGGCGGAAAGACTCCGAGGCCGACAAAGAAGATCAGGTGGTAGATCGCCGGGCAAAGGACAGCTGCAGCGGCGAGGCCGGGAATCGAGCGAACGCCGAAAAGGTAGAGCGCAATCGGGGCAGCCGCGGCGGTGCTGACCAGGTAGCCGACGAAGTTGATGCCGATGACATAGGCCGCCGACAGCGCCAAGAGGCCGGCGATGTGCCATGCGTCGCGGGCATGACCCTGGCCCCCTGCCTCTGCCGCCATCCGATCCTCCGGCACCGGGCCTGCGCGAGCGATGCCAAGCCCAGCCTGCACCGTCCCGAGCATGGCTATCAGCAGGGCCCCGGCCATTGGAAAGACTCGAGGGGCGATGCCGCCCTGCTCTCTCACGTCGATGCCGAAGCTGGCCGTGAAAAAGCCCAAGCCAACCGCAACCATCGCAAGGCCCGCCAAGGCCTCACGCTTTGCCAGTTTCGCAAGCATTGCAGGCTACATGATGCCTTCAATGATCGGCCGCACGGTTTCCGCGAGATCGCGCAACCGCGCTTCGGCATCCTCGGGTCCAAGATAGGCGGGCAGGAGGCCCTTGGTCTTCATCTCTTCGCCGTATGCCTCGCTGCCAACGATCTCGCCGACATAGGCACTGACGGTCTCGATCACCTCCGCGGGCGTGCCCGCAGGCGCGAACATGGTGATCGGCGTGTTGACGAACTTGTACTCAAGACCCTGTTCAGCGACCGTCGGGATATGCGGCTGCAAGGCATCGCGTTCCGGCGCGATCAGCGCCAAGGCGCGCATCTCGTTCTCGAAGCCGCGATTTTGCTGGACGCCGATGATCGCGTAGTCGACCTGGCTGCCGACAACCGCAGCACGAACCTTGGCACCGCCCTTGAACGGCACGTCCGTCGCCTCCAGCCCGTTGGCCACGAGGAAGCTCTGACCAGAGACGTGCAGAAATGCGCCTCTCCCGGTGTGGGCCCAGCGCAGCCCGCCGGGATTTGCCTTGATCGCCCCGACCAGTTCGGCAAGCGTCTTGTGAGGGCTTTTCGCGGGCACGACGATCGAGCCTTGCAGGCCGCCTACCTGCGCGACAGTCTCGAAACTGTCGAACGGGTCGATGGGAATGTCCTTGAAGATCGAGTGCATCACCAGCGCGCCACCCGTCGTGACCATCAGGGTCTGGCCGTCGGGCCGCGCCGCGGCCACTTCTGTCGCGCCATTGACGCCGCCCGCGCCCGGCTTGTTCACGATGTTGACCGGCACGCCGAGCTTCTCCGACAACGGACCGATCAGCGCCCGGCCATAGGTGCTGGTGCCTCCGCCCGGCGGGTACGGCACGACCAGGTTGATCGGGCGGCGCGGCTGCCAGTCTGCGGCAGCGACGGGCAATGCGGCGGTTGCGGCGAGCGCGGCGCCGGTGGCAAGGAACGTTCTGCGTTTCATAATTTTCTCCCAAGTTTCATCGCGTTCCGTCGGCGATGCTGGCGGTGACCATAACGCATTCTCTCGAAGCACAAAAACGAATTACATTGCGCTTCATATGGCTTTTTGGAATATAAATACCCGTGAACATTCGCCTTCGCCAGCTCCGGGCCTTCAAGGCCATCGTCGAAAACGCCAGCGTCTCAGAGGCCGCGGTCGCGCTGGGCCTGACACAGTCGAGCGTCAGCAAGATGCTTGCGGGATTTGAAGCCGAGCTCGGATTTGCGCTCTTCGACCGGGTCGGGAGGCGGCTGCATCTGACGGAGCAAGGACGGCAGTTCTACAATCGAACCGAAAATGCCATGGAACTCTTGGATAGCATCCGAACTGCAGCGGAAGACATTCGCGACAACGTAGCCGCACGTTCTCGAATCACGGCCATCGGTCCGTTGTCGATGAGCGGATTCCTTCCCAGGGTCCTTCGTCAGCTTAGCGCCGAGTATCCCGAGTTCAGATTCTCGGTTGAAACGAAGGTTCGGGCAGAAATCGAAGACTGGATCGTGGGTCAGCATGCGGATGTCGGTCTCACGCTCTTGCCGGTGCGGCGCGGGCAACTGTCCTCGCGCACCTTCGCAAGTGTGCAGGCAGTGGCGATATTGCCTGCAGGGCACCCATTGGCGGGCCAAAATTGCCTTTCGCCCGCCGCAATTTCCGACGCCGACATCATCATGCCCAAGCCGGCGGTGCGCCTCCGGAACCTGGTCGAGGCCAGCTTTGTCCAGGCCGGGGTAGAACTGCGCCCACGGTTCGAGACCTCCAATGCGGTTTCGACCGCAAGTCTTGTTGCCGCCGGGAACGGGATCGCGGTAATTGATCCTTTCACGGTCACGGGCACTCAGCCCGGCAAGATTCGCGTGGTACCCTGGGAGCCAACAACAATCTTGAATTACGGGACAATTTGGTCTGGCAGCCGTGCTTTGGCGGCGCATGAACGGCGTTTGCATGAAATAGCGGCGAGCGTTGCGCAGGGGTGCGATTTCTGTATGGCGGATGACGATTTTTTAGTGCGCTGAAATCAAACAACATTTTTGAGGCCGGATCCGGCGATGCCCCCTGATTCGGCGGATTCCGCGAAAATTCGCCGTGCGTGCCGCGACTTTTCCATTTC